>JBAUYZ010000068.1:0-79892 GCA_049585055.1 Candidatus Cybelea sp. | reverse complement strand
GAGTACCGCAAGGCCCTTACGATAGAGGTAGGGGCCTTGCTGGACTATCGGTGGCGACGCTGATGGGGCTCGAACCCACGACCTTCGCCGTGACAGGGCGACGCTCTAACCAACTGAGCTACAGCGCCAAGGCCGGCACCGCCGACGTATGGTGGGCACGGCTGGGCTCGAACCAGCGACCCCCCGCGTGTGAAGCGGATGCTCTCCCGCTGAGCTACGCGCCCGTGCCGGTAGCGGCTCCTTGGACAAAACAGCATCGTACCCTACCGTGCAGCAGCCTGTCCAGCACGGAGAGCGACTCGCAGCGGTTGAAAAACATCGCGTGAATCTGTTCGCGGTCGTCTTCGCGGCGGCGTCAGCAGCCGCGTCGGTGCACCTTGCGGTCCCCACGGCCAATCCGCAAGCGCAAGCCGCGATCGATCGCGGGCTTTTCCTCTATTATGCGTACGACGGCACGGATGCAACGCAAGCGTTCTCCCAAGCTGCGGCACTCGACCCGCAGCTCGCGATGGCCTATTGGGGTGAAGCGCTTGCAGCGGGTCCCGATTTGAATACGCCGCTTTCCGGCGAGCGTTTCGCGCGTGCGGCCGCCGCAATCCGGAAAGCCTCCGCGCTCGCGGAAGCTCTGCCGCCGGGAGAACGCCGGCTCGTCGAAATCATGGCGTCGCGTTATGCGGGCTCCTTTCGAAACTGGACGGCGAACGATGCGACGTATCGCGGAGCGATGCTCGCCTTTGCGCAGACGTCCCGGGACGAAAACGTGGACCTCCTTGCCGCCGAAGCGCTTCTCGAGCACGGCGGCCTCGGGTGGCAGAGTGGCGCGCCGGCCAGCGACGAGTCGCGCCAGGCGCTCTCGCTCGTCGCCAAAGTTCTGCGCGACGACCCCGTGAACGTGATGGCCAACCATCTCTGCATCCACCTCTACGATCTCGCGCCGGACCGAACGCCCGCGCTGCCTTGTGCAGAACGGCTCGATGCCGATGCATTCCCGCCGCAAGCCGAGCACCTCGCGCACATGCCCGCGCATTACTGGCTCGAGACAGGAAATTACGCCGCCGCCTTGCGCTCCAGCGAACGCGCCTTCCTGCTCATGTCGCAGCTCACTGCGGACGGAGGCGGCGCCGATCATTCCGAGCAGTACGCCAAACACGACGTCGCCGTCGGTTACTCCGCCGCGATGATGCTCGGGAACTACGCGGTTGCTCAACGCTGGAGCGGTCGCATGAGCGCCGCTTTTGAAACGAGTTTCGACGCCTTTACCGCGCTGCGGTTCGGTCGCTACGACACGGCGTACGCTGCCGACGGAAACGAATTCGCCGCAACGAGCGTCCGCGGGCTCGCGGCGCTGCACTTAGGCCGCGTCGCGGAGGCGCACGCCCTCGCCGCAAAGATTCCAGCTTCAAACGCAGCCCAAGGCTACATGCCGCAACTCTTTCTTGCGCGGCTCTCCGAAGCCGACGCAAAATACGACGAGGCGGAACGCCTGATCGAGGAAAGTGCCGCGAACCAACGCGATGCCTTTAGCGGCGAGTTGATTCCGATCTTTCCCGCCGATGAAGCTCTCGGCGCGATGAGACTTCGCCGCAACGACGCCGCCGGAGCGATCGCGGCGTTCGGCGATGCGCTGGCTGCCTATCGCAACGATCCTCGCGCGCTCTTCGGCTTATCGCAAGCGCTCGCCGCGAGCGGTCAGAGCGATCGAGCCGCGACGGTTCGCGCTCGCTTCGAAAAAGAATGGGAGGGCGCCGACACCAACGTCGAGCACGCCCTCCCGTAAGCCGTTTACGCGGCTTCGCCGTTCCGCAAGTTGCGCGCCAGCACTGCCAGCGCTTCACTCACCGCCTGCGCACCGTCGGCAAGACGAGTGCGGGCCCCTGAACTTCGTCCGCTGCGCGCGAGGCGAGCCGACCGCCTCCAGCGGGCGTTTTCCAAGGCGTCGTCACGGCGAATCCGGATCTCGGCCTCTAGCCAGAGTTCCATGATTCACCTCGATAAGCATGAGTGCAGAAATTGAGAAATGAAAAGGCCTCCGGTCGATCGCGGAGGCCTTCGTCCTAACGAGCTCGCCGCTCGAGCCGTACTTAAGGTTTCAAGGACGAAGGTCCAACGCACGCCGACCCCACACCGTTGAACGGCGTGGTGGAGGTGAACTGACGCATATTGTTCATCGAGCCTCCTTTGACGAGCGAGTAATACGCGCCACTCTATCATGCCGAGATTGCCTTGTCAAACGCTCGGTTGGAGGGTCGCGGCGCTCTGCTGCGAATCTGGTGGAACGTTTTCGGGCGGTTAGCTCAGTGGGAGAGCGCTTCCTTGACACGGAAGAGGTCATAAGTTCAATCCTTATACCGCCCAAGTTTAAAAAGGCCCGCGAAATAAGGCGATGCGCGCTTTTTTTGGTTGCTGGAAGAGAGTCGATTTCGCGCACGGGTAGCAACGCTTCGACAAGCGCGCTGCTGTTGCGGCCCCGTCTAACGGCGTCCTTAGCGCGTAAGCGCTGTGACCGAACCCTCCCTGAACTTCATCGGAATAGTTGAAAGTGGAATCACGGGTTCAAATGCAGCGTACAGGCGTTCTACGACGACTTCGCTGACAAGACCGCGGGCTTCGACCGCGAGTTCAGCCGCCATCTCTCCACCGACCAAGTCAGCAGACGCCTTACTCACATCGTCCGCGTTTTGCACGTTGGGCGCATAGTCGGCGGTTTTCCAGGCCGCCGTCGGGTTCTTCGTCCGCCCGGCGAGCGACTCCAGATCCGCAAGTCTGCAGTGGTTTGCAAGCACCTTAACGATGTCATCCCCCGTAGCCGACAAGGGGTTATAGGCTACGGACCGCTGGTACACAATCTGCTGTTGTGCGACGCTTAGTTGAGACACCCGCTGTGCGAAGTAGCCGAGCCCGGTGTCGGACGGTGGCGCCGGAACGGGCGGGTGGTCGAGGATGAAGTCTTTAATATGCTGCTGCTCCGGGCAATTGCTGTTAGCTCCGGTAGATGCACCTTGCGACGCACTCTGCGGAGTAGCGCTCTCTGTAGAGACAGCGGCGTTGATCGCTTCAGAACTGCTGCCCAAGCCGTCGTTGTGGGTTTGTATATTCGCAGGCACCGCAAATCCGCTAGTGCCTGCCTGCGGTCCGTCAAGAACTCGGACGGGCACGAGTTCCAGCGGTATCCCTTCCATGCCAGCGCACGTGATGCTTGTCTCCGGCCCCGTCCGCTCAATGCTTGAGCCAGCTTTCACTTCGGCGTATCCTGGAACGCTACGCAGGCGTCGTGAGGCCGTTTGCTCATCGATAGAACCGTTCGCGAATTCATCGTGGAGCACCACCAACTCTTTAAGCACGGCACATTCCGTATCCGGTGTCGCAACCATAGCTACGGATTCGTCGCCAGCACTACCTAACGTCAGACCCGTCTTATTCGTGGCTCCTTCAACGCCCGAGGACGTAGGTTGTGGCGCCGTGTCAGCCACGGTGCGGAATGCGCCACTGTCGAGACGATAGCTCCCATTGCTCCAAATGACATGCCAACCGCCCTCGAAAGTTCGTGATCTCGTTCCACTTGGGGCTTTATCCGTAGCATTAATGGTAGTCGGCACAAAATCGCCAGTAGGCGTGCCGGTTGAGATGCTAATGCTTTGAGTCGCGAAGTAACCTTCAACAAATTGGTCGTACGGCTTGAACGCACGAAACGACTGGGATACCAGCGAATATGCGCGCTGGAAGTCCCTGTGGTTTATCGCGTTATAGAAACTCTGTACTGCAGCCCGCATCGCCGCTGGGCTTTTTTGGTTGACGCGCGCTTGTTGACCGCTAGGGGCGTGTAACCAAGCCGCGACTTTGTCGGTGTGTGTGGCAGCGAAAGCGCCAGCAGCAACGATGACTAAGGCGAGAACCCACAGCCAAAGGTTGTACTTTGGCGGTGCGGGCGATAGCGAGGAGATCGGCAGGGGCTCGGCGGGCGCGCTTCTTCGAACCGGCGTCGCTACAATCAATGGCCTCGTTTCAGAGTCTGGCACCGACGAATGCAGCGCGGCACCGCATTCTGAGCAAAAGCGGGCATCGGTGGCCTCAGCGACAGCGCCGCACTTCGCACAAGTTGGAGGCGCGCTGTTCGTCGCGTTGCCACAGCGCCTACAGAAGCGAGCCTGAGCGCTTATCTTATGACCGCAGTACGCGCAGTCGATCGTGGGGTTATCATCCTCAAAGGCCATAGCGCCCTACGACTTACCCGACGATTGTCTCCGGCTCATATTGTTAAAGATTCGTCGCATTGCCTTGCACCCTGCTCTTCTCATTAACAAACGCCGTCCCTTGGCCAGGTCGATTCGCTGTCCGACATCGTTTCTCCCGAGAGCGCCGAGAATCGAGCCCGAGGTCCCGTCCACGCATGCCGCCGAGTAGCAAAAGCGCGCCAGATTTCCAGGCGCGCTCTGCTAAGAAGAAGTAGCTGGCCTCCTCCAGTGAGAACGGCAGGTAGCCAAGATCGTCAATAAAAACGCGGAGCGTAACCGTTAAGTAATGAGAGGCGGCGCATATGCGTCGCCTCTCATTATTGTAACCATCTCGCCATTTACAGCACTGCCAAATCCTTGACCGTCTTGATCACGTTGCCATCAGCGTGAGCGTGGGGCCTCGACAATCAGCGCCCTGCGCGACTAACCGTAATCCCGTAGGCGCGATGGGCGTTGAATCGCCCTGTGTAATCGCCGCCCGCTGGATAGTCGAAGAACTGAACCCAGGACCTGCGGTACGTAGCAGCCGTCGACAGCACTTTGTTTTGGGTGATCCAAAACTGCTCGAATGAAGTATTCCGAAGAGTAGTCGAACCGATCTTGGTTCCCCTCGATCCATTGATCGAAAACTGATAGAGGATTCGATACGAAGCGTCACCGACCACCACATGAGATCCGTCCCATTGAACGCCTCCCGTCCCCGAAATACTCTGATCCAGCGTAATGGTACGCAGCTTCTTGGTTCGGTGGCGGAGGCCTACAAATTCGAATCCGGGATAGCCCGGTGATCCGCCGCCATCAGCGTAAAGGTTTCCCATCGAGTCGTACCCACAGAACAAATAAGTCGACACGGCCTTATTGTGATAGCTTTCGGGCGTCCCTCGCGCTTTCGGGTAGACGACGAGATCCCCAGCGTTTGATCCAATGCAATCGGAAACGGATTGTCCGCAATAGTTCGCCACTGCGAGGTCACCAGTTGTCGGATCAACGTCACACGCACCCGGAGCGAAACCTGCATCTTTCAAACGTGCCTTAGGCTTCGTGCCTCCATGCGCATATTTGACGATATCCTGACCATATAATTCAGTCACGAAGACGTCCCCGGCTCGATCAACACACAGCCCCTGGGCCGTGTCGAATCCGGTGAGTTGTCCTACAAACTTACCCGAATGATACGCATAAACGTAGACCGCGTTGGTGCCGCTCGCGTATTCGGAAAGATAAATCAGGTCCTCGCCCTTCGCTTCCAGCGCCATCCACGATCCGGCGCGCCCGGCGCGATGTGCGACCGTCCGGCTTTGCGGCATCGCGCCCGGCACGTTTATCGGCGCCTGCAATCCACCGCAACCGGCAAGCATCGCCGCAGCAGCAAAGCCGCATATGCAGCGCCCAAAATCCAAGCTCCTGATCTGCCTTACTCCTCTGATGCAACCGCACCGGCTTAGACCGTTCGGGATTCAGGCTCAAGCCCCCGCACAGATGCTTAGCGGCATTCAACGGGAGGCCGTAGGAGCGATACCATGCGATCAGCGTCGATCATCCGGGGCCTAGTAACTGCCCTCAGCGTCGCGCTTCTCGCCGGATGTGGCGGGACGCAGAGCGATGCCGTACCGCCGGCCACGTCAACGCAAAGCCGAGCACATCAACCGTCGGGGTCAAGTGGCGACCTGCTCTACGTCGTGACGACGGGCAACACGTACATCTTAGACTATCGTCCAGGATGTTCTTCGGGCTTTTCGCGCCGTGACCATACTCCCAGATCTGAGCTGCCCCGTGTCGATGATGAAGACGTCCCCGCCTGAGTCCGTACACTCTCCACTTGGTGAGGAGAACCGCGACCGGCTCAAGAGCGCGTATCCGATCGCAAATGGGGTGAAAAAGTCCGCAGCTAAAATATGCTAATCTTATCCCGTATGAAGCGCAACAATCTCTTAACCATCATGTCTCTGCTCTCGATCATCCTCCTCTCCCTTCACTTGACGGATGACATCGTCTATGGCACCGATAGGTCACCGGTCTCAAACGTCGTGGTAATCGCTATCCTCGTCATCTGGCTATACGGGGCGCTGGTGCTCGCCGAGCGGCGGTCGGGGTACGCGATCATGCTCCTCGGATCGCTCGCGGGCATGGTGGTTTTCACCGTTCACGTGAACAGAGCAGGAGGACTGGCCGGCACGCTCGCTGAGTCCAGTGGAGCGTTCTTCTTCGTTTGGACTCTCCTCGCGCTCGCCGTGACCTCCGTCTTCTCCGCTATCGTCTCAGCGCACGGGTTATGGAACCTGCGACGTTCAAAGGCGCCGAATGCTAATCCCCACTAGCCGCTGCATTTGGATTTCGCCGCGGAATGCTTAGGGAGGCGGGGATGGGGTGAGGTCGGCCAGCCAACGCGGAGGCGTCGGCTTATCATTGGGACCGGGCGCATAACCTCCGGTAAGGCTCGTCTTAAAAAGAATCGTGTTTTCAACAGGTTTGCAACCGCTCACTTTGGCTTTGTAAGTCGAGTGACGCGCAGCCCGAACTAAAAGACTGGTCAAAATGGAGGTCGCCGCTGGAGCGAAAAATCTGCGCGTTCTCAATCGACCCGTCGGATCCAATGCGCACGGCAACGATCGCAAAACAAATCCTCGGTAGGCCTGCCCATATCGGCATCCCAAGGAGGTTGAGCGGCTTTAACGATTTCAGCGTCATGCGAGCTCTGCGTAGCCGCGGGCGACGGCGTAACCTGCGCCAAGAGCCGGCACTGACGAGGTCGCGGCCGAAGCGTGCGTTGCGAAATCCACAATGATCTGTGGAAAGCCATCGGGGAGGCTCGGCCATCCTGACGAGGATGCAGGCGGAACGTGCAACGTGTGGTCGGCTTTTGGAAAGACGTGCACGAGAACGTTGCGGTCGCCGTTCTCCCGTAAGATCGCAGTCGTCGCGGCGATGCTTTGCAGGGGAACGAGTTGGTCGTCGGCGCCGAAGATGATCAGCACGGGAACGCGGACGGTGGCCCACGCGGATTGGTTGTTGTAGTTGCCGGTTTTGCGATACCAAGCCCACACCCAGTTGTCCTCCGACGGAATGCCGAGGTCCGCGAGCCAGGGCGCGTTCTTGTATCGTTGCACGTCGGAGTACAGGGGCTGCAGTGACGCGCCGGAACGCGCGAGATCCACCATCTCCGCGTAGACGCGCTCCGCCTGCGCAAGGTCCGTACCGGAGTAGCGCTTCGAAAGCATGCGATCGACGCGATAGAGATCCTGTTGGTAGTTGGGCCCGACGTAACCGTCGGCGGCGATGATCCATGCGACGTTGGGATTGTTTTGCGCAATTGCGGGCGCTATGGTACTGCCTTGACTGTGACCGTACACGCCGATGTTATTCTGGTCGACGTCCGCGCGGCGCGCCAGGAGGGCAACGCCGGCGCGCGCGTCACCGATAAGGTCCTCCATCGTCGAAGCACGCCAATCGCCCGTCGAGGCGCCGACGCCGCGCTTGTCATAAATTAGCGCCACGATTCCGCGTCTTGCGACGTAATCGGCCAAATAGGCCGCGCCCCAGCGCCCTTCGGCACCCGACCCGTGAACGAAGATCATCGCCGGATGCTTCCCGGTGCCCTTCGGTGCATAGACGGTTCCGGCGAGAGTAACCGGCCCGTTTTGAAAATTCACTTCCTGCTTTTGGTAAGGCTTCTCGGTCGACAAAGACGCGAGCTGCAGCAAGAAGCTCCCATTACCCGCCGGATCGCGGAACGTCCCCGTGATCGTCGTGCCGTTTACCGTGCCGTCGAACTCAGTCGTCGATGTATCGCCGGTCAGCTCCCAATGCACGCTTTGCCTCAGCGTTACGTTGCGTAACGGTATCTCGATCGCCCCAAGGGCGGGCGCCGAGAAGAACGCCGAGGCCGTTTCCCCGGACGGCATTTCGATCGTAACTTGCAGCCGTGATGCGCCGCGTTGCATGTATCCGGCCCACTCGCCGCTCTGCACCGGCGAAGCTACGGCGGCTACGAGAGCGACAACCGCGATCATGGCAGCCGCATCGTCCCCTCGGCGACGTGCACCACGTTCCCGCCGACTTCGATCCCGTCGCGTCCGCTCTCGCCGTGGACGAACACGTGCAGCAGGCTGCGGCGCCCCATCTTCACTCCCTGCTCGCTGACGAACTTGGTCCCGTCTGCGCTCCCGACGATGCCGTGCTTCATCATAAAGGCCGCGAGCGGCCCGGTCGCGCCTCCCGTCGCAGGATCCTCGATAATGCCGAACTGCGGTGCGAACATGCGCGAGTACGCGCCGTGCTCGGTCGCTGCGAAGACGAAGATCGACGTGGCCTCTCTCGATGCTCGCAGCAAATCCGTGTACACGGCACCATCGAGCTGCGCTGCGTCGACGGCCGCGCGATCCTTGACCGCCACGAAGATCAGCGGGCTTCCCGCCGAGAGCTGTTCGCACGGAACGCCCGCCGCCAGCCGGTCGGGGCTCAAGCTCAGCGCCCTGGCGCAGCGATCGCGCGAAAACTCCGCAAGCTTCCGAATCGGCGGCGTCGTCAGCCACAGAATCGGGTCTTCGCCCGCGTCGACGCGAATCGGCACGCGCCCCACGTTCTCGTTCAACGCGAACGACTCGACGTGCCGGTCGACGATGCCGAGCCGGCGCATCACGAAGGCCGTGCCGATCGTCGGGTGGCCCGCAAACCGCAGCTCCGCGGCCGGCGTAAAGATCCTCACCCGCGTCGCGCCGTCCTGCGATTCTCGCGGAAGGACGAACGTCGTCTCCGAAAGGTTGAGCTCGCGAGCGACGCGCTGCATCGTCGCGCTCTCCATTCCGGTTGCATCCGGAAATACGGCGAGCGCGTTGCCCTGCATTGGCGTCGTCGTAAAGACGTCGACCACATGGTAGGCGAAATCCATGAACTCCCTCCTTTACACGACCGAAAGCGCCCGCAGCACAATGCGCGCGTGGCTGCCGCCGCCGTGGCGCCGCTCCACGGTGAAGTGATCGGCATGCATCGAAATGATGAAGAGGCCGCGTCCGGTCTCGCTAAAGAGATCGCTGGGAAGCCTCGGGTTTACGCGATATCCCGGTCCACGATCCATCACGTGCAGCGTCACGTCGCCGCCGCGCGCCCCACACTCTACGCGCACTTCCAATACGCCCGGCGCGTGGCGAACCGCATTGGAAACGATCTCTGCGTAGATGATGTCCAAGCGCACGATCGCGTCCTCGCGCTCGTGGGTCTCCAGGGCCTGCCGGATCTCCGAGCGAACTCGATCGGCCGCTTCGGAGGCGCACGGGTCGAATCTCCACTGTCGCCGCATCGTCGCCGAATTGCTTCGGAGCGGCCATGCGTTAGCCTCTGCGGCTCACGACGGCGCTCCCGGGGCAGACGTCCCGATTTCACCAAACCGCCCCGCGTGAAAATCGTCAAACGCGCGCCTCACCTCGTCGACAGTGTTCATCACGAATGGTCCGTATCTCGCAACCGGTTCGCCGATCGGCAGGCCCGCCAACAGCAGAAACTCGAAACCGTCCTGGCCCGCCGCAAGCTCGAGCTGCGCCGGCGAATCTTCGACGATCGCCACCTCGTGCGCGCTCACCTCGTCGTTCGACACCGTTCCGGCGCCGGAGATCACGTGGACGATTGCGTTCGAGCCCGGCGCGATCGCAAACGAGGCCGAGCTTCCGGCATCGAGCCGCACGTGCAGCATCGTCGTCGGAATGCTCGTCTCGATCGGCGAGCGGCGTCCGTCGGCTTCCCCGGCGATCACGCGCACCCAGCGCCCGCCTTGCCGGTATTCCGGGAGCTGCGCGCTGGCGTACTCCTGATAACGCGGCTGCGCCATCTTCCGCTCTCTCGGAAGATTCACCCAAATCTGAAAGCCGTGCATCTTCCCGCCCCGCTCGAGGATGTCTGGCGCCGGCATCTCCGAATGAACCACGCCCGCGCCCGCCGTCATCCACTGCACGTCTCCGCTGCGGATCTCACCGCGATGTCCGTGCGAATCCTCGTGCTGCATCGCGCCGTCGATCATGTACGTCACCGTTTCGAAGCCGCGATGCGGGTGGTCCGGAGCTCCGATTGCCTCACCGGGGCCGTACTCCGCCGGTCCCATCTCGTCGACCAAGAGAAACGGATCGACGTACGAGAGGCCGTCGACCGGGAACGGGCGATGGACGACGAAGCCGCCGCCTTCGAGTAATTGCCGCGCGGGCACGATGCGAATCTTCATACTGCTAACGACCGGCTCACCCGCGACCGGGGTTTCGCACCCCTCGGGGAACGGCGCGCAGTCTGCTCGAAGGTACCGACCCCCATGCAATCCTTCCGATTCGGCGCCGTCTGCGTCGCAGCGATAATGCTCGGAGGCTGCGCGGATCGCGCGAACTCAACTCCACCCGTCTCGGCCGACTCGTCCGCGGCGCGGTTGCTAACGAGCGGCGGCTACGTCAACCTCTACGACTTCAAGAGCCCGACCAAAGATGGGTCCACGCCGACCGGTGCGCTCACCGCATTTAACGGCGCCCTCTACGGCACGACGCAACACGGCGGTACGCACGACGACGGCACCATCTTTTCCATCAGCATTTCGGGTGTGGAGCGCGTGATCTATAGTTTTGCGGGCGGCTCCGATGGACGATCGCCTAACGGTGGGCTTATCGCCGTGAAGGGCGCGCTCTATGGAACGACCGGCGCCGGAGGGCGCCACTGCCCGCAGACTCCGTTCGGCATCCCTGGATGCGGAACTGTCTTTTCGGTCACGACCTCCGGTCAAGAGCGAGTGCTCTACCGTTTCAAAGGTGGCTCCGACGGCGTCGCGCCGATCGTCGGCCTAACTCGGCTCGACCATACGCTTTACGGCGTCACTTGGGTCGGCGGACGAAACCGAATGTGCCGCAACTTCTTTGCCAACGGGTGCGGCACGCTCTTCGCAATCGACACCGCAGGTCACGAACGCGTACTGCACCGCTTCACCGGCGGCGACGACGGCGCGCTCCCCGAAGGAGCGCTGCTCGCGGTCGGCAGTACTCTGTACGGAACCACCTACCTTGGCGGCCGAAACGGTTGCGGCAACGACTGCGGGACGATCTTCCAAGTGAGTGCTGCGGGCAACGAGACGGTGCTCTATCGGTTCGGGGGCGGACCCGACGGCGGCAATCCGTCAGGCGGATTGATCCTGCGTAAAGGCCGGCTCTACGGAACGACGACGCAGGGCGGGTCGGCATGCAACTGCGGAACCGTCTTCGAGACGAGTGCTTCGGGTTCCGAGTCGGTGCTCTATGCCTTCAAAGGAGCGCCCGACGGTCTCTACCCGCAGGGTACGTTGGTTGCCGACGGCGGAATGCTCTACGGTACCTCCTCAGGAGGCAACGTCTGCGGCGTCTCGGGGAGCGACGGCGGGACGGTATTTCAAGTCAGCCAATCGGGTGCCGAACGCATCGCGTATGCCTTCGACTGCAATTCGGGCGGCAAGGTACCGGCACCCGGGCTGCTCACGCTCAACGGCGCGTTATACGGCGCCACCATTTTCGGCGGCCACCGCGGTTACGGAACGATCTTTGCTTTGACGCCGTAACCTACTGCTCGAGCTCGTGCAGTTTGTTGTCGTTCCTATCCGTGTAGTACAGCACCGTGTCGCTGTCGTTCGTTCCGGAAGCGCGCAGGCCGAAGATACCCGCCGTCGTGCTCGTGTCCACCACCTTCGTCGCGAGGATCTTACCCGTCGGCGTCAGTTCTACCAGCGTGTTACCGCCCTTTGAGTTCGCCACGATCAGATTTCCGTTGGGAAGCAGCGTCATCGCCACCGGCGCGTTGAGCGGCGCACCCGCATGGATTAGCTTACCGCACGTCGTCTTGGGATACTTGCAAGTGAACGTCTTGCCGCCTTTTTTTACGACGATTTCACTGGGGACGAGCAGTTCGGTCGCATTGTTGAACGTGACGACCGTGTTGTCGACGCCGTCGACCGCGTAGAGCGTGCCTTTCTTGTTCGAATCGAAGGCAAGGCCGGCCGGCCCGAGCGCGCTCCAACCGCTCTTCTTGTTGACGGCGAAGCCGCTGATCACTTCGGTCGCCTTTCGGTTTCCGTAAAAGTTGACGCTGAACGAAACGATGCCCCCGATAGCCGCGTCGCTGGCGTAAACGTACTCCGCCGAGTAGCCGCAGTGCGAGACGCCGCCCGTACAGGCCGCATCCACAACCGAGATCGGATGTACCATCGGCTTGCCCCAGGTCTTTCCGACCTTGCCGCTCGGCTTGAACTGCACGATGAGCCCGCTGCCGAAACCGGCCGCGTACACGTCGTCGCTGGCCGGACTCACCGAATCGTCGGCGCAGCCCAACATCTTCGTATTCGTCGCAAACGTAGCGGGTTTTCCGGGGCTCGGACCAAGTTTTTCGATCGTCATGCCCTTAGCGGCGGCACCGGTCTTATCGTCGAAATTACAGTTCAGAACTTGGCCCTTCTTCAAACCGCCAAATCCGGTAGCGACGATGGAGGCTCCGCGCGGCCCCATATCGCCGTTCTTCGGATCGACCGTCGATCCGATCGGGACGTTCTTCTTAAACTTCTTTAACATCGAGGTCGTGTCGACGTTCGTAACGACCGATGAGTCGGCCGACGAAAACGACGACATCGACGTAGCCGTCGACGGAATGCTGTGCGCGTTACACGCCGTCAAGACGAGCAGCGAGCCTGCGATGAACGACATCGCAATTTTGTTCAGATAAACCATGCTTACCTCACCAAAGAGCCGGGATGCGTCTGCCTCGGTTTCGCGGACCTTCGTACCCAGCCTGCACGGGCAAGTAACCGAAGTCACCTTTGAATCATAATATCGTGCAGCACGCGCCCGATACGCGTCGAAGGTCCCGTTATGAGACCACCCCGCGCGAGCTTTTTGCTTCTCCTTGCCGGCGTAGCCGGCGGCGTCCTCGCTTGCTCGGGCAGCAAGTTCTCCCAAGGAAGCACGGTGCTTCCCGCAATGCGCGACGCCGCGGCGAGCACGCCGATCGCGCACGTCATCATCGTCATTCAGGAGAACCGCAGTTTCGACAACTTCTTCGCGACGTTTCCCGGCGCCGACGGTACGAAAGTCGGTAAAGCCGAGCCGATCCCGTCATCCTGGGGTTGTCCCACGCCCGTACCGCGAGAGACCACGGTCCCGCTCACTGAGGTAAGTCTGCTCGGTGTGGGATTTCCGAGCGGCTTTGGACTGCAAACCGGAAAAGATCTCAATCATAATTACAGCGGATTTCAAACCGAGCGCGATAAGAACAAGATGGACGGATTCGACAAAGAACAGATCGGTGCCGGCGGCGGCGGCGGGCCCGCATGCACCTATCCCTACCAATACGTCAATCCGGCCGACATCGCACCGTATTGGGACATGGCCAAGCAATACGTTCTGGCCGATCACACCTTTCAAGACCAAGGCAGCGGGAGCTTTACCGCGCATCAAGAGCTCATCGCCGGCGGCACCAAGCTCTCGTCCGACGAGGCGCTAATCGATAATCCGACCTGGTTCCCGTGGGGCTGCGACGGACTCAAAACGGGATCGCATCGCCTCGTCACGGCAGTCATTAAGCGCGACGGCACCGTCCATCCTTACGCCGGACCCTTCCCATGCTTTACCTACACGACGCTGCGCGATCTGCTCGACGCCAAATCCGTCTCGTGGAAGTTTTATGCCGTGAAGGTTCTAAAGTACGAAAAGAGCGATCCGGGCCGCGGCAATACGCCCGGCATCTGGAGCGCCTTCGACGCCATTCACGCCGTCCGGTACAGCTCGCAGTGGCAAACGAACGTCACACGAACGCCGGTCGACATCTTCACCGATATCTCCAAGCATCGGCTCCCGGCGGTATCGTGGATTACGCCGAACACGCCCAACTCCGATCATCCCGGCGCGAGTAAAGATACGGGACCCTCGTGGGTCGCATCGATCGTCAACGCGATCGGCAAGAGCAGCTATTGGAACTCGACCGCGGTCGTCGTCGTCTGGGACGACTGGGGCGGCCTCTACGACCACGTCGCTCCGCCCCGCCCGCGAAACTGGCAGGGTGGCCCGGGATTTCGGGTTCCGATGCTCGTCGTTTCGCCCTACGTCAAACCGCACGTCGAGCACACGGTCTACGAGTTCGGCAGCATCCTTCACTTCATCGAAGACAACTGGAACCTCGGCACGCTCGGCCGCAACGACGCGCGTTCCACCAGCATCGGCACCGCCTTCAACTTCAGCATGCCCCCGCGCAAGTTCAAAGTGATCCCGTCAAAGTACCCGCAACCATACTTCCTACACCAACCCCTCTCGACCGACCCCCCCGACACCCAGTAACACCTGTCATCGCGAGCGTAGCCCCCGTGTCATCACGAGCGTAGCCCCCCGTGTCATCCTGAGCGAGCGTCTCACGTGTCATCCTGAGCGAGCGTCAGCGAGTCGAAGGACGAAGGACGAAGGGCGAAGGGCGCATCGAGCATCGCCACCTCCTCGTCACTCAGCTTTAATGCCGACGCAGCGACGTTCTCCTCGAGATGATCGAGCGACGACGTTCCCGGTATCGGCGCCAACGCCGGCGAGTGCGCGAGCAGCCACGCCAACCCGACCTGCCAGATCGTCGCGCCGTGAGCTTGCGCGATTGCGGTCAGCATTTCGACCTCCGCCAAGTCCCCGCCGTCGAGCGGAAAGTACGGGATGAAAACGATCCCGTTGCGCTCGCAATACTCCAGAACCGGCTCGCTGAGACGATGGCCGACGTTGTAGTTGTTCTGCACCGACGCGATCTTCACGACGCGCTGCGCTCGCTGCACCTGCTCCAGATCCACGTTCGAAAGCCCGACGAAACGGATCTTCCCGGCCTCTTGCAGCTCCTTCAACGCACCGGCCTGTTCTTCGAGCGGAACCTCCGTATCGACCGCGTGGAGCTGATAGAGGTCGATGCGATCGACCCGTAAGCGCCGCAGACTCCCCTCGCACGCTTCTTTCAGGTGCTCCGGCCGCCCGTCACGTTCCCAGCGCCCATCGGGACGCGTGCAGCCGCCCTTGGTTGCGATAACGAGATCGCTCGGATACGGATGGAGCGCCTGCGCGATCTGCTCCTCGTTGATGTGCGGGCCGTACGCATCGGCCGTATCGATGAAATTCACGCCGAGTGAGATCGCGCGCCGCAGCACGCGCAGCGCATTCTCGCGATCTTGCGGCCAGCCCATGATCAGTGGTCCGCAGAGCCGCATCGCCCCGTAGCCGAGGCGCTTGACGGAGAGCTCGTTGCCGATCGTGATCGTCGTTGACGCGTTCATCGCGCGCTCTTCGTGGGGCAAAAGAAAAGACCGCCCGGCGTTTGCCGGGCGGTCGCTCGATAGAGAGGGCTCGAACGATTTACTTGACGGGAGCCGAGGACGGCTTGTTCGCCATCGTCGCGGCGTTGAAGGTTGCCTCGGTCTGCTTCTGCGTCTCAACCATCATCTCGGCGATGCGAAGCGCGAAGGTCTTGCGCATCTCGAGCAGCTGGCTGGCGAAGCCGAACGAGAACTCGACGAGCTGGGTCGGGGTCGGCATGTTCTCGAACGTCGGCATCGTGCCGGGCTTCTCGTTGAGCTCCTTGCCGAACTCGCGGAACGAGCTCATCGCCTTGAGGCCCGCCTCTTGCGTCTCTTTCATCGCGGCGAGACTCTCTTGCTGAAACTTGTTCATGTACTCTGAAACGTTGACGGCCATGGTGAACTGATTCTCCTCATCGGTATCCTTATTGGTTGTGCTAAGTATACCAAGCACATGCTGCATCTGTCAACTGATGGCATGCCGAATTTTGCTCCACTTGCGTACTCAGGCAGCATAGCTATACACCTCAGTATAGTCCGCTATACTAATCAGTATACGTATGGACCGAACCTCCAATCTTCCCGCCTCGTCGATCTTCGGCAGCGAGTTGCGCACGCGGCTCCTCCTCCTCATCGCTGTCCTGGGGGAAACCTACCCTGCGGAACTCTCGAGGCATTCAGGTACGCCCATTTCGTCGATACAGCGAGCGCTCGATAACTTGGAACGCGAGGGCCTGATCGCTTCGAGTCAGCGGGCGGTCCGTACTCTCACGCTCGACCCGCTCTACCCGGCAGCCAAAGAATTACGAGCTCTTCTCCTTCGCCTCGCCGAAGGCTATCCGCAATACCAAGCCATCAAAGAATCCGACAGATCACGTCCGCGCAGACGTAGAAAGCGCCTTTGATCGACGACGACTACTCTCTTCCGACGAAGCTCCGGTAGATGCGGATGATCGCTTCTTTCTGGTCGGTGGTAAGGCGCGGATCGATTTTTATCGCATGCTCGACGCCGTGATGGCTCTCTTCGCGGGTTGGCGAGTCGTCGAGCAGCCCCGCCTGCGTGTACATCGTCTCGGCCGAGATCTGCAGCGCGTTGGCGATGTTCTTGAGAACGTCGGCTGAAGGCTTGTAGAGGCCGCGTTCGACCTGGCTCAGATACGGGTTCGAAATCTTCGCGATTTCGGCGAGCTGCCGCATCGAGAGATTCGCCAGCTCCCGCTGGCCGCGTATGAAGTCGCCAAGGCTGCGCCAGGCGCCGCCGGCGGCGTTCTTTTCATCGTCGCTCATGATTTCGCCTCAATGCGCGGTGCGAACAAGTCGCCCGACTCGTTGGCCACGTAACGCCCGGGAGCCGGTTCTCCATCCGGGATAGAGTACGGCGCGCGCATCGCGCCGCCGTGCGTCTGCGCCCACTCCGCCCAATCCTGCCACCACGAGCCCTGGTAGCGGTCGGCGCTCTCCAGCCACTCGTCCGCCGTCTCGCCCCGCGCAACCCGCGGCTTTACGTAGTGCCAAGTCTTCTTGCCGCCGGGAGGATTGACGATGCCGGCGATATGCCCCGCATTGGTCAGCACGTATTTCGACTCGCCGCCGACGTGCTGCGTCGTCAGATACGTCGCGCGCCACGGCGCGATATGGTCGTTCTCCGCACCGAGTACGTAGAGCGGCGCGACGACCTTTCCCAGATCGATCGGCGTGTCGCCGATCACGAAAGCTCCCGGCTTCACGATTGCGTTATACAGGTAGCAGGCCCGCAGATACTCCGAATGCATCTCGACCGGCATTCGCGTCGAATCGTTGTTCCAAGCCAGAATGTCGAACGCCGAGGGCTGCTTGCCTTTGAACCAGTTATTCACGACGTAGCTCCAGATCAAATCGCTCGAACGCATCCAATCGAACGTCCGCGCCATTTCCGCGGGCTCCAGATACCCGCGCTCGCGCATCCGTTTTTCGAGGCGCGCGATCGTGTCCTCGTCGGTGAAAACCCCGAGCTCTCCGGGAATGCTGAAATCGACCAGCGTGTTGGTGAGCGTCGCCGACGCGACGCGGTTCCCTTGACCGTGCGCCGCAAGGTAGGCCATCGCGATCAGCGCGAGCGTGCCGCCAAGACAGAGCGCGGTGATGTTGAGCTGAGGCGCTCCGGTGATCTCCTGCACGGCGTCGATCGCGGCGAGCACGCCCTCGCGCAGGTAGTGATCCATCGTGTAGTGCGACATCGTTTCGTCGGGGTTCCGGTAGGAGATCATGAACGTCTGATGACCGTGTTGCACGGCCCACTCGACGAACGAGCGCCCCCGAGCCAAATCCATGATGTAGTACTTGTTGATCCAGGGCGGGCTGCAGAGCAGCGGGATCTCGTGCACTTGCGGCGTCTGCGGCTCGTAGGCAATGAGCTCTATCAGCTCGTTGCGCATCACGACTCGCCCCGGGGTCGCCGCCAGTTGTTCGCCCAAACGAAAACCCGACTTGTCGACTTGACGCGGATACCCGCCGTTGTTTTTGACGTCGTCGAGAAAATTCTGCAAGCCGCGTACGAGACTCATACCGCCGGTCTCGGTCGCCTCTTTGACGACGCCCGGGTTTATCCACGGCACGTTGCTCGGCGCAACGGCGTCGCACATGAGCTGCATCGCGAAGCGCGCCTTACGGCGCGTCGCCTCGGGCAGCCGCGCGGAATCGACCAGCTGCAGAGCCGCCTGCGTACGCGCCTTGTAATCTTCCACCAGCCCGGCCAGAAATGGATTGCTGCTCCACTCCGCATCCGCGAACCGTTTGTCTGAGACCTTGTCATCCTGAGCGCGGCTCCTGAGCCCGTCGAAGGGGCCGCTGTCGAAGGACGGCATCCCGCTCAAACGCTGCAGCATTCGCAGCCCGACGTTCTGTTCCGCGAGTGCGAAGCCGGCGAGCCAGGTGCTCATCCGCATCGGATCCATCATCACGTCGGCGATCACCGCCCGAAGCGCATCGGTCAGCGACGCGGGATCGAGCCCGGTGACGTCGATGCCGTAGCTCAGCTCTTCCGGCGCCATCGTTTGGTTCATCACGCTACATGTACCATCCGCCGTTGATATTGTACACCGCGCCCGTGATGTAGCCGGCCTTTTCGTCGAGCAGGAAGCGCACCAGCTGCGCTACCTCGTCGGGCTTTCCGAGCCTCGCTCGCGGCGTCTGCTCGATGGCGTTCTCAATCGCTGCCAGCGGCATCGCGCGAGTCATGTCGGTGTCGATGAAACCGGGCGCGACCGCGTTGACGGTGATTCCGCGCTTGGCGACCTCCCGCGCGACGGTCTTGGTCAGGCCGATCAGCCCGGCCTTGGCGGCGGCGTAGTTTGCCTGGCCGAAGTTCCCGCTCACCCCCACGACCGAGCTAATGTTGACGATCCGCCCGTATCCTCGCTCGACCATCGAATCCAGCACGGCCTTGATCATAAAAAACGGCCCCGACAGATTCACCTGCAGGACCGCTTCCCATTCGTCGACCGTCATCTTGCGGACGGTGTGATCTCGGGTGATGCCCGCATTGTTCACGAGCATGTCGATGCGACCGTGCTCGCGCAGCACCGCCGCCACCGCCTCCTGACAGCGATCGTAGTTCGCGACGTCCGTTTCGTAGAAGTGCAGCCTCGGGGCAGCGCCGTTGAGGCGCGCCGCGAGATGCTGGGTCCGAGCTTTGTCTTCGGGTAATCCGAGTATGGCGACCGTCGCTCCATCCTCGGCGAGTAGGGTGCTGATCGCCCCGCCGATGCCGCGCGATCCCCCGGTGACGACTCCAACGCGTTCTCTGAGAGGTAAACTATCCACGCGCTAGATTTACCCAACGCCGCCTTCCAAAACCTCTAGGGCCGGCCGGCGTGAGCTCGCCGAGTCACATATCGAGCCCGCCGTTGATGCTGAAGACCGCGCCGGTAATATAGCTCGAGTCGTCCTCGAGCAAGAAACGAACGACTCGCGCGACCTCATCGGGGCGTCCGAGACGCCGCTGCGGAATCTTCTCGACCACCTTTGCAAGCGCGGCTTCGGGGATTGCCGCGACCATCTCGGTCGCGATGAAACCCGGCGCGACGCAGTTTACGGTGATTCCGCGCTGCGCCATCTCCAGGGCCAGGCTCTTGCTGAATCCGAACAAACCGGCCTTCGACGCAGCGTAGTTCGCCTGCCCGATATTGCCGGTCTCGCCGATGACCGAGCTGATGTTCACAATCCGCCCCGAGCCGCGTTCGATCATGTGCTCGAGCACCGCCTTGGTCATTTGAAAGGCGCCCGAGAGGTTGACCTCGAGCACCTGACGCCAATCGGCGATCGTCATCTTGCGCACCGTCTTGTCGACGGTAATGCCCGCATTGTTGATCAGGTAGTCGACGCGCCCAAAGCGGTCCATCACCTCTTTGACGACGCGATTGCAATCGTCGCGGTCGTCGACCCGGCCCTGATGGATCGAAACCTTCGCGCCCTTTTCCGTCATCTGCCCTGCGAACTTTTCGGCGCTCTCGCGGCCGCGGTTGTAGCCGGCCGCGACGGAAGCCCCATTATCCACAAGACACTCGGTAATGGCGGCACCGATGCCACGAGTACCGCCGGTAACCACTGCTACTCGACCTTCAAACACAGCCGCGTCCTCCTTGACTGGGAGCAATTCGCGGAGCGGCCCCGCGTGTCATCCTTAGATTCTAGCGAACGACCAAATGCGCCGCTCCGTTGATGGTTGTGTTCGAACCCGCAATCGAGCGAATCGGCGTCGCGTTGCCGTGCGCATTCGAATGATACTCGTTTATCGGGCCGAGGTATCCCGCCGCGTAGACGTGGTCCTGCGCGTCGGTCGCGATCCCGTCGACCATGGACATCCCCGAGATCGTCGCTACCGGCGCCACGTTCCCATTCGCACCGCTTGCGAAGATCAGCACGCCGTTATCTTCATCGGCGACCAGCAGCCGGCCGGTCGAGTCGAAGGAGAGCGCGTACGGCCGGCTGAGGCCCGTGTTGCTGCCGCTAATGGAAACGACCGGCGTCGCATCGCCGCTCGCCCCGCTTGCAAATGCGACGATCGATCCGGCGTACGGCCCATACGGATTCGCGACGAAGAGACGGCCGCTTGAGTCCATTGCCATCCCGGTCGGCGTGTCGAGTTGCGTGTCGCTGCCGCTGATGGTGTCGATCGGGGTCACGTTTCCGTGTGCTCCGGCCGCATACTCGGTAATCGCATTGTCGCGAAAATCGGTTACCCAAAGGTTTCCGGAGGGATCGATCAAGAGCCCTTCGGTCGGCCCGAGATGCGACTTCGATCCGCCGATGGTTCTTTTCGGCGCGACGTTGCCGTTGGCGTGCGGCGAGAAAACGGCAACCGTCGTGCCGCTGTCGTTTGCGGTATAGATATTTCCCGCGGCATCCAATGCGATCGAATCGGGGTTCGTCAACGTCGTGCTCGATCCGGCGATCGTCACCACCGGCGAGACGTTGCCGGAGACGTTCGCGGCGAAGGCGATGACGCTCCCGGTGTTGCGATTTGCGGTGTAGATTCGCATCCCGGCATTCGGCCGCGCGGCCTGCGACCGCGCCGTCGAATCGGCGCCGAGAAGGGCGGGGGTGGCACCCCCGCCGCATCCCGTCAACGCCAGAGCGACCATCGATGCAATGAAGATTCTCATCGGCTGCTCCTGTATTCCAGTTGGCTTAGAATAACGCGATGTAGCAGGGCGCATCGAGGCCCGTGCTCGAGCCTTGGATCGTCCTCATCGGCGTCGCGCTTCCGTTGGCGTTCTTGGCATATTCGACGATCGCGTTGCCGGAGAAATCGGCCGCCCAGATGCGGTCTTTTGCGTCGGCGGTGACGCCGGTCGGATAGAGAAGCCCGGTGATGTGCTGCACCGGCGCGACGTTGCCGCTCGCGCCCTTTGCGAAGACGAAGACGCCGGCGCCTTCGTCGGCAACCAAAAGCCGCCCGGTCGAATCGAACGCAATCGCGAACGGACCGCTCAAACCCGTGTTGTTGCCGCTGATGGTTACCACCGGCACGACGTTGCCGCTCGCGCCATTCGCGAAGGCGGTGACGCTGCTCGAGCCTTTGTTGGCCACCCAAAGCCGGCCGCTCTTATCTATCGCCATTCCGACTGGGGTAGCGAGCTGCGTTTTGTTCCCGCTGATGGTATCGATCGGCGCAACGTTCCCATGCGCGCCCGCGGCGTACTCGGTAACCGCGTTCCCTTGGTAGTTCGATGCCCAGAGATTCCCCGAGTGATCGATTGTAAGACCCTCGGTCGGCCCGAGCTGGGACTTCGTCCCACCGATCTGCCGCTTCGGTTTGACGTTGCCGTTGGCGTTCGAAGCAAAGACCTGCACGGTGTTCGCGCCGTCGTTTGCCACGTAAATGTTGCCCTTCGAATCGAGGGCGAGCGCGTCGGGTGAATTGAGCTTCGTCTTCGAACCCGCAATCGTATGCGCCGGCGCGACGTTCCCGTTCGCCTTGTTGGAGAACGAGAGAACGCCCGGGTTGTCGCGGTTGGCGGTGAAGACGTGCACGCCTGCGTCGGGCCTCGAGAGCGAGGAGTCCGCGACGGTCGTTGCCGGGGGAGCGGGATTCAATCCGGCGCCGCAGCCCGCCAGGAGCGTGGCGGCAACGATCGAGCTGATGATTTTCACTGGTTTCCTCCAAAAAGTAGAGTCGTTTGCCTTGGCCCATTCTCCCTCGCCGGGGCGAAAGGAAGCGGCCAGATGCCACTCTACCGCATAATCCGTTCGAAAACGTCACCGCGCCGCGGCGGCCTAGGTAGAGAAGCTCCTAATCGGCGGGGGATTCTCGGTCCGCCGGCTGGTGCAGAAAGTACTGCGATGAGTACTTGGCGCGGATTTTCGTAAACTTGCGCGGGAGCGCGTGAAAGTTGAAGCAGTCCGAAAGATCGTCCGACCGTTCGTCGGTCGTTTTCATCGAGGGCAGGCCGAACGTCTCTTCCGCGAACTTCAAGATGCTTCCGAATTCGTGCGGAACGTGCGAGACGTAGTGCGGCTTGGCATATGGCGAGATAACGAGCAGCGGCACGCGAAAACCGAGCTCGTACGAGTTCTCCTGTTTCGGTGCGACGTGATCGTACCAACCGCCCCAATCGTCCCAGAGAACGAAGATCGCGGTCGACTTCCAATACGGGCTCTCACCGATCGCGTTCACGACCGAGGCTACCCACGACGGGCCGGTTCCCTTATTCGACCCCGCGTGATCCGACTCGTGCAGCGTCGGAGTCACCCACGTAATATTCGCCAAATCTCCCCGAGCAACGTCCTCCAGAATGCGTTTCGACGGCGCGACCACGTTCTCGTACGAGTTGCTGTATCGTATGGCTCGTAGCGCATCGGGCGCGTTCCATATGCCCGCGCCTTTGACCGCCTGATAGTATCGCCAGCTAAGTGCGTCGTGGTTCGCTTCTCCCATCAGCGAAAGGCGGTCGAAACAGGGGTAGACCCTCCACCGCTGTTCTCCTTGCGGATCGATCACCGCAACGTGCGATCCCGTCGGTGAATCGCAGCCGCCCGTGCCTTTTCCGTTTGGCATCGACGCGTTCTCGGCGGCGCGAAGCAGCGAGTCGTTGCTGATCGTCGACGTCCCGCTCACCAAGTACTGGTGCGCGGGGAAACTCGGGCCTTGGTTGGTTTGAAAGAGATGATCCGCCAGCGTGTACTCGCGCGCCATATCCCAGTACGGCTCGACGTCCGTCTTCGGAACGTACCCGTAGGGCGTCGGCTGACACTGCGCGTGGTGCGAGCACCAGGTCTTGGCAAGATTGAAGCCGTCGACTCTCCCGGCCGCGTACTCGGTGACGAACGTGTCGTGTGCGTGCGCGATCGCAACGTAGCCGTCCAGGTGGATCGGCCGTAACGCGACGACGCGCCCCTCCGAGGTTCGACCGCTGCGAACCGTATCGGCACCGGGAAAGCCGTTGAAAAGATTGTCGACGGTTCGGTTCTCCTGAACGATGATCACGACGTGCTTGATCGGCGTCGCGGCGTCGAGACGGCGCACCTCGCCGCGGCTCGCGTCCTCTGCCGGCGGGACCGAGCGCGACGGGCCGCTGCAAGCGGAGAGGCTCAAAGCGACGATCAGCATGAGGTAGAGACGCACGGCCTACTCCGTATCGAGCGGTTCGTTCGAGGGCCGCTCGTGCAGGAAATACGAGGCCGGATACTTCGTCGGAATCGGCGAGAACGCGCGCGGTTTTTGGTTGAAGTCGAAGGCATCTTCGAGGCCGGTCGCGCGGCCGTCCGTATAGCCCTTTTTAACCGGTCCGATGCTGCCCGCGCGGAGGCCGTTAACCTCTTCGATGAATCGAAGAATGCTGCCGTACTCGTATTGCGCGCTCGAAACGTGACCCTGCTTCGCATACGGCGACACGATTAGACAGGGCACCCGAATGCCAAGCCCGCGATAGTCGAGCTGCGGCGGGGAGGCGTCATCGTAAAAGCCGCCCCAATCGTCCCACAGAATCACGATCGCGCTCGAACGCCAGTAGGAACTCTCGCCGATTGCGTTCACGATCGAGGCAACCCACGACGGTCCTCGATCGCTATGATGCGCCGGGTGATCGGAGTCGGCGTAGTCGGGCGTCACCCAGCTTACGTCGGCCAAGTTGCCGCTCGCCGGATCCGTCAAAATCCTCGTCTGCGGAGCGACGATATCACCCGGCCAGTCGGGACCGTAGCGCACGTACTTGATCCCCTCGAACGGCTCCCAGAATCCGCCGTCGAGCACGCGCGTCGCGTAGATCTTCCACGAAACGCTCGCCTTATCGAGCACCTCGGCGATCGTATTGAACTGATCGAAGCACGGGAACGGGCCCTTGTAGTAATGGACCGTGCGGTTTTCGGTAATGTACGAGCTCTTCGTGCCGGGCGGTGAATCGCAGTCGTCGGGCGCGGCATTGGGAAAATCGACTTCGGCGGTCGACGGAAGCTCGAGATCGTCGGTGCCGGCGACCAGGGTCAGATGCGCGGTGAAGCTCCCGCCGAACTCGGTCGGAAACATCTTGTCGGCGAGCACGTACTGCGCGGCCATCGTCCAGTACGGCGCAACCTGGGAGCGCTCGAGATACGCGTAGGCCGCGTCCGGTTTCTTCCCAAACTCGGAGAAGCCATCCATCTTGCCGTCGTCCCAATCCCGGATCGCAGCGCCCCAGTTATGCGGAAGATCGGGGTTGTTCTTAAAGGTCACTTGGTGGAGCGGCACGGCCGTATCGCCTTTTGGACAATGAACCATAGCGCCGGAGTGCTCTACGAAATCGGGGGCGCTTCCCCGCGCACAGCCGGTCATCGGCGCGTCGGCTCCGGGATATCCGGCGAAGAGGTTCTCGAAGCTTCGGTTCTCCTGGATGATCACGATGACGTGCTTGATATGCCGCCGCACCACATCCCCGGTTGCCCGCGCCGCGGAACGCTCTCCCCGCATGGGCAGCGAGGCCGCGCCGCGGGGCGAGAGGCTGCCGTATGACGAGCAGCCCGCGCAGAACACGAGACCGGCGAGAATCGGTACGAGCAACAGCTTGGAAACCAGCGTTTCCTCCTGTATCCCGGCTTCCAAAACGAACGACGCGACTCCTACGGACGATGCTGCCGCCCATACAGGGGAAGCGGTCGTCTAATTGAATCCTTATGCATGAAGAAGCTCGCCATTTCGATCTCACTCGCCGCCGCCGCAGCCATGCTCGCGGCCTGCGGCAACGCCTCGCAGCAAGGGTCCACGCCCGCCGCCGTCTCGCCCGCGACTATCCGCGGCGCAATGGCGCCGGCACCGGCGCCGCGATCCGTCTCCGCCGCGCGCCTGAATCACCGCGCCAGTTGGATAGCGCCCGACGCGAAGCTCGCGCCGCGCTTGCTCTTCATTTCCGATTATGGCGCCGGCGACGTCGACATCTTTACCATGCCGGGCATGGCACTCAAGGGGCAACTCACCGGGCTCAGTTTCCCCGAAGGCGACTGCGCCGATGCCGGCGGGAACATCTGGGTCGCAAACACCGGCGCTTCGGCGATGCAGCTCTACTCGCGCACCGGAGCGCTGCTCAAGACGCTCAGCGTGTACGGCGAGTATCCGGCCGGCTGCGCGGTCAACAAATCGACCAACGACCTCGCCGTCACGAATATCGAAAGCACGAGCGGAGGCGCCGGCAACCTGATGGTCTTCGCCAACGCGTCGGGCACCCCCACGACCTATACGAACCCCAGCTTTTATCTCTACTTCTTCGTCGGCTACGATAACGCGGGCAACCTCTTCTTCGACGGAATGGATTCGAGCCGCGTCACCAGCTATTTCGCCGAACTTCCGGCCGGCGGCAGCACCACGCAGTTGATAAGCCTGAGCGGCGGGACGCTCCATGTATCGGGCATGATTCAGTGGTACCGCAGCGGCAATTACCTTGCGCTCGGCGATCAGGCGTGCGGCGGCAGCCCATCCTCGTGCATCTATTGGCTCTCCCTCTCGGGTTCGACCGCAACGATTACCGGCACGACCAACCTTACCAACTACCAGGGCGGCGCGGTCTGCGACCTCGCCGGAGGCGTCATCGCCGCGAACGGTCAGCGATATATCGCCGGTTCCGATTATGAATCGTGCGGTTATACCGCGACCACGGCGAACCGCTGGCCATACGATGCGGGCGGCACACCGACCAACTACAACGCCGGCGCCGGCCTCGTCGAACCGCTCGGTGCAGCCGTGAGCACAAAGTAACCGCTCGCTCGCAACCGTAACGCAGGGCATCGGGCCGTTCGCGACGCAAATCTTACGGCGATGATCCAATTCCGTGTAAGTAGACTAGCGGGAGCAGTTCTCGTTGCCGCGATGCTCGCGACGGCCGGATGTTCTTCTCCGTTTGGAACGCCGCTCGGCACCCCGCAGAACGTCCCGCAGCTGATCCAACTGCGGCCCGACGTACAGCCCGACGCGCATCGCATCAAGCACGTCGTTGTCATCGTTCAAGAGAATCGGTCGGTCGATAATCTCTTCAACGGATTTCCGGGCGCCGACACCGTGCAGTCCGGGAAGAACTCGCGCGGGCAGACGGTGCAGCTCGTCTCGACTCCGCTGACCGCACCCTACGATATCTCGCACAAGCATTCGGCCTGGGTGCAGGACGACGCCAACGGGCAGATGGACGGCTTTGACACCGAGACCGAAAACTGTTACTCGAAGAGCAGCTACAAGTGCCCGCGAGCCGACGTCGCTTCATACGGGTACGTGCCGCGCGGCGACGTCCAGCCGTACTGGGACCTCGCCGGGCAGTACACCTTCGGCGACCGGATGTTCCAGACGAATCAGGGTCCCAGTTTCCCGGCGCACCAGTATATCGTCAGCGCAACGTCGGCAATCAGCGATCGATCCAACCTCAAGGCCGCCGAGAACCCCAGCGACCCGCAAGGGCGTCAGCGTCAAGGCGGATGCGATTCGCTACAAGACGCGACGGTCGTGACGATCGACCCGAAAGGAAACGAAGCGACGGCCGTATTTCCCTGCTTCGTTCGCGACTCGATCTTCCGGCTAATGAACGTCAAGGGCGTCAGTTGGCACTACTATCAGGAGTTTCACGGCTCCGGAGAGTGGCACGCGGTCGACGCGCTCAAGCCAATCTGGCAAGGCCGGTCGTACCAGAACGTAGTTTGGCCCTCGTCGAAGGTCTTGAAAGACGTCGCAGCCGGCCAACTCTCCGACGTCACGTTCGTCACTCCGAGCTCGGACGAGTCGGATCATCCCGCTAAGAATAACGGCACCGGTCCATCGTGGGTAGCCTCGATCGTGAACGCGATCGGCAACAGTCCGTATTGGAGCAACACGGCGATTTTCGTGATCTGGGATGACTGGGGCGGATGGTACGACCACGTCCCGCCGACGGTCTACAACTCTTATGAGGACGGCTTCCGTGTGCCGCTGATCGTAATCTCGCCGTATGCGAAGCAAGGGCACGTCTCTCACGTCCGTTACGAGTTCGGCAGCATTCTGAAGTTCATCGAGAAGACGTTCGATCTCGGATCGCTCGGACGAACCGACGTTCGTTCGCACGATCTCACGGACTGCTTCAGCTTCAACCGCAAACCGCGTCCGTTCACGCAAATCCGAACAAAATACTCAGCCTCGTATTTCGAAAACCAGCCCATCGACTACAACACCCCCGACGACGACTTCTAACGCCCCCCGATTTAGCGCTCGCTCACCCCGTGTCATCCTGAGCGTAGCGCCGCAGGCGCGCAGTCGAAGGGCGGCACGGCGGTTCGCGGGACGTGGGACCGCGCCTTTTAGCCGAACCGGCCCGTGATGTAGTCTTCGGTTCTGCGGTCGCTGGGTTTGGTGAAGAGCTTCGCCGTGTCGTCGATCTCGATCAACTTTCCCACGCCGCTTTCGTCGGCGAGCATGAACGCCGTGCGATCTGAGACGCGTGCGGCTTGCTGCATGTTATGCGTCACGGCCACGATTGTAAACTCCTCGGCGAGCGATGCCATCAGCTCCTCGATGATCGCCGTCGCAATCGGGTCGAGCGAGGCGGTCGGCTCGTCCATCAGCAAGACATCCGGCTCCGCGGCGACCGCGCGCGCAATGCAGAGCCGCTGCTGCTGTCCGCCCGAGAGACGCAACGGGCTGCTGCGCAGCTTGTCTTTTACCTCTTCCCAGAGCGCCGCCGCTCGCAGGGCCTTCTCCGCGCATTCGAGCCTCTGCCGGCGATTGAGACCCTTCGCCGCGCATACCAGCGTATTGTCGAGAATCGAGAGCGTCGGAAAGGGATTCGGGCGCTGAAAAACCATTCCGACGCGCCGGCGGATCGACATCGGATCGATCCCGCCGGCATAGATATCCTGGCCGTCGAGCAGCACGCGCCCCTGCACGCGCGCGTCGAATCCCACTTCATGAATCCGGTTCAGGCATCGCAAGAGCGTCGTCTTCCCGCACCCCGACGGACCGATCAGCGCCGTCACGGCCTTGCGCGTGAATCCGATCGAGACGTCGCCGACGGCTTTGCGCTCGCCGTAATACGCGCTCAACTCCTGCGTCGCCATCACTGCATCGCTCATCACCGCACCGCCGACCGCCGCCTCGGTGACCGTCAACTGTCGAGCCCCCGCATGGCGCGCCGGAGCATCAGGCGTGCTCCCAAGCTCAAGATGAAGACCGCGACCACGAGCAGGAGCGCGCCGGCCCACGCCTGCGCCTGCCAGCTGGGATAGGGCGAGATCGCGTAGTTGAAGACTTGCAGCGCGAGCACCGCCATCGGGTGGTTCGGATTCGTCTCCCAGAACTGAGTGCCGAATGCGGTAAAGAGCAGCGGCGCCGTCTCGCCGGTTACTCTCGCGATCGCCAACAAGAGCGCCGTGATGATCGCCGGTCGCGCAGTCGGCAGCACGATGTGAACCGTTGCGCGAAAGTTTGACATGCCCAGCGCGAGCGCGCCTTCGCGAACGGTCTGCGGCACCGAGCGAATCGCCTGCTCGGACGTCCGCACGAGCAGCGGCAGCATCAGCATCATGAATGCGAACGACGCGGCGATTGCGGAGAAGTGTTTGAGCGGCGCGACGAGCACCGCGTACGCGAAGAGCCCGATTGCGATACTCGGCACACCCGAGAGCACGTCGGAGAGAAACCGCAGCGCTTCGGGAATCGCACCTCGTCCGAAGAGCGCGAGATAGATTCCGGTGAGCAAGCCGACCGGCACGGCCATCGCCGTCGCGAGGCCGATGATGATGATCGTTCCGAGTATGCCGTTGCCGACGCCCCCGCCCGGCACGCCGATCGGGTGCGGCAGCTGCGTGAGAAAGGCCCAGTTGATCGCGCCCGCGCCCTGCACCACGACGTAACCGAGAATCGCGAGCAGCGCGCCGGCGGCAAGCGCCGCGCAGCAAAGAGCGAGCGCCGTTCCGATCGACCCGTATGCCCTCCGGTAACCGAGCCGCTGATAGCGCAGGCTCATCGCGATCCCCGAACGCTCCAGATCATGAACCGCGCGAGCGCGTTGACGACGATGCTCACCACGAAGAGGATCAGACCCAACTCGATCAGCGCGCTGATGTAAATGCTGGTCGTCGCCTCGGTGAACTCGTTGGCGATTACGCTAGCCAGCGTATACGACGGCGCGAAGAGTGAGGCGGAGATCTCCGGCCGGTTGCCGATCACCATCGTCACCGCGATCGTCTCGCCGAGCGCGCGGCCCAGCGCGAGTACGCAAGCTCCGAAGATTCCCACGCGCGCGGCGGGCAGTACCACGCGCGTCGCGGTCTCCCATCTCGTCGAGCCGAGCGCCATTGAGGCTTCGCGCAGGTCGCGCGGTATCGCCGCGATCACGTCGCGCGAGATCGCCGTGACGGTCGGAACGATCATCAAGGCGAGAATAATGCCCGCGGTCAGCAGGCCCACGCCGTAGATCGGCCCCGAGAAGAGCGGAGTCCATCCCAGGACGTGTTGGAGCGCCGGTCCGATGACGGTGCGTACGAACGGCGAGAGCACGAAGAGCCCCCACAAGCCGTAGACGACGCTCGGGACCGCCGCCAGCAGCTCGATCAAGAACGAGAGCGGCGTCGCGAGCCACCGCGGCGCGAAGTCGGCGAGAAAGACGGCCGCCATGATCCCGACGAATGCGGCCAGGATGATCCCGATGAACGACGTCACCACGGTCCCGTAGATCATCGGGAGCGCCCCGAACTTACTCGTTATCGGATCCCAGGAACTCTTCCAAATGAACGAGGGCCCGAACGTCACAATCGAGGGCCACGATCCGAGCACCAGCTCGACAAAGAGGCCGACGATCAACACTGCAAAGAGAATGCTTCCGCCGTAGACCACCGCAGCAAAGCCGCGATCGGCGGGACTAACGAAACGCGCTACGCGCCTAAACTGCGGCTCTACCACCGTGTCATCCTGAGCGTAGCATCGCGAAGCGATGCGGAGTCGAAGGACCAGTCATCTCGGACGTATCATCCCAAACGTATCATCCCAAACGTGTCATCCCAAACGTGTCATCTCGAACGTGTCACCTCGAATTGTGTCATCCTGAGCGCAGCGAGCGTAGCGAGCGAAGTCGAAGGGCGAAGGACGAAGGGCGAACGGCAATCAGCGCTGCATTTGGCGTAGCGTTGCCGAGGCCGCGTTCTGCACGTTTACCGGCAACGGTACGTAGTCGACCGACTTCGCATTCGATTGTCCCTGGGGACCGACCAGCCAGGAGAGCACGTCGTAGAGTGCCTTGGCGCGCGTTGCGTCCGCCGGTTTCTTGTAGACTACGACCCAGGAGTAGCCCGAGATAGGATACGAGCTCGCGCCCGCTGCGTCGGTGATCGAGAAGTTCGTGGGACTCACGTTCGGTTTGGTAGCCGCGGCGGCCGCGACGTTCTCGGGAGTGCAGCCAACCCACTTCCCGGCGCGATTCTGCAAGATCGCCGCCGGCATATGATTTTCCAGGACGTACGCCAGTTCGACGTAACCGATCGCTCCCGGGGTGCTGCGAATCTGGCCCGCGACACCTTCGTTCCCTTTGGCGCCGATCGCGCTTGGGGCCGGCCACGAAACGCTCTTACCGACGCCGACCTTGTTCTTCCACTCGGCCGAAACCCGGCTCAAGAAATCGGTGAAGATATAACTGGTTCCCGAGCCATCGGAACGGTGCACGACGACGATCGGCATGTCGGGAAGATTGACCCCGTGGTTCAGTTTGGCGATCTGCGGATCGTTCCACTTGAGCACCTTGCCCAGGTAGATGTCGACGAGCACCTGGCGGGTCAACCGAATCGTCGCGGTCACGCCGGGTACGTTGTAAGCGACCGCCGCGCCGCCGAGCGCCACCGGTATCTGCAGCACCGGTTGACCGGCGCGCGCGAGCTCCGCGGCGTTCATCGGCACGTCCGTCGCACCGAAGTCGACGTTCTTGGCGGTGAACTGCTGGATGCCGCCGCCGCTGCCGATCGACTGGTAGTTGACCGTCGCCTCCGGATTCTTCTCACTATAGATGTAGAAGGCTTTCGAGAAAAACGGGTAGTCGAAGCTCGATCCGGCACCGGTGAGCTGGGTTGCCGCGACGGCCGGCAGGGTCAGGGCCGCGGCAACGACGACCGTGGTGAAGCAGCGAACCAGGAATGCTCTCACAGACAACTCCTTATAGAGAGTAGGTACGCTCTAGTTTATCGTCATGCCGATTAACGCCACGTTAAGGCCCTGCCTGAAGCGGTCTCACCAGGCGCCGCTCAGGACTGCGCTTCGCACAGGGCGAAGGGCGAGCGGATGGATGACCAGAGGCCTTCCCTTGCGGAGCTGCGCCACACGGCCGCTCACGTGCTCGCTTACGCGGTCCAGGACCTCTTTCCCGATGCGAGGCCGACGATCGGTCCCGCGATCGAGAACGGCTTTTACTACGATTTCGACCGCGCCGAGCCGTTCACGCCCGAAGACCTCGAACGCCTGCGCAAACGCATGGACGAGATCGTTGCGGCCGATTACCCGATGACCGGGCGAACCGTCACTCGAGCCGAAGCGATCGACGCCTTCGCCCGCAATTCGTATAAGGTCGAGATCGCCCGCGAGATCCCCGACGACCAACCGGTCACGCTCTACACGATCGGCGAGTTCACCGATCTCTGCCGCGGCGGCCACGCCGACTCGACCGGCGCCATCGGCGCATTCAAGCTCACCAGCGTCGCCGGCGCTTACTGGCGCGGCGACGAACGCAAACCGATGCTGCAGCGCATCTACGGCACGGCCTGGCGTTCGGAGGCCGACCTCGCCGCCCATCTCGCGCGGGTCGAAGAAGCGCAACGCCGCGACCACCGCAAGCTCGGCGCCGAACTCGACCTTTTCTCGATCGAAGAGCAGGCCGGCGGCGGACTCGTTTTCTGGCATCCCAAGGGCGCGATCGTGCGCGGCATCGTCGAAGACTTCATTCGCCAAGGCTTGCGCGAGCGCGGCTATCAACCCGTCGTCACGCCGCACGTCGTCAGCGAACGTCTTTACGAGATCTCGGGACACCTCGAAAACTTTGCTGAGAATATGTTCGGCCCGATCGAAGTCGAGACGCAGCGGTTCCGGCTCAAGCCGATGAACTGCCCCGGTCACATTCTCATCTACGAAAGCCGGCTGCGCAGTTATCGCGATCTTCCGCTGCGCTACTCTGAGTTCGGCACGGTCTATCGCTTCGAGCGCTCCGGCGTGCTGCACGGCCTCACGCGGGTGCGCGGCTTCACGCAAGACGACGCGCACATCTTCTGCACGCCCGACCAGCTCCAGAACGAGTTCGAGCGCACGCTCGACGAAGCGCGGCGCTTGATGGACGCGTTCGGCTTCGCCGAGATGCAATACGTGCTCTCGCGCCGCGAAGAGCGCGATCGCATGCAGACCGACGCGGTCGCCGAAGAAGCGATTCGCAAAGCACTCGCTCGTTACGCCTTGCCGTACGACGTCGACGAGGCCGGCGGCGCCTTCTACGGGCCGAAGCTCGATATCAACGTTCGCGACGCGATCGGGCACTGGTGGCAGCTGGGGACCGTACAGGTCGACTTTATTTTGCCCGCTCGCTTCGGCCTCAAGTTCCGAGCCGCCGACGGTCAAGACCACCGGCCGGTCATGATCCATCGGGCACTTGCAGGCTCCCTGGAACGTTTATTCGGTATCCTCATCGAGCACTACGGAGGGGCGTTCCCCGCCTGGTTGGCACCGATTCAAGTCGTCGTCACAGCCATTTCCCAGGATCAAGTGGCCTATGCTCGTGAGGTGGAAGCAAGACTGCAAGGAGCGGGCTTTCGGGTCGAGGTTGACGAAAGCAACGAGAAGCTCGGGTATAAGATCAGGCATTGGAAGACTCAGAAAGTGCCGTACATCTTAGTTGCTGGCAAACAAGAGGTTTCGGACGGTACGGTGAACGTGAATCAGCGCGGCGTGGAAGAGAAGCGCACGGTTTTGGTCGACGCATTCGTCGAAGAGTTGCAGAGAGTCATCGAGGCGAAACAATAAAACGATGAAGTTGGACGCTCGCGCCGTATTGGCTGGACTCGCACTACTATTGGCTTCCTGCCAAGGACAAGGCCTTGACAGCGGCGGGATGGGTGACATGACCCCGCCCGTTTCGCAACCCGGCTCAATGTCGAACGGCGGTATGCCCGGTGCAGGCGGTATGGGCAACGGCTTAGGCAATCAAATGGCCGGTCCAAACGTCGGCGCCAACGGACAAGAAGAGCTCACCAATCCCGGCGCAACGCTCGCGCCCAACGAAGCGCAATATCCGATCGGCCAAGGCCCCAGCGGCATGAAGTGCCCCGCCATCCAGCAGTTCAACCAGCAGTACAACTGTACGCTTGCCTTCAACATGCCGACGCCCGCCCCCAAAGGTTCACCCGGCGCGAAGAGCAGCGCGGCGCCGACCGCGAGCCCGACGCCCCAGCCAAGCTCGTCATCGGATTCGTCGGACGACAGCAGCGACGATAATAGCGACAGCGCAACGCCCACACCCGCACCCGCCGGCATGATGACGCTACAAGTCGAAACGCTGCCGCACGACGTGCCGAACATGAGCAATCCGAATCCGCTCTTCATGCACATCACGCCGGTCGTGGCGATCCGTCTGCAGAGCAACACGGACTTCGTCCTCAATGGTGGCGCCTCGACGCAGTACACGCTTCCGACGTTGCAGTATAACGGCCGCGTCTTCGCACTCCAGCTTTTTAACGAGACGGTGCAGCGCGGCAAGCGCATGGATCAACTCATCGCGAGCTATCAGAAGTTCACGACGCCGCAGGGCAACACGGTACAGTTTGCCTTCAACGTTCCGAAGGTCACCGTGCGCCACACTCAGATTTGGCTGCTCGCGCTCTACGGCGCGCAGATCCCGCCCGGCACAACGCCCACGCCCTCACCAACCCCCTCCCCAACAACCTCTCCCGCCAGCTCCCCCTAACACCCGCAGCGCCCGCTGAGGTGTCATCCTGAGCGTAGGCGCGCAGCGCTGAAGTACCGCATGTGTCATCCTGAGCGTAGGCGCGCAGCGCCGTAGTCGAAGGAGCGCATAGCTCCAAACGTGTCATGGTGAGCGCAGCGACCGCAGCCGCGTCATGGTGAGCGCAGCGACCCCCAACGTGTCATGGTGAGCGCAGCGACCGCAGCCGTGTCATGGTGAGCGCAGCGACCGCAGGGAGCGTAGTCGAACCACGAACCACAAACCCGGGAGCGGAGTCGCCAAGCGCACGCAGAACCTCCTCGGCCCTACTGCATTGGAGGAAGACCCGTGCTGCATTTCCAGATTTTCTCGGCGTGCCTCGCGATCGCGGCGCGCACGGTCAAATATAGCTGGGGCGGCTCCGTCTTTGCGCTGAAGCTTTAGCTCAGCGAGCCCGGTGACTTCCGCCGCCCGCAGAACGTTCGTCGCGAGCTTCCTTGGATGGATGCTCGACGCGTTCGACTTTCTTCTTCTCACCTTCGTCATCACGCGCATCGCGACGACCTTCGATAAAACCGTCGCCGAGGTCGCGTTCGCGCTCACGCTTACGCTCATGTGCCGGCCGATCGGCGCGCTCATCTTCGGATGGCTCGGCGACCGCTACGGACGGCGCACGCCGCTGATGATCGACATCGGCTTTTACTCGATAATCCAGTTGGCCACGGCCTTTTCGCCGAACTTCACCGTCTTTCTCGTCTTACGCGCGCTCTACGGCGTTGCGATGGGCGGCGAGTGGGGATTGGGTGCGGCGCTCACGATGGAAATGCTGCCGCCCCACCGCCGCGGGCTGATCGGCGGCATGCTGCAGAGCGGCTACATGTGGGGCTTTCTCCTCGCTGCCGGGGTTTACTATTTCGTCTTCACCTTCACGCATTGGGATTGGCGCGCGCTCTTCATCATCGGCGCGCTGCCGGCGCTGCTCATCTTCTACATCCGCACCGGAGTCCCGGAGTCGCCCGTCTGGCTCGAAGGGCGTGCGCAGCGCATCGCCGTCGCGCCGAACTTCCTGCTGAAATCGATCCTGGCGCATTGGCCGCTCTTCCTCTACGCGATCGCTTTCATGGCCGCGCTTAACGCGATGTCGCACGGCACCCAAGATCTCTACGCAACGTTTCTGCAAAAGCAGCACGGCTTCTCGACCGGCACCACGTCGCTGCTCCCGATCGTCGGCGCGATCGGTGCGATCATCGGTAGCATCGGCTTCGGCACGCTCTCGGAGCGCTTCGGCCGCCGCATCGCGGTCATATTCTGCTCGGTGGCCGGCGCCTGCGTGATACCGCTCTGGATCTTCAGCTCGACGATCGCGTCGCTCGCGCTCGGCGCCTTCCTCATCCAACTTGCCGTGCAAGGATGCTGGGGCGTTATTCCCGCGCATCTGAACGAACTCTCGCCGGGCGAAGTACGCGGCACGTTTCCCGGCTTCACGTATCAGCTTGGGAACCTGCTCGTCGCGGGCGTCGCGCAGATGGAAGCTATTCTCGCGACCAAAATCCCGCTATCCAACGGCGCTCCGAACTACGCCGCCGCGATGGCCATCGTTACCGCCGGCGTCTTCGCCTCGGTCTTCGTGCTCGCGCTGCTCGGTTATCTCGTGCGCAAAGAAACGCGCGGCCTTAGTTTCGCGTCATCTGAGCGTAGCGCCACAGCCGCGTGTCATCCTGAGCGTAGCGCCACAGGCGCGTAGTCGAAGGGCGAAGGACGCTCCCTACTCTTTCGGACGCCGGTTATACGTAATGCCGATGGGATAAAGGGTCGACCCCGAGAGACCGTTATTGAAACTTTACTGATACGTGAGGCTGCTCGGCGTGTAAGCATACACGTCGACGCTACCGGATTCAAAATCAGCCGTTGCAAAGGTATTCGATTTCTCGTTCAAATGCCCATAGACCGACTCGCCTTCCAGCGAGTATAGGCCCGCGGCCAGCGTACACGCGGGAGCGCACCCCTTATAAACGTAGAGTTTGGCATCGAACTCGCTGATCGCCAGCAGGACGTGTGACGTAAGCACACCCAACGAAACAACTAAGCCACACGTTTGCTGCCCTGCTCGCAAGACGGGCAAGCAGGACCCGTCAGCGCGCCGCAGTAGGCTCGGACGTGCTCGACGCTCTCGCTCCGGACTTCGGAACGCTGCTCAAGAAGCTGCGGGCCCAAGCCGGTCTCTCGCAAGAACAACTCGCCAAGCGCGCACGCATCAGCGTGCAAGCCGTTGGAGCCTACGAGCGCGGCACGCGCCGCGCGCCGCAGCGCGACACGTTCGTGCTGATCGTCGAGGCACTCAAGATCCAAGGCGAAGAGTACAACCGCCTGCGCATTGCCGCCGAGCGCGGGCGGCTCCGCGGACCCGGGCGGCAACGCTTGCCCGACCGGAGCCCCTCGAGCGAACGCCCCGCCGCCCGTCGAGATAATCTTCCGCGGCAGCTTCCAGAGCTGATCGGGCGCGACGATATCGTCACGAGCCTTCGTTCGCTCCTGGCTGAAAAGCGGTTCGTAACGCTGGCCGGTATGGGAGGCATCGGGAAGAGCCGCACGGCCGTCGAGGTCGCGGCCGGGCTCGTCGAACGATTTCGCGATGGCGTCTGGTTCGTCGAACTTGCGTCTCTGGCCGATCCAAAGCTGGTTGCTGGAGCCGTTGCCTTTGCCGCCGGCGTGGCGCAACAGGCCGATACACCGGTGGTGGAAACGCTGCAGCGGCGGCTTCGCAATAAGGAGCTGCTCCTCGTCTTGGACAACTGCGAGCACCTCGTCGACGAAGCGGCTCGCGTAACCAAAGCGATTCTCATCCAATGCCCGCTCGTGAGGGTTCTGGCGACGAGTCGAGAGCAGCTTCACGTCTCCGGCGAGTACGTCTATCGCATGCCGCCACTCGCGGTCGACGACGCCGTCGCGCTCTTCAACCGGCGCGCGCGCTCGGCCGATCCGTCGTTCGACGCCACCGACGGCGACGGCGAAACGATCGCTGCGATCTGTAAGCGTTTGGACGGCATTCCGTTGGCGATCGAACTTGCCGCGGCCAGGGTGACCGATCTCCCAGCCGCGCGGCTCCTCCGCGAGCTCGACGAACGTTTTCGCGTGCTGATTGCGGCCGGCGAAGACGCGTTACCGCGCCAGAAAACGATGCGCGCCCTGATCGACTGGAGCTACGACTTGCTCACCGACGAAGAACGACGCCTGCTCCGGCGGCTCTCGCTCTTCGCCGGCGGCTGGACCTTGACGGGCGCCACGAGCCTCTTCGACGATCTGCCTCCTCTAAGCGGCGAGATGGCCGAATCTCACGAGGTCTTGGATCTGCTCGGTTCCCTCGTCGACAAGTCTCTCGTGGTCGCTCAGATCGGCGACGACGCGCAGCGCTACGATCTTCTCGAGTCGACACGCGCCTACGCCGCCGAACGACTCGACGAGTTAAACGAGCGAGAAGCGATCGCCCGGCGCCACGCCGAGTTCGTAGCGGCGTTGGCGCAGCGAAGTCGCTCGATCGCCGGCTCTAAACACCGCCTCTCGCTCTTGCGCGCGGATGCCGAAAACATCCGCGCAGCGCTCACCTGGTCTCTGACGAATGCAAACGCACCGGAGATTGCGGCCGGCATTCTCAGAGATGCGCGCGAGTTCTTGGTTCAAAACTTTCGCCACGAGCTCGTGAAACACACTCGGGAAGTATTGGCAATCGCGCGCATCGGTCCGGAGCTCAAAGCCGAGATGCTGATCGAAGTTGCGCTGGTGACGCTCGGAGCCGAAGCTCTCGACGCGGCGGAGGGCGCCATAAAAGTGCTGGGGGGCGCCGGTTTGCGAAGCAAGACGCTGCTGCAAGCCTACCAGCGACGCAGTTATGCCCTCGCGCAGCTTGGGCGCACTCCCGAAGCGCTAGAAGCGCACCGCCTCGCTCGCGCACTCTACCACGAGCTCGGTCTCGACGATTCCGATTTCTTGGGTTCGCTCTACTTTCAAGAAGGCTACCTGCTCAACTATCAATGGCAGCTCGAAGCCGCGCGCACCGCGTGGGGGAAGGCCCGCGAAATATCGACGGCGCGCGGCGACACCGGGCGCGCCGCGGTCACACAGAACAACATCGCCGAAGCCTTCTTCTTGGAAGGGGACCTCGAGAGTGCCTTGCGCCACGCCGGTGAATGCCTCGCTGTTTTTCGGCGCGAGAATTTGACGTATCTCGAGGCGACGACGCTCAACAACATGGCGGTCTACCGGCTGCACGTAAACGATCCCCGCGGCGCGGCGCAGGATCTCAGTGCGGCGGTCGACGCAGCGCAGCGCGCCGGCGATGACGGCTTGATGGTGGCCCGAGCGGTGCGGAATACGGCGCGATTGAGCGCAATGCAACACGATTTCGAAGCGGCCGCGGAACTGCTCGGATACTCCGCCGCCTGGTTCGAAGCGCGTCGCTTTCACGATCCCTCCGACGAGCGCGAGCGCCGCGACCTCGAAGCGTTGTTGCGCGACCGTCTCAGCGCCGACGACTTCGTGCGCTTGACCGAGGCCGGAGCACGGCTCGACGAAGACGAAGCTTGGGACATGGCCGCCTCGATCATCGCCGATGCTAAGCAATAAACGCGCGATTATCGCAGCGCAGCGTGCGCCTTAGTCGTCCTGAGCCAGCATACAGCTTAGTGGCCCTCCTCTACGTAAGGCCTGACTAGCCGCGGAATTTCCCTCGTGTCATCCTGAGCGGAGCGAGCGAAGCGAGCGCAGTCGAAGGACGGGCAAGTTGCTGCTACAATTGATCGGGCTAGCCACCGTGCCGATGCTGCTGGCGGCAGCGCCGGCGCTGGCCATGCTGCGTAAATGCAATGTTCGTCGCGCCCGGCCCAGATCCAAGGTGCTTCCGGGAGCTCAGAACTTGCCTCGCGAATGCGAAGGGTCAGACTACGTTTCCTTACGTTCGGAGGCTACCTCATGAAGAAACTGCTTCTCTTTTCCTTTCTTGCCATGGCCATTGCCGGAAGTGCGATTGCATCGCGCGCCGACGCGCAGTCGAACGACAATGCCGCGATCGCCGCGCTCTACCAGCAGTTTGCCATCGCGTTTCGGCACAAAGACCTCGAAGCCCTAATGTTACCTTACATCCATGACAATACGCTCTTTGTCTTCGACGTTGGCACCCCGCGCGAGCACGTGGGCTGGGATGATTATCGTGCTGATTGGAAGGCATTCTTTGCTTCGATCAAAGGCAATCCAACCTTTTCGATCGCGGACCTCTCCGTGACGGTAAGTGGCGACGTTGCTTACACCCGCAGTATTCAATCGATTACCGGAAGCATGGGTAACTTGCACGCGATGACGGTTCGCGTTACCGACGTTCTGCGAAAAATCAACGGCAAATGGCTGATCGTTCAAGAGCACGTTTCCGTGCCGATCGACTTCACTAGCCTCAAACCCGACTTCATGTCAAGACCCTAAGTGAGTCCCTGAGGCCGCCGATCTCCACGCCGCCCTCGCCGGGCTCGAGGAGTCTCTAAACCAAGCTTGCGCGCGTTCTAGAACAGCAGTATCGCCTTGAAGTGCTCCCTATTACCATAAACAATGCCAACTTCGGCTCTTCCTTTTTCGCTTCCGATCTCGTATCTCAAGTTGGCATTCCTAAAATCGTTGCATGGGCTCCATTGAAAGCTATGACGCCCGCTTCCTTGGATCGTCCCGTGGACCGTTTGACTTCCGGATGTAACTGTAAATCGTTCGCTGAAGCTCCAACTGCTACTCTGGGAACTGTAAACGACACATGAGATAGTTCCATGGGTCGTGAACGAACCGGGAAACTTACCGGAGGCCCTGCCGTGAGCTTTGAACGCGAGCTTCGTATGCGAGCCGTTGTGCACGCACTGCCCGGCGTAGAAGTGTTTGGAGTACATCTCTTCTTGCGTGGCGGTGAGGGGCGAGACTGCGGGGACTCCCGTCGGCGTCCGTCCTCCCCCCGATTGGCCGATCGCTCCTTGCGATCCGCCGCATCCCGCCAGTGTCCCAGCGACGCAAACGCTCAATGCATAGCGGCTCAGAATCAAACTGTTCACCGGATAGCTCCTTTCACACTCCATCGTAGCACCTAACGGATTACTCTTCTAGCCGCTGCCGAGAATGTTGATCGCGCGCGCTCCGACCGCGACGACGGTCACGAGCGAGATGAAACTCTCGGTCATCATCAGCATCTTCGCGCGAGGCCGCAGCGGCAGCACGTCGGTCGGACTGAACGCCGTCGCCGTATTGAACGCAAGCGCCAAGTAGTCGGCAAAGTGCGGTTGCCAGTCGTCCGGAAAATTATCGCACGGATCTCCGCGCGGAAACGTGAAATCCGAGCGGCCGTGCCAGCCGCTCGAGCGTCCCGCGGGCCCGCCGCGATCGATTTGCCAGTAGGCCAACGCGAAGATGACGATGTTGTTGACCCAAATCGCAACCGACGTCGTGAGCAGCGTTATCCCGCTGATCTCCGAGTGCGCTTTCACCATATTGATGAAGAGCAGCGCCAGCAGCGCAATGCTGACGCACGCGGCAAGAGGAATTAGGATCGCCGCCGTGAGACGCTCGAGGCGCATGAAGGACCGATTCGCTGGAAAGAACCCAGCAAGCAGCATCGGGATCGCAAGCGCGAGGCCGGTGGCGAACGGGATTCCCCGCGGCATCAGCTGGTACCGTCCCGGTAACGCCGCGAAGAAGACCGGAAGCACGAGTACTGCGAGCGCCGGGAGAATGCGCGTTTCGCGGTGCGGGTGAGTCTCTTGCATACGTAGTACTACTGCGCCCACCATGCTGCAACCGCTTTCTATTCCCGGCATCTACCTCTTCGCGCACCTCTTGCCCGAGCCGCCTTTCGTCGCCGCGAGCCATTTTCTCGTCACCGAGGACGGCAACGTGCTCGTCGATCCGCTGCCGTTCGATGCAGCGACGCACGAGGCCATCACACGGCTCGGCGGCATTTCTTGCATCGTGGTCATGTCGCCCGATCGCGCCCGGACGGCGCAAGAGCTGGCCGAGCGATACGGAGCTCCCGTGGTTGCTCGCCCGGGGCACCGCGAATGCATCGCTTCGGGCGTCGTCGCGATCCGGCTTCCCGATCAGTGGCGCGAGGATGAGTTCGTTCTCAGCCTTCCCGAACGGCGCACCGTCGTCGCCGGAGATTCGCTCGCCGGCGCACCGGCCGGCGCGCTCGCAATGGCCGACGCCGGCGCGTACGCCGACCAGCGCAAAGCCGCGCTCGGTCTGCGCGCGATCCTCCGGGAGAACCCGCAGCGGCTGCTATTGAGTCGCGGCCACTCGTTGCTCTCCGGCGCCTACGAGGCGCTCTACGAGCTTCTCTACGCTCGCGCCGGCGCCGAAGTGCTGCGAATCAATCTCGACGAGCTCGAGTTTCTTGGCGAACGCGCCGAGCATTCAGATCAGCCCACGCAGTTCGCATGCCTCGATGCCGAGGTCGGCTTCGCGATCGGTGCCCGCAAGCTCGGCTATCGCGTCAGCACGCTCGATCCGGGGCAGCGCTTCTGCCCGCTGCACGGCCACGCGCGTGAGGAGGAGCTCTTCTTCGTGATCGACGGCGAGCCGAGCGTCCGCACTCTCTCGGGAACGATTCGTTGCCGAAAGGGCGATTTCATCGCGTTACCGGTCGGTGAAAGCGGCACGCATCAACTCCTCAACGAAAGCGGCGCTCCCGCGACGGTGCTGCTCCTCGCGCGAGCCGAAGACGTCGAAGCCTGCTACTATCCCGACTCCGACAAGCTGCTGCTGGGCACGTTATCGCCGTTCATCAAAGGCGCCGATTCGATCATCGTGAGGGCGAGTCCAACCCTCGACTACTTCGACGGCGAAACCTAGCGGCTGACCGCGGTGCCCAGCGGAACGTTGACCATAGCGCGGGGCGCGCCGCATTACAAATGTATTCCTACAGAAATCTCTGCGGCTACGTTTTCGGCATCGGCCGCGATGTTGTTATCCATCACAATGATCGTTGCGTCGCTACTCGGGTAGGTGTTGTTGTCGGCGCTGAATCCGAAGGTCCCACCGTTGTGCCATATGATAACCGCGCCGTTTTTAGGCTCGTGGATGTACCAGCCCATGCCGTAACCCGTTGAGCTTCCCGATTTCAGCTTGCCCGAGGTGCGCATCATACCGACGTAGCGCATGGGAACGAGCTTGCCGGCAAGAAGCGCATCGTCCCACCTGTTCATGTCCGGCGCCGTTGAAACAATATCACCCGCTCCGGCGGCCCATCCGCTGAAGAACCTCGGCGATGGCACGACTGCTCCAACCGACGTCAGGTAACCACGAGCCATGTCGGCGAGTCGAGGTTCGTCGGAGACGAAGCCGGTGTCGCTCATACCAGCGCGTTTGAAGATGTATTCGCGAAGATATTGCTGGTATGTCTCGCCCGATGTGACCTCGATGATGTGGGCCAATAGAAAATAGTTTGTGTTACTGTACGCCCATTCTGTCCCAGGGGTGAATCGTAATGGCTTGTGCGCGATCAAGTTCAAAACGCCCGCAAGAGACGGTTGCACCGTCGAAGCTATCTTCATAATATCGGGATTTTCGACGTAGTTCGGAATACCCGACGTTTGCCAAAGAAGCTGCTGTATCGTAACTGAGGCGCCGGCGGTATATGTTGGGACGTACTTGCTCAAGGTGTCCTCGAGCGATAGCTTACCGGCGTTGAGCAGCTGCATGATCGCCGCGGCAGTAAACTGCTTCGTGACCGAGCCAATCTCGAAGTGCGTGTTCGGAGTGACCGGGCGTCGGCTTTTCAGGTCGCGTACCCCGTACCCGCGCAGGAAAATCACTCGACCATGGGATGCGACGAGGACGACGACGCCGGGAGCGAGCTTGATCGTCATCGCCCTTTCGGCTGCGCGGTCTGCTACCGCAGCAAGACCGTTGATAGGCGGCGTCTGCCCGCAACAAAGCATGACCAAAAGCATGCCGAAAACCGATGTCCTCATATTGGCAGTACCGCCTGGGATTGACGATTGTTTCTCAGGCGCATTTTGCAGCATTTTTTGGCCGGACTGCGTTCCCTACTCTGCCTGTTGGAGATATTGGCGAAGACGCACGACGGCTTGTGCGTGGATCTGTGAGACGCGCGATTCCGAAATGCCGAGCTCGTCCCGGATCTTCCTGAGCGTCTGCGCTTTAAAGTAGTAGCGGCGAATCACCGTACGCTCGTCAGCCGACAGCGCTTCGACCGCCCGGACGAGTTCGCGAAGGGATTCCACGCGCTCGAGCGCCCGCTCGACGTCGCTCTCAATATCCGGGAGCGTGTCGCCGACGAAGCGATCGCGGTCGTCGCCGCTGCGCACCGGCTCTTCGAGCGAAAGCATGCTCGTCGCGCGCGCGCGCTGGCGAACGCGGTCGAGTTCTTGCACCGACACGTGCAGCCTGCAAGCGAGCTCTGCATCGGTGGGATCGCGTCCCAGCTCGAACTCCAAACCTTCGAACGCTCGGCGAACCTCGCGCACCCGTTGCCGAACCGTCCGTGGAACCCAGTCGAGGGAGCGCAACGCGTCGAGCATCGCCCCGGTGATACGCGCGATTGCGTAGGTTTCGAATTTGACGGCTCGAGCAGCGTCGAACTTTTCGATCGCATCGATCAGTCCGAAGACACCGTCGTTGACGAGGTCGTTGGTGTCAACGTTCGCGGGGAGGTTGGCCGAGAGCCGATCCGCTACGTACTTCACCAGGTGCAAGTACTGATGGATGATCTGCTCGCGGTCGGGTAGCGGCTTAGCCACGGCAGGTCCCCCTCGCGGAGCCGTGGCCGACGATGAGGAGTTCCGTGCTCTCGCCTCCGTGCATCACCCGAACTTTCGGCGACCGCCTGCGAGGACTTGCGCAACCAAAGGGAGTAGGCGGGCTAGTCGGCCCTTTCGGGCCGTATTTTTACTAAAACTTAAGGAAAATCATGACCGCACAGACAGCGATCGACACCGGACTTATCGGCGGAGCCCTCGCGGTGCTCTACGGCATCGCGCTGACCTTCTGGGTGATCGCCCAGCCCGCCGGCAACGAGCGCATGCGCGAGATCGCCCTCGCGATCCAAGAAGGCGCGATGGCATTTCTCCAGCGTCAGTATATGACGATCGGGATCGTCGCAATCGTTCTCGCGATCGTGATACTCTTCGCTCCGACGCTCGGCAAGGAAGCCGCCATCGGTTTCTTGATCGGCGCCATCCTTTCGGGAGCTGCCGGTTTCATCGGGATGGTCGTGTCGGTGCGCGCGAACGTTCGCACGGCCGAAGCGGCGCGCGGCGGCCTTACGCCGGCGCTCAACGTCGCATTTCGCGGTGGCTCGGTTACCGGCATGTTGGTCGTCGGTCTGGGACTGCTCGCCGTCTCTGGGTATTACGCGATACTCCAAGCCGTCAACAACGGCGATTCCGCCACGTCGCTCAACGCGATGGTCGGGCTCGCTTTCGGATGCTCGCTGATCTCCGTATTTGCGCGTCTTGGCGGCGGAATCTATACGAAGGCCGCCGACGTCGGCGCCGACCTGGTCGGAAAAGTCGAAGCCGGAATTCCTGAAGACGATCCGCGCAACCCGGCCGTCATTGCCGATAACGTGGGCGACAACGTCGGCGACTGCGCCGGCATGGCGGCCGACCTCTTCGAGACGTACTGCGTTACGACGGTCGCCGCGATGCTGCTCGGCAATCTGCTCTTCGGCGCGGCGATTCCGAACGCAACCACGTTCCCGCTCCTACTCGGCGCAGTCTCGATCGTCGCTTCGATCGTCGGCGTCATCTTCGTCGGCGTCGGCCAGGTCCGCAAAACGAAGATCATGGCCGCGCTTTACCGTGGAATGGTGGTCGCCAGCATTCTCGCGCTGATCGGCTTCTACTTTGCCACGCAGCGTGTCTTCGGCGCGCCGGAGGCCGTTGCCGCGGGCATCGGCCAGAACAGCATATTCATCTGTGCGGTCGTCGGCATCGTTATCACGGCGCTTATCACGCTCATAACCGAATACTATACCGGCACGCAGTTCGGACCGGTACGCTCGATCGCAAAGGCTTCGCTCACCGGTCACGCGACGAACATCATCGCCGGTCTCGCGGTCTCGATGCAGGCGACGGCACTACCCGCAATCGTCATCGTGGTGGGCATCCTGGTCAGCTACGCGATGGCGGGCGTCTACGGCGTCGGCATCGCCGTGATGTCGATGCTCTCAATGGCGGGAATCATCGTCGCGATCGACTCGTTCGGCCCGATCACCGACAACGCCGGCGGCATCGCCGAGATGGCCGATATGCCGGACGACGTGCGCGCCGTCACCGATCCGCTCGACGCCGTCGGCAATACGACCAAGGCCGTCACCAAGGGCTACGCGATCGGCTCGGCCGCGCTCGCCGCGATCGTCCTCTTCGCCTCGTTCCTGCAGCAACTGATCAACCACAAGTGCCCGGGCGTGCCGACGATCGCCTGTACCAACGGCGTTCGCAATCTCTTCGCAATCGGCAATCCGTTCGTGCTCACCGGACTCTTCATCGGCGGCCTCCTTCCCTATCTCTTCGCGTCGCTCTCGATGCAGTCCGTCGGACGCGCCGCCAGTTCGGTCGTCGAGGAAGTGCGCCGTCAGTTCCGCGAGATTCCCGGCATCATGGAAGGCACCGCGCGGCCGAACTATGCAACGACCGTCGACATCGTCACGCGAGCGGCGCTGCGCGAGATGATCGTTCCGGCATTGATTCCGGTCGGCGTTCCGTTGCTCGTCGTCATCCTCTCATTCACCGGCGTCTTCCCCGGCGATACCGGCGCGCAGATGATGGGCGGCATTCTCCTGGGTTCGATCGTCACGGGCTTCTTCGTCGCGATCTCGTTTACATCGGGCGGCGGCGCCTGGGATAACGCCAAGAAATACATCGAAGACGGAAACTACGGCGGCAAAGGCTCGATCGCGCATCAGGCAGCCGTCACCGGCGACACGGTCGGCGATCCCTACAAAGACACCGCCGGCCCCGCAATCAACCCAATGATCAAAGTCCTCAACATCGTCGCCCTCCTACTAGTAGCCTTCCTCCGCTAGCGAAACTCTGACGTAGCTCCGCCAGACTGTGTCATCTGAGCGCAGGCGCCAAGCTGTGTCATCCTGAGCGCAGGCGCGAAGCGCCGGAGTCGAAGGACGAAGGACGAACCACGAAGGACGAACGGATAACCATGTCACTCTCGAACCTCGCGGCACTCGTCAGCTTCATCAGCGGCTCGGCCGTACTCGCTTCGCAGCCGTAAGAGCTAGAGTAGCGATCCGACCACCGAAAGCTACGCTGCGCGGGAGCACGGCGCTAAGGTCCGAACGTTCTACGAGTCAGATCCGTTCACGGATCGAGGAGTCACGGAGCGCGGTCGCCAAGCACGCCGATCGCGACGGATTGCCGAGCAGGCCGGACGGCTACGACCAAGACTTGCTTTACGCGGTAACCTCTCCGGAAGCGGTCTTCGTGTACAGCTACCCAAGAGCCAAAGCGCACGGAACGCTGGGATATTTTTCATCGCCGGATCATGCGTGTTCGAATAAGGTCGGTGACGTCTTCATCTCGACGTCCCAGTGCCTTTACGAGTTCGCCCACGACGGCGCTAGCCCGATTGCGACCTTGAGCGCCCGGGGGAGCTGCTCTGCGGACCCACTGATCGCGAACCTCGCAGTTTGCGCGGCGGTCCTTAAGGGCGTGAAGATGGTAGCGCAGTTCTGGATACAGGGCAAACTATCCGGCCGGCGGGTCGCCGGTGAACACGATCTCTGTGACGTCGGCGTACGGCGTAACCGTGAGTGTCGCGCACCGCTAGACAAAAGAGGGAACGTTCATGGGGCGCCGGTCGCATTGCCGCTTGGTGCGCTGCGGGGCGAAACGGGGTGGCTGCGCGAGCCTTCACGGCCAACAGTTGTTCTGGCCATAGTGTCCATATAAGAAAATGACGCCCGCTACTGAGAGAGCCAACAAAATGCCAATGGGCAACCAGAACTGCCGGAACTCTTCCAACGCTCGCGTCCAAAAGCCCAGTAGTGATCCTGCGCCAATGAGCGCGACGAAGAGTAGAAATCCCTGCCAACCTGCGCGCATGGCTGCGACAAGAGCGATCGCTACGATCGCTAGTAAAGTAAACGCAAGGAAGAGTCCATCGCGACGTAAATTCACGTTGTCGGGGAACGCCGCGATTAAGAATGCCGGAATTCCAGCCACCATACCCATTATTTCTGGAGCGCCAAACATATTCAAAACTAGCAGTTGTCCAGCCAAGATGCCAAGGTTGAATGAAAGCATACATGATCGGTCCAACCCGGCGACTACCCCTTCCGCACAGAGGACGCAGATTACCAACCCGATCAGCCCATGCTTTGGCCTCCAGTTCACGGTCGAGGTACTAATGGAGTGGTTTTCCACTCCGTGATTCTAACACGAGCAGCGTCGGCCCACGTGCGAGGCGTGAGGCCGCAGCTTTCAAGACGAGATACCTTCTTGACTGGCTCGGCTGCGATCGACATCAGATTTGAGTTGGTGGCGCCCGCAGATCGGCGGAGGATCTAGCCGCCCGGCGGGGTCAAAGAGGATGACGCTGACCCTCCCTGGGTATTAGCCAGTGTCATCACGCTCAAAGTCGATGCGTTCTCCGCAGCAATCGCCCTCTCGACGCGATCTACGAGAAGCCGGAATGCAATCTCGGCGGTGATATGATCGTAAGGTCCGGTACCGGTCTCGTAATAGACAAGCTCGCGACCTAAGTACTGTTCGGTCGAGCGGTAGTTCTTCCACTGTTCGCGGTAGTGATACACACCTTCCAGAGAGACGGTGGCCGCGATTACAATTCCCAACAGCGTGCTGACAGGCTTACCAACGGCGAGGTGAGGCGAGATGTCGGGTAAATTCACGGTTACCGGAACGAGCAGAGCTCCCACAACGGCGATAACCCGCATGGAGAGATACCGCGATTTGCATTTCACAGCCTTGCCATCGTACCAGTTCTGATACTGCTTAACCCGGCCGATGTAGTCCCCTTGGGTTTCCTCGCTTCCCATTCGGCTTGTCGCCTCCAATGATGCAGCGGTCAGACCTTGCTTCGCCCCGCCTATCCCATTTTGTTGTTTCAAGCCCGATCACTTGATCCTCTTATCCCGAGACGAAAGTCACGACATAAGGGCTTAAGAACTTCCGGTCGCGCCTGCTTTCCCGCTTCTACCGCAGATGCTGGATGGAGCAGGCCGCTCATACTAGATAAGGCCCTCGGTAGTTCAGCTCAGGATCGAGGGTGTTCGCAGCGACTTGCGCATCCTGTTGATTAGCGGCTCGGATGATCCGACGACGCCGCCGCGATTCGCAACGGAGGCACTGCGATTCCTAACCAACGCTCGGCAGATAATCGTCGCGGGCGCCGGTCACACCACGTAACGCCCTGTACCGACGCGTTGATCGCGCAGTTCGTACGAGCCGGCTCGCCTAAGCATCTCAACGTGTCGCATTGCAGCGCTGCCTTTACAATGGCCCCATTCGCAACATCCGATAAGTAGCCGCGACTATGGCCGCGCAGGGCTCCGCGGCGCTTTTAGCCTCCGGGCGCGCAGCTGGCACAACGTCATGCGATACCCCTTGCGATCGCTTGAACAGCCTGCCCTACGAACGCGCCTACTTAATACACATGCGATCACGATGCCCATTACCTGCGGGGGCTCGGCGCTAAGCGCCGAATGTTCCAAGCCGCCTATCGATTTATCGGAGCGAGGGAGCAATGCAGGTGAAGAGCTCAGATTGTGGCCACGTTGCGCTCAGCATTTTCATCGCTACGGCGATGCTGGCCGGGTGCGGCGGATCGCAGCCGCCGATCGTAGGATCAGGCTCGATGCCGCAAAACGGCACGATCGCAATGCACGCCGGGCATGGCGGATCGTGGATGCGGCCCGAGGCGAAGGGACGCGACCTTCTCTACATCGCACTGGGGAATGAAGTCAACGTCTACACGTATCCTCGCGGCGGTCTGCTCGGCTCGCTCGGAGTCGGTGGGCTCTATCTTTGCACTGATAGGGCGAATAACGTATTTATCCCGGCAGGCCTCTTTGGGACGCAGATACTGGTTTATGCTCATGGTGCAATAACGCCGAAGGTTACGCTCAACGATCCGTACGCGGCTGTTGACTGCTCGGTGGACCCGACCAGCGAGACTCTGGCCGTCACCGAGGGCTTCGGAGGCGGGATCGTCATCTTCCCGTACAGCCAAAAGCGAGGCTGGCGCTACGCCAAGTCGTACGCAGATCCCGACATGCAATCCATTACCTTTTGTACATACGACAAGAACGGCGACCTTTTTGTTGATGGAGGGGGCTCCAGCGGAGGCTTTAGGCTCGCGGAGCTGCAAAAGGGCAGCAAGACTTTTACGACGATAACCCTCGATCAAACTATCAGCGCCGCGGGTTCGATGCAGTGGGATGGGAAATACCTCGCAATCGCAGACCTCGGCACGGGCTCTTCTAGCCCATCGGTCATCTATCGCTTCGCGCTGAGTGGAAGCTCCGGAACGAAAGTCAGCAAGACAACGCTCCAACTTTCGTACGCACGCGCGCAATTTTGGATTCAGGGTAGCACGGTTATCGGGCCGATCGCGTATGACTCGGTACGAGCCTTCGGGTTCTGGCGGTTTCCCGCCGGTGGTTCTCCGGTCAAAAGCTTTTCCGACCAAGCGCCGTCCGGAGAAGCGGTTAGCCTCAAGTGAACGGTCTGCAGAGCTCGGGCATAGCGGTGGATCGCAGCCACCGATCGGCGGGCCCGGTCAGATTTGGGCTTCAGGGCAATAACGTCATCGCGCTCGGTTATCACAAGCATTACTTCCATCCTGACTTTTGACGGAGCTCTTACGTAGTGTCAGTACCCGTTCTGCGGAAAGGGATACGAGTGCATAACGGCCGAGGCTTGAAATCTTCATCGGTCTTTGCCCACTCGCTGCTCCTGCTTTTAAGACTTAGTGGCGTCGCGCGCGGCTAACGACGGTTCCGTTAGGGCTGCCAACGTCATGCGTTCTCTTGGCTGCGCCGCCCGCTGGATAGTCGAAGATCTTCACGAAACCGGAGTAATTTTGAAAGGTGCTGGGCACGATCACTCTGCCACGGTCAATGAAGAACTGTAGAACCGTACCCGAGCCGCCTAAAGGCGTGGAGCCAACTTTCGTCGCGCTGCTTCCGTTGATCTCGAACTCATAAATCACTGCATTGTAGTAATCGCCAACCGCGACGTACTGACCATCCCACTGTATACCGCCGACCGCATTGAACGATTGCTCGAGCGGAATGTTTGTAAAGGTGCTACTGCCTTTTTGCAACTTAGCTATGGCGACACTGCTCGTTAGGCTGCCGTCGAGAAACAGGTTACCTTCGTTATCGTAAGTGCACGCGAAAGCAGCGAAGCCTGTGTCCTCGTAGAGCGTGGGCTTCCCGCGCGCCTTTTTGAAGATTGCAGCTCCGTAAATTTTGTGAAACTGATCGGGGTAGCCAACGACGGCGAGGTTTCCGGTCGTTGGGTCGACAGAACAACTCAAGGGAAGAGCAAATGGATCGGTTAGGATCGCTTTCGGGGTCGTCGCGCCGTGTGCGTACTCTACAATGTCATATGCGCTACCGGTGATAAAAACGTTCTGAGCTTTGTCGACGCACTCGCCTTCGCCCCATTGCGGCTCAGAGAGGAATCCTACGTACTTTAACCGCGGCGGTGTGTAGGAGAGGACGATTACTCCGTTCTGATAGTCTGAGACGTAAAGCAAGTCCTCGCTCTTCGCTTCCGGCAGCATCCACGATCTGCTGCGCTCGGCGTGCGTAGCGATTGCGCGACTTTGCCGCATCGCGCTCGGCGCGCCGATCGGCGGCTGGGTGTCACTCTGACCCTTCGACAGGCTCAGGGGAAGGGCGCCGCACCCTGCCAGCAATGCGGCAGCAGCAAAGCCGCCTAACACGTAGTGTCTAAAATCCAAGCTCTTCATCTGCATTGCTCCTCGCTGCATGAACGGACCGGCGGTTAAGAACGTTCGGTGCTCAGCCCCCAGGCTCCGCGCGACATCGCGCGTGGCGGCGCGGCCCTTTTCCTCGCTTCTCTTTGCGGCGGCAACGACGCTGGCCACGGCTTTCGGCATATAGCTGGCTATACGGGGTTTTCGCAGCAAGCGTTGGCTGCTCTTAGTGACCGGCTCGGAGTGCGTTCCCGCCTCGAGCGCGACGCGGGCAAGCACGCAGATTTCGCTGAATTGTCGCTGACGTCGGCCCCGATCGCGAACCCGGCTCGCTGAATTGCAGGTCGCCGCGCAGGCTTTGTTTTGCGTCCCGGGTCTGCTATGCTTTGCTTCATGCGTCGGTCCCCTTTCAATGCACTTCGAGTGCGCAAAGGCGCTTTTAGCAAGTCGCCCTTTTGGGGACCGGCCTTCTCATTTCATCTACGCGGCTTTGCTGCTGCGGCAATTCTGGCAGGGTGCGGGGGAACGCAGTCGCCGATCGCTGCGCGCGCAGAGACTACTTCCAGGCGTCTCCAATGCAACCTCAGCTTGTTCGTCAAACCACCGGTGACCTAATTTACGCCGCCTCCTCGGGCGATGCTATTGACATCTTATCGTACCCAGAAGGACGCTTCATCGAGTCCTTTGCGCCGGCCAATACGCTGTCCCAACAGGGGCTGTGCTCAGACTCATCCGGTGATGTCTTCGTGGCGTCGCTCGACGGCGGAAAGCAAGGCTACGTCTACGAATACGCGCACGGCGGAAGTCAACCAATTCAAACGTTCCCTGAGAAGCAAACGTGGCCATTCGGATGCGCAGTTGATTCACTAACCGGAAACCTTGCAGTCTCAAGCATCAACAGCGTCGGTGGTCCAGGGTACGTGGCGATCTACAAGAAGGCAACGGGCGCTCCAACCGTCTATCGGGACCCCGAATTCTCAAACTACTATTTTTGCGGCTACGACGATAAGGGGAATCTCTTCGTTGACGGTACGGGAGGCGGCGATCAGATATATCTCGCGGACCTTCCGAAAGGCTCCAGCTCGTTTTCGACCTTCAGCTTACGCAAGAGCATCACCGAACCGAGACAGATCCAATGGGATGGAAAGTATATCAGCCTGGCGGAGCAAGATAAGAGATCATACGAACTTCATCGCTTGAGCTTTTCCGGCTCGACGGCAACGATAGTGGGGACCACGAAACTTAGGAAATGGTTGGCGCATGGCCTAGTTCAGTCTTGGATCGAGGGAAATGCGGTTCTCGTACCGACGGGGCATGTCGAAGGCCAACTTGGCTTTTGGCATTATCCGGCAGCAGGCCGCCCAACGAAAAAAGTACCCAAATTGAGCGGCTTATTGGGCGTGACGATCAGCCGCGCTCCGCACGGATAGGATGCGCGCTAATTCGAGGTCGCCGATCCATTCACGGATCAATGAGCAAGGCATATGAAGAACTTGCATTTTAGCCGTTACACATTGTGCAGCGGTATGGCTGTGGCGATGCTGGCGGGCTGCGCCGGAGCCCAGCCGCCGATCGGCGCGACCGGCCAGGTTCCGCAAACCTCCGCGATCGCAGCGCACGCCGAGCCCGGCGCGGTTTCCAGCTACCTGTACGTTGCCGACCCTGGACTGCACGCTATCATCGCGTTCGATCCAGCAGGCAATAAGGTCGCCGAAAAGACCTTCAAGACTCTTGCCCCGGTCGACGTCGTCACCGACAGCCGAGGGCATGTCTACGCAGACGTGTTCACCAAGAACAACTTCTCCTCCGTGCGCGAGTATACGCATCGCCTTGACTACCAAATTGCCGAATATCATCCGCCCGGGTTCTCTTCTACGATGACGGTTGATGTTGACGACAACCTTTACGTTGAAAGTGAATCGGCCGGAGGGTTCCAGCAGGCCATAGTCAGGTATCCCTATGGCTCAACGCGCTTCGAGCATACTTACAAGGTCCTAAGAAATCGCCTAGCACCGCTACCATGGCGGGTATCCCCGTCAGTGGCAAAGTTTTGTACACAACGATAGTAATGCAATCGGGATTTCCCCCACAAGTAATGCGGCTTCACGACATCGAATCGGCATCTAGTCTTTGGTCGATTGAACAAAATCGCCTATGTCACAATCGGCAAGGACTGGTACAAAACGTCGCATAGGATTGATCTCCCACCGGGCTACGGCTTTGGAAATGGTAACTGCCACTTTCATACTTACCACAACCACGTCTGGGCCGTAGTCCAAAGCTCTTCAGAGCCCGCAGAAGCTCTCGAGGTTGATGTCGATCACGGAAAAGTGATAACCGCGCTTGGCGCGGGGCACCTCAAAACACCGAATGCGGCCTATTATGGTAACGGCTTCGCGCCGTAAGCCCGCCGCGGCCTAGCCGCTCGGTGCAAAGACTAGCTATTCCGTGTCGACCGGCAGTTGCGACGGCGGCGTGTGCAGGAAGTACTCCGTGGTCTTGCTCGATGGAATCTTTGTGAACGTGCGCGGCGACTGCGTGAAGTCGAAGCAGTCGCCGATGCCGGTGGCGCGTTCATCGGTCGTATGCAGCGTGCCCAGATCGAATGTGTGCTCGATGAACTTCAGGATGCTTCCGAACTCATAATTGGTATGCGTAATGTAACCGGGCTGTCCCTTATGATGCTCCCGCGCATAGGCCGAAACGACGATCATTGGCACGCGAAATCCGAGGCCGCCCCAGTGATCGGTGAGCGGCGGCGAAACCTGATCGTAAAAACCGCCCCAATCGTCCCACACGACGACGATTGCCGTGTTGTTCCAATAGGCCGTCGTTCCGATGGCGTTGACGATGCTCGCCACCCATGACGGGCCGTCGTCGCCGAACGGCGACTGCGGATGGTCCGATTCCTCGCGATCCGGAATCACCCACGACACTGCCGGCAGTTGGTTCTTCGTTATGTCTTTAAAGATTAGAGCGTTCGAAAACGTGACGTTCGTGCCCCATTCTTTGCTGTGCCGTACGGCGTCGATCGCGTCGAATGCATTCCAGAGTCGACCCTCAGGTTGTTGATGGCCTAGAATCGGGGGCGAGTAGTACCTCCACGTCACGCCTTTAGCATCGAGGAGATCGCGCAGCGTTGAGTAGCCGAGGCACGGAAACGGCCCTTGGCCGCTCACAATCTGCGAGCCAGTCCAAATCAGTTTCGGCGTCGTGCTTCCCGGCGGCGCGTCACAGCCCCACGGCGTGTGCGTCGGAAAGTCCACCAGACTTACAGTCTTGTACGGATCGATAATGGTTGCCCCGGCGATCAAGTCTTGATGGGCAGTAAAGCTTCCGCTGCCTTGTGTCTGAAACATATGATCGCCAAGAACGTATTGCTGGGCCATGTCCCAATAGGGTTGAATCTGCGAAGGATTTACGTACTGGTATGCTGCTCGGTGATTACCGTTACACTTATTGCCCACCAGGCCAAAGCCATCCATCGCGCCCTCGTCGTAGTTTTTCAGAAAGCCCTGGTACCCGTGGCCGAAATCACAATGCTCGTCTAGATTGACTTCTTTGAGCGCGATGTACGTGTAACCGCGACCGCTTGTATTCTTAAGTCGACCTCGAGTCGTTCCGTCGGCACCAGGAAACTTCGCGAACAAATCGTTGAAAGTTCGATTCTCCTGAATCACAACCACAATGTGTTTCAGCGTGCTCGTCGGTCGGCTGATCTCTGCATCCTTAATGCGCGGCGGCATCGCACCCGGCACGCCGATCGGCGGCTGCACGTCATCCGGACCCTTCGACAGGCTCAGGGGAAGGGCACCGCACCCTCCTAGCATTGCCGCAGCCACGCAGCAGCCGGTCGCTAAGCGGCCGAAATTCGCGCTCCAACTCATTTGACCGTGCTGACCGCTACACCGGTGGGTAGGGCGAAACCGAACCACGTACTATACGGTCGGCCGCCAGCCGGGTAATGATAAACTCGAACGACTCCCTGATATTCCTTGATCTCCGCCGGCACGTAGACGTCGTTGTTTGCGATCGAAAACGCTCCTAGCTCGCCCGAGCCGGTAAGGAGCGTACCACCCGTTTTGACCCCCTTTTGCCCGCTCATCTTGAAACTGTAAATGATTTGACTTTTTGGATCGCCGACCGCCATTTGCGTGCCTCTCCACGCGAGGCCTCCGATCGAAGTGAAACTCTGATTGAGGGCGATCGTCGTAAAGGCGCTTTGACCCTTGCGAAGTTCGACCAGGCCGACGTCACTCGTTCCGCTTGGGCCGAGGCCGTCGAGAAATAGGTTTCCCTGGCTGTCGTATGCGCAATAGAAAAAACTAAGGCCCTTGCGAAAACGGTAAACCGGTCTGCCTTTGGCGCTCGAATAAATGGCCACGATTCCTCGACTACCTTCGTTCGTGGCATTCGCCGCCGCCAAGTCTCCAGTTAGCGGATCAACGGCGCAGCTCCAAGGTCTGTATCTCTCGGTTAAGATGCGAATCGGGTTCGCCGCACCATGGGCGTACTCGCGAATGACCCTCGTTCCGTAATCCGTAATATAAACGTCGCCCTTGGTGTCGGTGCAGTCGCCGTATGGTTCGAGGAATCCTGAGAGCGTTTGGACGAGCGCACCGCCCGGCAGTGCTCGAACGTAGACGCTACCGGTCGTTCTATCCGCCACATACAGCAACGATTTCGCCACAGCTAAAACGGCGTGTCTGTTCGGGCTGGCCGATTGAGAAGCCGTCGGGAGCCACGCGCCTGGGGGCTGTTGCGTGTCACCCTGACCCTTCGACAGGCTCAGGGGAAGGGCGCATCCCGCGAGTATCGCCGCAGCAGCAAAGCCGCCTAACACATAGCGGCCGAAATCCAAGCCCTTCACTTGCCTTGCTCCTTGATCCGAGAACGGATCGACGCCTAAGGATCTTCGGGCGATCGCCGTCAGTTCCATCGGATACCGTACTTATCGTCGCATTAGCCGAACTCCGTCCGTTTGTACTCCGAAGCGTCGGAACGTGGGCGACAGCGCCTCCAACCACTGCTACGCTCCTCCCATACTCGTTAATGGAGGAGTCCGATGAAATTTCGCATTGCAGCTTGCACGTTGGCGCTGACGATTCTGGCCGGATGCCAATCGTCGGCGGGCGGAGGACCGCCCGGAGTGGGCACCGTGCCTCCGGCGAACTCCGCGCAATCGTCATCGCAATACACGGTTACGCAGCTCCAGCCGCTCGGCGGCTCGTTTGCCGCCGGCAGCAGCATCAATAATCCGGGCTGGGTGACCGGTCTCTCAACCCTAACCTCGAGTGCCTACATTCACGCCGCGCTCTGGCAAAACGGCGGCGCTCCCACCGATCTCGGCACGCTCGGCGGCCCGAACAGCGCCGTCGAGTGGCCCGTCAAGAACGACAACGGCCTCATCAGCGGCATCTCCGAAACCAGCGCACCGCAACAGCTCGGTGAAGTCTGGTCGTGTGCGGGCGCCTTCTTCCCGCCGCCGCCCAGCGGACGCATCTGCCGCGGTTTCGCGTGGCATCTCGGGCGCATGCTGCAGCTTCCAACCCTCGGCGGCAACAACGGATTCGCCGCCGGCGCCAACAACGCCGGAAGGATCGTCGGCTGGGCCGAGACGCGCAAGCACGATCGCACCTGCACGAGCCCGCAAGTGCTCGGATTCGAAGCGGTCGTCTACCAGCCGTGGGGTCGAACGAAGATTCGCGAGCTGCCACCCTACCCGGGCGATCTCGACGGCGCGGCAACCGAGATCAACGATCGCGGACAGATCGTCGGCATCTCCGGAAAGTGCGATCAAGCCGTGGGGCGTTTCACCGCCCGTCACGCGGTGATCTGGGAGAACGGACGCGTGCATCGACTTGGAAGTCTGGGCGGCGTTTCTTGGAATACGCCGATGGCAATCAACAATCACGGCGTCGTCGTCGGATTCGCCGACTTGCCGGGCGACCAAGACGGCACGCCGAATCCGGTCGCATTTCTCTGGACGAAGAGCGGGGGAATGCAGAACCTCGGCACGCTTCCCGGCGATACGAATAGCGAAGCACTCGGCATCAACAACACCGGACAGGTGGTCGGCGAATCGTTCGGGCCATCGAGCGCCCGCGCGTTCATCTGGCAAAACGGCACGATGACCGATCTCAACACGCTGATCCCGCCGAGTTCGCCGCTCTATCTGATCTTCGCCAACGACATTAACGATAGCGGCGCGATCACCGGGGGCGCGTGCGTTCTCTCGAGCGGTGCTTGCGGCAGCGAATCGCCGGCCTTCATGGCAACGCCGGCCGGCGGCATGGCCGGCCTTCGTGCGGGCGCGCCGGTACGCCGGCCGCGTCTGCCCGACGCTCTACGCCGGATGCTTCGCAGCCGTCTATTGACCCCGTAAGAACGCGAACGGGGCGGTCACGATCGACCGCCCCGCTGCGTTACTTGGTCCTCGACATGTGGCAAGAACGCGCCTGGGCCCGGCACGAGGATCGCGAGATGCTTTTTCGCGCGCGCGCGTCGAGCAAAGATCGGCATTGGAATGGCTTCGAAGCGATTCTCTACGAAGCGTCGGCCGGCTTCTCCAAGGATCAGTACGTACGCCACAACGTCAGCATGCAGGTCGGGCGACCGCTCTTGGTTACCAGCCGCTGCGACGGCAAAACGCTGCGGCGTCTGCAGGTGCCCGGCGACGTCAAGATCGTTCCGCCCGGCGTGCCGCGCATCTGGGAGACCGAGTCGGCGACGGTCAAGCTCACGATGTATCTCGGACCGCTGCTGATGCACTCCGCCGCCGAAGCGATGGGCGTGAATCTCGATCGCGTTGCCGTCGCACCGCAACTGCACGTCCGCGATCCGCGCATCGAACACATCGGCTGGGCGGTGAAGGCCGAGTTGGAAACCTCCGAACCCCTCGGCCGTCTTTACGGCGAGAGCCTCGGCCTCGCGCTCGCCTCGCATCTGCTGCGCGCGTACGCCCCCGCCGGAGCGGCACGCTGCGACCAACGTTTTTCGCGCCGCCGTCTGCAGCGCGTCGTCGACTACATCCACGAGCACCTGAGCGACGAGCTCTCGCTGGCTCAACTCGCGCAACTCGTCGATATGAGCCCCTCACACTTTCGCGTCGTCTTCAAACGAACCGCGGGCATGCCGGTCCATCAATACGTCATCCGCAGTCGCGTCGAGTATGCAACCGATCTAATCGTCCGTGAACGTCTTGCGCTCAGCGACGTCGCCCTGCAGGCCGGTTTCGCCGACCAGAGCCACATGGCGCGCTGCATGAAACGCCTTACCGGCGTCACGCCGGCAACGTTACGATCTTAGCTTAAAGACGGTTCCGTATCCGACCTTGTTGCCGGACTTAACCTTCCCGCCGTAGCTCGTGGTGCCGTAGAGCGTGTTGCCGACCGCCGTCACGCCCCCGTCCGGAGACGTGCCGTTCCTATCGTACAATCCAAAACGATACAGTATGGTCTCCGCTCCCGACGTCGTCACCTTGAAAACGACGCCCCCGTCATTGTTCTTCTCTCCTCCGGAGGCCGTCGCACCATAGAGAGCGCCGTGCAGCAAGACCAGACCCGAGTACGGCAGCGCGCCATCTGCCGTTCGAAGATAGTCAAACCGATGTAAGACTCTTTCCTTGCCGCCAATTGTCACACCAAAGACGGTTCCGCAGCCGTAGGGATAGCATTTACCCGTGCCTCCGCTGGTCGTCACGCCGTAGAGCATATTCCCCGATGCGACGAGCTGCCCGGTCGGATTCGCTCCGTCCGGTGCACCCTGAAAACTGTGAATTATTTTTTCTTTACCTAACATGGTGACTCGGAAGACGCTGCCATAGTTCGGGCTGTACGTCCTTCCCTGGCCAAATGAGACGCCGTAGAAGGCCCCGTTACTAAAAACGATGCTGCGTGGATCCGATTCGGAAGATTGGGCCTTGAAGCTGTAAAGAACGCTCTCCTTACCCGACATCGTTACTCTGAAAAAGGTACCTGCATTATTTGCCCCACCCTGCTCTGTGACTCCGTAAATCGCGCCTTTCACGAAGACGAGCGGAGACCAAAATGACGGCGTCGCGCCGTCGCTGCCACCCTGAAAACTATGAAGTACCGTCTCCCCACCCGACGGCGTAATTTCGAAAACGGTACCGCAACCCGGCACGTTGTCACTGGAGTCGCACGGACTGTTCCCACCCTTAATCGTCGTGCCGAATAGCTTACCATTAGCGCTTATGAGAGGTGCCCAGGATATTGCGCCGTCAGGCTCGCCCTTGAAACTATAGAGCGCGACTTCTTTGCCGGCGGTCGACACTGTAAAGACCGTTCCGCACCCCGGTGTGCTATAGCCGCCGAAGCACCCGCTATCGCCCCCCAGCTGCGTCGTGCCGTATAATGCGCCACCCAGTTCAACCAGGCCGCCTTCAGGCTGGGCGCCGTTGGTATCGTTGAAGCTAAAGAGGTGTTCGAACGCCGGCGACGCCGCCCGATTTGGCCCGGCAAACTGCGTCCTCGTAATCGAAGGCACTCCGTTTGGCAAAGCTCGATTAAGTGCGCTGCCGCTGCAGCCGGCCATCACGACCGCGCACAAAATCAAAATGATCCGGGTGACCATAGTCACGATTCCTCCAAGCGAGCCAACTCTAACCTTAAATGCGATCTCTTCACCATCTTAACAATCCGCGCCGAAAAAGTGAACGTATTTGGCAAACGGGCCCATTCTGGCAAAAAGTCGCTCTACTCTATTGAATGGCCGATGCGAGCCGCTCCGCCTCTCGCGCGTACTTTCGTTTGCCCGTAATCAGCGCGGCGGTCCGAAACGTTTTCAGACGTGCCGGCGCGCTACCGTACTGCTCGGCGAGCGACACAGCAGAGATAATGTAGTCCGCGGCCTGCTCGCGCTCGCCTAACATGTATGACGAGCATCCCAGAAGACGCAGTGTCGAGGCCTGAAATCTAGGGGCGGCGGCTCGTCGTGCGACCGCATGAGCGACTTGTGCGTGTCTCTTAGCAGCCGGAGCAGCTCGCGCCTTTAGTTGATAGACGGCTTTGAGCATGCTGAAGCTGCCGGCGTAAAAGCTCTCGCGTGGCAGAGTAACCCGCATCAATCGATCGGCCTCCCGCCAAGAAGGCGTCTCCAAAAGCATATCTGCGAGCTCGAGCGATAGCATGGCAAATAGTCGCGGATTGTGGAGGCTTTTCGCGAGGGAGAGAATTAGCTCGCCCCGCTGCATCACGTTAACCGTCGCTCGCTGTAAGGCGGTAAGAAACATTTCCGCCCTCAACCGCCACTTTATGGACCCGCACTGCAGGGCAACGGAATGCGCTCGGCTGGCCAACGCGATCGGGTCATGAAGCGGAATATCTTCACCCGGGCGCACGCTGACAAAACTCAACGTCGACTCCATCAGCAAAACATTGGCCGTCCTTTGAGCTGGGCCCGAAAGCGTATCGCTACTCTCTCTGGCAATCGCGAGGAACGCTTTAGTGGCCTCAAAATCGCCTAAATCGAACGCTCGATTTGCAGATTCGATGGTAATATCGGCATAAAGGGCTCTCAGGCAGTCCGCGGGAGCTGCCCTGAACTCAGCCGCAGCACTCCTCGCCAAGGAAAGCTTGCGTAAAGCTTCGCCAAATGACCCCGTCTCCCAGGCCAGTCTCGCCGAAAGGAGTTGCTGGTAGACTCCTGACTCGTTGTTTTCAACCATGGGGAGATCGTCGGCTTGCGCAGAACACGTCGAAAGAGCGGCGACGGATGATTCGGCCGACCGCAAGTCTCCGAGCTCCAGTTCAAGCTCGGCGCGGCCAATTAGTGCCCGCAGTTTTTGACAAACGCTGCCCTGATCGATTAATGATTTGTATTTGCGCATTGCCGGAAGATAGTCACCGTTTGCGGCGCGGGCTGCGGCCCTTTCCATTTGAATCTCGAAGGCACTCTCAATATGCGCAACTGGCTCAACGCTTTTGAAATCATCGCGCCGCAAGAACTCAGCGACGTAGCGATGGATTAGAGAACGCTCGCGATAGCATTGCCTCAGCGACATTTCTAACTGAGTCGCCACCTCTTTAACCGACCGTCCTTGGAGGCAACCATTCAAGATTGCGAGCCGTCTCTGGACTCGCACCCGCTCTTCGGGTCCAGCGGCGTCGCAATAGTCCTTCGCCCCAGCTTGGATCCGCGCTCGAATAACGCCGAGCCCGCTTTGTTGCACTAATGGATTACGCTTGAGCTCTTTAACGTCATCCAAATGACGAAAGAGATGGCGCACGGAAGCCTCGAACGAAGCAGCGGGATTTGCACGTGGCATAGCGCTATCGCAGTCTCCTCCCATTCGAATCTTCCCCGCGGTAGAATGTCTCCCCGCCTCGCAGCTATAGGCTGTTGACCCCAGTCTCTTTTTGATCTTGGAGACAAAGCCGCGGTACTTGGCAAAAAACGCCAAGAGTGCTACCGTAGCTCCATGGGCACAAAGAACATCTCGCTTCCGGAGGAATTGGAAGCCTACATCGATGCAAAGGTTGCCTCCGGCGAATACGCGCATGCAAGCGAAGTCGTCCGAGATGGCATACGCCTGATGATGGAGGAAGAGGCGAGCAAGCTAGAGTGGCTACGCAACGCTATCGCCGAAGGCGAAGCCGATATCCGTGCCGGCAGGACGTTGAGTTCCGCGGAGCTCCGCGCAGAGCTGGCCCGGCGCCGAACGGCGAGATCTGCCTCGCAGAGAGAAACCGCTGGTGATTCGGTACAGCGCGCAAGCGACTGACGACCTCGATAACATCGAGATTTATCACACGGAGCGTGCAGGGAGCCGCGCCGCAGAAGGTTTGATGAACCGAATCATCGCGACGCTTGAACGGCTCATTGTGCGAAACCCCGGCGCCGGCAGACGTCGGCCCGAGTTTGGTTCTGACATCCGGTCTTTTCCGGTGCTGCCCTACGTCATCTTCTACCGCGCGGAGCGCAATCGCGTCTATGTAGTGCGCGTACTCCACGGCCATCGAAATATCCAGCGCCCGCTCGCGTCGCTGCTCCTCGCTATGTGATTCGGAGCGCCGGCTACGCTTTTAGTTCGTCCGCCGCAGCTTTCGGCACGAGGCGCTCGTACTTGCGCAAGATCACCACGTAGCTCGCAACGATGAACGCAATCGCGAACGCGAGCAGCCCGTCGCCGAGCGTGGCGGAGAGGCTTCCTCGCTGGGGCATCAGCTCGCGGACGCCGTAACGCAGCCCGAACGCGCCGATGAAAATCGCGAGCGTTACCCACGATGACCCGAGGTACATCACGCCGCGCCGCTCGGTCGGGCGAACGTCGGTGTGCATGCCGCGAAGTATCCCGAACGGAATGCCGACGATCGCGCCGATCGCGAGACCGGCTGCGATCTCGAGTAGCGGCGCCGGGTTGAGTAGGTCGTTGGCGTAGATCGCCCACCCCGTTAATGCGCAGAGAAAGATCGGCGTGATCCACATACGGGTCACGCTGATCTTCTGCGGACGTATCATGCGATAGGCGAGCAGCACTGCCACGAGCAGCAGCGGCAGCAGTTGCGCCCACGCCGGAACGCCTTGGTTGCCCTGCGGCGTTATTTGATCTCTACCTTGGCGCCGGCTTCTTCGAGCTTCTTCTTCACTTGCTCGGCTTCGTCTTTAGTGACTCCCTCTTTCACAGCCTTGGGAGCGCTCTCGACGAATGCCTTGGCTTCGGTGAGGCCGAGGCTCGTGAGCTCGCGAACGGCCTTGATGACTTTGATCTTCTCCGCGCCGATCTCCGAGAGAATGACGTCGAACTCGGTCTTCTCGGCCTCCGGAGCGGCTGCCGCGGGAGCGGCGGCCATCATCGCGACCGGTGCGGCCGCGGAGACGCCGTATTTCTCTTCGAGCTGTTTGACCAGGTCGGCCAGCTCGAGAACGGTGAGCTTATCGATTTGATCGATGAGTTCGGCAACTGCCATGATACGTCGTTATCCTTATTAAGCGATTAAGCGTTTGCGGTGGCGCCGGTTTTTTGCTCGCGAATTCGCTCGAGTACGCGCACGAGGCCGCTCTGATTTCCAGAGAGCACCGTAACGAGCCCGCGAAGCGGATTGGCGAGTGAGCCGACGAGACTTGCGATGAGTTCGATCTTCGGCGGAAGCTTAGCGAGCTTCTCGACCTGTTGGGCATCGACGACCCGGCCATCGATGTAGGCGGCCTTGACCGCTATTTTCTTGACCGTGTCGCTGAAGGTTTTGAGCGCCTTCGCGGGCGCGACCGGATCGGCACCGGCAAAGACGATGCCGGTCGGACCGGCAAGAAACCGCTCCAATTCTCCGGCGAGATCGCCGGCCGCGATCCGGAAGAGCGTGTTCTTGACCACCGAGTAGGTATTTCCGTCTTTACGAAGCTCACCGCGCAGGCGCGTGATCTGGTCGACGGTCAACCCTTGGTAGTCGGTAAGGAAAAGATTCTTCGCTGCGGCGAGCTTTTCGGCCAGCTCGTTGACGGTACTCTCTTTACGGGTAGTCGGCATGCGTCCTAGTTTCCAGCAAAAAGCGATGTGCGGTTAGATGTGCGGTTAAACAAAAAGCGCCCCATTCGAGGGCGCCTCATTTGAACTGCGCATCGCACCTGCAATGCCGCAAACTCTCACGATCGCTTCCTCGGTAGTCAACATTAAGGCCTTGCGGCCGGCTACGGTCTTTGGAGCCGTCGGTTAGACTACCACACGGACGGCGGGGAGCGCAAGGGTGCGGGCGAGAAAGCGCCGCTTGCTATGCCTCGCACCACCCCCGCGGAAGCGCTCGAGTTGCTCAAGGCCGGCAACGCCCGCTTCGTCGCCGGCACGCCGCAGGCCGAGCCGCACGGGCCTCGCGTCGCCGAGCTGGCCGGCGGTCAGAGCCCTTTCGCGACCGTCCTCGGCTGCTCGGATTCGCGGGTGCCGATCGAGACGGTCTTCGATCAAGCTCCCGGCGCGCTCTTCGTCGTTCGCGTCGCCGGCAATTTTCTCAACGACGACAACCTCGGCTCGATCGAATTCGCAGTCGACGTCCTCAACGTGAACCTGATCGTGATCCTCGGGCACGAGAACTGCGGCGCCGTGACTGCCGCCGTCGACTACGTGCGCGACGGCGCAACCCAACCCGGTCATATCCAAGGAATCGTCAAGGCGCTCGAACCGGCAGTCCAAGGAGCGCGCGGAATTTCTGGGAGCTGGCTTCAAAACGCGATAGCTCACAATGTCATGCTCAACGTTCGAGCGGCTAGCGCCCGGTCAAAACTCATCGCAGCTCCGGTAGATGCGGGCGAAGTAAAGGTGATTGGTGGAATCTACAATCTCAACACGGGAATCGTCCTCTTCTCGTAGCGGACCCTTGAAGTCGCTCGTGCGCTTCCTCTGCGAACGTCTCTCGTTCGCCGTCGTAGCGATCGGGACGATTCTGATGGTGATCGTCTTTGCCGTCATCGAAGGAAACTCGACCCAACTCGGTTCCTACCCAATCCTCTTTCCGTTCAACGCCGACGTGGTCCAGGTCGAAGCCGGTTCTACCCTTGCGGGCACTCTAAAGACCGGCGATCGCATCAATCTTCAGGCTCTCACGCAGCCGCAGCGCTTCGCACTGGTCGGAGGCGCACACGCCCAAAAAACCATTCCGGTCGAGGTTACTCGCGACGGCCGGACGTTCCAGACCCGGATCGTTGCAGCCTCTCCGGACTATTCCCCGCGCGCCACGCTCGCGCGATACGTCGGCATACCACTCTGCTTCTTCCTCTCGCTGGCGTTTGCGAGCGTGCTCTTTTTGCTGCGCCCGCGTCCGATCACGCTCGCGTTTTACGTCTACACGATGCTGATGCTGCTCAAAGTCAACGAGACGCCGCTCGACCTAGCGGCGTGGCCGATCAACTTTGCAAGTTACCTGGCGATACAAGTGATCTATCCGGCCGCTCAGCTCATGATTTTGATTTTCGCACAGCGGCTCTACGGAAGGCCAAGTCGCGCCTGGCCATGGTTTCTCGGAATCGCCGGCGCGCTCTCGGTTATCGTCTTCTTCGTCTGGACCGACCCGATCGTCTGGATGGTCTACCAGCATTGGGGTTATCCCGGGCCCGCTCTGCTCCTCGAAAGCGTCGCCGATGCGTCGCTGCTGATCGTCGTTTTAACGGGGCTGGCGTACATCGCCTCCGGCGCCACCGGCATTGCCGCCGGCCGAGTGAACTGGGTGATTGCCGGCATCGCGCTGGCGCCAACGCTCGATCTCACCTGGGCGCTGGCGAACACCTTGAGCACGCTCGTCGGCAACACGTCGATTCCACTGCTCGATCTTCTCGATTGGACGGTGGCCCTATTGCCTTGGTTCGGACTCGCCGGCTCCATTTTCGTCGTCTACGGTTTTCTCTCGGAGCGGGTTATCGACTTTCGATTCGCAATTGGGCGCGCCGCCATCTACGGCGCGGTTACCGCGATCATGCTGCTCTTCTTTGGAATCCTCGAGTGGTGGGCCGAGCAGATCTTCGAGAGCACCCGCCCCGCAATCTACGTGAGCCTCTTTGCCGCGCTCATCATCGGATTTACGCTCAACGCACTGCACGGACGCGTCGAGAATTTCTTGAACATCTTCTTCTTCCGCGAGCAGCGGCGTGCCGAGGAAGCCTTGCACCACGCGGCCCGGGCGCTTGCAAACACCTCGTCTGAAAAAACGCTGATCGAGTTTCTAGTCGAAGAGCCCGTTCGCGTCCTTGGACTCACTTCGGCAGCACTCTTTCTCGCACCGCGCGAGGGCGGTGCGTTCAGGCGTACCGCCGATCGAGGCTGGACGCGCCAAGAGTCCGAATCGATCGACTCCGAGGACCCGCTGATCGTCGAACTGCGCGCCGAGCTCGCACCGATCGCACTCGACGGCCGTCCGCGCGCGGAAACGATTCTACCGGGCGGCTCGAAAACGCCGTCGCTCGTCGTTCCGCTATTGATGCGCGGTTCGGTCTTCGGCTTCCTCTTCTACGGCCCACGCGCCAACGGCACGTTGCTGACCTCCGACGAGCGCACGCTCTTAGAAGCGATCGCGCGCAGCGCGGGAGCGGCCTACGACCATATCGACGCCGAGAAATCGCACGCTCGCATCGCCGACCTCGAAAGCCGCCTCCGCACACTCGGTCCACCCCTATCATCCTGAGCCTACCGACTCGGCGCGTCGCGCCTCGCTCAGGACTGCGCTTCGCGCAGGCGCGAACGTGTCATCCTGAGCCTACCCCGTGTCATCCTGAGCCTGTCGAAGGATGACCCGCCAGAACGATGGGAAAGAATGACCAGCCATGTATCTCATTCTCAAACTCATCCACATTTTCGGCGTCGTCCTCTTCTTGGGGAACATCACAGTCGGAGTCTTCTGGAAACGGCATGCGGACAAGACCGGAAACCTCGGCATCATGGCCAGTGCGATGGACGGCATCATCGCGGCCGACAAGGTCTTTACGATTCCGGGCATTCTGCTCTTGCTCGGCGGCGGTTTGGCCGCGGCGTTCGTCGGCAATATCCCGATTCTCTCGACCGGCTGGCTCCTCTGGGGAATCGTCGCCTTCGTCCTCGCCGGGCTCGCCTTTGGTCCGCTCTCGCGCACGCAGAAAAAGATCTCCGTTGCCGCGCACGCCGGCAATCTCCAAGAGTACGAGGAGCTCTCCAAGTCCTGGAACGTTTGGGGCTCGATCGCGCTGGTTCTGCCGTTTATCGCCTTCGTGCTGATGATCCTCAAGCCCGCACTGCCCGCGTTCCACTAGGTTGCGGAAACCAAGGCTTCTCGAGGTCTCTTCGCCGACCCATCTTGCCCCGAGAAAATTGCGTTTCGCCCTGGCGTGACACTGCGCAAAGCCGATGCTTTGCGCACCATTGCGACAAGGAGAGCACTTCTTTCAGTCGCGCGCCGCGTTCGTTCAGATACGGGTAGGTGACTCAGTAAAGGGACCGTGAAGCCATCGCTTCGGGGAAGCAAAGAGCCTGGCAAATCGCGTGTGCTCGTTGTTTTCGAAAAGTGCGGCCCCTGACAACACTCGTCATCGCCAAGGGGCCGGGCCTGAAGGTAACGGGTGAACCTTCTAGCCTCAGACGTCTTACCCTAAATGAAGAGGGCCTAGCGAACCCCTTCGGCCGCCAGACCCTTTTGGGCTAACGGAGCACTGTTTGTTTTGGATTGGTAGGCTCGCAACAATACGTGCGCTTGGGTTACTCTGGCCATAGTGCCCTACCCCGTGGCTGGTCAATGTAACGCCCTCGGTACAGATGGCGGCGAGGGTACGGGGTCACGGGCTCATCTCCGGTAGGTTGTCCAAAAAGCGCACTGACCGGACGACGGAGGCCTCCTCGATATTCAGACACGACGCGTCACGACCCCGCCGTTCGAGTGCGTAGCGAGACCCGGGCATCTCACCCATTACGAGCTTGCCGATAACAACACGACCATACGCAAAGTGTAATTCAACCATGTGGCCGATATATTGCCGAAGCTCTTCGTCTCTCATGGTCTAGTTTACCCAATAAAACAAAATCAGCTCAGACGTAATGGGTTCCTCCGCAAGTGGAGGGAACGAGGTCGCGTTTGTTTCATAGCGCGGCCTTTTGCGATCCTAGAGACGGTTCCGAGGGCGTGATGTCACGGCGCTGCGCCCTCACTCTTTGCGAGGTTTCATGTACGAGTTCTTTATGGCGCGAACCGCGTTCTCCGCCGTGCAGCGACTCGATCCTTCGACGGTTCAAGAAGATCGTCGATAAGAGTCAGATCTTAAGCAGAGTGACTTGAGGTGGCATTTTACGCAGCCGCTAACTGTCAGACTACGTCATCTAAGACCGCGTTTAGGCGCGAGGGCCTGTTGTCTAACGTGGTGGACGCCGCTAATCAACGCCTTAAGGGCAGTTTCCTCGCGGCGCTCCGCGACTAACTGCTCGCTTCCTGGGTATATGAGGGCATGATTGAGCGCAGTTTTGTCAAGGGTCGCGTCGGTGAGGCCGCCGTCGGTCCCTGGTGCTCGGGGCCGCGGCTCGCCCTTTTGGGGGCATTCCTGGGAGTCTTGCTCCTCGGGGCCTGTGCTCACCGCACAAATCCCGCTCAGGAGTTAAACTCCGCGGTCGGGCCGTTTACCGATTCCAGAGACCAGACGATCAAAGTGGTCGCCCAGGAGAAGCATTCATTGGGCGCAGCCGACTTGAACTCATTGGCGGTCGTTTACACGCCGCTTGAGGAAAAGGCTAACGCCTATGCTCATTTCTTAGTTATATCGGTAAGCTCAGCATCGTTTAATGCCGACCAAAATAACCAGTGTGCGTCGGACCTTACAGCGGCGATAGATACCTTCAATAAGGCCTTCGCGAAAATCGTTTCGTCAAAACAGACTGCACCGGTCGTTTCAAGCGCGTGGGTGGCGCCGTTCGCAGCTAACGTCGCATCCTACTGGGGGAAATACGGAACTGGGATCAGTGGCATGTCATCGCAAACGAGAGCCGACGTCACAAACCAGCTAAGAAATAAAACCCTCTGGCCGAATTACGAGGACATCGCTACCGAGCCCCTGGCAACGCCTTCTCATTAGCGCGGTAAGGTCTCGCACGTCGCCAGCCGCACCGGCTCCAATCCGGCTAATGCAGCCGCCAAGGGTCCTCGGCGATCACGTTTTCCTTCTCAAGTCCTTCAATACAGAGCCCCAAGTTACCGGAGCCCCAACGCGCGCGCGTATGCGCGCGCACCTTAGATGCCAGATGCCGCCAACTGCAGCCAGAAAATCTAAGTCACCTATCGTCTCGCGTTCGCGTGCGCTAGTACCGAACACTTGTTACGCGATTGCAAGATCGGCTGGTCGCCAGGCGTGACAAGCCTTCGCCGATACAAGCGTTTTGGGTGTTCGAGAGGAAGCAAATTGTGTGCGTTTCGCATGGGGGAAGCCGCTGACGGGCTTGACAGATATGATACACGCGCGCGCGTTGCGACTCCGGAAACTGCAGCTCTTCGAGGCGAACGCGCGGGGCCCGGGCCTGTCGTGCTATGCTACCGGCGCGTCCTTTCGGAATCCAGGATGAGCCGTAGGCTGGCTTTTAATACCTTGAAGCGGCGCTTGCCCAGAGTTTTCTCCCAGTCCCCCTCAATTTCAGCGATGATGGCGCGGCCTCGCTCGATAATCCGCTCACCACGGTCGGTCGTAAAAATCAGTTTTGAGCGACGGTCTCTTGGATTTGGCAAACGGACGACATATCCGGAAGCTTCCAGGTCGTCGATGAGTTCTTTCATCGCCGGTGTCGTCATACGCGCCTTGGCGGCCAGCTCAGTCAGCGTACTGCCTTCATCCTCAATGTAGATAAAAATTGGCGAATGCGCAGCGCGAATCTGACCTTGCGTTTCGGCGCGAAGCCGGTCCGTGATCTGCCCCACGAAGGAAGCATAGATGGGGCCGACGAGCCGCCCGAGCGACGCGGGATCGGGGGGCGGAGCCACGCGCCGGCGGGGCCGGCTATTTGACCTTGACAAGAAGAGCCACCTCGCGTATTGTTAGGAAACCTTACTACATGGTTAGGAATCCTTATTAGTTCTCCAACCCACCGTTGCGGTCCTCGATGTACGGCTTGTCGGTCGCGACGGTAAGCAACCGTGAACTTTGACGGCCCCTAACTCTCGGAGAATTATATTTATGAAAGTTCTGAGCACAGCTTCCCTCCTGGCATTTGGGTTCATCGCCGGATGCACGGGATCCACGCCCAACACTACTCCGCCCGCGCCGCCGGCGATGACTTGGACATTGCAGGCGGGCGCGTCAAGCGCGCAAGAGGCCAATCAGGGTTTGCAATTCTACACGACCTCAATCACCATCGATGCCGGGGACAGCATAACTTGGGGCTTTCCGGCGGGTGAGCCTCACACGGTCACATTCTTAGGACATCGCAAATCGCTGCCGCCACCCACCGACCCCACCGTGCCTATCCCTGCGGGCGGTTCTATTTACGACGGTTCCACGTACACGAGTTCGGGATTCAAGTTGCTTGGCGGCACCTATACGCTGACGTTTCCGAAGCCCGGTGCGTACAAGTACTATTGCCTGCTCCATGGCGGATTGAAGGGCGGTATGGTCGGAAGTATCACAGTGCAGACTGCCGGCGCGCCTTATCCGCGAGCACAAGAGCAGTATACTAGCGCGGCGCAGGCCATGATCTCAAGCGACCTCGCGAACGCCGCGGCGTCGATCAACGAGTTCCCCTATCGAGCTGGCGGAAGGCACCTTGCTGCCGGAATTGCTCCGAAGTTGAATACGGCGCCGCCTTCGACGTCTACGGTCGTGCGCTTTCTCGATAGTAAGTCCGGTAGCGATCAGAGCGTCGCCATTGCCGTGGGAGCAACGATAACCTGGACGAATCTTTCGAACAACTTTCCGCATACCGTGACGCTCGGAATTGCTGGGCGGCGGTTTCCGAATCTGCCGCCATTCTCGCCGCCGTCCGGCGGAACGACGTATGACGGAACCGTGGTGACGAACTCCGGTCCCTTGTTTCCAGGACAAAGCTACAGCCTGACCTTCATTAAGCCCGGCACCTACACGTACCACTGCCTCTTTCATGACGATACCGAGAACATGATCGGCACGGTCAGCGTACGCTAGTCCAGCGTGGTAAGCGGCGCATGGCGAAGCAAGCGGTTCGCAGATCGTGCGTCGCGGGGGACGTCGAACTGCGCAAACGGCTGTCCTCCAGGACCGCCGAACGACCCGTATTGTTTGACCGTTTCGTTAGTCACGGGGGTCACGGTAGTTAGCACGATGGAATTGACGTACGAACCGCACTTACCGCGGATTCGGCACGATCTCTTCGCGCGGCGCGGAAGATCCACGTGTTCGCTGCCGGAGCTGTAACCGCCCAGCGAAAATTACACTCTGACAGCTGCTCGGGCTCGTGTAATGAAAGAGCCGAGGCTCAGGCCGCGGCTAATCTGACAAACATTTCTGCACAACACGCGCGCGCGTACGTGGACTCAAAATCGAACATTGTCGCGCGACAAGTGTTTCACGGCGATCGAGCGGTAAGTGCCAACGATGCCCCTGCAGTCAGTAACTAAAAAACTCTTACCGTAAGGGCAATCGGATCATGACGTCGGCGAAGGATTGCCCCAAGTAGGCTGCCGGGCGCGGCTGTAACAAGTGTTTCGCGTAACAGGTGTTCGTTACGAACGCTCGGGACGACGGTACCCCCGGCACCTATTGTCTGGGTATTGCCCGGATGAAATCCGCTCGAGCATCCACGCGCGGGTCTCCACGATTTGCGGCTGGCCTGGGCGATGATCGCCAACGACTCGACCTCAAGCGATGCCCGGGCTTCTTTACAGTCGTCGGAAAAGTCGGAATCGCGGAAAAGCGCCGGGACGCTTGAGGATGGCGACGATTTGCGCCTCGGTGAAGCGACTTTTCCTCACGTGAGTTCTCCTTGGGCCGTAGCCCGGAACTCACAGTTTCAACTTGAGCCGTTTTGCGACCTCAGGTCAGTGACAAGTGCTCGCTGTTTCACAAGGCGAGCGGTTGTGACGCTCGGGAGCAGGCGAGGTCTAGCGTTCGCCCGCGCTCGTGCCGAACACTTGTCACGCGATTGCTAGAGCAGCTGGTCAACAGGCGTGACAAGTGTTCGCCGATACAAGTGTTCAGGCGTCGAGAGGAATCAAATTGTGTGCGTTTCGTACGGGGGAAGCCGCTAACGGGCTTGACAGATATGATACACGCGCGCGCGTTAAGACTCCGGAAATGGCAGCCAGCCATCAACCACCGATCGCCGGATGTACGTCACGCCGCCGATCGTAAGAGGTCGCTACAATTCCGGCACCGCCGCTCGAAGTTACGGGGACAACCCGAAAACTATTCCGCAGCCCTCGGACCATATGCAACGTGGGCCGAAGGCGGTTGTGCCGTACAGGACGCCGTTCAAGTCAATCAGATCCGCATCCGGACTCACGCCTTCTCTTCCGCCGGCAAATGCGTGTACCACCTTTTCGACGCCGGTAGTGGTAAGGCTGTACACGGTTCCGCAGCCGTGCGTGCATTGCGTACCGCCCCCAAACGAGGTGACGCCGTACAGCGTACCGTTCAGGTTGTGCAGCCCCGCACCAGGGATCGCCCCGTCGGACCCGCCACGGAAGCTGTAGACTACCTTCTCGGCACCGGACGTGCCTATGCTGTAAACCGTTCCGCAACCGCCTGCACCATAGGAACAACCTTCACCGCCGCCATAAAGGGTCGTGCCATACAGTATTCCATTTACGTCGACCAGGTCAGAGTCTGGTTCCCAGCCGTCGGTTCCGCCATTAAAATTATATAGCACTTTATACGTGCCGTTCGTGCTCAGGGTGTAAACGAGCCCGCAGTCACAACTCGAACCGCCGCCCACCGTCGTGCCGTACAGTGTACCGTTCACGTTAAGCAGGGTAGACGTTGGATAGAAGCCGTCACTGCCTCCGATGAAGCGGTGCAAAATCGTAAACGCACCAGTCGCGGTGTTCAAACTGTAAGCGATTCCGCAGCCAGCGCCGCATGCCGAAGCGCCACCACCATGAAATGTCGTGCCGTAGAGCGTTCCGTGAATGTTCGTCACTCCCGCAAACGCGGGGTCAAACCCGTCGTAGACGCCGCCTTGGAACCGGTGAAGGACCGTCTCCAAACCGTTCACGCTTATGCTGTAAACTGTTCCGCAGTTGCACGAGCCGCCCCCGTTCCGGGTCGTCCCGTACAGCGTCCCATTCACTTTGCTCAAGCCTGCCGCGGGCATCCAGCCGTCCAAACCGCCACTAAAACTATGCAGGACGGTCTCCACGTGGTTTGGAGTTATAGTGTAAACCGTACCGCAGCCAACGGAGGAGCATCCCGTGCCGCCACCAGACGTCGTCGTGCCGAACATCGTATCGTTCACGTCGAGCAAGCGCGCAGTCGGCTGAGCTCCGTCCGAGCCGCCTCTAAAACGGTGCAGTACCTGAAAGGAGACGGCAGGCAGAACGCGACGACCAATGATGTGAGTCGGCGCGAGCGCCGTCGTAGGCGCAAATGCTCCGGGAGCGCCCGCCGATTGCGGTTCGCCGCATCCGACCAAAATTGAGAGAGCCGCACAAATAGCCGAGACGTAGCGGCCAAGATCTAAGATCCTCATAGTTCTTCCCCCCAATATTTGCCGCACCGTTGGCGAAGGCGGCGCCGATCTCAGTAGATTGGAACGGGTAGTCCGCTGTGTTCATTATGCCACACAGCTGGTGCGTTCTGCAAGCGTAACGTTTGATGCGGCGTTGCGCTTCTATCCGGCGGAAGGCTGGGGTCTGCTCCCGCAATTTTTATTTTTCGCGCCTCAGCGATTGTGCCTATGACGACGAAGGAAATCTCTTCATTGATGGCAACAACCGCGTGCCGTTCCAGCTTTTCGAGCTGCGCAAAGGCAGCAAGCTCTTCGATCGTCGCTTGCGATCATCGCTCGGGCGGGTCGTACAACGTGGCAGGCCCGGGCGTGGATGCTCGAGTGAAACACTTGTTACGCGACAACGTGCGATCCGCTTAATACAAAAGACGCGTCAAAAGGGGCACTTGACGTGCGTGATACGCGTGCGCGCGTTAGGGCTGCAATGTTTGACAGCGTTGGAACAAGTGTTTCGCGTGCCCGGCTTTTCCGCCGACTGTAAGAAAAGACGTAAATACGTATAGACGTTGACGACCTTATTTTGTACGTCAGAAACGTACAGCAGATCCTCGCTTGTCGCTTCCGGCAACATCCACGATCCGCCGTGCTCAGCGTACGTAGCGGTCGCGCGGCCTTGCGATATCCTGCCCGGCGCGCCGATCAGCGGCTGCGATCCTCCGCACCCCGCGAGCAATGCTACGGCTACCCTTAAGCTAAAAGTGCCGCCGCTAAAGCGTATCCTGCTCACTGCTGTTCAGAGGCCCATCGAAGAAACATTGGCGCTTCCTTTGCGACCTTCGGAGTTTGATTGAGATCCGGTGGCATCGTAAAGTACGGAGCGGTAAGGGTGCTCCGCCAGGTGCTTTTTGCTTCGGCGTGCTTTCCCGCTGACCATTGGAACACGCCCATCAGAAACCGTGCTTCGCCGAACTGTGGTAGAACCTCTAACACTTTGTTCAATCCAACGGCCGCAATGACGAACTTTCCTTCGGTCGCTGCTCGCACAGCCCTTTCAAACGGTTCGAGTTGCTTATAATCTCGTACCAATGGATTGATTGGCGTCCATCCCCGATCGTCGCACAGAAATAACTGATAGTAAGCGCGCGCCGCGGATACATATCTGTGGCTCTGCTCCAGCTTGTCCGCCACCGTCCACAAATCCAGCCCTTTTGGTGTAACTATCGCCGGGTAGCAGAGCGTATCCGAAGCGGAAGGCGATGGCTGAGCGAACATGATACCAGCCAGGAGTATGTGCGCGATCGGACTGATCATTTTGTTGCGTTCGGCCTCAGCATCCACAATCCGCCGCAGCCTGTGATTCGCGCAAGGCTCAAGCCGAGTCGCGCCTGCGGCCCTTTAGTCCTGGCCAGAAGAGAGCTGCGGCGATAAAAAGTCTTAGCGGAACCATCGCCAAAACGAACGCGATCATTCCTTCGGTAATTGCCCGGCTCAAGTTTAGATCGCCTGAACGCAAGGTCTGCGTATCGCCCGAAGCTAGATCGACGATTGCGAAGATGCGGCATTGCGCCAGCCGATAGCTTTGCATCGGTTCACCGGCGGCATTGAGCAGATGGATGATGTCGCCGCTCCGGTCGAAGTAGCGGAACCAACTCTGCTGAAAGACCGAGCCGCGGGAAGCCGCTGACGGGGCTTGACAGAAATGATACACGCGGCGCGCGTTTGCGACTCCGGAAACTGCAGCTGGCATCAAGGCGGCCCGTCACTCGTCCCTAGCGCAGCACGGTTAGAGGCTCTTAACGACCCTACGTATAGCGCCTCGTATTTCTACGTACGGCGCACTGATGTGTCCAAAGCAGCGCTCGACTACGGTTGGCATGGATCACTTTTGATCCCGTCTGCTTCATCAAAAGGATTACGCCATGCCAGTCAACTCAACCGTTCGCGCCGTCATGCTGGGCGCAACAGCCGGTCTCTTCGTCGGCTGCAGTCGCGGCCCCTCACCGTCGTTTCTCCTCCCTTCGGGAGCAATGCACCAGGACGCGGCGCAGCTACGGTCTCCGCGGCAGTCGGCCGCCCACCATCGGTCTACCGATGGATATGTTTACGTGTCCAACCGGACGCAGCAAGGCGCCTCGCAGCTCCTCGTGTATCCTCACGGCGTGCGGAATTCCGCTCCCCTTCGCACGGTTACACAAGGCCTCGTCGACGTTGGCGGAATCGCAGTCGATCCAGCCGGCAACGTCTACGTCGCAAATGGACGAGCGGGCAACGTCCTGGAGTTCGCACCCGGCGGCACATCGGTCGTCCACACGTACTCAGTGGGCCTCGTGCATCCCATTACCGTAACCGTCGCCGCCGGCATCCTCTACGTTGCGGATCAAGGCAACGCGAGAAACGGATACACTCAGCAAGTTTTTGAGTACCCGGTTGGTAACGGCACGCCATCGATCGGCATCGCGGGCCTGGGCACCCCGTCGCAGCTCAATGAGGGGATCGCAGTAAATCCCTTGACACCTGCGACGTTCTACGTGTCGGCTAGCAGCATTACGGTGATCCCTCCTGCGGGTCCGTGCCCCACCGGCAGCGCGTTCACGGTCGGTGAAAATATTGACCCGACGTTGTGGATGTCGATATCACTTTCACATAACGAACAAGCGTCGGGCTTGGCGTTCGACGCGGACGGAAAACTTTACGCGGCGGACCCGTGCGCCAACGACATCGCCGTTTACTCTAAGGTGGACTATACCTGGACGTACTCCAGCAGCGTGCCGGGGACGTTTTCTGCGCCGCTCTTCCTGACCGTAGCGAACCAGTTCTTGGCCGTTCCGAGTTCCGGCGCGGCCTCCGGCTCGGGCTACGTCACCGTCATAGATCTGACAGGGCACGCGTCGACCGTTACGATCACGAAGCAGCTGCAGCATCCGATCGGAGCGGCGGTCGGCACCGGCTCGTAAAACGACAGCGCAAGCATCACACAGTGACGCTTGCCGGGAGTCACCTCGGTTTGCTTTTTGAAAGGGCTTTCGCGATGTATGCTCTAAACGGGTTGGACGAGGTCGAATATGGTCGTTGGCGCACCGCTGTCTTGCCGGCGTCTCGTCGGACGAGAGCGCGAGGTCGCCGCGCTTCGCGAGCGGTTTTCGGAAGCCCACCGCGGCCGCGGCTCGCTCGTTATAGTCACTGGCGAAGCCGGCATCGGCAAAACGCGCTTCCTGCTGGAAGGGCTCAAAGAACTCAAAGCAGAGGGGGCGACGTGCCTTCGCAGCCAGTTTTTCGAGCATGTATCGACGCCGATGGGACCGCTCGTTGAAATCTTTCGCGAGCTGTACAAAATAGTGCCTGCCGCGATTGGCAACGGTTCCGCGCCAGCGGGCTTTGGACGTGCTGAATCGGGCGGCAGCGACAACGTGATCTTCGACAGCCGGGCGAGCCAGTTCGGGTCGATCGCCGACACCCTGCTGCGGTGCGCGGCAGACATTCCACTGCTAATCGCGATCGAAGATATCCATTGGGCGGACCCCGCAACGCTCGAGTGTTTGCAGTATTTGGCGAGTCGGGTCGAAAGCGCTCGGCTCCTGTTCGTCCTGACGTGTCGCAGTGAAAGCGTCGATCGCCGGCCGACTCCCGTTGCGGAGTTCTCCAAGCTCGCGCATCAGGCGCACGTTTGGCACATTGCGCTCGAACCGTTGGAAGACCAGGCGATGCAGGCGCTCGTGAACGAGACGCTTCCTGCCGACCACCAGTTCTCGGGCGGAGACCGGTTTCGCATCATCGAACTTGCCGAGGGAAATCCGCTGTTTGCCGAGGAGCTCTTAAAGCACGGCCTCGAGTTCGGCGCGTCACGACGGCTGCCGGCGAGCATTAGCGCCATTTTCCTGCAGCGGCTTGAATCCTTCAGTGCGCAAGGGCGCTTCCTGCTCAGTCAAGCAGCTGTGATCGGAAAACGATTCGACGCGAAACTCTTGGCGCAGGTCAGTAACCAGCCATTTGAGGCGATCCTCGTCGTCCTTCGGACCGCGCGCCAACTACAGCTCATCGTCGAGGATCTAGAGTTGGCGTCGAGTTACAACTTCCGGCATGCTCTCGTTCGCGAGGCACTCTATGAGGAGCTCTTGGCCGTTGAGGTAGCGACCCTGCACCGGCGCATCGCGGAGTACCTCGAGAAATTGCCGGAGAGCGAAGAGCGCACGATCGAACTGGCGTATCATTGGTGGGCCGCTCGGAAGCCGGCGAAGGCTGTTCAGTATAATGGAGCCGCCGCCGAAATTGCCGCGGCAAGGTTCGCCACTGAAAATGCAGTTCGATACTACGATCGCGCGCTCGAGTTCACACAGGAGGGAACGCTGACACAAGCTGACCTTCGGCACCGGCAGGGCCGCCAGCTTGGGGAGTCGTCGCAATTAAACCGCGCGATCGACGTCCTCGAGCCCGCCTTCGAGTATTTTGAACGCCATCGACTGATCGACCGAGTTGCCGACACCGCATTCCAGCTCGGCTCCCATCAGTGGCGGCTTGGCCGAGGCGATGACGCTGTAATATGGTTCGAGCGATCCCTCGAAGCGATGGGGGACAACCTAGCGCATCCCAATCGGACAAAGGGCCTCATAAACCTTGCCACGGTCAAGGTACTGCAGGGTTCCCTCGAACAGGCTCGCGCGTACGCGACGGCTGGCGAGGAATCACTCTTCGCGGCGTCCCCACAAGAACGCGCCCAATACTTCCAATTGCTCCTCATTCTTGCGACGGAATCGGGTGATTTTGCATCCGCGCTCGCAGCTTATGAACGAATTTGCTCCGAATTTGACAACCCGAAACCGAGGGCCTTTGCGCTGGATCGTCACGTGTGGCTGAACATCGCTGTAGCGTTCCACAAGTTCGGGCGGCTAGATATTTCCAAGCGCGCTCTCGAGCGCGTTCGGCTCGCAGAGCTTGCCAACCCATCGTTTGCCTCCTTCATGGAGAGTACTCCAGTAGTCGTCAGTCACCTAATGTTTGGGGGAAGGTTCGCCGATGCTGGGGAGTTAGTCAAAGAGTATTGGGCGAAACAGACCACCGAAACGACCAGCAGCGCGCGAAAGCATATTGTTTTTGTAGCGGCGTCGTTGGCTGCGCGTCTTCTCAGACCCGATCTCCTGGCCGAGATCGCCGCTGATGAGATGATCGAGCTGACCTTTGATTCGACAGATAAGGCTTGCATTATCGCAACGGCAGCCTGCTATGCGGAGTGGTTTGCCGCCATCGAGGAACGGACGAAAGCTCGCGAGCTCATCGCTAGAGCAATAGCCGTCATCGGGGATCCCGGGTGCGATGCCTGTGGTGCCGTGACGTTCGCACTGTACGGCGATACCGCGGCGGCGCGTTGGGCTCACGACATACTCGTCCGATGGGCGGCGCCCGCGAGCAACCGAATTGGCCGTGCTTATCTGGCGCTTGTCGACGCGATCGCCCTGGGCCGCGCTCCCAAAAGAGCCGCGAGGCTTGCCCGATCCGCCGCTGAAGGCTTCCGTGAGTCTGGGCTTCCGTACTACGAAGCGCTCGCGCTCGAACGGTGCGGCAACGAGAAACAGGCGCTGGAAATTTATCGGCGCATTGGTGACGTAGGCGACGCACAGCGACTTGCGGCCGAGATCGACCCGATGAATCGCCGGGGCCGCAGGGCGGCGGAGCTCACCGCACGAGAGAGTGAGATTGCCGATCTCATCGCTGAAGGCAAGTCGAACCGCGTTATCGCCGAGAAGCTGGTCGTAAGCCAGCGGACCGTGGAAACCCATGTAGCTTCCATCTTCAGTAAGTTAGAGGTCTCGGCCAGAGACGAGGTTGCCGATCGCGTTGCGCAGCATCACTGAGATGGATGAGAAGGCCGGTCGCAAGACGGACTTCTGACGACGCATCGGTGACGCACTCAAGGTCGTCGTCGCTAATGCCCGAGAAGTGCGGACAGACGGCCGAGCTGATGGCCAGCCGGTTCGAGCGTGTCGATGAAACGGATGCATAGGATCGACTTCTCAGCTGGTCCCGCCGGGGGGATGGCGTACGCCGCCCGATACTGATTAGATGGCATGACACAAGACACACCGCCTCGATCGCATTACGGCATGGCTACCTGGATCGCGCGGCGCACCGTTTGCCAAGGTCACACGAGCGTTTGCGTTTAACGAGATGTTTGATCGAAGGAGTCTTCAAGGCTCTATTCCAGGAGGGCGATATGATCGAGCGGCGGAGCTTTCTACTTGCAATCGGAGCTTCTGCACTAGCGTTGCCGCTGCTCGGCGTATCCGCCTGTCGTAGAGATCGGTAAACGACGCGCGGCGCCCCGCAAGGAGGCGATTGGCCTCGTCACAGGATTTTTTCAGGATTGGCGTCGGCGCTTAGGCGTAAGCTGCCTATAGGGGGCCGAGGCGGGCAGTTCTCAACCCGTTCAGTATCTCGGCCCCACCACTCTGCAAAATGGAGCG
>JBAUYZ010000067.1:0-13319 GCA_049585055.1 Candidatus Cybelea sp. | reverse complement strand
GGTACCGCCGACTTCGATGAAATTCCCCTCACTCAGACGTTCGTAGAGCAGCGCGCCCGCGATTCCCGCGGCGGGGCCCGAGAGCAGCGTCAAGATCGGCCGCCGTTCGATCTCGCGCACGTCCATCACGCCGCCGTCGCTGCGCATCACCATCAACGGCGCGGGAATCGCCGCGCGCTCGACTGCAGTCGCCGTGAGCCGCGCGGTACGAACCATCTTCGGCAGAATCGCCGCATTGAGCGCGGCGGTTCGCGTGCGAGCACGCAGCCCGTAGGCGGCGCTCACGTCGTGACCGCTCGTTGCATCGACGCCGCGCGCCCGAGCGTACCCGACCGCGAGCGATTCGACCGCGGGCCGGTCGACGCCGAAACTCTCGCTCGCTGCAATCGCCTGCGCGCCGCCGGCGATCAATCGATCGATGCTCGCGCGGACAGACGCCTCGTCGTTCGCGGGTGCAAAGGCAAACTGCGGCGCGAAGGGCGCCGCACCGGGCAACGGCACCGCGCCGAAACGCATCTGGTGCTTCGAGAGCCACGCCAGACCGTCGAGTAGACCGATCACGCCGACGCGAGCGAGATCGCCCTCGAGGAGCGCGTTCGTCGCCTGGGTCGTCGAGTGCGCGATGAAGGCGATGCGTTCTGCATCGATTGCGGCATCGCCGAGCAGACGCGCGATGCCCGCGACGATCCCTTCGGCAACGCCGCCCGGCGCATCGTGCGTCGTCGGAACCTTCACCCGTGCGATCAGCTCGCGCGTCGCGGCATCGATCGCGACGACGTCGGTAAACGTGCCGCCGACATCGATCCCGACGCGAATTCGGTGCTCCGGCGCTCGTTCCACGCTACCAGTCGGCGACGAGCGCGTAGGTCACCATCGCAAGATCGACGTGCCCGGTTCGCTCGTACCGCTCGTAGAGAGCGCGCAGATCGTCGCGCAGCCGCTCGCCCTGCGGACCCGACGGCAGATACGACGCCGACGCGGCCCGCCCAAGCAGCGCCTCACGGTCGAGCCGCTGGCGCGAGAGATGCTCGCTGCTCGTAATACGCGCGTTCGGGAAGGCTGCGAAAAACTCGAGCGCCCGCCGGCGCAGATCTTCGGTGTCGTCGGTGGCATAGGCGCGCACGACGTCGCCGTAGGCCTTCGTGAAGACGTCCCGCTCGTCGCGTTCGTACTGCATAACGACGGCGCGGCGGCGCGCCACGCGACGAAACTCGCGCAACGCTTGCGGCGTCGCGAACCAATGAAACGCCTGGCATGCAACGATCGCGTCGACGCTGGCGTCGAAGAGCCCGGTCTGCTCGCCCGTGCCCTCGCGCCAGGTCACGCGTTCGTGCGGGTCGGCCGCGCCGCGCATCTTCGCATCCGGCTCGATTGCGATTACCGCCGCACCGCGCTCCGCAAAGAGCCGCGCCGAGATTCCGGTACCCGCGCCGACGTCGGCGAGCGTGAGGCCGTGCGGATCGCCCAGCCCATCGAGCGCCGCATCGATCGCACCGCCCGGATAGGTCGGGCGAAATGCAGCGTATGCCTGCGCCCGCGGCCCGAAACGAGTTGTAGAATCTGACATTGCTCCAGTTTTGTAGGTTATCGCGCCGCGTCCTCAGGGCGGAGTACCGGGCCACGACCTTTAAGTGTTGTCATCGTGCCGGACCGAAACCTTCGCGTAGCTGTCAGTCCTGCGCTTCTGCGCTGGGCATACGGACGCGCAGGCCACGCGGCTCCATTACGGCTTTGACTTTTGCCCCGCATTTTGCGGAATGGCTCGTCAAGGGAAATGGTTCCGGTATGGTCTTTAGCATTGAAAAGGTTGGGGACGAGATCGAAACCGGAGGCTACTTCGTCGCTCAGGCGCTTTCGCGCACGGATATCGTACTCACCCATGAAATTGCCGAGAATAATACAAGTAAGATAAAAATACCTGACGTTTGCATTGGCCTAGGCGTAAAATCTATGACGCCGTACGAAATGCTGCGTGTGGAGCACGCTCGTTTTGTCCTTGGCTAAGCGGCACCAACACGAAAGAGGTTTCCGTGTGAAGCTAACGAGTAATGGGCGAATTGCGCTGCCGAAGTGCGTTCGAGATCGTCTCGGGCTCGCGCTCGGCGGCAGACTCGCCGTTGCCGTTGAGGGCCGACGTATCATTCTCTATCCGAAGACCTTGCACTTGGACGACATATGCTCGCTGTTGCCTGCGCCTGCCCAGCCGGTCTCGGTTAACGAAATGGACGTGCTGAGCGGCTCGCGGCGGACCTCATAACACGAATGGTGTTCCTAAGCGCACTTCGGCGGTGAGGCCGCCGGATCGCAGCACCGTCAATACGTGCGGCTTGCCGTCGTAGGCGAGCCGCTCGGAGACAAACGTGCCGTACTGCCACCACGGAAGGCCGTCGATGTTTTCGATGACGTCGCCTGAGCGCAGGCCCGCGACGTAAGCCGGGCCGCCCGCGCGAACGTAGGCGCGCAGATTACCGTCGCCGCTGCGAAAGAACGCATAGAAATACGTTGGTTTGTCACCCGCGCGCGCGGCAACTCCGGTGTTGAAGAGATTCGCGCTGCCAATGGGATCGGCGCGCGCCCACGCGCGCAACCGCGCAACGCTCTGCGCCGCGAGCGCGCGCGCCGCTTCGGGCGAAGGTGGAGGCGGAACGATCTCGTGATCGTGCCATTCCGAGACGATCCAACCTCCGCAATCCTGGAGGCGCAGGCCGACGTCGAGATCCTCGCCTTCGGTCAGCGAGAACGTCGTGGCGGCGACGTATACGTACGCGGCGTACCGTTTCTCCGCGCAATCTGCAGCATTGGGGTCTTCACGCACGCGAAGCGTTTGGAGCGGGCCGGCAGCGAGCGCGGCGCCGATCGTATCGGCTGCCGCACGTCCCAGCCGCGTGCCATCGTCGTCGATGGCGACGCGGTTGCGCGCCCCGGTCGGTGCGTAGAGTCCCGGCAGCGTTTCGGCCGCCGCCGCGGCCGGAGCGATCGCGGCAAAGGGATGGACGCCGAAGAGTGCCGGGGCGGCGACGACGACCGCGATCGTCGCGACAATCGCAACGCCCATCTGATAGAGCAGCGTCCGTTTCGTGATCGCGTCGATCGGCACGCCCGTGAAGTTGGCAATCCAAACGTTCGCCGTATTGGTCGGATCGCAGACGTTCTGCACTTGAACGACCGCCATGATCGCCGCGACGATGACGACCGGCGGCAAGACGTGCGCGGCTAAGAGCGCGGTGAATACCGCGATTCCGACCCCGAACGGGTTGAGCGGTCCGCGATAGAGCACGAGCGGACTGGCCAGACCGAAGAGCACCACGTATGCGAACGGATTGCGCAGCCATCCTCCGCCAACGAGCGGCTGCAGCGCGGCAGTGAGCTGCGGTTGGCCCGTTGCGACGAGCAGCATCCCGATGCCCATGAAAAGCAAGACCGCGGGAGCGACGTCCTCGACGCCGCGGATTGCTGCCGCAACGAGACGCTGTACCGCCTCGCTCGGGCGCGTGACGACCGCACCGAAGATCGCCGCGACGAGAAAAGCCGGCGCCGCCTCCATGTGCAGCGCGTAGTAGAGCACGAGCGGAAGCAAGGGCGTGAGCAGCGCGATCGCCGGCACGCGCGGACGTTCCGGGGGGTCGGCGGCAACCGCCCAGGTCGCATAGGTGCGCTCGCGCCGGAACGAGATCGCCGCGTAGATTACGAGCGCGACGGCATCGACGATCGCGAGCACGATCGCGTAGCGAATCAGCTCCTGCGGTGCCACGCCGAAGTACTTGGTGTAGAACGTCCAGTTCGCGATGTTGAAGATGAACCCGAGCGCGAACCCCATCAAAAAGAGCGTCGCGGCGATCGTTCGCGGCACGCCCGCGGTCATCATGATCGGCAGCACGATCGAACCGACCATGATGATGCCGCCCAGACCCGAAAGCGAAACGAAGAGCACGGCGACGATCGCACAGAAGCCCAGTGAGAGCAAGAACGGCTGCTCGCCGCCGTACTCGGCGGCGAGATCGACGATCGCGCGCGCGATGCCGGTATCGATCGTTACGCGGCCAAGCAACGCTCCAAAGATCACGGCGACATAGACGGGAGCAAGCTGCACCGCGCCACCAGTAACGATCGCGCCGAGTTTCCAGACCGGCACGCCGGCGACGATCGGCATCAGCATCGCCATCGCGGGAACGGCGACGAGCGCCGGCACCCAGCGCAGATACATCAGCACGGCAAAGATCGCAAAAACCACGAGAATCGATGCGGCACTCACTCCTGCAGCAATTAGGATGCGCCTGGCCGGTTTACCCCTTCCCCAAGGCGAACTCTTCGGTACGAGGAGCTACTTCATGAGGCGTTTACGATTCGAACTCGCCGCGGTGCCGCTGCTTCTCCTTTGCGCGACGGCCGGCTGCGGCAGTGCGGTACAGCTTAATCCTCGCGGCTCGAGTCTCTCCGGTCCGCGGTATGCGACCTCGTGGATATCGCCGGACGCGAAGCGGACGCGCGAAATCCTCTTCGAGTCCGACTTGGGTTACGGAAGCGTTGAAATGTTTTCACTACCGAAGCTCAAGCTCGAGGGCGTCGTCACGGGTTTCTCGGCGCCCGGCGGCATGTGCTCGGATACGCACGGCAACGTCTATGTAGAAAACGTGCAGTATCCAGTCGAAACGATCGAGCTCTCGCACGAAGGGAAGGTTCTGCGAACGATCGGCAATTTCTACGCGACGCCGGTCGGTTGCGCAGTCAATCCGATCAACGATGACCTCGCGGTTGCGAATATCGAAGACTATAACCAGCCCGCATCCGTTTGGGTCTTTCCCAATGGTGAGTCGGGGTACGGCCGTTGGCTAAGGTGCTCGGCGCTGACCTCCTACTATTACGCCGGCTACGATCCTCAAGGCCACCTGTTCGTGGACGGCGGCGGTTCGAGCGGCGTTGCCTTGTGCCGCGGAGCAGACGATAATCATACGCTTACAGCGGTCAAGGTAAAGCACGCAAAACTCAATAGTCCGGGCATGGTTCAATGGTACGATCCGGGCAAATACCTCGTCCTCGGAGACCCCCGATGCAGCTGCATTCGCCGGATTTCGATAACGGGCGATACCGGTAGGATCATCGGATCGACGAAACTGCTCGATCGCCACGGGAAACCGCTCTGCAATCTGGTGCAAGGCGCCATCGAGCCAACCGCGGGCATGACGCTGCTCGGCGGCGACGCCGCCGAAGGCTGTGGAGGTACCTCCACCGTCGACGAATGGCCGTTTCCCGGCGGGGGCGTTCCCCCGAAATACTTCGGCAACCCTAATTTCATCAACGAGCCTGCTGGTACCGCCGTAAGCATCAAGTCATGACGATCCGCCTTCTCCTTTGCGTTCTTCTCGCCGGTTGCGCGGGAATACCCGCGCTCTTCAACCCTGTTCAAGTTGACACGTTAGGAGCTCAGCGCGGAACTAGGGGAGCTTCAGACCGCAAAAAGAGCGAGATGCTGCTCTACGTCCCCGACGAAACGCTCGTGCGCGTCTATTCGTATCCGCGCGGTAAGCTCGTTGGAACGCTCAAACAGAATATGTGGTCGGACGGCCTATGCACCAACCCGGTTAACGGCGACGTTTATCTCGTCGAGGTCTTCAGCATTGTCGTCTACGCACATGGAGGTAAGTATCCGATGATGACGCTCGATTATCCGGGAAGCGGTGCCAACTCGTGCGCGATCGATCCGCGCTCGGGCAACCTTGCGGTAACCGACTCAGGTACACCCGCCGAGGTGTACGTCTACCCCAACGCTTCGGGAACGCCCAAACCGTATAGCGGCTTTCCCGGAATGCACGCAGCCGCCGACTGCGTCTACGACGATCGTGGTACTCTCTACGTTACCGGAGATGATCTCTCAGTAGCTTTCCGACTCGACGAAATCGCAAAGAGCGGCACCCTCGTTACCATCAGGCTCGGGGCGACGAAGACCTCACTGGATCCGTTCGCCGGCGTGCAGTGGGACGGAAAGCATGTCATCCTGAGCGACGGGGGGCAAAACCTCTATCAGTTCAAGATTTCCCGGCACCGAGGACTACTCGCCGGTCAAGCCGTTCTCGACGAATCAACCAACGTGTACGGCATGTGGCTCCAAGGTGATCGGCTCCTCGTTCCAAACGACGACCAAGGCGGGCACGTGCGGATCTACGATTACCCCGCCGGCGGAAAGCCGATCAAAACGCTGACTGGATTCCAGTTGCCCTATGGCGCAGCCGTCAGCGTGCCGCGGAGCTGACCGGCGAGATCACGCTCTCGAACGGCGGAAGAGTCTTCGTCTGCACGTACGCCCGCGTTACGCGGTAGAACGCGTCGGCATACGCAATCGCGCGTTGCGCGGCGAGATGATAGCGCTCGAGGTTGCTCGCCAGATGACCCGCGCGACTTTCATAACGCCAGGCGCGCTCGTAGAGCGGCGCGAGTTCCTCGTACGCGTCGCGCAGCTCCCACATCCAATACTTGCACCAGAAGAGGTCGCGCTCGGTGCGGTCGGGATCCGAGGCTGCGTGAGCGACGGCGTCGGCGTACATGGCGCGTACTTCCGATCCGATTTGAAACTTGCGCCCGAGCGCGTCGTACCGCCGCGCCGCCAGATAGGCAACGAACGCGGCGTTTGCGTGCAGCGGCGGAAGGCTGAAGTACCGATTCTGCTCGACGCGCTCGGCGGCGAGCCGCACCTGGCGCAAATCGACCCCGGCCACTTGGTCTGCGGCGGCCGGATCGAACGGATCGGCCCAGAAGAGCGCGTCGGTTTGGCCGTAGGTGTAGCCGGCCGGCTCGAGGTCGCGCAGTGCGCCGCCGAGAGCGACGGCGTCGCCGCTGTAGCCTTCATCATCGACGCCGAAGAACGCGCTCGGAAAATCCTGCGCGTAGGCCTCCGGTGCGACGTCGGCGGCCTGCCACGCGGCGGCGGCAGCATAAATTACCGGATACCACGTCGCTTCGTAGAGCGTCTCACCGTCGTCGTGCCAAACGGTCTGAAAGAGCCCAAGGACGCGCGCGGCCTTGCCTTCGTTCACGAAGCGCCGCTCGTTGCGCAGCGCCGTGTCGATTGCGGGAAAGATCTCGTTCCAGTTGCTCGCCCCCGGCGCAACCATTTGCTCGAAGCCCCCGCCCGCAATCGTCTGAATGTATCGCTCGAAACTCGGCTCGTCACCGTAGTGCCAGTTGACGATGACCGCGCTGCGCGGAATGAGCTTCATGATGCCGGGATCGCTCTCGATGCCGTCGTCCCAGAGCATGATCCGCGCACCCGAGGGCGCGATCAGACGGTTCATCGCAACGATGTGATCGGCGTAGGCCTGGGAACGGCCGCGCTGCGCGACATACGCCTGCGTCTGGCCGAGACCGAGGGTCGCCGTCTCGTCGGAGCCGATGTGAAAGAAGGGCGGACGGCCAATCGCGGCCAGCTCCGCAGAGACGATGCGCTCGAGGTACTCCATTGAGAGCGCCACGTTCGGCGCCAAGAGAAAGCCGTGCGGCAGTTCGGCGGCGCCGGCATACTGCTCCCCGCGCAACGTGTTGTGCATGTGCGCGAAGCTCTGCTGCTCCGGAATCAACGCTACGTGAAAATTCGCCGCGTAGGCCGAAAGCGCGCGGAGTTGCGCCGGCGTGATGCCGTCGAGCGGCGCAGGCAGCGGATCGGTCGGGCTTAGGAAAACGTGCTCCATGTACGGCGAGTAGCCGTTCATCTTGAATGCGGCGATCGTGCGAATCCGCTCTTCGAAGTAGTGCATCGTCGGGAGAGGTCCGCGCGATACGTCGTCGGAGAGAATGCGCCACGGTAAGGCCGGTCGGTCCTCGATGCGCACGCACGGTATCGACAACGCTGCATATGCGCGTTTTGGCAGCTGCGCGAGCGTCATTGCCGCGTAGAACGCGCCGGCCGCGTCGGAGCTTTCGATCGCCGCGCGGCCGCCGTTGACCGTGAGGCGATAGGCTTGGGCGGGCAGCGACGCGTCGCGGCGCACCGAGATCGTCGCCTCACGCGACGGAACCATGCGAATCGCACCGATGCGCAGGGCGCGCCAGCGTTCGTCGAGCTCCTCGCGCGCCGCGGGATCGAAACCCGAGGAGACGCTGCGCGGCACGTTCGTCACGCGCGACGCGCACGGTAAACTCTCGACGTGAAGCGGACGGGGAAGCAGATGCAGCAACGTCGCCGCGGCCGCAAGCAGCACTAGGCCGTCTTCAGTGCAGCCGCCCGCATCGCGGATTCGCGCTCGTCGAGCAGCGCCGTGACCTCATCGAGAAAGCCCGGCACGGAGCCGGCATCGACGGTGGCCGCGCGATCGGCGAGCACGACGGTTGCGGCATCGGCTCGCGCTACGGCGCCGTCGCCCCTCTCCTCTTCGGCCGCGCCGCGGTGCTCCGCAAAGGCCCGCTGATCGGCGAAGGCGACCCGCAGCGTCAAGTCGTCGAGACGCTGGCGTAACTCAGGCGCGAGTGAACATCGCGCGCCCAAACCGGCCAGCGCTTCTCCGAGGTACGCGCGAACGTATTCGTCGGCACGCCGCCGTTCGAGCTCGCCGCCGTAGCCGGGAAAAACGGAAATCTTTGCGCGCAGCGCTTCGAGCGGTTCCATGGGCGCAGACTTACGACGCGCCCCGGCGAAGGGCCTCGAATGCGCCGTGGGAAGATACTTCGAATGAAGCCGGCAACGGCATGGCCTGTCTATCTGGTCGCGGGAGCGTGCTTTGCGATCGCGTTGATCTCATCGATCGCCAACATTTCGCTGCTCGGCCAAATCAGACAACAACAGCGCGAGCTTGCGAATCTCTCCGAGCGCTCGACGGCGCTCGCGCGAACCCTGGCGGCCGAACGCACCGCCCTCCTCGACGTGCTCGACACGCACGCTCGGCATTACCAGCTCGGCGAAGGCGAAGCCGTGACCCACGGCAGCCGAATCTATCTCGCGCTGCGCGCGCTGCCGGAGCCGCCCCACGGCAGAGTCTACCAGGCGTGGACGACCGCGAAGGGCTCCACGAAACCGCTCGCCTCGTCAACCTTCGTGCCCGATGCGCGAGGCGTCGCATTGATCGTTCTCTCGGCCGATGCGCGAACGACCGCCGACGTCTCCGTTACGCTCGAGCCGGAGGGCGGCAGCAAAGACCCGAGCGGCAAACCATTGATGGACGCGGCCTTCACGAACCCGTGATCGAACCCATTTCGAGCGCGACGCAAACACCGGCGTTGGAGTATCTCGCGCGCTCGCCGTATCTCAACGTCTTCCTGAGCCACGTGCTTCTGCACGATCGTTCGCCCGCCGACGGTAAGCACGTCGCCGTTGCGATCGAAGGCGGCGACGTCCTCGGCGTCGCCTATTGGGGGCGTCAGCTCGTACTCGCCGCCGAACCCGCCACGATCGACGAATTCGGCGAGTACGCAAAGCGCCGGCGCGGCGAGCGCATGATCGTCGGACCGCGCGAGACGGTGCGCGAATACTGGGACGCGGTTACCTCGTGGCACGCCCCGCCGCGTCTCGTCCGCGATCGCCAACTCGTGATGATGGTCGATCGCGAGCGTCTGCGCGAACACGAGCGCCGCGGCATCACCGTGCGCCACGCGAAGCTCGACGAATGGAGAGCCGTCGCCGAAGGTTCGGCGGAGATGATCCGCCAGGAGCTCGCCTACGACCCGCGGCGCGGCGCCCCGGAGTTCGGCGCCGGGATCCGTCAGATGATCGAGCGCAAGCTCTGGTGGGTGGGCGTCGCCGAGGGCCGCATCTGCTTCTTCTGCAACGTCGGCCCGTGGTGCACCAAGACGATCCAACTGCAAGGCATCTGGACACCACCGAAGTTGCGGCGCCAAGGCCTGGCCACCATCTCGCTGGCGGCACTCTGCGATCGCCTGCTCGACGTTTCGCCGACGCTATCGCTCTACGTCAACGATTTCAACGATCCGGCGGTCGCGCTCTATCGCCGCGTCGGCTTCGAGCACGTCGGCGATTTTCAGACGATGCTCTTCTAAGGAGCATCTCCAACGTCAAATCGATCGAGTAACGACAAAGGTGACTTGCGCGCCTTGCAAGATGAAGGCATTGGTGGGAATTACCGGCGCGCCGGGAGCGCCGCCGTACACGAATCCGCCGCCGATCACGGTGAACGGATTTGCGTAGACGTTCGTGAGGTTCGTTCCGTAGAGCCCGTACTCGAATCCGCCGTGCCGGTACGCCACATGGGCGTCGAGCGTCGCGTACGGCGAGCGGTTCAGCTCGTTATACCAGCCTTCGTAGTCGAGCTCCGCACCGTAGGCTAAGCCGAGCGGGGGGTCATTGTCGACCGCCAGATAGGCTTTGTGGAGCGGCTGGCCGAGTGTCTGTTCGCCTGTGGCCAGCGAGCCGTCCTGAATCGAGGCGGGAATCACGGTAAGAAAGGAGCTGTCCACGTCCCATCCGGCGCGAAGGTGCGCGTTGCGGCCGAACTGTTGGTCGCCATGAACGTCGATGCCGCGATAGGAACCGTTTCCGGCGTTGACCGGCATGCTGATCGGGCACGGAACCGGATTGCGCTTCGTCTGACAATGCGGAATCGGGATCACGTTGAGCTGAGCCGACGGCGCACGTATGTTGTTCTGGTAGAGATCCATCGAGAGGTGGAGCGGGTGCTGCGCCGTTCCGAAGATCTGTTCCATACCGACGTCGTACTCGGTCGCATGGTCGGGTTGCAGATTTGGGTTACCGATGTAAACGACGCCGCCGACCGGCACGCGATCTGCCGCCGGCGGAACGACGAGCTCCGAGAGCTGCGGCGTTTGGAAGGTCGTACCGACGGAGGCGCGCACCGCGGTATTTCCCGTCGGAGTCCACACGAAGCCCGCGCGCGGATCGAAGCTCGTCCCGAAGGTGCTGAAGTCGCTCTGGTACGCGGCAAGTGAATAGTGGATGTGGCTCGACGGGTCGCCGTTATAACGCAGAACCGCCGAGCGCTGCGTTTGCGAGAGCGGCAGCGTTTGCACCGGCGGTACGGCGCTGGGAAGAATGCCGGCCGGCGCGATCGTCTGTGGGTTTGGTCCGAATGGGCCGCCGATCGGCTGGGCCTCCGCGACGACTTGCCCCTGGACGTAATTCGTCGTCAGGTTCTCGGTTCCGAGATCGTACTTGAACGAGAGCGTGCCCTTGGTGAAATGCTGATCGAGTTCGAGCCAATCGTCGCCGAGCGTGTCGCGCTGATTGTACAGATATTGCTGCGTCTGGGCACCCGGACCGGCGACCGATTGCGACGCGAGCGTGGTGAGATGGCTGAACTGCAAGAGCGTCGCGGGCGCGCCGCCGACCTGCGCGTCTCCGAGCGGCACTTGCGCGTCGAAGCCGTAGTTCGCCTGATGCGCGCCCAGCGACGTGCCGGCGAAGCTTTGGTATCCGCTGCTCGTGGCGTTGTCGAACGGAGAGAGCGCGCCGCCGCGCGCAACGGCGTCGCCGCCACCGCCGCTGAAACCGCGCGGAGTATAGTTGGTGAGCAACGCCGATTCGTCTTTGCTCACGTTCTGGTTACGAAAATCGAGCTGCAGGTACCCGTAGCCGGTCGGACCGCCGAGTTGGTAGCGCAGCTTCGTCAAGATCGAGTTGCCGTACGAGCTGCTGCCGACGCTCTGCAGCGTCTCGTCGTTGCTATCCAGCGGACGTGCGTCGCCTCCGGAGGCCGTCCCTCCGGGGGGTGGTGCCAAAACCGATTGGTTGACGGATCCCGAGGAGCCCGTCGCGTGTAGCGAGAGTGCATAGCCGAAACGATCGTCGGTGCCGGTAGTTTGAATGGTCCCGCCGTACGTTCCGTACGAGCCGCCGAAGAGTCGCAAGAGCGAGTGCGGCGCGATCGTCGGCTCTAGCGTGAGGATGTTGATGCCGCCGCCGATCGTGTTCGGCCCGATGAGCGCCGACGGAGCGATGCCGTAGAGCACTTGGACTTCCTGCAGCGCCGCCGGATCGAGCAAGGAGAGATCGAAGTCGCCCGTATTGCCGTTATTCACTTGATGACCGTCGATATCGACGAGCGTCTCAGTCGGATCGGGTCCGCGCACGGCAAAGACTTCAGTCGCGTTGCTCCCGCCGCCGAGCGGGAGTACCGGCGTCACCGATAGCTGGGACCAAACCATCGCGGAGACCGCGGTGACGCCTGACGCGGCGGCCTTTTGCGCGTTGATATGGACGCTCGGTGCCGATGCCGTCGAGACCGTTTCGCCGGCCGAGGCCTTCACCGTGCCGATGACCGTCAGCGAGTTGTTCGTCGCGGGCGACATGGCGATTTGGAGCGTGGCGTTGGCGGCGTCGACCGTTACCGTTCGTTGCGAGATCGTCTCGTAACCCGGCGCGGCCGCGTGAAGCGCGTACGTTCCGGCCTTGACGTCACACAGGATGAAGCGGCCGTGCGCATCGCTGCGAGCGCTGTGCGAAACGTTTTGGGCAGAAAGGACGATCGACGCGCCGGCGATCGGGGTTCCGTCGTTCGCGCTGACCGAACCGGTGACGTCGAGTGCGGCGCTCTGCGCCGACGCAACGCCGAAACCGGCCGTCGCGATTGCGGTTATGAGTGCGAAGGAGACGCATGCGCGAACGCATGCGATTGGGATTCCCATGGAGTGCTCCTGTAGACGAGTGCTTCGGTTGTAAGAGGGCTACGCGAAGCTAGTCTGAGGAGGTCCGCGCTTGGCAAGACGCAGCGCGTGAGGGGTGCGGCGCCGCGGTGTTACCCGCTGCGCGATCAGGTCGTATTCGTGCGAAGTATCGCCGACAACGCGCCGGCGAAGCAACGTTTCGATGATGCTCGCGACCGAGTCGCGATGCGAGATCAACCAGCGCGCGACCGCGTACACGAGCATGGTAACGACGGTGGCGCAAACGAGCGTCGTTCCGAGCCCGAGCGAAATCGAGCCGCCGAAGGCGTCGCCGATCCGCCGCACCGGCACGCCGTCGAGCCGCCCGTCGAGATACTCCATCGCGGGGACGAACGCAACGCTTGCGGCAACGGCTCCGACGAGCATGCCGAGCGTTTCGTGAAGACGCAACGCCGGGCGGAGCAAGCGCGTGCGATTCTTTGCCGCGATCTCACAACAAATGCGCAAACCGCGCGCGGCGAGCAGCACGGCGGCCACGAGCGCTATGCCGGTCAGCAGCTCGCGCGAGCCGTGGCGCAGATGATCGTAGCTATCGCGAGCGAGCGCATAGTCGCCGATGACGTCGATCGCGAGATGGGCGATCGCCGCCGCGGCGGCCGCGGCGCACAATGCGAGGGAGACGATCGTTCGAAATCCGACGCCCACCCCTCGCGCTTCGACGCCTCGGATACCCATCCTACTCACATGGAAGCGGGGCGCTC
>JBAUYZ010000066.1:0-1539 GCA_049585055.1 Candidatus Cybelea sp. | reverse complement strand
CTCGGCGCCCGAAGCGATGATTTCACGCACTTCGTCGAGCGTCGGTGTGATGTACGGCTCGAATCCGGGATACTCGCGTTTGATTAGCCCGAGGATCGGAAGCGCGACGCACGCGCGCACGGCCCGCAAGTGCTCGCTGCCGGCGACGCGGAGGGCGACCGCACCATTCGCTTCGGAAGCGCGCGCCATCGCGGCGATCACGTGCGGATCGTCGAGCGCCGAGCCGCGCCACGCCTGAACCGAAACGATCAGTCCACCGCGCAATCGTTCCAGCAGGCTCACGGCCGAAGCTCCGTTACGTCGATCCCGGCCTCGCGATAGGCAAGCAGCAGCGCTCCCAGCGCCGGTTCGTAGCGGGCCGGGACGATGGTCGCCTCCGGAGTCTCGTGGAGTATCGCGCTTCGCATCGCCCGCTCGAAACGACCATCGGCGAACACGCCCCCGGCGAAGGCGACGCGCGGCGCGGCACCTGCCGCGATCGCTCGAGCCACGAGCGCCGCGAGCCGTCCGGCACCTCGCTGCGCGATCGGTCGAAGGCTCTCGAAGCGCAGCGCTTGCGGCGCGAACGAGGCGAGCCGGTCGCGCGTAATCTCTCCTTTATAGAAGGCGTGCACGAGCGGGCGCAGCGACGATACTCCGAAGTATTCGCAAACGGAGCGCGTCTCATCCTCGAACGACGCATCGCCTTCGTCGTGCGCGCGCATTAGAAGTGCGAGCGCGTCGCGGACGATTGCAAACGCGCTCCCCTCGTCGCCGAAGAGATAGCCCCATCCGCCAAGCGTGCACGACCAGCCGCTCGCGGCGGTACCGTAAACGACCGAGCCGGTTCCGGCGATGACGATCACGCCCGCCGCTCCGCCGAGCGCGCCGGCGTGGGCGACCGGCGTATCGTGCATCAGCGACGCGCGAGACGACGGAAGCTCCAGCGAACGACCGTAGACGCGTCCGTCGTAGCCGCTGATTCCGGCAACGATCGCATCGAAGCGGCTCGTTGCGCGAAGCTGCGCCTCTTTTACCGCGGCTTCGAGCGCGCCGTGCAACGCGTCGCGCAGCCGCGTCGAATCTCGACCGGCTCCGACTTCGTCGGCCGGTCCCGCGACCCCGCGCCCGAGAATGTGTCCGGTTTCGTCGCCGACGACCGCGACGGTCGAGCTCTGTCCGCCGTCGATACCGGCAACGAGCGTCATATCGAGCGCTCCATGAGCGCGCGCGCAAAATCGGCGGCGGCGGATTCGCGCGCGCGCCGATCGCCGGTCGGTTTGACCTCGCCGATCCGCTCGCGGTGATGGTAGAGCTCGTGGCCGACGGCCAGTGCAATGAACTCACCCAGCGCTTCGATGGGGAGCGACGCGGCGACGCGTATGTTGAGGCGAATCTCCGGTACGGCCGGATCGTACTCCGACCGCAGCTCGTCCCTTCCCCAATCGCCCAGATCGTCGAAGCGCACGGCGACCCCGTATGCACGCGCCTGCGCGAGTGCGTTGCTCACAGCAAGACTCCGTCGGCGACGAGTTGCGCGCGCAGCTCGCGGGGGTCGAC
>JBAUYZ010000065.1:0-18413 GCA_049585055.1 Candidatus Cybelea sp. | reverse complement strand
GCTGCGTGCCTTTGGTGCGCGGATCGAGACGACCGCCGGAGGCTTGCCGCTGCGCCTGCACGGTACGCCGCAGATCGCAACGCGTCACTTCATCCTGCTCGCTCCCTCGGCTCAGGTGAAGTCGGCGCTGCTCTTCGCCGGACTTTTTTCGGGGCTCGGCGTGCAGGTCGACGGCGATCGAGGTTCGCGCGATCATACCGAACGGCTGCTTCGGTATCTCGGCAGCGAGATCGAGTCGAACGGCGGTTCCGTACGGCTCGTGCGAATCGCCTTCGAGGGTTTGAACGTGGAAGTCCCCGGTGATTTCTCCGCAGCGGCCTTCTTCGTTGCCGGGGCGGCGGTCACGCCGCAGAGCGAGGTCCTGCTTCCCGAGGTCGGCGTGAACCCGACTCGCACCGGGCTGATCGACGCGCTACGGTCGATGGGAGCGGCGATCGAGATGCGAGCGCAGCGTACGCGCTGCGGGGAACCCATCGCCGACGTCGCAGTAACTTTCCGCAAACTGCGGGGGACGAACGTGGGATCCGAACTCGCCCTGCGCGCGATCGACGAGATCCCGCTCTTGGCGATTGCGGCCGCATTCGCCGAAGGCACCACGACGATCGCCGGCATCGGCGATCTGCGGACCAAGGAATCGGACCGGATCGCCGCCATCGAGCGGCTGCTCGGATCGGTGGGCATCGCCGCCCGGTACGACCGTGGAACGATGGAAATCACCGGCGGCGCGCCGGCGGGCCGTTCTGCGCTAATTGAAACCGGCGGCGATCATCGGGTCGCCATGGCGGCGGCCATACTGGCGCGGGCCGCGGGGCCGCTCTCCATCGACGGCGATGAAAGCCTCGGCGTGAGCTTTCCGGGCTTTCTGGAGGCCCTGGACGGGCTCAGAGAGCCCTAGGCAGCCGAATCCGAAGGCTTCGATTCACTCTTCGAGTCGGCAACCGCTGACGGCTCGGCCTTTGCGCCGCTGGTCGGGCTCGGCTCTTCCTTTGGCTTTTCGGACTTGCCGGAGGCCTTCGACCGCGAATCCGTCACGTAGAAGCCGGACCCCTTGAAGAGCACCGGCGCGGGATTGAAAACCCGGCGAACGGGCGCCCCACAGGCAGCGCACGGCTCATGATAGCTCTCGTCGAAGCCGTGGCGTACTTCGCGTATCCGGCCGCACTTCGTGCAGGCATAGTCATAGAGCGGCATGGCTAGAGTATAGCCGCGTTAGCACTCATGGTCAATGACTGCTAGCCGGCCGCCGCTCGCTCAGAAGTCGGCGAGCACGGCGGCATCGCGGTTGTACTCCACGAGCCCCTTGAAATGCACGAGCGAGTCGTCGAGGGCACTCGCGACCCGGCGGCCGCGCTGCCAGCGATCGAGCAGCGTACCGAACCTCCCGTGGTAGGCCGGATACGAGAGCCAAACGTGCAGCCTCGAGCATGTGGTTCGGCGCTCGATTCGAAACTCGATCCGACGGCGAAGCGAGAACGCCCCGACGAGCGAGAGGCGAAAGTTTGCGATCAACCCATCGACCTCATAGAGTTCTTCTTCCTCGCCGGGCAGCGTCGATCGAATGGCGACTTCCGTCCCCACGCTCACCTGCTCGTCGGGACTCGTGCGCCGCGCGCTGCGAAGAAAGGCGAGCCAGACGGGCCATTTCTCAACGGCGCAGAGGAGCCCGAACGCATCCTCCACGGAACAATTGAGATCGAGGCTCGCGCTGTGCACTTGCGACCCTGGCAGAATTACCTCATCCCTCACGAGCATAAGGCGAGTATTCTGCGTTGCGCCGACGGCTACCCTCGTATTTCGCGGCCGCCGAACGCGCGCGCGAAGAGCACGAGCGCCATCACGCCGAGCGCGAGCGCGCGCTCGTCGATTCGGAACTGCGCGCTGTGGATAGGGTGCGTCGATCCCGCCGCTTCGCTGCGAACGCCCAGACGCATCAGCAGCCCAGGAACGCGCTGCGCAAAATACGCGAAGTCCTCGGCGCCCATCGTCGGCATCGGCGCCTCGACATGCAACCGGCTGTGTGCGCGCAGATATCCCGAAAATTGCTCCGCCAGGGCTTCGTCGTTGCGAACGGGCGGATAACCCCGAATCACGCGCACCTCGGCCCGCACGTTGTAGGCTGCGGCAACGCCGGCGACGATTCTTCGAATGCGCGTCTCCAGCTCGGCGCGCACGGCTGGATCGTACGCACGCAGCGTTCCGCTCAAGTTCACCTCGTCGGCGATGACGTTGTTCCGAAATCCGCCGGCTATCGTACCGATCGTAACGACCGCGCTCGCCAGCGGATCCGTCTCGCGCGCCACGACGTTTTGCAACGCGAGAACGATCGCCGCCGTCGCGGGAATCGCATCGACCGCAGCGTGTGGGTACGCTCCGTGACCGCCGCTGCCGCGAACGGTGACGTAGAGCTCGTCTGCCGAGGCGTTGACCGCTCCGGCCGTAACGCCGATCGTTCCGAGATCGAGGCGTGAATCGACGTGCAGCATGGCAATCGCCTCGACGTGCGGATTCTCGAGCGCCCCCTCTTCGATCATCGGCAGGGCCCCGCCCGGGCCTTCCTCGGCCGGCTGAAAGAGCAGCACGACGCGACCGGCCAGCGCCGCTTTCGTTGCGGCGAGCACTCGCGCGGCGCCGAGCAGCATCGCCGTGTGCGCGTCGTGCCCGCAAGCGTGCATCTTCCCGTCGGACTCCGATGCGAAGGGTTCGCCGCTTCGCTCGAGGATCGGCAGCGCATCCATATCGGCGCGCAGCGCGACGACGCGACCGGGCATACCGCCGTCGACGCGTGCCACGATCCCCGTCCCCGCCGCCCGGCGATGTTCTATCCCGAGCGAGTCGAGCTCGCGCTCGACGAGCGCGGCGGTCTCGCGTTCCTCAAAGCCAAGCTCGGGATGCCGGTGAATCGCGCGCCGCAACTCGACGACCCGTGCCGCCAGCGGTTCGTTTACTTCGGTCTCCATTGCAACCGAAGTTAACGGACCGGTACTTTCCTTCCCGCCGCCGAAACGAGGCCGCCGGATATGATGACTGCCGATCTCGCCCTCGCGATGTTGATCAACCGTTCGAGCGCGTTCTACAACGCCAACCCGCCCGTTTACATGACGTACGTCGAACAGACGCACGTGAGCGCGCCGACGCTGGGGCGCGCGCAGGACATCAACCGCTCGATTGCGGTGCGGGTCGCCGACAACTTGGCCGTGATGAAAGACCTCCCCAACGGCCAACAGCGCGTCGGTCAGGCCTTCCCGATCGTCGCCTACTTCGACCCGCTCTCGAACTTCAAGTTCGGCTACTTCGCGAACTTGAAGCGGGTCGACATCACGCTCGACCGCGGCACGCCATTTTATCTGGCTATCCCGCCGCCCGATCCCAGCGTGAACGTCGTCGTCCCCTACAACAGCTATTGGGCGGCGCGCTACGCGCCGGACTCGACTGAAGCCGCACTCCATCTGCTGATCGATCCGACGCCTCGCGTCGCGCAAGGGCTCTATCCCTCGGATGTCGTCGAGGATTCCGCGACCAAGCTCCCGTCGCACATCGAAATGCGGACCGCGGGCTCGAGCGACGAGATGTTCTCACTCGACTATGCCGTCTTGGACGGCCATTGGGTGATCGTTCACGGCACATTCAGCCAAACGATGCATGTCGCGTTTCTCACCTATAAGATCGTCGCCGACGTGACGTTTAAGGATATCGCGTTTCCGGCGGAGTCTCCCGACCCGCGTCTGGCCGGAACGCCTACGCCGGGAGCGTCTGCCGCTCCGTAGTCGTCAGCGAGACGTGCCCTGTGTCGGTCCGCGCGGCGCCGTTGGGCGACGGATGGTCCTTCGGCGCGACCCACATGTAGACGTTGGGAATCAGCAGCAGCGTCAGAACCAGCGAGCTGAAGACGCCGCCGATCACGACGATGCCGAGGCTCGATCGCGAGGCCGAACCGGGATCGAGCGCGAGCGCGAGCGGTACGTTGCCCGCCATGACCGAGAAGCTCGTCATGATGATCGGACGGAACCGCGTCTGCGCGCTCTCCTTGATCGCGGCGAGTTTATCCAAGCCGCGCCCTCGCAGCGTGTTCGCATAGTCGACCAAGAGTATGCCGTTCTTCGTCGCAATGCCGATCAGCAGAATGGTGCCGATCAGCGAAAAGAGATTCAGCGTGCGATGCGTGAGGAAGAGCCCCCCGATCGCGCCGATTGCGGCCACCGGGACCGAAAAGATGATAATGAACGGCGAGACATAGCTGTTGTAAAGAGCGACCATCAACAGATAGACGAGAATCACCGAGACGATCATCGACAACCCCATGCCGACCAGCGTCTGGTGCATGAAGTCCTGCTGCCCGAGGGGCGCGGGACGGACGACGATGTTCGGCGGAAGATGGAGCGACCGCAGGCGCTTCATCAAGCCGTTCTCCACCGCCGATAGCGACGAGTTCGCGGCGTAGTTGGCGTCGACGTGAACGACGTTGCGGCGGTCGGTTCGCGTGATCAGCGGGGCCGTCGGGGTCGATTCGAACCGCGCGACGTCGCTCAAGTAGACGATGCCGCCCGACGCGGAGTGTATAGCAATTGATTTGAGCTGCTCCATGTTCGTGCGATCGGCCTCGGGATAGATCACCTGGACTTGCTCCAGGCCCGAGGTTGTTTCAAACTGCGTCGCGACGTTACCACCGAACGCCGCGCCGGCGGCCTCCGCCGCCTGACCTAAATCCACACCGAGCGCCTGTGCCTTGTTACGATCGAACTGAATCGAAATCTCCGGCGCGAGCTGGGTGCCGGTGCTGTTGACGCTGGTCGCACCGGGAACGCGCCGCAAGAGCTGTTCGACCTGCTGCGCGTAGGGCGTCGGATCGCCGCCGGTGAGGTCGGTCACGAGAAGGTCGATCGGCTGCGCGTTTCCGCCGCCGGTCGACGTCGCCGGAACGACGACGGCCTGCACGTCGGGCGCCAGGTTCTCCCTCGAAACTCTGCGAAACTGTTGCGCCCAATAATCCGTCGATTGCTTGCGCCCGTCTTTGAGCCAGACGTGAATCTGGCCGACGTTGTTTTGGCTCACGAAACCGCCAAAGGATGCGGCATATGCACCGGCGACCGTGGTAATCGCAAAAGTATCGGCCGAGTTGAGGAGCTTGCGTTCGAGCGCGAACGTACCTTGCTCGACCGTCGTCAGCGGCGTGCCGATCGGGTAGATGAGCTGGATGTAAATTTCCCCGCGATCGACCGGCGGAATGAACTCCTCACCGACCGCCCCGACAGCGATCATGCCGAGCGCCAGAAGAAACGTTCCGCCGCAGAAGAACGCGACGAGCCGGCCGTGGCCCAGACTCCACGGGAGCACCCGCTCGATATACCAGGTCCGCGTTTGATCGAATCGGTCGCCGAACCAATCGATCGCCGCCCACGGTTTCCAGTGCGAGCGCAACGCCCAGAGCCCGGCGAGCGTCGGCGTGATGGTAAACGAGACGAAGAGCGACGTGAGCGTCGAGATGACGACCACGATCGCAAACTCCGCGATCTGGCGCCCGACCTGTCCTTGGATGAAGGCAATCGGAAAGAAGACCACTACGTCGACGAGCGTGATCACGACCGCCGCGGCGCCGATCTCCTCGCGGCCGCGCACGGCCGCTTCGGGCGGCGGCTGTTTGAGCTGGGTAAAGTGGCGTTCGATGTTCTCTAAGACCACCGTCGAATCGTCGACCAGGATGCCGATGACGAGCGACATTCCTAACAGCGAGATCGTGTCGATCGTGAGATTCATGAGCTTCATCGCGGTAAGGGCGATCGCCAACGACGTCGGAATCGAGATGCAGACGACGATCGCGCTGCGCCAGGAACGCAGGAAAAAGACCATCGCGATGCACGTAAAGAGAATCGCGAGCGCGAGCGTTCGAATGACGATATTTATTTGCTGCTGGGTAAAGCGTGACTGGACGTTGATGACGTTAAACTCGATCTCGGGGAACTGGCGCTCGATTTGCGGAAGCGCCCGCAGCGCGTTATTCGAGGCGTCGACTTCGCTCGCGTTGGCCGCTTTTTGAACCTGCAGGAAGAGACCGGGGCGCCCGTTGATATGCGCGGCCTCGAGCCGCGGCTCGTATCCATCGGTCACGGTTGCGACGTCGCCGACGTGCACGACGGAGTTGGAGGCGGACCACGGGTTGACGACGCCGGCGAGTCCGGAGAGCCCGCCGCGCCGGTTCTCCACCTGGGCACCGGTCGAGTTGGCGATGGCGGCGGCAACGCCCGATCCCGAGGCCGGAAGCACCGCCAAATTCCGAACCGTGTCGAGACTCTGAATATCGCCGCGGATGTCGATCGTGGTTTGGCGGTTCGGTTCGTAGGCAAAGCCACCCGGAACGCGCTGGTTATCGTTTTGCAGCGTATTGATGACGTCGTCGATCGTGAGATTCGCCGCGGCCAGTCGGACTGGATCGACGACCACCTCGTACGCCGGCGTCACGATGCCACCGACGTTGACGTACGAAACGCCGGGGATCTGTTCGAACTGCGGCGCGATGACGTTGGTAGCGTAGAGCGCGAGCCTTGAAAGCGAAAGCTTGCGTGAAAAGAGGGCGAGGGTGAGGACCTGGGATTGGGTCGGATCGCGCAGATTGACCGTCGGCGGGCTGATATTCGTCGGCAAATATTTTTCCGCAGCCTGAATAGCCTTATTCGTCAGCGCGAGGTCCGTTGCCGTATCCGACTTGATATCGAAGATGGCCGTGATCGACGCCTGGCCTTGTTGAACCACCGAATTGTAGGTCTGCAGGTCCGGCGTGCCCGCCAGCGTCTGTTCGATCGGCTGCACGATATTGTCGCGCATCTCCGTGACCGAGGCGCCGTTGTAGCCGACCGAGATGGTGACGGTCGGCTGGCTGACGTTGGGGTAGAGTTCCTTGACGATCGTCACGGTCGACAGGACGCCGGCGAACAGCATCATCGCGACGATTACGAAGACGAGCGTGGGCCGTTCGATGAAGAGCCGGGTCAGGCTGAATTTCATTGCTGGAACGACACCTTTTCGCCGTCGCCCAGGCTCATCTGACCGTTGGTCACGACGCGCGTTCCGGGAGCGACGCCCGTCACGACCGAGGTCGTGCCGTCGGTGGCCACTTCGGCAACCTTCAACGTCTTGACGGTATCGTCGCCCTGAACCACCATGAGCGCGTCGTGGTTATCGTCGGTAAAGGCTGTGGCGGGCACTCGTATACCCGCGATCGGCGAGGTCGCGATCTTGCCCGCAACGACCATTCCCGGACGCAGGCGCGCGCCGCGATTCGCAAGGAGAACCTTGACCTCGAAGTCCGTCGATCCGGGGTTGATCTGATTGAGGACGCCGGCGACGCGGCCCGAAAAGCGGGCGTTCGTCCCGAGATCGGGCACCGAAATAGTCGCCGGCGAATTGTTGACGATGCGAGCGACTTCTTCGCTGGAGGCGTGAAGCACCGCGTAGATCGGATCGACCTGCTGCAACGTAAAGATCTGGCGAGAACCTGGGTACTCGCCGGGATTGATATTTCGATTGACGACGACGCCGTCGAGCGGCGAGACGATCGCCGCCTTCCCGATTTGGACGCGAACCAGCTGGGCTTGCGCGGCGGCGACTTCTTCCTGCGCGGCCGATTGCTGTACCGCCGCCGACTGCAGGCCCGCTCCGGAAAGCGATCCGTTCGCCTGCACGTTCGAGCGCGCTGAGGCCACGTTGGCACTCGCCGATGTGAGCGCCTGCTGATCGTTCTTCACCAGCGTCTCTTGCGCGTCGACGGCCTGCTGCGAAACGTACCCCTGCGTCAGCAGATTCTGATCGCGCGAGAGATTGTGCTGGTCGTTCCGTAGCGTCTGCTGCGCTTGCGCAACGGCAGCTTCGTCGGTGTGAAGCGTATCGACGCCCTGCGCGATCGTCAGCGAACCTTGATATTGCGTGTGAACGGTACTGGCGTGATTGCTGTTTGCGGTGGCGAGATCCGCTTGCAGCTGCGCCTGCAAGTCGGAGGTGTCGAGCTGCGCGAGCAGCTGGCCGGCGCGCACGGTATCACCCTCGCGCACGTAAACGGCATCGGCCGGCTCCGCCAGCGTGCTTTGCACTGCGACATTCTGATAGGGCGCAATCACGCCCGCGAGCTGCCGCGCCGGTTCGATCGAACCGAAGCTCGTCATCGTGGTTTGAACGTAGGGAGCTTGGCTCGGGCGTGCCGCTGGCCGCCCCGCACAGCCGCAGATGGCTAGAATCGCGAAGAGCGCACCGAAGAGTCGCCGAAAGGGCCGTTCCCTACCCGTCATGGTGGTCCGATTGTAACGAAAGCAGGAGTTCTGAGTCCTGGAGTGAGTCTGAGAATGGGCGCCCCCGGCGAGCCGGCCCGGGTTCTGGTGGTCGACGACGAGCGGGCACTTCGAGAGCTTCTCGAGTACGGACTCGAGCAAGCGGGGTTTTTGGTGCGCTGCGTCACCGAGGGTTCGGCTGCATTGCCGCTCCTCGAGGCCTGGTCGCCGGATCTCATCGTTCTAGACGTGATGTTACCCGGCGTGGACGGCTTCGCGCTCCTTCCCGAGATCCGCCGGCTCACGACCGCTCCGGTCGTCATGCTGACCGCCCGTACCGAAATCGCCGAGAAGGTTGCCGGACTCACGGCGGGAGCCGACGATTACGTCGGCAAGCCGTTCGATATCGAGGAGCTCGTGGCACGTCTGCGAACGCTGCTGCGCCGGCCTCGGATCGAGCAGCACGAAACCTTTACCTACGCGGATCTGAGCATCGACGCCGCCAGCAGAACGGTCTACCGCGGCAATCGCCGCATCGAGCTCTCCCCTCGCGAGTTCGATCTGCTGCGCGTCTTTGCCGAACACGCGGAAGAAGTGCTGACGCGTTCGCAACTCCTCGATTTGGTCTGGGGCATCGATCGAGACGTGATCCCCAATACCGTCGAGACGTACGTTTCGTTCCTACGCGCGAAGCTCGACAGCGGCGAGCCCGTCAAGCTGATCCAAACGCTGCGCGGCAGCGGCTACGCGTTGCGGTCGACGCCGGCGTGACCACGAAACTTGCGCGGCGAATTCAGGGCCTCGCGGCGGTCGAAATCTCGCTCGTCCTCGTCGCGGCGATCGTGACCGGTGCACTCCTCGCCTTTGGCTTCTACGTTCGTACGCTCTCCAACGAACTGAGTGGTACGATGACGCAGTTGCAGGCCTCCCTGACACGCTCGAACCCGGCTGATGCGCGCGCCGGCGGCACGTTCGCGGGTTCGCTGCTGCTCGGAACCGGGAGCGAGATCGTCTTTCTCGACGCCGCTACGCGGGTGACCGTCTATCGCATGCATCGCGCCGACGCGCGTCCGATAGTCAGCGTTCGGCGCCGCGGCGATCTCTCGGGCGATCCGCGCGTTTCGGGCCCGGTTGCCAACGTCATCCTCGGTCTCGCGACGGCGTTTGGACTGCAACCGCTCTACGCACACGCCGGCAATCTCTACATCATCGTCAGGAGCAACAGCGCGACCCTGGTCTCGACGGTGCGCGCTTTCCTGATTCCGTTACTGATCGCGCTGCTGATCGCGATCGCCTGCGGTATCTTGATCGCCCGCGCCCTCGCGGGGCAGGCCCTGCGCCCGCTCGACGACGTGACCACCGCACTGCAGCGCTTCGCTTCGGGTGATTTGACGCCGCAACCGATCGCGGCCGACGAGCGACACGAGCTTGGCTCGCTGGCCGCTGCATATAACGGCGCGATCCAGCAAATGGAGCGCGCCTTTGCCGCGCGCGATCGTGCCAACGCTTCGATGCGCCTCTTTATCGCCGACGCTGGGCATCAACTGCGGACGCCGCTGACGGTGGTTCAAGGATTCATCGCGATTCTGCGCCGCGGCGGCTTCGACAACGCCGCCGATCGCGAGCGGATTCTCGACACGATGAACGATCAGAGCCGCATCATGGGCTCGCTGATCGACAAGCTCATCCTGCTCGAGCGCTGGGAGAGTCCCGAAGCAACCGCGTCGGTCACGCCGATTGACGTCGGAACGCTCGTAGCCGACCTCGTCGCTCCCATCGCCGACGCGCATCCCGATCGCCGTTTCGATCTCTCGACGCCGCCGGGTATCCTGGCGGCAATCGACCCGACCGAGCTGGGTTACGTCGTTACCAACTTGACCGACAACGCGGTGAAGTACGGCGAAGGTGAGATCGCCGTCCGCGTTCGCGCACAAGATGCGACGGCTCTCATCGAAGTTGCCGACGAAGGCCCGGGGATACCCTCGACCGATGCGGCCCGCGTCTTCGATCGCTTCTATCGCGGCGCGCAGCGCGACGTGCCCGGATCGGGCCTTGGTCTGGCAATCGTCAAGCGCGCAGTGGAACGCGCGCACGGCGCGATATCGCTCGACACGAGTCCAGCGGGCTCGCGCTTCACCGTGCAGCTTCCACTCGCGGTGTCATCCTGAGCTTGTCGAAGGATGGCGGAGAGGGTGAGATTCGACCCTTCGACTCGGCGCTACGCGCCTCGCTCAGGGCTGCGCTTCGCGCAGACGATAAGGAAATCGGAGAGGGTGAGATTCGAACTCACGGAACGCTCAACACGTTCGCCCGCTTTCGAGGCGGGTGCCTTCAACCACTCGACCACCTCTCCGAGGCAGTGGGTTGGCGCCGCTCTCGAAAGAATTCCTGCAGCTGGGCCGCGGCTTTCGCTTCGAGCACGCCCGGCGTTACTTCGAGCCGGTGGTTCGTCCTCGGCGAGCGCAATATCTCGAAGGCTCCGCCGTCGGCACCGCCCTTGGGATCGCCCGCGCCGTAAACGAGCCGCTTGATCCGCGCTGCGATCATGGCACCCGCGCACATCACGCACGGCTCCTTGGTAACGTACATCGTCGCCTCGGAGAGCCTCCACGCGTCCAAACGCCGCGCCGCCTCACGCAGCAGCAGCATCTCGGCGTGTGCGGTCGGATCGCGACGTGCTTCTTTTTCGTTCTTTGCTTCAAGCACCAAGTCGCCGCTCACCAGGAGCGCGCCGACCGGCACCTCACCCGCAAGCGCCGCTTCTTCGGCGAGCTCGAGGGCTCGCTGTAAACGGGCTTCGTCGTCAGTCATAAATGCGCGCCCGGAGGGATTCGAACCCCCGATCCCAGCCTTCGGAGGGCTGTGCGTTATCCAGCTACGCTACGGGCGCACGAGGCGGGCGCTAACGCGCGGCGTCGGGCGGTGAGCCCGCGCTCGGAATGTGCTTGAAGAGATCGAGCTTATGATCGACGAGAGTCCGGTAGAACTTGCGCACGCAATCGGGATGTCCGAAGAAGTACGTCCGCGCATACGCGAGGTCTTCGCCCGAACTGTCCGGGACGTAGTGAGAGATCTCAATTTCCTCCATCTGGCCGCGGTCGACCGGATGTGGGCAAAAATCGCACGGAATCGTCGACATGAGAATATATACCTAGCCTTTGTTGTTTTTGGCTCGGGTAGGACTTGAACCTACGGCCAAGGGCTTATGAGTCCCCTGCTCTACCACTGAGCTACCGAGCCGAGCCGCCACCTACGGTTTCGACACCGCAGTATAGCAGGACCCCGCGGTACTCCACAACCGTTGCGGCTGCGAATCCGGCGGCCGGCTGGCTTTGCGTCAAGAGAAAATCGCGGTCGGAGGGACTCGAACCCCCAGCCTACAAGTTCGTAGCCTGTTGCTCTATCCAATTGAGCTACGACCGCGCGCTCGCCCTCATTTAACCTGATGCGAGCGGCTCCCCTCCCGCTGCGCGTGCGTCCCGCTAGTCGCTACCTAAAATGCCCGGCGACTCTTTTTCGCGCAGGAAGAACGATTTGTCGTGGCTCGACGGAATCTGCTTGAACTTGATCGGGTACTGCGAGTAGTCGAAGGAATCGATGATGCTCGCGGCGCGCTTGTCGCTGGTTCCTAATCTGCCGAGATTCCAGTTATCCTCGATGTAACGCAAAATGCTCCCCAACTCGTACTGCGTCGGGGAGACGTAGCCGGCACGCGCGTAGGGTGAGATGATGATCGCGGGCACGCGGAAACCGAGCCCGCCGAAGTTCTTGATGGCCGGCGCATCGTTATCGTAAAAGCCGCCCCAATCGTCCCAAACCACGACGATAGCCGTCGAGCCCCAGTAGGAACTCTGGCCGATTGCATTGACCACGCTCGCGACCCACGACGGACCGTTATCTTGGCTCGCACCGGGGTGGTCGGAGTTATTTTCGATCGGTATCACCCAGGAGACCGCGGGCAGCCCGTTGCTCGAAATATCGTCGAAGACCTTCGTCTCGGGCCAGACGACGTTCGTGCCCCACTCCGGACCGTTGCGCACCGCCCAGATGACGTCGAAGGCATTCATTAATCTGCCGAAGTTCGTGTTCTTCGGCGGGACGTAATACTTCCAAGATATGCCTTTAGCGTCGAGGAGATCGCGCATCGTCGGATACTTCGTCTTGAACTTGTTCGTGCACGGAAAGACACTGGCTTTGCCAAGATACTGGTTCCCGGCCGTGATCAGATGCACTTGCACTCCCGGCGGAGCGTCGCAGCCCCACGTGCACATCGAACAGCCCGGAAGGTCGACCATCGACCGGTTCGGTTCGACGACCGTGCCGCCGGCGATCAAATCCTGATGGGCGGTGAAGCTATCGCTTCCTTGCGTGGTGAACATGTGCTCGGCCAGCGTATACTGAGTTGCCATCTGCCAGTACGGCTGGATTTGCATTGGGTCCGTGTACTGATACGGCGTTAGGCACTCAGGGCCGCCCTTGCCCGAATTGAAGTGCACCAAATCGAATGCGTCCATCTTCCCGCCGTCGTACGCAATCGAATAGCCTGTCTTATAGGAGTGGTTCATGTCTTGCGGGTCGACGAGATTGCTCTTCGTCAATGCGACGGTACCGCGGTGGCGGATCTTCGGCTTGCAGCTCATGTTCTTGACGACCTTGCCGGTGGTCGTTCCGTCGGCCCCGGGAAAGGTCGCGAAGAAATCGTTGAACGTGCGATTCTCCTGCACGACGATCACGACGTGTTCGATCGGGCTCGGCGAACTGCCCGTCCCAGATTGCTGACGCTGCGGAACGCCTGCAAGCGGCAGCCTGGCGCCGGAGCCGCCGCCGCAGGCCGCGAGCGTTGCCGAAACGGCAAGCAGAGCGATGAGGCACAGAAGAGCCGAAATCCTCACCGCTGCCCCGTTGCCATTGCCATCGTCAAGATTTCTTAGATGTTGGCCTAACGAATCGCAACGCCTCCGGGCTTGTTGAGGAGCGTTCTTCTGCCCTTCAGGATGCTTGTCGGCGCAACCCTTCCGTTTGCCGTCTGAGGATAGACGGTCACCCAGTTCTTGTGATAGCTGGCGACCTGAAGATTACCGCTTGGGTCGAGGCCCAGTCCATCCGGCCCGTTGAGCTTCGTCACGGCGCCGGAGAGTGTCGCAATGGGCGCCGCGTTGCCGTTTGCTCCGGGGCCGTAGACGGTGACCGTATTCCCGTTGTAGTTCGCCACGTAAAGATTCGACGCGGCATCGACGGCGACTTGAAGCGGTCCGTAAAGCCCTGTAGCGCCGCCCTCAATCGTTCGTACCGGCGCGACGTTGCCCGTGCTTCCAGCGGCGAAAATCGTAATCAAGCTACCCGCAATGTTTGGAACGTAGATATTTCCGCTTCCATCGAGTATCAGCCCAGTCGGGCCCGCAAGTAGCGTCGCCGTGCCCTGCAAGGCGGCAATTGGCGAAACGTTTCCGGTGGCCCCGGGCGCGTAGACCGTCACGCTATTCGATCCGGTATTCGCCACGTAGATGTCGCCGTTTACCGGGTCGATCGCAACGCCGTTCGGGGTGGTGAGCCCGGTATTTGAACCTACGATCGTCTGCAGCGGAGCGGTATCTCCGTTCGCCGCGGCGGCGTAGACCGTTATCGCGTTCGAGCCGGCATTGGCTACGTACACGTCGCCGCTTGCGTCGAGTGCTACGTCCGACGGCACGCTCAGACCGGTGCTGGGGCCCGTGATCGATCTGTACGGCTTCGTGTTACCTACAGCGCTCGTCGGATACTCCGACACGGCGTTCGAACCGCTATTGGCCACGTACAGGCACGGGCAGCGCGAGAGGCGTTCGCCGCCCGCGGACGGTGCAAGGCGCGAGGTGGTGTTCGGCGGAGTGCCGGTAAGCCCGGCACATGCGTTCAACATCGATAATGCGGCTGCTAGTGCGACAAAATTGGCATAACGCGAGATAGACATAAAATGCTCCTCATTCAGCGTTCTTACGATGCCAGTTCTCGTTTGGTACGAGAAGCGCAAGGGGCGGCCGTATTGGCCTTGCGGTTGTGCCATTCCTCTGTCTCGGCTATCCAGAGCGAACGAAAACCTGCAGACCGGCAACCGCAAAGTACCGACCGCATCGGAGAGAGAGGGATTCGAACCCTCGATACGACTTTACATCGTATAACGGTTTAGCAAACCGCCGCCTTCAGCCGCTCGGCCATCTCTCCGCGCCGCTGCTGACGATTTGCTCCAGGCGCACCGCCTACCTTCGCCGCGAGCGCCGCCCGGGCTAGGTTGCTCACCTATTCCGTGCTGACCGCTACGAAATTGAACGATTGCGCCACGGCTTCAAAGCGCACCTGAAATGTCCGGTTACACGATGATTGGAAAACCTCGTTAGCCGGGGGATTCGTCTCGTTGTTGACGTTGGTCACCGTCATAACCGGGCATCCGTCCGGGAAAAGATTCTTTTGGAATCGCACTTCATACTCACCGTTTCCAACGTAGCGAGCGATGAATCCGGAGCCCTTTAGAATCTTCCCGTCAGAGCTAACCTGCCCCGCGACGATTCTGGGGTTTTGGAAGGCCGGCGCGACGAATCGGAAACTCTGGGCGTACGCTTGACCTCCGATTGCGATCGCAGCGGCGATCGCTAAAACGATCGTTGCTTTCATCGATTGTTTCCTCATGATTGACTCCTAGCATTGATTACCGCGCTGCGGTCGGACCATCGAGCGGGCGTTCCGGCACGACCTCCGCCCTAACGACCTGTCGCCGCGGTGCGCGCGGCGTGCGCAAGCCGTCGAGGCCCGCGACACGACCGGTCGGTAAGACTAAACTAATCGCGGAGAGCAGCGCGAGACATCCGTCGATCGATCCCCAGCCGCTGAGCGTGCCCAACGCTCCGCGCGCCGCCATGTAGTCGAGCGGAAGAACGATTCCGAAGAAGGCGCCGAAGCGGGAAAATAGTCCGAGGAAGAGTGAGATGCCGACCAAGAGTTCGCCGAAGCGCACGAGTTGCGCAAAGACCGGCGCGTTCGGCGCGACCACGTTGACGAGGAAATCGTGGTACGGTCCGGCGGTTTTGGCAATCCCGTTCTGAAGGTACGTCGGAAAGACACCCCCTGGCGGTAAGAAGGCCGCGCTCTTTAAAAACTTTGGAACCGCGTGGATGAGCCAGATCGCGCCGGTGAGAACCCGCACGAGCGCCAGCCATCCGCCATAGGTCCGCGACGAGGGAAGACTCACGCGACGACCTCCTTTCGCGTTTCGACGAGATCTGCAATCATCGCAGCAGCGTCGGCCGCCGCATGCGGGCGCGCTAATCCCTCGGCTGCGGCCATCATACGCTCGCGGCGCTCGCGATCGCCGAGCAGCCCTTCGACGGTCGAGGGCAGTTCGCCGATTCGCCGCGTTCGCAGCGCCGCACCGGCCTCAACGAGTACTCGGGCATTTCGCTCCTCTTGCCCCGGCAAGGGCTTGCACAAGACGAGCGGGACCTTTGCGACCAAGGCCTCGGCCGTGGTCAGGCCTCCGGGTTTGGTAACGAGCACGTCGGCGGCGTGCATGTAGTCGTAGACGTTCTCGACGAACCCGAGCGCGCGCACCGGATACTCGACGCTCTCGGCGACCTGCATGAGGCGCGGGCCGATGCGCGCATTTCTTCCGGCGATCGCTACGGCGGCAAGCGGGGCGCGAATCGATCGCAACGCGCCCAGGATGCGCTCGATCGGAGCGATCCCGAGCCCTCCGCCCATCAGCAGCACGACGTAGCGGTCGCGGGGCAGGTTGAGATGCTCGCGCAACTCGTCACGATTCTGCGGAAACGCCGCGAACTCGGGCCGGACCGGAATGCCGCTGACCGAAATCGCCGATTCCGCGACGCCGCGCGCCGTCAGCCGGTCGTGCATCGCACGGGTCGCCACGACGTAGCGGTCGATATTCTCGTGAATCCAGAACCCGTGAACCGCGAAGTCCGTCACGATCCCCACCACCGGTGGAGCGTCGGAAAATTGATTCTTGTACTCCGCCATCGCACCGCATGGAAAGGCATGCGTGCAAACGACGACGTCGGGCCGCTCGCTCGAAATCAGCGGTCGCAGATTACTTGCGGTGAACTGATGCGCCCAGGTGCGGAACCGGCCGACTTCCGTGGCCCGTTCGGCTCGAGCGTAGATGTACCGGTAGAGCTGCGGAATCGTTTTGACCATGCGCAGGTAGCCGTCCGAAACGACTCGCGAAACGACGAGTGCCGCGTAATCGTAGGAGTCCACGACGTGCGTCTCGGCCTGCGGTTCGATCGACCGGAGCGCGCCCGCGACGGCATTCGCCGCCGAGAGGTGACCGACGCCAACGCTCGCCGACAGGAAGAGAACGCGAATTAGCTCGTCTCCCCGTTCTGCCCCGCGCGGTCGTCGTCTTCATCGGCGAAGGTCAGGAAATCGTCTAGGATATCCTGGGCGAATGCCTCGTCGTCGAGCAACTTTCCGGCTTCGTCGGTCACGATGAACTCGTCGTCGCCATCGTCGGAGTCGCGGCGAAGCACCGCGTAGGACGATCCCTCGTCGGCATCCTCGAGAATTCCGACGACTTCGAACGGCAGCGAACGGCCGTCGGCGGTTTCGATGTAGAGCGTTTCGCTCAGTTCCAGAGGCTCGCGTGGGATCTCGCTCTCGCCGTTCGAGGGTGCCATCGGGGCCCTTCCTTCCAGTCCGTGCTACAGGCAGCGTGCGACGTTCGCCTGGTGCTCGGCAAGCGTCTTGGCGAAGACGTGGCGACCGTTGCCGCAGTAGACGTAGTAGAGATTCTCGCCCTTCGACGGATGGAGCGCCGCTTCCAGCGATGGCAGGCCCGGGTTCGCGATCGGGGTCGGTGGAAGGCCGTCGTGCAGATACGTGTTGTACGGCGAGTCGATCTTTAGATCGGAGAACGAAAGCTGCGCCTTGTGCTGGGGAAGTGCGTATTCGATCGTCGCGTCCACCTGCAGCGGCATACGAAGACGCAGCCGGTTATAAATCGCTTCGGCGATCTGCGGCCGATCGACCTCGCTTTTCGCTTCACGCTCGACGAGCGAAGCGACGGTTACTGCCTGCGGCACGCTAACGCGGAGCGCCTTCGACCGCCTCTCGGCATCGCCGGGAAGCTGTTTGAAGAACTCCGTGATCATCAAATCCCCGACTTGTTGCGGCGAAGCGCCGAGCGGCACGAGGTATGTACTCGGAAAAAGAAAGCCTTCGAGGCTCCTCGTGGGCGTGCCGTCGATGATGAGACGCCGGGAGAGAAAGGCGCGCGCGAACCGATCCGCGGGGCCGATACCGTCCGTTTGAAGGCGCTGTGCGATTTGCGCGATGGTGAACCCTTCGGGAACGGTGACCCAGGCGGCGACCTGCGCTCCCCCGGTCACAAGCGCTTTCAAGATCTCGCTCTGCGTCTGGTGCGCGGGAAATCGGTACTCGCCGGCCCGCACCGCCGCTTCCTCGCCGCGGAGGTGCGCGAGAACCCGAAAGCTCGTGACGTTGCTGATAATTCCGGCTTCGGCGAGGCGGCGTGCGACCTCGCCAAAGGTCGAACCCCGGTCGACCACGATCTGACTCGCCCTCGAGGGACGCGACCGATCGTCGTAGGCTGCGTACCAGAGCGCCGCGCCGAGAGCCGCAAGAACGAGTACGATGAGGCTTGCGGCGAGCGCGGCGTAGCGCAGCGTTCTCACGCGCGCGACTCGTTACGCCGCCGTGCCAAAAACGATTCGAGGATCAACGCCGCCGCCATCCGGTCGACGACCTCGCGCCGCTTGGCGCGCGAGAGGTCGGCGGCGATGAGGCTCTTCGTCGCTTGCGCGGTCGTCAGGCGCTCGTCGACGCGGTGAATCGTTCCGTCGAAGATCTTGCGCAGGTTCTGGACGAACGCATCCATCGATTGCGCGGCGACTCCCCGTTCGCCGCGCAGCGTCAAAGGGTCTCCCACGACGAGTTCGTCCACGGCGTAGGACTCGAGATACTCTTTGATCGCGCTCAGATCGTCGTGCCGCTTCGTGCGGGTTATCGTCGCGACCGGAAGCGCGAACGTTCCTCCGGGATCGGCGACGGCGATCCCGATGCGCTTGCTTCCGACGTCCAGCGCCATCACCACGAGCTAAGCTCCCAGCGCGCCGAGATGCGCGAGCGCCTTGGGACGCTTTCCCAAGTGGTGGG
>JBAUYZ010000064.1:0-80314 GCA_049585055.1 Candidatus Cybelea sp. | reverse complement strand
CTTCAGCGTTGCCCTCGATACGTCGGGGAACATCTACATCGTCGACCAAGGCCACACCAAGGCGAGCTGCCACTCACCGAGCGGACCGGCGATTTTGGTCTTCCCGCCATACAACAAGAAGATTCCATTCACCAAGCCGATTCGCACGATACGCGGCTGTAAGACGATGCTCAACGCGCCGACCGACATCAAGGTCAATGCCGACGGCGTGATCTACATTGCCGATTCGACGAAGAGCGGCAGTGGCGTGGTGCTCATCTACACGCCGGGTGTGAGCGGCAACCAGCCACCGACGTCGTACTACACGTCTCCGGGAGCGGTAACGGGCATCGGCCTCGTGCCGTAAACTTCCATGGCCTTCATCAAGAGCATTATCGACGGCAACGAGCGCGAAGTTGCACGCCTGCGACGCACCGCCAAAGCCGTAAACGAATTCGACGCCGAGTTCTCCGCCCTCCCCGACGAGCAGCTCCAGGCTAAGACGGCCGAGTTCAGGAGCCGGCTCGAGCAGGGCGAGTTGCTCGACGCCATGCTGCCCGAGATCTTCGCCGTCGTGCGTGAGGCCGGAAAACGCACGCTGGGGATGCGTCACTTCGACGTGCAGATCATGGGCGGCCAAGTGCTCTACGAAGGACGCATCGCCGAGATGAAGACCGGTGAAGGCAAGACGCTCGTTGCGACGCTTCCCGTATACGCCCGCGCGCTCGAAGGGCGCGGCGTTCACGTCGTCACGGTCAACGATTACCTGGCGCGCCGCGATGCCGAGTGGATGGGACCGATTTATGAGTATCTTGGACTCAAGGTCGGCATCATCCAGCACGGACTCGATTCGGCCCAGCGCCGCGAAGCCTACAACTGCGACGTGACGTACGTCACGAACAACGAGGTCGGCTTCGACTATCTGCGCGACAACATGGCGTGGCAGGTGGAAGATCTCGTTCAGCGCGAGCTATACTTTGCGCTCGTCGACGAAGTCGACTCGATTCTGATCGACGAGGCGCGCACGCCGCTGATCATCAGCGGTCCCTCGCAAGAGTCGGGCGAGCTCTACGACAAGTTCGCGCAGATTCTGCCGCGTCTGAAGAAGGACGAGGATTACACGGTCGACGAGAAGGCGCACGCGGTTCCGATCACCGAAGCCGGCGTGGCCCGCGTTGAGAAGATGCTCGGAATCACCAACCTCTACGAGCAGCGCAACATCGAGCTGACGCACCAGCTCAACGCCGCGCTCAAGGCCTGGAACCTCTTCCATCGCGATCAGCAGTATATCGTAAAGGACGGCGAGGTGATCATCGTCGACGAGTTCACCGGGCGGCTCATGTACGGCCGGCGCTACTCCGACGGCATCCACCAAGCAATCGAAGCCAAAGAGGGCATCAAGGTGCGTGGCGAGGACCAAACGCTCGCGACGATCACCTTCCAGAATTTATTCCGCCTCTACGAGCACCTCGCCGGCATGACCGGTACGGCCAAGACCGAGGAGCGCGAGTTCCGCGATATCTACGGTCTCGACGTGGTCGTCGTGCCGACCAACATGCCGATGGTCCGCAAAGACAACTCGGACATCGTCTACAAGAGCGAGAAAGCAAAGTTCGACGCGGTCGTCGACGAGATCATCGAGGAGTACAAGAAAGGCCGGCCGGTGCTCGTCGGCACGCGCTCGATCGAGAAGAGCGAACTGCTCGCGACGATGCTGCGGCGTAAAGGCGTGGAGTGCAACGTGCTCAACGCGAAGTACCACGAGCAAGAGGCCGAGATCATCAAAGATGCAGGCCAAAACGCCCAGGTGACGATCGCGACCAACATGGCGGGCCGCGGCACCGACATCAAGCTCGGCGAAGGCGTCGCGAAAAACGGTGGGCTTCACATCATCGGCACCGAGCGGCACGAGTCGCGGCGCATCGATAACCAGCTGCGCGGACGCTCCGGACGCCAAGGCGACCCGGGCAGTTCGCGCTTCTACGTTTCGCTCGAAGACGAGGTGATGCGGCTCTTCGGCGGCGAGCGGATGACGAACATCATGGAACGCGTCGGATTTACCGACGAACAGCCGATCGAGTCGGGGCTCGTTACCAAATCGATCCAGCGCGCGCAGGGCAAGGTCGAGAATCACAACTACGAGATCCGCAAGCACGTCCTCGAGTATGACGACGTGATGAACAAGCAGCGTTCCGTGATTTATGGCGACCGGCGAGCGACGCTGGAAGGGAAGTTCGATTCGCGCACGTTCATGACGCAGACGCTCGAGGGAAAAGTCGACGAAGCCGTTGAGGAGAACGCGCCCGAGAACGTCCATCCGCAAGAGTGGGATCTTCCCGAGATGATCAACGCGCTCGATCTGATCTTTCCGATCAAGCGCAGCATGAAGGTCGAAGATTTAGCGGGCAAGGACCGCGAAGAGATCCGGCGCATCCTGCAGGCGAAAGCCGCCGAGGCGTACGAGACCAAGGAGAAAGAGGTAACGCCGGAAATTCTGCGCGTCGTCGAGCAGCGCTATCTCTTGCTGCCGATCATCGACCGTCAGTGGGTCGACCATCTCTACGTGATGGATCACCTCAAGACCGGCATCGGCCTACGCGGCTACGGCCAAAAAGATCCGCGGGTGGAGTATGAGAAGGAAGCTTTCGAGATCTTCGAATCGCTGAAGAACAATATCGCCGACGAGGCGATCAAGGGCGTCTTCCGCGTGCAGATCGAGCACGGCCCGCCGCCGCAAGAACTCACGCCGTATGCCCAGGGCGGTCCCGGCGCGCCGCAGTTCGAGCCGATTCCCTCCGGCGAACTCGTGCCGCAGCCAGTCGCCGCCGGCAATGCTCTGCCGCCGCAACAAGTCGAACAACTCCTCGGCCCAATGCCCGGCGCCGGTCGCCGCGTGCAGCAGTTCCACACCAACAAAGACGACGAATCCCCGACCAAGCCGATGCAACGCGAACAACCGAAAGTCGGGCGAAACGAACTCTGCCCGTGCGGAAGCGGACGCAAATACAAGAAGTGCCACGGCACTGCAGCTTAGGGGGCATAGGGGTTAGACCCCTAAAATTGTGCGCCCCCCTCCCAGCCCAGGGAGCTGAACCGATCCAAGGCGCAACGCGTTAAGCGCCGCGATCTAAACCGCGAGACTGCGAGGCGCTGCGAGGCCTGGATTCCATGCTGCGAGGCTGCAAAGCGGCGCGATCGGCGCCGCGCGCGCAGCTGCGAGGCTATGCTAAGCGCCTAGCGCGATGCGGCCTCGCAAGCGTCGTGACGGAGTTGGGCGTCGCCTGCGCTTGAGCACTTCAGGCGAGAATGCGAACCTTAGGGTACCCACTTACTTCAAGAATCACGTTCTGGCCGTCGGGTGAAATCGTAACACTGTGGTCCGTGCTGGCGAGTGAAATCTCCGTACCTTTGCGGGTATAAGTCCCGTAGAACGTTTGGCCTGCATTTGTGACAGCGCAGGGGCCGCTGGTCGCAGCTGCGACCTTGTCCGTAAGATCTATCCTCAGATCGAATGTTCCGCTGCGTCCCAATACGTTGTAGCTTCCAGAAGCGGCAAATTGAAACGGATCGTTTACCGTGACGCTGCACGAGCCCACGGTACGCCAGCCCAGAACGTGGGCCTGGACATCGTGCTTACCGGCTGATAGCCCGTCGAGGGGTGGATGCAGCGTGGCCATTCGACCGACTCCTATCAAGGGGCAAATGCGATGAAACTAAGAATAAAGGTCGGGTTCCCGAGAGCTTCTCCTTTCCGCCTCTCGCGCCGAGACGAAACGGAAGATCATGCACCCTTCAAGCGGGAATCGCCGAAAAGAATATTGCGCTCGTCGCTGCCGCAAAATTCTTCAGGTCGTCGACCATCGCCTTACCTGCAGGCGATTCGATCGCCGAAGTGAGGGCAGCCATCGAGTCGAAGCCGATTATTGAGATCATGTGGTAAGGGGACTGTTGTGACAACTCCTGCGTAATGGGGCCCTTGCTGATCTCGTATGAAGTCAGGCCGGGGAGCTGCTTGACTAAGGGAGCATGCGTCGTGACGTAATAGGTATCGAATGCGTCGGGGTCTTTGGTCTTAGCCCATAGCGTAAGCATGACCGCTCTCTCGGCCGTGGCGGCGATCGCGGCTTCGGGAAGTACGCTCGTCATCCCAAGGAGCGCTGTTCCAGCAATAAATGTTTTGCGCGAGGAAGGCATAGATTACTCTCCTTTTCTGAAACGCGTCGATTCACTCACGGCTGTCGCGGAGCGAAGCGCACTTTCCTGAACCGGCATCCATGAAAGCAACGAAGGCGCCCTATGGGGGGCCGCCTGCGCGAGCGGTCGCGAGTTACTTACCGTGCTTCTCGTCGCCCTCATGGCGGCGCTCGTCCTGGGATTCGTTTCGTTTATGCGAGCAATCGTCGCACAGGGCGCGACCTTCAAACTGGCTGTCGGTCATTCGCCCACAATCCGTACAGTTATGCATTTCGAAGGCTCCTCCACTCAGATGGGCGACCTCTTCGCCTCCGCGAGCGTTGTCTTCCGATCCTGGACCGGGCAAGAGCAGAGGAATGCCTTTTATCACCGAATCCCCGCCTCCTGCGGTCAAGCGTGGCAAACAGGCTCGGTCGACCGCGACGCCGTACCCCCGGTAAACGTGTCGGAATCACACCATCATGACCACGCAAGCGAAGTGCCGGCCGAGCAGCGACTTGCTGCCACACTCACTCACATCGGCGGTGCGGTTTTCCTGTTCGTGCCCGCGCTCATCGTCTGGCTGCGAACGCGCAGAGAGCCCGTAGACTCGTGGCTGGCCCACCAGGCGAAGGAGGCGCTCAATTTTCAATACACCTTGACGGCCGCGTTTTGTGTTTGCGCGATGGCCGGGTGGGCGGCGCCGCGGCTGGCCTTCTGGCTCTTCGCGATCGTGCTCGCGTTCGATTGGCTGTTCTCGTTTATCGCCGCCGTCAAATCCGCGTTCGGCGACCGCTACGTTTACCCGGTGAAACTCACTATCGTCCGATAGCTCCGCCCTCGCGCTTTGTTGGTGATGCCGCCTTAGCTACATGGGCGACGCGATCGGCGCCGGGCTGCACAACTGCGAGGCTTCTAGACCGCTAAGGGCCTAGCACGATGCGGCCTCGCGGGCGCGGCGCTAAGGCGTCAAGGCGAAGACTGTTCCGTCGCCACCTGAGCGACGGTGGTTCGTGCCTCCCTCATGGGTAGTGCCGTAGAGCATGCCACTTACCTCTACGAGACTTGCCCGTGGGGATTTGCCGTCTGTTCCCTTGCCGAAGCTGTGCAGGACCTGCTCTTCGCCGCTCGCCGTGGTGCTAAAGACGGTACCAACGTTCTTTACGCCGCCTACAGACGTCGTGCCGTAGAGCACACCCTTGACGTCGATGAGGCCTGCTAGGGGCTGACTGCCGTGACTTCCATCGAAGCTAAAAACTAAATTCTCCGTGCCGTCCGTCGTCATGCTGAAGACTGCACCGCCTTGACCGTGGGCGCCGCCCTGCATCGTTGTGCCGTACAGCGTACCGTGTACGTCGATCAGAGGAGACAAAGGACTGGTGCCATCGAAGAAGCCGCTTGCTCCGAAACTGTACAGCACCAGTTCTTTTCCAGCCGTGCTGACGCTGAAGACCGTTCCGCGGCCGTACTTGCCGCCGCCGGCGGTCGTTCCGTAGAGGGTACCGTTCACGTCGAGTAGGGCTGCTACAGGAAAAGCACCGTCGTGGCCTTTGCCGAAATCCGCCGTAGCCACCTTCTTGCAGCGATCCGGCTTCGCCCGGAGCCCCACTAGCGTCTTCTTCACCGATTCTACCAGGGGGCGGGGGGCCTGGGTAGCCGCTCGTTGCTAGGAATGGGCTAATATATGGCACTCCAGTCTACGGTGGTGCAAGTAAGCTTGGAGCCGTCTATCGCCTTCAACCGTAAAGATGAAGACTTTCGATCTTAGGCGTTCCACGGCTAGTGCTTCCGCGGCCTTTGCATTGCTCGCAGCGCGCGGCGGATCGCAGACGCCGATCGGCGCGCCGGGCGTGATGCCGCAAAGCCTAGCTATCGCCACGCATTCCGAGCACGGCGGATCGTGGATGCACCAGGAGGCGAAGAGCAACAACCTTCTCTATGTTGCAGACTCGACCGGATTCAGATAAGGAGTAAGCAAATGATCCCCCGCGTAGTATCAATATCAATCGCCGTTGCTCTCGCCGCGTGTTCGAATAGCCAAGTCCCGGTGCCGCTCGATAGGTCGGGCAGCGGTTTGGATCAGCAGCAGCCGTCGTATCAACGCAACGCGGCAAGCGAAGCGGTCATCTATAGTTTCGGAAGCAAGACGCCCGACGGAGGAGATCCGCGGGAGACGCTTACGGACGTGCACGGTACGCTCTATGGTGAGACATTGGGCAGCATGGGGTTCCCCCACGTATCCAACGGTACGGTCTTCACCGTCACGCCCTCCGGAAGTGAAACCGTTTTGCATAAGGTCTCGGATAAACAGGGTAGATATTTCAGCCAGCTCACGGTGGGTCCAAAGTCACCGAGTGGCGGCCTCGCGCTTTATGGGACTGGCTTCGACCGGGGCGCGTATGGCTATGGAACGATCGTGAAGGTTTCGTTATCGGGCGCGGTTACCGTTCTTCATGATTTCGCAGGCGGAAACGACGGCGCGTTGCCGCTTGCTGATCTTACCGACGTCGATGGCACCTTTTACGGCACAACCTACCGTGGCGGCGCGTATTCCAATGGCACCGTTTTCAGCGTGACGCCGTCTGGCAGTGAAAACGTGATCTACGCCTTCCACGGAGGAACGCAGGACGGTCAGTACCCATATGCAGGCCTCGTAAATCTCAACGGCACGCTCTACGGCACTACGCTTGACGGCGGCTCAGCCGGTTACGGGACGGTCTTTTCGGTAACGCCGTCTGGAACCGAACAAGTGTTGCATAGTTTTCAGGGCGGTAGCGACGGTGCGCGCCCTCACGCGGGACTGATCGCACTCAACGGTACGCTGTACGGCACAACACTCGGCGGCGGCGGGGCCAAAAGATGTGCCCCCGGCGGTTGCGGGACGGTCTTTAGTATCACGCCGTCCGGAACCGAAACCGTCCTCTATTCCTTCGCCCTCCACCGCGACGGCTTCGGACCATATGCAACGCTGCTCGCCCTCAACGGCAAGCTGTACGGCACGACTCCCGGTGGCGGGAAAGGATTCGGTACCGTCTTCAGCGTCACACCTTCCGGCACCGAAAGGCTTCTACACGCCTTCGTCCCTAGTGACGGCTCGGGACCGTATGGAGGACTCATCAACATCCACAGAACGCTCTATGGTACGACCTCAGCCGGCGGTACCCATAACGACGGGACGGTCTATTCGGTAACATTGTAACCGGGAAAGCGGTATCGTAGGCTGTCGAGAGTTTCTGGTCGTACTGAAGGATCATAGCGCACGACTTGGTTTCTGGAAGTACCCCGGGGCGGCAAAGCATGGCAGAGTCTAGCCGGTATCACCAAAGGTGCGAAGGATAATATCACCGATGTTAACGCTGTTGCTACGCAATAGGCGCGACATTTACTACAGATTAGCCCGAACGAGCGTCTACGTCCTCAGCATCGGCGGCGCCGCAATGCTGGCAGGGTGCGGTGGACCGCAGCCGCCGATCGGCGCTGCGGGCGCCATGGCGCAAAGCCAGGCGATCGCGAATCACGCCGAGCGCGGGGGATCGTGGATGAAGTCGGGCTCGCCCGGAAGCGACCTGCTTTATGTCTCGGGCAAGAATGAGGTGTTCGTTAATTCGTTTCCGAGCGGTCAGAAAGTCGGATTGTTGACCGGGATGGTTCGCCCCGGCGGGCTCTGTTCGGATAGCTCGGGCGACGTATTCGTGCTAGAACAGACCGCGATTCAGGAGTTCGCGCACGGCGGTACGTCGCCGATTGCTACGCTTAGTTACTCGGGCAACGGGGCCGGGGCGGCCTGTTCGTGGGATCCGACCACGGAGAACCTTGCCGTCGTCTATGGCGTCACCCTTTGGCTCTACGTTGACGCGCAGGGTCAGCCCCAAACTTATACCGACTCAACCTTCTCGCGCATTTCGGGCTGCGCATACGACAGCAGCGCGCACCTCTTCGTTGCTGGTGAACCGAAAGGGGGCGGGAGCCTAGCTTTAGCGGAGTTCGATACCCAGAAGGGGACGTTCATGCAAATCACGCTCGACAGGAATCTACTGTTCCCTGTTGCCGGACTCGGATGGGATGGAACGTATCTCGCTATCGACCAATTCTTCGGCGGTCGGTCCGAGAAGATCGAGCGTATCCAAGTCTCGGGTTCCTCGGGCAAAGTGGTCGGCACAGTTCGGCTTCGGGGAGCCCGGATGTACAGTTCGACGGGAAGTTGGATTGAAGGCAGTTCGTTCGTTGCGCCAATCACATTTGATGGCAGAGCGAAGGCTGTTGACGTGTGGAGTTACCCTAAAGGCGGGGAGCCGACGCGGAAGTTGCCTCGGAGCGACTTTCCCGCGAGCAATGGGCTCTTCGGCGCCACGGTTAGCGTCGCGCCGAAATAAGCCGCGCCGCCGCCCCGCCCGCACCATCGGCTAAGGCGAGCATCGCCGTCGCGCAGCATAGGCGCCGATCGCGCAGCACCTTGGCCGTGCAGCTTTGCTCGCGTCGCATCTGCGAGGCGCCTCGCGAACAATTGCCAGTCCAACGACAGCGCCGGCGCACGTAAGGATCCGGGGGTATTCACTAACGTGCTTTTTGATGGAGTAGACTATTTCTTCGCTGCCACCACGCCGAGCGGGAGATCGAAGTTCCCCGTAAACGTCGCGATCGGTGAACCACCGGCCGGATATTTGTAAGCCTCGCCGTCATCATTTCCAGCGTCGCCGCAATACAGCAGGCCCTTAACGATCCACGTCTGCGCGCAGTCGCCGGCCCCAGTGAACTGTATGGTGTTCTTCAACGTCGCCGTCGTTCCACTAACCGTGTACTGATACGTCTCACTCGTGTCCTGATCGAACACGGTGAGGTAGGTGCCATCCCACTGCACCGAGCCAGGAAACTCCGGAGAGTTGCTCGTTTTGATCGTAACGAATTTTTTGCTGCCTTTCGGAAGCTCGACGAGTGCGAAGTTATAGCTCGAGCCGAAACCGTCGGCGAAGAGATTGCCGCTGGGATCGTAGCCGTTGAAGTACTCTTTGGCCAACGGCGTATTGTACACCTTACCCGAGCCGGTCGCGTTCTTGAAGATCACGACCTGACCGCCGGGACCGTAAGAATTACCCAATAGGACTCCGACTGCAAGATCGCCGCTGGTATTCATGGCGCAGCTGGATGTGAACGTGTAGTCAAGAAACAGCGATCTGAGCAGCTTCTTTGGAACCCTGTATTCGTCAATCAGATCGTTCGTACGCGCGGCGTTCCAGAAAATCTTCTTCCCATAGCCGTACAAAACGTTGGTGCACCCTTGGCCGCCGAGGCCATTAATCTGACCAATCATCGCGGTGCTTTTTGGATAGTTGAAAATGCTGGCATACGAGCCGTAAATGTTGAAGATGTACTCGTGGTTCGTTGGCCTCGATTTATCCGGTACAAGCTCGGCGTAACGCGGCGATGGATTCAGCCTCTCCGCCGCTACCGGCATCCCATTCACGAACAGCGTCCTACCTACGTAGGTCGCATTGAGCGTAGCGGCTGACGGCGCGACCGGCATGTTACCCTGAGCCTGTCGAAGGGCGCTCCCGCACGCCGAAACAATTACGAGTACGACGACAGCGCCGGCGCACTTAAGTAAATCGAGGGTGTTCATTTACCTTGCTCCTTTGAAGTAGATATCAGGCCGAATAGCAACACTCGTGTCCTTTGGGTTTTTCGACCGGCATTGAGGCCGTGCCTCCGTGAGCGCATTTCGTACACCGCGTTCCTTCCGCCATTCTGTTCGACGAAAAGACTCTTGTTCGTAAGAGGAGTTTGAAGAACGTTTATGGCTCGATCGAAAAGACTGTTCCGCAGCCTCCTCCATAATTACATTTGAGATTGCCTCCGAAGGCGGTCGTCCCGTACAACGAGTTGTTCATCGCCGTAAGTCCTGCCTCAGGCGAGTCTCCGCCCCTGCCGCCCGCGAAACGGTGCAACACGCGTTCCCGGTAGCCAACGCCCGACGGGATCAGCTCGAAGATCGTTCCGCATCCTCGGCCACTCACACAGCTGGTGTTTCCGCCGAGGACGGTCGTGCCGTAAAGGTGCTCGCCAAAAGCCGTGAGCCCTGAGTCGGGATAGCTGCCATCAGGACTTCCGCGAAACCGATAGATGACGCCCTCAGTGTAGCCCGCCTTCACTGGAGTAAGCTTATAGGCCGTTCCGCAGCCGCTTCCGTAGGAGCAACCACTGCCACCACCTTCGCTAGTCGTTCCGTACAGCACGCCGTGCAGCGCGATCAAGGCGGCATACGGATACGACCCGTCCTTGCCACCCTTGAAGCTGTAGACGACGCGTTCCTTATAACCGCCGGGCGCGTTCTTGAGCTCGTACACGACTCCCATGTTGGCGCTTCCACCCGTTCCAGTCGTACCGTAGATAGAGCCGTTGAAATCGATCAGTCCAGCGTAGGGGTTGGAGCCGTCCTGACCGCCTTTAAAGCTAAGTATCACACGATATTCCGAACCGGTTTTACTGAGCTCGTAAATCACGCCGCCGTTTCCGGAGCCGCCGTAAGATGCCGTGCCGTACCGTCTGCCGCGAACTTCGATCAGCGGAGCCGTTGGATTGCTTCCGCTATTGGATTGAAAGTAGTGCAGAATGCTTGGTGCGTACCCCGATCCGGAAGGAGTGAGCTTGAAGAGCGTCCCGCAACTGTAGTAGCAGCTATTTTGGCCTCCATACTGCGTGGTTCCGTAGAGGACGTCTCCCACAGCGAGAAGAGCTGCTGTCGGCGCAGAGCCCTCGGACACGCTGTAAATGACGCTTTCGCTTATCCGCGATCCGGAGAACACCACCTTGTATGCGGCGCCGCATCCGCCGCCGCCGTCGCAGCCGTAATCACCGCCGCCGGCGGTCGTTCCGTATAGGACTCCATTGACGTCGATCAAATCGGCCAGCGGAACCTGGGCATCGATCCCCGCTTTGAAGCGATGCAGTATCTGGAACGCTGCCGCTTTTCTGGAAACGTGCGGCGACGTTTGACGCAAAATTATCGCTTGGGGCGGCGGCGCGCCAATCGACGGCTGCGATCCACCGCACCCCGCGAGCAATGCAGCGGCAGCGCAGCTGCTTAGCATCATGCGGCTAAAATCCAGGCTTTTCATCTGCCTTGCTCCTCGGTCCGTGAACGGATCAGACACTAGAACGTTCGGTTGCTCGGCGCCGAGCCCCGCCGGCTCGCTCAGGAGCTTAGCGATATTTCGACGTAGGCAAGCTGCTGCTGGAGCTCTCAGCCTGGGCTGTACGCAGCATCGGAGGGCTCCCCGCTTCCAAATATGCCGTTGGTAAAGCTGTATTCATACTGCAGCTTAGTCGGACTGTACGTATAGACGTCGACCTGGTTTCCCTCGGAGTCCGCCCCCACGAACCGCGTCGACGCCTTGTTCAGATGACCAAACATCGTGCGACCTTCCAAGGCGAATGGGCCGCCAACGAGGGTGCATGCTAGGCCGCCGTAAGACGGGTTGCTAAACCCCGTCGCCGTTTGACCGGACCCGTTGCAGTTTTTAAAATACGTGAGCGCTACGGCGGTGCCGGACTTGTTTGTAGCGTCGGCCCAGCAATCGCCATCGCGGCTCATTGCGATGCCGTAGACGAAGTACATATTCGCGTCGATCAGGTTGGTCTTGCAGCCGCCGGCGAACGTGCAGACCGAGACGCTGCCTGCTCCACCGCTTTTGCCAAAGAGGTTCGCGACGACGATCTTTCCGGCGGCGGCATTCTTGCTCGCCACGTCAGTCGGCCCGCCATACGGGTCCTTGATCGAGCCCATCGCCACGCCGCACATACGTCGGCCTTGGTAGATAGTGATAGTGGCATTGGGAGCATTGGCCGACATCAAATTGCCGTGCGAATCAACACCGATGCCGTCACCCCAACTGTCATTATTGACTTGGCAAATCGGAGGCTTGTTGCGGCGGTTATTGAGCGAGTAGCCAGAGATTCCGCCCGGCTGGGAAATTTAGATGCCTCTGTTCGGTAAATCTGCGGCAATGATCCCACCGACGGCGCCAACCTGTTCATGTGTAGCGATCGCCGAAGTGCTCGGCATCGCGCCCGGAGCGCCGATCGCCGGCGGCGATCCATCGCACCCGGCAAAAAGCGCAGCCGCGATACTAAGCGTAAAGCAAGCCGAAGTCCTCATGCGCAACGCCTCCCTGAAGCCCACATGCGATAGTGCAGGTGGATTACTCCTGTGCCGAATCGGCGCGTCTCAAGAAGTTCGAGATTCCTTCGTAAGGCGGCTCGGAATGCCGGCTTTCCGCCGCCGACGATCACCGGGTTGAGAAAGAGATGACACTCGTCAACGAGATCGGGTTCGAGCGCCAGCCCCGCAAGCTCGGCACCGCCAATGTTGATGTCGTGCTCCGATTCCCGTTTGAGCTTCCGAATAGCTTCGAGGTCGAAATCCCGCTCGACGTGCGTGTTGCGTGTCGTAGCGCCTGTCAGCGTTCGTGAAAAGACGATCTTCTTGGCCTTCTGCCATACTCGTGCAAAGTCGCGGTGTTCGGGTGGATAGCCCTCCACCGGCGCATCCCAGTAAGCCATCGTCTCATAGAGTCGCCGCCCATAAAGATAGGTTCCGATCGGCCGCAACAACTCAGTGATGAACGCGAATACTTGGTCGGGATTGACCCAATCGAAGGCACCGGTTTCGTCCTCCACGTAACCGTCGAGCGACGTACTGGTGATGTAGATCAACTTCGACATACGAGAGAAGTGGAACGTTTCGCCGCGGTTGTCCTCCCTGTAAAATCCTTGACTTCCGCTGAGCTTAGCTCGCGAGGACGACCACTCGCGGGCGACCACGTTCAGCGGCCTCCCAAGCTTCGCTCACCATCGATAATGGAAACGTTCGAATCGGTACGTCAACTGCGCCATCCGAGATCAACTGAATGTAGCGCGGAATCTCAGCTACAATATCGGTGAGCGACGCAGAGCCCGCGCCGCTTCCCGTTATGCGTAGCTTGCGGCTACGCAAGAGTTCGGCAGGAACTGCTGCCTGCGAGCCTGCGGCAGCGCCGATTTGAACGTACGAGATGTCGGCACGATCGGCCTCGAGCCCGCGTCTACCGAGCGCAGCAAACGCGCTTTCCGCCGGTGCACCCCAGAGAAAATCGAGCACGATATCGGGAGACGACCCTTCGAGTGCCTGAAGGATTGCTGCCCCGTCGCGCTCGTGATCGCCGCTTAATGCGACGGCAGTAGTGCCGGCCTTTACCGCATCGGAGAGGCTTTGTGCATCACGACCTGCGCCGGCAACGCGCGTTGCACCAAGGATGCGCGCGTTCTGTGCTGCGAGAAGTCCCGCCATCCCGGTGACGCCAAGAATGAGAACGTTATCGAGTCTACCGAGCTCTCTGCGGCGTGCCTGGAGGGGTAGCCAGGATGCAAGACCCGGGTTCACACCGCCGGCAACCCGCGCCGGGTCGGCCCCTTCCGGGAGCGGTATCCATAGGAATGACGGCACGGAGATTCGTTCAGCGAGCGTGCCGTAAGGCGGTTGTGGGAAACCGGAGTATGCAAGCACGCCCTCTGCGGAGCGAACGACGGCGTCGACCCCGGGGACGAGCGGCCACTGACCGCTGCTTCCATAGTGCTGGCCACTTGCAAGGCCACGCACGATCGGATGAATGCCCGCCGCGACAAGCTCGACGACTTGCCGCCCCTCATGATCGCCTGGCTCTGCAAAATCGCCGTAATGCGCACTGTCGCCGGGCGCTTCGATCAACGCTGCTTTCATTGCTCCCTAACTTCGCGTTCTGCTACGCATCGGCCCGGCGCCGATCGCGTCGTGGCATCGCCGAACAGGATGGTGGCCGTGTCTGGTCGGGCGAGCTGCGCCCGGCGCGACCGTTGAGGATATCGCGGCAGGTCGACGAATGGCTGCTACCCGGGGCTAAAGTCAAAAGGAGCTACACGCACATGAAGACTCGGTTTACCTGCATTCTCGCGGTACTGTTCGCGCTCGCCGTCGCGAGCGCGTCGGCCGCACCGTCGATCGAATCCACGCCCGCACCAAAGCCGAAGAAGCCCGACTTCACGACGTTCGCGTTCTTCGTCGGCAATTGGTCGTGCACTTCGAAACAGGCCAATCGACCAGGACCAGCGACCTCGACCCAGACCTGGGCCATGGACGATACCGGCTACTGGATGACGGGCACGGGCGACACCCCGCCCGTTAAATGGTTCCCGTACGATACGAAAGGCCAAACGCGCATTACCTACGATTCGGACGCAAAGCTCTGGATTTACGAGTACAATGACAACCTGGGCGGCTACGGCTTCTTCACCACGCCCGGCTGGAAGGGTGAGACCGCAGTCTGGACCGCACGTTCGTTCTTCCCGACCAAAGACCAAAGCGCCACGAGCAACTACACGATGAAGAAGATCAGCGACGCCAAGTACACCGGATCGTACAGTTACACGAACGGAAAAGGAACGGTCATCGGCGGCCGAGACAGCTGCACGAAAACCTAACCGCCGAAGGTCGGGTGTACGCGACGATCGCGCGATACTTGAATTGCGCCGCGGTCCACGCTACCGGCAGCCCGTGGGTTATTGAAGTAATCCACCGCGGGCGCCCGATCATTCGTTCCGTTCCGCAGCGCGGGCGAGCTCGCCTTCGGTGCAAAATCCGTGGGCGACGGGTTTGAGAGAGACCCATTGACTATCGGGTTTGCCAGTAGAGGGTCGCCGACGAAATCGTGAGGCCCGACGTATGGTATTGTTGAACCACTTAGGAGGTTATAGTCGTACGTCCCGCCGGCGGCGTTATCTACTTTCTTGCCGTCGAGGTTCACTGCGATGTTGTTGTAGAAATGAACGTCGAGCGACGAACTATTTGCCGTGATCTCACCAACGTTGACATAACGAGAATTGCTTCTCTCATCGTCATAGACCGTGTTATTCACGACATCGACGTGTGAGGAGGCGTTTGCAGCAATCCCTTTTCCGCCATTGGCAAACACGATGTTGTTCGCAATATAGGTGCGACCCTGATATGCCGGGTACGACGGCATGTTCGGCATCCTGGTTACATGCGAATTCGTATCAATGATGATCCCGTTTCCGTCGGTGATCGCGGGAACGGGCCGGAAATAACGGAACGGTAAATTGCAGTAGTCATTATAGACGAAGTTCCCCACGATGTAGTTTTTGTACCGACCGTCATTTGGCACGACATCGGTTAGCATCCAGATCGAAATCCCGCTGCCATCGTTAACGCCCCACCAGGAATTATTGTAAACGATATTGTGGACGATCGTAACGGCGTCGGCGAATGCGGTGGTAATGCCGCTCGCGCTACAGTCGTGAACGATATTGTTTCGAATGACGACGTCGTGCGCAAGGGTCCGTGAGCCGCTCGTCGGCGGAATTCGGCCCACAAGAATGCAGTTTTCGTTTAGCGCAGGTTGCGACCCGTCATTCGTTTGGCCTTGAGCGGCCGTGACGGTTTGGTTCTGCCCGATTACTTCGAAGCCATCGATTAAGACGTACGCGCTCGTGCCGGTAGCGATGCCGACCCGGGAATCGTTCAACCGAATAACTGGGTGAGCTCCCGGAGCCGCGACGAACTTGATCCACGCGTCCGGAGTCCCCGACGTTGTAATGCGTAGTGGTGCGTACACCCCGCTTGCGGCCAAAACCGTGGAGCCTGGGCCGATGGTCTGAGCCGCTTTTCGCAGGGTTCGCCATGCGGTCGCGGGAGTATGTCCGTCCGCGCTGTCGGAGCCGTTGGACGCGTTGACGTAGTAACACGCGTGGTCGCAAGTCGAACTGGGTTTCGTGTTCGGCCCGGGTACGGCGACGAGCCCCGATTGAGCGGCGCGCGTCGGGTTTGCGAACAGGATCGTTGCGGCGGTCATCCCGGCCAGTACGAGCAGCAATAATTTCCGTTGGCGAAAGGGCATGATCTTTGTAAGCCCCTATCTATGACGATCGCCGGATAGATTCGGCACTGCGGCAGAGTTCCCGGCCTCAACCAATCTGAGCAAGCGAGTCAAATGCTTCAGCGCCTATTCTTCATGCCGAATCCCAACGAACCGAAGTTGAAGTTTGACCCGCCTTCGATATTTTCGAAGATGCCGTGGCCGATATGGCCGTGGCCGGCGGAAGGGGTGAGCATCAAGGCACCGTTCTGACCGTATAGTGGATAGTCGCCATGAGGATGCCGTTGTTAACTACGAATGAGTCGCAAATGTATTTCTGACTGCCAACGACTAGCGAAGCGGAGCCGCCGCCGGCATTACCGGTAAGCGTCAGGCAGCCCGTGCCGTTGCTGCGTTGCGAGCCCATCATACTATTGGTGTTGCCGTTGTAGCCGTGCGCTGTGGCGGTACCGGCTGAGGCAACCACCGGTAGGACGGACGCGCTGCGTGACAGCATTAGATGGAGTGGTGAGAAGTGGGACCCGCGTGTTCGCCCTAGCGTCCATCGCGGCCGGCGCGATCAATCTAATGTGGGGCGATTTCGCGACGGACTGGCAGCCGATTCAAGCCTTCGGCGACCACGTTGCGGGGCGAGCGTTCCTCGCGTACCTAACCGCGGTGTGGCTCATCGTCGCCGGCGCGGCCCTGTTGGGGCCGCGGACGCGGCGCGCGGGTGCGGCCGGGCTGGCGGCCGTGTACGGCATTTTCGCGATCTTTTGGTTGCCGCGACTGTACTTCGTGCCGCATTTTCTCGGGTTCGACGTTCCGCGCATCATCGGAGTTCTAGATGGCCTCGGCCAACAGCTGATCCTCGTCGCCGCAGCCGTCATTACGTACGTATCCGTGACCACTGCCGTAGGGGCTCGCGAGCCGGTTCCTGCCATGCTTGCGCGTGTCACATTCGGTCTCTGCGCGGTGATTTTCGGTATCGCGCATTTTACGGGGACGTCGGATGTCGTACCGCTCGTTCCACACTGGATGCCGTTCGGGGGAACGTTTTGGGCGATCGTCACCGGCACCGGCTTCATTCTTTCCGGAGTTGCGATCGTGACCCGATGGTTCGGTGCGCCGGCGGCGCGATTGCTCGCACTGATGCTAGCAATCTTCAGCGCCCTCGTGTGGGTGCCACAGTTGTTCAGGTTCACGCACGACCAGGCAGCCTGGGGCGGCAACGCTTACAACCTTGCGGCCGTCGCCGCGGCCTGGATCGTCGCCGACTGGCTCGCGCGTGGTGCGCGCGCAACCTTGGCAGGTGTTACTGGTTCTCTTTGATCAGCTCCTGGATGTCGATTCCACGCTTGATTGGATATAGCAGGCTCCACGTGATTTTTAGGTTGGTCTGCGGACTGGTGACGGGCCGCGCGACGTACGTATAGTATTGAATGCTGAGCTGCATTAGCTGATTTTCGAGCTTAAATGTTCTGGCTACGCCGCCGCCCAGTGGAACCGCCCACTTATTCTGGGTTGCGGTCCAGTTTGCGGTAAGTATCGGCGAGGTCGAAATGGCCCAACCATTCTTCAAATTATAATTGAAGAATGCCTGGAAGAGCGCCGCGCTGATGTTAGGGCGGTTGACCTGACCCGCGACCGACCAGAGCTGTGACACGAGTAGTCCGGTAACGATATGCCCGGGCATGATTAGACCAACGAGGTTTGGCCCAACGGCCCATTTGCCGCCCCCGAGCGTACCCGGCGACGCGCTCGGAAACTGAATAATCGGTCCTGCGCCCCAGATCAATGCGCCGGGCTTAGTTTTTGGAGCAAAAAAGAGCTGCTCCTGAATGTCACCGAGACCAAATGTCGATGGACAACCATAGGGTGACGCACAGACCGGCGGCGGCGCAAATGATGGTTGATTGATGGAAGGGATTATCGTGCGTGCGATGAGCGTCATGTTTTTGCTGAGCATGAAGGGTACGACCGGCTGAAAGTTCAGAATATATTGGAAGCGCGAGTAGGGACCCACGCCATAGTTGAAATTATTCTGGAATGGAAAGATCGCAATATTGCCGACGGGGTTTTGCGATGTCTTGATGATCGCTTGCTGAAGCGCCGCCTGTTGCTGCGGCGTTAACTTACTCAGATCGAAGCTTCCCGAAGCTGGTGACGCTTCAGGTGCTGAAGAAGCTTGGGCGGGTGAAGGCGACGGCTCGGGCGCCTTTTGCGCGAAGGCCGCGACCGGGAGCAGTGTCGCTAGGAATATTAGAAGTGCTTTCACGCGACGGTGCTATGTGTCAGCTGACCGAGCAACGCATCCATGGTTCGCGCCGCTAACTTTTCACCTACGACGCGATCGAACAGGCGGCCGATGACGCCTCCGGGCGGCACGTACGACCCTTCGAGTACGAGCTCCGTTTCCTCGCCGGCCGGCCGAACCGTAAGCGTAGCGCCAAACGAAGGAAAACCGGGCCAAGCGGGTCGCCATGCAAACGCCACACCGCCGCGAGGCGGAGCGACGATCGTCCAATCGTAAAGCAGAGAGTATCGCACTTCAACCGCTACAGTTGAAGAACCCAAAGCCCTCACCTGGAGTTTTGGCCGCTGAGAGAAGAACTCTTCGAGGCGAGCGAGCACCTCACTTTGAGACTCGTGGGTTCGTGCCGTTCGGACTATTCGCGTCATTGGTGGATTAGTTTCCTGGCCGCACTGGACTCAAGGTCTTATGGCTTGCGACGTGCTGCGACGGTCTGCATTACTGTCGCGCCATGATCATGTTGAGCACTTCCTCACGATTCAGTAAGTGGTCGGCGTTCTCGCCGCTCGTTTCAATAACAACGGCCTCAACGGTGCCGTTGAATGCGCTCTCCTCTGGGGGCATATCCGGCGTCATCGGCGAGCCACGCTTCACGCCGACGTCGGACGTTTCGTCGGCCGAGAACACCATTGGAACGGTCTCGTTTAAGCGGCCGTTGCCAACCGCTTTGCCGTCGATGTAGAGCGTAACGCCACCACCCTTTGCAAGGCCGCCGCCATCGTAGGCAAACTCCATTCTGACCTGATGCTTGCCGGCGGTTAGCGCTTGTGTCGACTCAATGGCGGTTTGACGAAGCCCGACGAAATTATAGTGATATACCAGCTTTCCGTCTTTGACGTAGAACATCCAGCCGCCGCCGATCCCGCCTTGCGACAGGATCACGCCGTTCGCCGGTTTCGCGTCAGGAATGTCGAGCTGAGCCGTGACCGAGTGGCTCTTATTCTTGACATTGATGACGCCGTTTTCGTTAAGGGCACCCATGCCGTTAGCGAGCACCTGAGAGTTGCCCCGTACCAATACCGGCCTGCCCGCTACGTCGGAATTGAATCGCTCCGCGGTGCGATCGTCCATCGGCAACACATTGTTCCGCGTGGCCTCGATGAGCCAAAGGCGCTGAAGCTCGTGAAGTTTTTCAGGCATCTCTTTTGAGAGATCGTGCGCCTGCGACCAATCCTTGTTCGTATCGTAGAGTTCCCACACGTCATCGCTAAACTGCGGCCGGCCGGTCATGAGCCAGGGCGTGCTGTGCCGCGTTACCGCGGTCCAGCCTTTGTGATAAATTCCTCGATTGCCGAACATTTCGAAGTATTGCGTTTCGCGGCGTTCGGCCGCGGCGGCGTCGTCGAAGCTGTAGAGCATGCTGACGCCCTGCATCGGAACTTGTCCTACGCTGTTGACCATGTAGGGCTCGGGAAGCTGCGCGGCCTCGAGAACCGTGGGCGCCAAGTCGATGACGTGGTGAAATTGATGGCGTATCTCGCCCTTGGCCTTAATGCCCTTCGGCCAGCGTACAATGGTGCCGTTGCGCGTGCCGCCCCAATGAGAAGCGACCTGCTTCGTCCACTGGTAGGGTGTATCCATGGCGTGAGCCCAACCGACCGCATAGTGGTTGTATGACTCCGGTCCCCCCAACTTATCGATACGCGCTGTGAGGAACTCGGCCGTTTCAAGGTCGTTCAAGCCGTTGAACGGGATGCATTCATTAAACGTGCCTTGCGGCGTGCCCTCGGCGGATGCGCCGTTGTCGCCAATAATATAGTAGATCAGCGTATCGTCGAGCGTCTCAATCTGATCGAGCGCGTCGATCAGACGGCCGATGTGATAATCGGCGAATGAAAAGAAACCAGCGTACACTTCCATTTCACGGGCGAGTACGCGTTGGAACTCGGGCGTTTGAGAATCCCACGACGGAATTTCTTTCGGGCGCGCCGTGAGCTCGCAATCCTGCGGAATAACTCCGAGTTGTTTTTGACGCGCGAAGGTCTCTTCGCGCAGTTTGTCCCAGCCTTGATCGAATTTACCCTTGTATTTGTCGGCCCATTCCTTCGGCACGTGGTGCGGTGCATGCGTGGCGCCAGGCGCGAAATACATGAAGAAGGGCTTATCGCCGGCGAGCAGCCGTTGCTGGCGCACCCACGCGATCGCGCGATCCGTCATATCATCCATGAAATGATAGCCTTCTTCGGGCGTCTTCGCCGGTTCCACGGCTTTCGTGCCCTCGTGAATCGCCGGGTACCATTGATTCGTCTCGCCCGCAACAAAACCGTAGAAGTATTCGAAGCCCGACCCGGTCGGCCAGCGATCGAAGGGCCCAACGGGACTGGCTTCCCAGACCGGGACCTCGTGGCACTTGCCGAACTGCGCGGTCGAGTAGCCGTTGAGCCGAAGAATCTCGGGGAGCGGTGCCATCGAGTTGGGTCGCATCGACGTGTAGCCGGGAGCCGAGGTTGCGATTTCCGTAATGCCGCCCATTGCAACCGTGTGGTGATTGCGCCCGCTCAAGAGCGCGGCGCGAGTCGGCGAACAGAGTGCCGTGGTGTGAAAGCGCGTATAGCGCAGCCCATCCTTGGCGATTCGCTCGGCGGTGGGCGCTTGGCATGGGCCGCCGAAGACACTCGAGGCGCCAAAACCGACATCGTCAATTAAGACGATGAGTACGTTTGGGGCACCCTTGGGCGGTCGCAACGGTTCGATGGGCGGAAACTTTGAGTCGGGATCCTTAGCATCGTACGCGACGAACCCGGCGTAAGGCTGGTCTGGGATCGGCAGCACTTCACGCTGCACGCGCTTACGCGAGCCTGGCGAACCGTTCGAACTGGGCATGTGACCTCCAAAATATGCGACGATAGGGTTCGGCGCCGGGCGGTGAACCCGCTAGTTACGACGAGCGCAGAGCGCATCCTTGAAACTCGAGGATTGCATTTACTTCGAGGTTCGAGGTTTGGTTTTTCCCTTGCTCGCGGACCTCTTCGCCTTTAACCCGTCGTACGCCAGGGCTTCTTTAAGGAGGGCTTTGAGAGCGCGCTCCTTGATCTTGTCGCCCTCGAATAAGTCGATCGCTCGGCGCTGGTTGCCCTCGAGGCTTGCGTTGAAGAGCTTCTCCGGATCCTGAAACGCCGCGCCGTAATTGAAGGTGAGTTTCACCTTGTCCTTGTGCGGATTCATGCAGCAGATCAGACCGTGCTTGTACCATACCGGCGTGCCCATCCACTTCCACTCTTCGATGATTCCCGCGTCGGCGCTGACGATCAGCTTTCGAATCCTAGCCAGCACTTCGCCGCGCCAGTCGGCAGTCTCCCGGATTAGCTTGTCGATCTGTTTGGAGGCGTTCATGGTTTTGCGCACTTCGCAGGTTCGCGCCGTGACTCCGCTCACACGAAGGGAACGCTGCCCAGCCGCGGTAGCCTAACCCCGTGGAGGTGATCTGGGGCGTGGGCGCTCGCTATTGCGCGCGGCAAGACGCACACGCTTTCATGTGGCTCTGGGGCCTGTTCTTGGTGCTCGCCGGCGCGGCTTACGCGCTGCGCGGGCGCAGGACGGGTTTCGGCACCGCCGTGCTTCTGTTTTTCGCGTTCTGCACCGGCGTGCTCGGGTTCACCATTTTTTACGGGTGTTATCGGTGGGCACCGTACTCGATGGGGCTGGGCACACCGAGTATTTCTGCGGCAAGGGTTACCACGTTCATGTGCTTGAGCCAAGACGCGTTTGCGAGGGCGGTGGCGTGGACGGTTATCGTGGCCTCGTGCAGCGCAGCCGTAGGACTCATCGCTTGGGTTCGATTGCGCGGCAGGAACGCGGCTATTCGCGCATTGTCATATATAGGTGCGGCATTCTTGCTGCTCGTCGCGATCGCTGTGGGCTTCCTCGCATTCTTCGTATTCTCTTGGTGCTCGTCACAACGTTTGTTTTAAATGAGACGTACGGATATATGGTTGTTCTCCTCGCGTTAGACCACTTGCAGGTGGCCGTTTCGCAAGATCTGTCATCACGATACTGCCCACAGAGCACAGCTCTTTTCCTGACGAGATTTTGGGCACTTTTTGCGCTGCTCGTCGCTGCCGCGCTGATGCTGTTCTTCGCCGCCGGCCGCAAGGCGAAGGGAGGGTCCGCTGCGCCGCTGTTACATATTGCCGCGTGCGTGCTGCTCGCGTTCGCGATCGGCGGCGGCGCGCTGGTACTTTACGGACTCTCCGGTTGCAGCGGCGCAGCGGCAGCAGGCCTTCTTTGGGAGTGGCCATAGTCCGCCGCGCGAGAGTAGAGGCGGCCATTTGGTGTATTGACATTCTTCGATGCTATGATATAACATCGAAGGATGTCGATGCAACGATGCTGCTCGCCGGCCGAGGTCGTCAGCGCGGACTTTGAGGCCGCCGCGGCACTTCTTAAGGCGGTCGCCGACCCGTACCGGATGACGATGCTCGCGACGTTGGCCGGCAACGACCATGAAGTCTGCGTCTGCGACTTCACCGACGCGCTTCCCTTAAACCAGCCAACCGTCTCACATCACCTGCGAATTCTGCGCGACGCGGGCTTAGTCACCGGCGACCGCCGCGGGACCTGGGTCTACTATCAGCTCTCAGCCGATGCGATCGAACGAGTGACCGGTGCATTGAACGCTGTGTTCCGAAGAAAGGTGCTCGCGTGAAGACTCACTTGAACCTTGCCACTGCGGACCTCGCGGAGAGCGTCGAGTTTTATTCCACCCTGCTCGATGCAAGACCACAGAAGGTGCGCGCAGACTATGCGCTGTTCGTTACCGACCAGCCGCCGCTGGAGCTCGCGCTCGACCTGGCCGCTTCCGTTTCGCCGGCACATGATGCTCACTTTGGAATCTTCATGGAAACCACACAGGAAGTCGAACGCGCCATCGCTCGCCTGCAACGAGCCGGCCTTGCTTCCTCAATCGAACGCGAGCAGACGTGCTGCTACGCTAACCAGACAAAGGTGTGGGCCGTCGATCCGGCTGGGCGTCGATGGGAGCTTTACACCGTGCACCAGGAGACGGAAGAGCGCGACTCTACGTCCTGCTGCGTCGCGTAGCGTTGGCGTGACGAGCCGAGCAGTTGCCGTTCGGGACGCTTCAGAAGCCGACTTAGAAGCGATTCGCGCTATCTATAACGAGGGCATCGACGACCGGGTGGCAACGTTGGACGTAGATGCGAAGTCCCGCGATTCGATGGACGATTGGTGGTCGCAGCACAGAGATCGGTACGGCGTCTTGGTCGCGACCGAATCGGCTCAGGTCATCGGTTGGGCCGCGCTCAATCCGTTTTCGCACCGGTGCGCTCACACAGACGTCGCCGATTTGTCGGTGTACGTCGCTCGCAGTCATCGAGGACGGGGCATCGGCTACGGCTTGCTTGCGCGTCTAACGCAACTCGCGAAGGAGCACGGTTTCCACAAGATCGTCCTTCATGCCCTCAACGGAAACGAGCACGGAAAGGCGCTCTATCGCAAGGCCGGCTTCGTCGAAGTGGGCGTCTTCAGGGAACACGGGCAGCTCGACGGCCGATTCGTTGATATTGTCGCCATGGAGCTTTTGCTCCGGTGACTTTGTTGAAGCGCAGCGTCGCCGAGGGGCTCGGCACGGCCTTTCTTCTGGCCGGCGTCGTCGGCTCGGGAATCATGGCGCAGCGCCTGAGCGGCGGAAATCAGGCCGTCGCGCTTCTTGCGAATACGCTTGCAACCGGAGCGGTGCTCATGTGCTTGATCGCGGCACTTGCACCGGTCTCGGGAGCGCATTTTAACCCAGCCGTATCACTCGCGGACGCGATCCACGGTGGGCTGCCGTGGCGCGAGCTTCCGGCATATTGGTTCGCACAGCTGACCGGGGCCGTTCTCGGTGTGGCCGTTGCCAACGTAATGTTTGGACTACCGGCGTTTTTCATTTCACACCGCATCCGCGGCGGTTCGGGAGAGTGGCTGGGAGAGTTCGTTGCGACCTTTGGTTTGCTGACAGTGATCTGGGGCTGCGTTCGCTCCCGGTCGCCGCTCCTGCCATTTGCCGTTGCAAGCTATATCGCCGCTGCATATTGGTTCACGTCATCTACGTCGTTTGCTAACCCGGCCGTCACGATCGCGCGCATGCTCTCAGATACCTTCGCGGGAATTCGCCCGCAAGACGTTGCTCCGTTTATCGTCGCTCAGTTTTTGGGTGCCGTCGCGGCCACCGGTGCTTTTGGCTGGCTCGCGCCGAGCCGCCGTCCTCGTCAACTCGAACGGGAGGTGCAATGAAGCAAGACGTATTGTTCGTTTGCGTGCATAATAGCGCGCGTAGCCAGATGGCTGAAGCTTTCGTAAACGAGATGTGCCCAAGCGATTTTGCGGCATATAGTGCCGGGCTAGAACCGGGCGCGCTGAATCCTCTTGCAGTTGCCGTCATGCGTGAGGTGGGGATAGATATGTCAGCAAATACGACCAAGAGCGCGTTCGACCTTTTCAAGGCCGGCAAGCTCTTCGCGTACGTTATTACCGTCTGCGACGAAACGAGCGCGGAGCGGTGCCCAATATTTCCGGGCCATGCTCGTCGCATACACTGGAGTTTCGCGGATCCGGCTGCCCTCCAGGGATCGTCGGAAGAGCGCCTCACGATGGCACGGGCCATTCGCGATCAGATTCGCGCGCAGATCGTAGATTGGTGTGAAGGAGTTTGCCTTAGCGTGCGAGGCTGACGGTTACGCCGGAACCTGCGCTTACACTCAATCGTTTCAGCGGCGCGCCACCCTGCGGGTATCGCCAAAAGCCTACGCCCCGGTTATAGCTGTCGGGCCCGATGAGCGTATTGCCTTGGATCCAGAACTGCACGATGTATTTCGCATGCGAAAGGGTCAGCGAGCCAATCTGCGTGCCTGCCGTTCCCTTTATCGCGAAGCGATGAATCACCGTGTCCCGGAAATCGCCGATCGCGAGGTATTTTCCGTCCCACTTAATGTCGCCCTGCGGCGTGACTTGCGTGTCGAGTGTGATGGTCTCAAACGCGGTCTTGCCTTTGGGAAGCTCGACCAGAGAGAGCCCACGGCTGCTGGTAAACCCGGCAACGAATAGATTACCGGCAGAGTCGTAGCTGCACGCTTCTTGCGGCTCCGTAAAATTATAGACGCGGGGGGCGTGCCACCGGTGACGGTGCTCCGGGCGGTAGGTGGCTACTCCGAAGTTGGCGTTCGTCTCAACGACAATCGCCAGGTTTCCGGTTGTTGGATCGATGGAGCAATCGCGTGGACTGCCAAAAGGAGCGTTGATAAACGCGATTTGGGTGCTTCCGCCGTGGGGATACTCGCCGATTCCGTAGGTCTCCGTAAAGAAGACGTCGCCTGCCGCGTTGGAGCACATCTTGAAACTACTAGGTTGTAAGCTTGAGACGAACTTTGCCTTCGGATACGTGTAAATGTTGGTGGATCCTGAATTACCGAGCACTGAGACGTACAGCAAATCTCGCCCCTGTGCGTTCGGCTCGACCGTTTGTTTTTGGGCCATCGCGCCCTTCGGCGGCAGCGTGTCATCCTGAGCCTCTCGAAGGACGCCGCACGCGGCTAGCAACACCGCAGCAACGGTGCCGATATAAAGAGCGTAGGGATGACGATCCACGATCGCAAGTACGTTCGGCGCGCAAAAGGCCCAGTCCCAGCGCGGCACCGAACCCTCAGCCAATGAAGCTGATTACCGTCGCCGCTGCCGTCGAAATCGCCGCCGGACTGATCTTCATGGTAAGCCCTTCGCTCGTGGCTCAACTCGTTTTAAACGCTGAGCTGAGCGCTGCCGGCGAAGCGGTGGCACGCGTCGGAGGCTTCGGTTTGCTGGGGTTAGGTCTTGCTTGCTGGTTAGGCGCTGCGCCCGTTGGTGCAAAGAGCGCAGCGGCTCGCGGGCTCCTCGCGTACAATATCCTCGCGGCGATATTCTTTACGTACCTAGGAGTTGCGGGGACGTTGGTAGGGATTCTGCTCTGGCCGGCAGTCGTGCTGCACGCGATACTTGCCGTTCTGCTTGGTCGCGCGTTCATTCTCGATGTTCGTGGGAACTAGCTCGTCGCAGCACGACGATGCCGGCTGCGTCGAAGATCTTTTCGTACCGACCGCTCTTTGTCAGCAGCCGAACCTTTAGCGCGTCCATGGCACTCCAATACTGCGGGTCCGTGAACGCATCGAAGACCAAATAGTCCTGGTAGCTCATGGCAATCGTCGCGCGTGGGTACATTCCCAGATGTCCGATAATCCATCCGCCGGTGCCGATGCTCGCATCCCGTGGCAACCGCGCGAGCTCGTTCTCCCTGAGTTGGTCGACGATCGCTGGATGTCGATAAAGCGCGAATCCAGGATTTATAGGACTTTGGTAACGCGAGGTCCAGAGCGAAGCTGAAAGAGCGAAGAGAAGGGCGCCTTCAGCCGCGATCCTCGATCGGTAATACGCGATCGACGCGCCATCGACGAATGCGCACAGAAGATAGCCGCTCCACGTTGCTGTATAGTGTGTCGCTAAGCCCATCGTGACGGTTTCGTGCGAAAGCAGGACCTCGGCTAATCCTGGTATCGCAAACAGCACGTAACGCGATCCTAGAGGAAGGAAGGCGAGTGGCAACAGGATCGCGAGGAGATACTGAGGGCGGATCGGTGACCATAGGCCTGCGAACCCGGCCGTTGTCGCCGGGAATCGCCACCATTCGTAGTAGTGCAGCGCGAAATAGCGGAAATGCGGGTCGATCAGCGGTCTAACTATGCCGAAGTAAAAAACCGCCGCGAGAATTGCGATCGTGGCGATCCAGAGACCGCAGCGTCGCATTTGGGGATCGCGTCGTCCCATCAGTGCGATAACAAGCCCAATAAATGCTAAGCTGACAAACTGATCTTCCTTCACCGTGGCAAGCACCGCGGCGGAACCGATCGCGATTTGCCACCGCCTGCGATCGATTGCCCAAACGAGCGTCGCCGCAAGCGGAGGGGCAAAGGCGAGTTCGTGAAAGTCGCCGACTGCTTGCGCACTCAACGGCGGATACGTCGCGGCGACGAGCGTGGTCGCAAATGCCAACCATCCCGGTAGACGCGCCGACGCCATCCCCCATAAGGGAAAAATCGTGGCTGCAGCGAGGAGGCACTGCAAGAGAATCAAACCGCGAGCGCCGTCGAAGGCGCGGACGAAGGGCGCCGCGGCGATCAATATCGGGGAAAAGTGCACTAGCAGGTGATTGACGGACCCCTCTTCCGTGGCGGAGAATCCGCTTAGCGCGCTGTTGACGATCTGCGTAAAAGTGGCGTCGTCTATACCTGCGCGAAATATGGCGTAGTGCCACAGCCCTAGGTAGGTGTAAATTGCGGCGAGTATCAGGTATAAGGCCGCGACGGCAAGGAGCCAGCCGGTGCCGGACGATGAACGACCGGCGCGAAGCGCGTCCACTGTTCAAGTGGTTCGGCGAGGCGTTGCCCGGCTCCGGTGTGGCTAAAAACGCCTCGCTGCGACAGGCGGAAGAATGCTACTGCGGCGCGGTCGCCACCGGAATCATGAGGTGCGCGTACGGCGTATCTGGCCACATCACGTAGGGTTTGGTCGGATCCGGGTCCGCGGTCGCCGGATACCCCATCATTTTCGCAGGCGGTCCGACGATCATCACGTGCGGTCCGGTCTTCACCCAATGATTGTCGGCCGAAGGCGCCGTCGCGAATGGATCGCTGTTGCTCGCGCCGTTGTCTCCACCGAGCATATAGACGAAGCCTACGGAGTCAGGCGGCGCGGTGTGTTTCTGCCAGGCTTGCGCCCAGAGCATTGCGTTTCCGTCTAAACACATCGCGTCGCTCGCGCCGGCGATCATGCACGTGAATCCGTTGGATCCCGTCTGGAGCGTTCGCGTCGTGCCGTCGTTCTGCATCCGCACGATGGTCGCGCCTTTGGTCACCGACGCGGGCGCGGCGGTACTCACCTTCGCCATGTAATCGGAATCCGACATCGTGTTCCCAGCTTGCGCCGCCAGCGGCGATGAGACGAGCATTACCGTGAGCCCGAGAGCTGATGCCGAGAAACGCAACATAAAGATTACCTCCAAGAAGAAAAGGATCGCACGTTATGGCGTGACTTTGAAGATCGTTCCCATCTGGCTCGACCCTCCCAGCGAGGTGGTTCCGTAGAGCGCTCCGTTAACCACCGTGAGCGGAGCTCGCGGATCCGAGCCTTCCGACTGCGTTTTGAACGCGTGGAGCACGTGCTCTTTACCCGACGTATTCACGCCGAAGACGGTACCGAGATTCGGCGTTCCACCGCCGGCGGTCGTTCCGTAGAGCTCGCCCTTGAGGAGAATCAGATTCGCCTCCGGATTCGCGCCGTCGCTGCCGCCCTTGAAGTTGTAGAGGACGTGTTCGCTGCCGCCGGTCGTCGCCACGAAGACGGTGCCGTTGAAGTTCTTTCCGGCGCCGTTGGTCGTTCCGTAGAGTTTTCCGCCGTCGTTGAGGAGCCCAGCCTCCGGCTCCGCGCCGTCGAACCCGCTGCCGAACGAGTGAAGAACCTTCTCGCTCCCGGATTTGCTGGTTTTGAAAATGGTGCCGACGCCGTTCTTGCCGCCGGCGCCGGTCGTACCGTACAGCACCGAGTTGATGACGACGAGATTCGCCAGCGGTCCCTGCCCGTCGCTGCCGCCTTTGAAGCTGTAAATCAGGTGCTCGGTGCCGCTCGGCGTGACGGAGAAGACGGTGCCGCAGCCTTGCGTGCAGTTCTGGTTTCCGCCTACGTACGTCGTGCCGTAGAGCACGCCGCCCTCGGCAACGAGCGGCGCGTACGGCTGCGAACCGTCGGTGCCGCCCTTGAAGCTGTAGATCAGGCTCTCTTTCCCGGCCTTGGTGATCTTGAAGACCGCTCCGAAGCCGTGATCGCCGCCGTTGCTCGCGGTTCCGTAGAACACGCCGCCAAGCAGCACCAGTCCGGCGACCGGAAAGACTCCATCGGGTCCGCTGCTTCCGAAACTGTGCAGAACGTGCTCTTTTCCGGCCGTGCTGGTCGTGAAGACGGCGCCGGCACCACCTTGACCACCGCCTTGCGTGGTGCCGTAGAGCGTGCTGCCCAGGGCGACCATGCCGGCCGCCGGCGCGGAGCCGTCGGGCTGGCCTTTAAAGCTGTAAAGCGACGTAAAGCCGCCGGCATCGGTGCGAACCGTTGGGGCCGCGACGTTTGCGGGCAACGCCGAGACTCCCCCGGCATGCGCGCAGGCCGAAAGGGTCGCGGCGGCGCCTAGGATTCCCAGAACGTTCCTCATGAGGCGAATGCTACGACGCAATCGTCAAGAGAGTGTCAAGATGACCTCGTACGGACGGCGCCCGGCAAGGCGTCTCGGCGGCCAGGCTCGTACCTCGCGCTATGGACGCACCGCTTACCGACGTGGCGCCGGTCTCGCTGGGCGCGATCGAGGCAGCGCGAGCGCGCATCGCCGGCACGATCGTGCGCACGCCCCTGCTCGAACTGCAGGGCACGGCCGGGCCGAAGATCTTTCTGAAGATGGAGAATCTTCAACCGATCAATTCGTTCAAGCTGCGCGGAGCGGCCAACGCCGTCGCCGTCCTGGATCCGCGCGAGCGCGCGCTGGGCGTATGGACGATCAGCGCCGGTAACGCCGGCCAAGGCGTCGCGTATGCCGCGCGTAAAGCCGGCGTGCCATGCACGGTTGTCGCGATTGAAACGGCGCCGGAGACGAAGATCGACCGCATGCGCGCGCTCGGTGCCAACGTGGTCAAAGCGTCATTCGATGCTTGCTGGGAAGCCTTGGAAACCCGAACCTTTCCCGGCATCGAGGGCACGTTCGTTCATCCGTTCGACGACGATCACTTCATCGCAGGCAACGCTACCGCCGGGCTTGAGATCGTCGAAGATCTGCCGGATGTCGCGACGGTCGTCACGGCGTTGGGCGGCGGCGGATTGATCACCGGCGTCGCATCCGCAGTTCGCGCGAAGAAGCCGAACGTGCGAATCTTCGTCGCGGAGCCCGAGACCGCGGCGCCGTACGCGCGCTCGCTGCAACTCGGGAAGGCGTCGGCATTCGAGGAGTGGCAGCCGACCTTCGTCGACGGCGCAGGCGGCAAAAGCGTCTTTCCGCGCATGTGGGAACGAATGCGCGGACTCGTCGACGGCTCGATCGTCGTATCGCTCGACGAAACGCGGCGAGCGATGCGGGTGCTTGCGGAACGCTCGCGCGTGATTGCCGAAGGCGCCGGAGCGTTGCCGGTTGCGGCGGCGCTGAGCGGAAAGCTCCGCGACGGTCCGATCGTCGCGCTGATCTCCGGAGGCAACATCGACCTAGCCACGTTCTGCGGGGCGATCGCTTCGACGGCCTAGCTAAGGCTCGGTGAGCCCCGCGCTCGGAGGATTCTTCCGCGCAAGAATCGTTATCCCAATATCATGAGCGAACGGCAAGACGGGTTAAACGTTAATGTGGCGCCTTCCGGCAACGGATGCGTCGAATGCACCGCAGAGGGAAGTTGGTGGTTCCACCTGCGCCGGTGCGCGGAGTGCGGACATATCGGATGCTGCGACCAATCGTTGGGCAAGCACGCAACCGCTCACTTTCACGCCACCGGCCATCCCATTATCGCGAGCTTTGAGCCCGGAGAGGCGTGGTTCTACAATTTCGTGACCGGCGATTTTATGGAAGGTCCGCGGCTTGCACCGCCGCGATGGCATCCCGCCGAACAGCCCACTCCCGGCCCGCGTGGCAGCGTGCCTGAAGATTGGGAGTCGGAGCTTTAGTTAACGATACGCTCCCGCCGGCGTTACCGCACGTCCCAGCTCGCCGTGTTGACGGGTAGCCAGAGCATGTTCAGCGCGTATCCCGTAACGCGGTTGCTGACGCCGATCAAACGGGCCTCGTAGTAGAGCGGAATCATCGGAACGTCGTCGTGGACGAGCACCTGGATCGCGTCGAAATCGCGATCGCGCTGCGCTTCGGTCGACGTTTGCGCCTGATCGTCGAAGAGCGCCTCAAAGCGCTTCGAGCAGTAAAACGAATGATTCTCGTCGCCTTTGACGGCCTGTACGCAGCGAAGGTTCAAGGATTGCTCGGGATCGCTCCCTCCGACCCAAGTCTCGCCGGCAATGGCCGCTTTTCCGTTGCGTAGGAGGCCATCGGGACTGAACCAGATGCGAACGGGATTCGCCTTTATCGTGAACTGCATCCCAATCTCGGCGAGCTGCGCCTGCACGAGCGTCCCGATCCGAACGTTGATAGGGTCTTCGGAGTTTACTCCGATGGTGCCGCCGAGCGCCATCCCGTCTTTGAATCGCGTGCCGTGCTGCATCGTCCAACCGGCCGCATCAAGCTGCGCAGCGGCGGCCTTGGGGTCGTGCGGGTAGGCCGGAATGACGACGCTCTTCCAGCGCACGATCGGCGGCGCAAGAAAGGACGTTGCCGCCGGAAACTGGTTTCGCCACGCGGCGGCGAGCGCCGGGTAGTCGAGTGCCGCGGCAATCGCCCGGCGTACGCGCACGTCGCGCGTCGCGCCCATCTGCGTCTGCAGGTAGAGCAGTCGCGTCGCGTTCTCGGGAAATCTGAGGACCCGCAGACTCGGCGTCTGCGCGGCCTGCGCGACGTTCTCCGGCGTCAGCGTGCCGACGTCGACGGCGCCCGAGCGTAACGCGACGAAGTTTGAGTTCAGATTCGGTATGATTTGCAGGACGATCCGTTGGAGCTTAGGCCGGGGACGATAGTACGGATTCGGCTCCAGGATGATGCGATCGCCGCGCAGCCACGTCTTCACCCGAAACGGGCCGCTTCCGAACGGCGCGTTCTCCCACGGCGTTCCGACGACTTTCGTATCGGCAAATGCGTGCTTCGGAAGAATGCAGTATTGGTAATCGGCCTGGGCAAAGAGCACGCGGACCGCGGCATTCCACGGATCGCGCAGCCGAATCACCACGGTGTGGGCATCGGGCGTTTGCAGCGAGGCGATGCGCTGATACGGAACGACCGACGTCGCACGATTGGCCGGATCGAAGATCGCCCGGTAAGTAAATGCGACGTCGGCGGACGTCAGCGGGATGCCATCGGCAAAGCGCACGTCCGAACGCAGATGGTACGTGAGTTGCGTTCCATCGGCCGAAACGTCGCCGTTGCGTCGCGACGGAATCCGAGTGACGAGGAGCGGAACGTCCCGATTATCCGCCGAGAGACCGACGAGCGTTTGGCAGAAGAACGCGTCGATCGCGATGACTTCTTGATCGATCGCAATGAAGGGCACCAGCGATGCAGGATCGCCCGCAAACGCGATCCGCAGAACGTGCGGAGGTCCGGTTCGCACGGTGCCGCTGCGCGTACATGCGCCAAGCGTGGCGATCGCTAAGAAAACGATCGCCGCGCGACGCGCACTCTTAACGAGCCGTTGCGGCATTTGCGCGCCTTACGCCGTGCCTGAAAGAGCGGCCTGCCGCCGCCGCGAACAACCAAAGCTCATGCGCCTCCGTTTTTCGATCGCAATTTGCTGTACGGCACTCTGGGGATGCGGGGGCAGTTCGCCGATGAGGCCGCCCGCGTCTCATCCTTCGCAACGGGTTGCGGCCGCAGGGCGGGTTGGCATTTGGGCGGCCGATTCGTACTCCAGCACGATCTACGGCGTGACCAGCGACGGCAGCTCGATCGTCTCCTCGATCAACACCGCGGCGAACGGATGCGACGAAGATTTCGGTCTTAAGGTGGACGCGCAGAGTCATTTGTGGGTCGCTTGCGAAGACGGCGCCAACTTACAAGGCGGAAGCGTTCAGGAATATCGCCGCAGCGGCGCCGTCATCGCGACCTATCACGGAGGGTGCCCGTCGAACTTGCCGGCGAGCCGGTGCGAGAAGTTCGTCGGCGACGGGCTTGACGCCGCCGTCAGTGCCGCCGACGTCTTCGTCTCCGATTGGACCTTCGAGATCGAATGGAACTGCGACCGTCCCGGTTTGAGACCGCCCTGCGGCAACACGCAGGCAGGCACCGGCTTCGAGTACTGGCCTTTGCACCATCAACGATCGCGGCCTACGCTCGTCGACGTCTACGGCAAGAGCTTCAACGGTCTAACGATCAATAACGTGTGGTACTTCGACCTCGATAACTCCGGTGATATTTGGGCCGGCTACAGCGGGTGCACCGGCGCGACGTGCGGCGAAGGCCTGCTCGAGATCGAGAATCCGACGAGCCCGTCGTTTACGCTGATCGAGCGCCTGCCTCCCGGTACGTTCGGCGGCGTCAACGGCGTTTACATCAGCAACGGCGGAAGCGTCGTGAACGTTACCGATGACGGAGCGGGCGTCATTGATTCGTATTCTTTGACGCCGTCGTTCGACTCTGTGCCGTTTCGCGTGCTCGGTCCGATGGCGGGATCGGGCAGCTTCGTTCGCGGAGAGCCCGTCGCCGGCGGATTCCGCATCGGCGACGAGCGCGCCGTTTGGGGAGATGCACACGGCTGGCTCGATCTCGGCAACGTAAGAACGAACAAATGGACGGCGGTCGATCCGGGCTTCATGCATCACCGCATCGGTGCTGCGGTCTATGCGACGTCGGATAAGTGAGGCTTGGTCTCGGGTGCCCACGGCAGCGCGATCGCTAGTCCAATCACTGAAAGCGCGCAGGCGCCGAGGATCACGGTCGTGACACCGAAGCGCGCCAGAGCGATCGGAAGCAAAAACGTTCCAGCGAAAGCGCCGACCCGGCTGACCGCCGCCGCGAAACCCGTAGCCGACGCGCGAATCGAGGTCGGAAACAATTCGGCCGGATAGACGAGCTCGAGGACGGTTGCCGCCCCCATCCCGATCGCGTAGGCCAGAAACGCGATGACGACGACGCCGCCGCCCGCGAATGGAAGCACGCCGAACGCAACGGCGGCGACGGCAAACCCTACGATGCAGATCGGGCGCCGGCCGAACCATTCGATCGACGGCATCGCTACGAGCGCGCCGAGCGCGAATGCCGCGGTGATCGCGATGCTCCCGGCGGGCGAACTTTGGTCGCCGATCCCCAAAAGCGCGAGTACCGTCGGGGCGTACGTGTAGATCGCGAAGAGCGGCACGACTTGCAAGAGCCACATCGCGGAGACAAAGGCCAACTTGCCTCGGTACGACGCGTGAAAGAGCGTCTTGAACGAAACGCGTTGGAGCTCGCCGGCATCGCGCGCCGCGAGCCACATCGGTGATTCCGGTGCCGTCGCCCGCAAGAGCAGCCCGAGCGCCGCAAAGATGGCCGGACTGGCCAGTATCCACTTCCAGCTCTCCGGTCCGGTCTTTAACAGCGCGTACCCGGCCAGATAGGCGACGGCCGCACCGAGAAACCAGACCGCTTCGACCGCACTGAGCGCGGCGCCGCGGCGCTTGGCCGGCGTGAACTCCGCGACGATTGCCGTCGCGATCGGATAATCCGCGCCGATTGCCAGTCCGAGCACGAAACGCAGGACGATCAGTTCGGCGGCGTTCGTTACGAAGATCTGAGCGACCGCGACGGCGACGAACGCGCAGAGATCGCCGATCATCAAGATGCGGCGGCCGTGACGATCGGTGAGGTGGCCGAAGACCGGCGCGCCGACGAGAATTCCAAAGAGCGTAGCGGCGCCAATGAGTCCCGTCGTCAGCGCATCGAGCCGGAAAGCCGGCGTCAGCGTCACCAGCGCCAATCCGATGCTGCTGAGGATGTACCCGTCGCAAAATACGCCGGCGTTGGCGTAAACGAAGATCGCGACGAGATTAGGGCGGGCGGCGTGACCGAGCCCGTGCTTCCTCACTCGTGCGTCTTCCTCGAACGGTGCCGAAAGCCCGTCGGGGCGCACGATAGCGTCGAGTAACAAGAGGAGAAAAGGCCGGCCCAAAGCAACGACTTGAGTGTGAAAAACGGGTTTGTGCTTGGCGTCGTCACCGCACTTGGTTTGGCTGCCTGTACTCACAACAATTACATGCCGAACGTGGTCCAGTTGACGCCCAACGGAACGAAAACAACCCCTGCGAGCGAGCCGATCAAGTCGTCGTTCACGCTGATCGCCGTGGAGGATGGATACACCGGCCTGTTCACCGCCGACTCGCCCGTCGGAACGTGTTGGGTGGTTCAGGCGCCGGTAACGACGCACGGCGCCTGGACCGTGACTCCCCAGGGGTCGACGTGCGACCAGCACGACGTGGAAGAGATTCAAGTCAAAGATACCAACGGAAACTCAGCCGCGACGTTCATCCGCGGAACCGGAACGGCCGGTCAATAGCGCGCTCCGTGCCGGAGACTGGTTCGAACGTCGAACTCGCCCACGATTTGAGCGTGCTCGAGCATCGCGATGGGATCGGGGCGCCCCGTCACGTTTGGCTGGGTTTCATCGAGGCTATCGTCCTGGCCATCGTCGCGGTCGCGACCGCCTGGAGCGGCTATCAGGCGTCGCGATGGGAAGGAATTTCGACGACCGACTACGCGCTCTACCAGCGCTACACCGTGCTCTCGCAGGAGCGGTCCACGCTAGCCGGCCAGGATCGTCTCTACGATATCGTCACCTTCAACGGATGGGTTTCGGCAAAGATCGCCGGCCACGATCGTGTCGCGGCATTCTTCGAACGTCGCTTCCGGACCGAGTACGCGATCGCGTTTAGAGCCTGGTGGCGTCTCGATCCGCTCCACAATCCGACGACTCCACCGGGACCGATCTTCATGCGGGAATACAAGAGTGCGAACGCGTCGGCCTCCGATCGTCTCGAGTCTCTCTCCACGAAATACTTTCAAACCGCCGTGACGACGCGCGAACGGGCCGACGACTACGTTCGGATAACGGTCTTCCTCGCCACGGTGCTCTTTCTCACGGCACTCAGCCAGCGCTTCGACTCGACCGGCGCGCGCGCCATCATCGTCGTGATTGCCACAATCATCCTGGCGGTCAGCATGTCCTGGCTCGTCATGCTCCCTCGCACGTAGCCGCAGCCCGAGCGACTCCTTCAGTTTACGGTATCGCGCGGATGTGAAAAAAGTATGAACGTATCGCGCCTTAAGGCCGATCGTGGCGCTTCAGAGTTTCTTTACATCGAAACCATAGTCTAACGAAAACCTATTTTTGAAATTTATGAGGTGCTTCGATGTTCAACAGGCGAACGGACAGGCTACGCTTCGGCGTTGCCGTGATTGTGACGCTGCTCGCCGCAAGCGGCTGTAGAGCGGGCGGTTACACGCCGCCGGCGGGCAGCGCGCCGCAGGCGGTAAATGAGAATCAGCAAGTCGCCGAGGATGGGGCGGCCGTCTCGGTGCTAAAAACTCTGAAGAAACAAGTCGTCATCGGATCGGCCCTCGATCCCATCAACGGCGCGCAGAATCCCTATGGATTGGCGATCGCGCCCTTGACGGCCGGAAAACTAACGAAGGGCGATTTGGTCGTCTGCAACTTCAACGCGAAGTCGAACGTGCAGGGCACCGGCGAATCGATCGTTGCGCTGCATCCGGTTCCCAACTCGTCGCCGATCCACGTCTCGTCGATCAAGTCGTTAAAGGGATGTGATTCGCTGTCGCTCGATCTCGACGACACGATATGGGCGGCGTCGATGGTGGCCAACGACAACCCGGTCATCGATCCGAGCGGCAAACTCATCGCCAACATCTCCGGCAAGCCCTTCAATCAACCGTGGGGCCAGATTCTCGCTCGGCAGAAGTCAAAGTCGGCCTTCTATGCGACCAACGCGGGCACCGGAACCATCGTGCGCATCAATCTCGGTTCGAAGTTCACCTACGACCTCATCGCGACGGGCTTCCCGGTGAATCACGGCAAGCCGGGGACGGCGCTAGCGCCTTCGGGTCTTGCCTACGACGCGAAGATCGATACCCTCTACTTCGCCGACGGCATGAATAACACGATCGTGGCCTTCAAGAACGTCTCGAAGATTCCGAGCCACGGCATCAAGGCCGGCGGCAACGGCATGAAGTTCTCAGGGCCATCGGCGGCCGATGCGCGGGTCGTCTTTTCCGGCACGCCGCTGAACGGCCCGATCAGCACCGCGCTATTGTTCAACGGCAACCTCGTCGTCGGAAATACGCTCGATCCCGACGGCAAGAACTTGCTCATCGAGATCTCGGCCGCCGGCAAGCTGCTCGACGTGCGCAACGTCGACAAAGGCCCGGCGGGCTCGCTCTTCGGAATCGTCGCGACTGGAACGAACGCCGCCGATACGAAGCTCTATTTCAACGACGACAACGATACCAACGTTCAAGTGCTCGAGCGATAAACCTCGGGCGCTCGATGGCAAGGCGCGCGGCTAGACACGCGCGCCTTGTTCAATTACGGCGTGAACTCGAATACCGCGCCCTGGTTGTGGGTGCCGCCCGCTACGGTCGTGCCGTAGAGCTTGCCGCCGGCGCCGGAGGTCAAGCCATAATAGGAATACGCGCCGTCGCCGGCGCCGCCGAAGGCGTGAAGCATCGTTTCCTTGCCGGTCTTCGGATCGACTTTAAAGATGGTTCCGCAATCGCACGTTCCTCCGCCGGCCGACGTCGTGCCGTAGAGATCGCCCGACTTTCCGAAGAGCAGCGAGCTTGTCGAGGAGCTGCCGTCGTTCCCGCCCTGGAAGCTGTAGAGGACGGTTTCGCGATAGCTTTTAGCGCGGCGCATGAGTTTGAAGACGGTCCCGAGGCCCTTTGCGCCGCCATAATAGGTGGTGCCATAGAGATTGCCGGCTGCATCGGCGGTGACGCCGCCGTACGGGGAAGCGGCATCCAAGCCGCCCTTGAACGTATAGAGGGTCTTAAGCCTCCAACGGCTCTTCGAAACGTGCGAGAGTTTGAAGACGGTGCCGTCGCCGTTCGCGCCGCCGGTCTCGGTTACGCCGTAGAGATTTCCCGACGGATCGATCAGCAGCGGGCCGAGCGATCCGGTTCCGCCGTCCTTACCGCCGGAGAAGGCGTGCACGATCCGCTCGCGCGAGCTTGGCCCCGAGGGCGATATCTCGTAGACGACGCCTTGCGCGTGCGCGCCTCCGTCGGGAGTCGTTCCGTAGAGATTTCCCGCCGTATCGTAAACCACGGCACCTCCCGGGCCGAAGCCATCGCCGCCGCCCGAGAAACTATGCAGCACGGTTTCGTTCGTCGGTGAGAGCTGGAACACGACGCCGCAGCCGGTGCTACCGCACGAGCCGCCCGAGCCGCCCGAGACGGTCGTGCCGTCGAGGTTTCCTTTCGGATCGAAGGTGACGCCGCCGTGGGGGTTCTTTCCGGTGGAGTAGCAGTCGAAGTTATAGAGCACCGCCTCCTGCCACGAGCGTCTGCCGTGCGGCGAGAGTTTGAAAACGACGCCGCATGAATCGGTTCCGCCGACGACCGTCGTTCCGTACAAGTTACCGTGGGCGTCGAAGACCAAGCCCGTCGCGGCATTTCCGCCGTCGTAACCGCCCGCAAAACTGTAGAGTACGCGTTCCGCGCTCGCCGGGGCGCCCACTGCGGAGCCTCCGCCGTGTTCACTTGTGCCCGGCGTCCCGGGCGTAACGTTGGAGCCGCTACAGGCCGCGAGCATTGCAGCGATTGCGCAAAGGCTCAGCGAGCGGGCGGCCAAATAAGAGAGGCGCATGACGGACGATTCCCGGTGGGCCCGGTTCAGCCTTTCTTCACGACTGCCGGGTAGAATTGCCGAGATGCGCGAGGAGGCAAACCGAAGATGATTCAACGATCCCGACCCTTTAGCCGGCGAGCGTTTATCGGAGGTGTCGTCGTCTTACCCGCGCTTGCCGGCCTGCTCTCGACCGGAGCTCGAGCCGACGCGAAGTCGTCACCCGAGGCGATGCACTACCAGACGTCGCCGAAGGACGGAATGCAGTGCTCGGGTTGCAACTTTTTCATCCCCGGCAAAGACGCCACGTCGGACGGTACCTGCAAAGTCGTGGACGGCTCGATCTCGCCGCACGGCTACTGCATCGCGTATAACGCGAAGTCGTCGTAGCCGTCTAGTTCGTATCCGCCGGCCGGTAGTCGACCGGCTCGTTCAAGAAATAATCGATACCGAGCTTCGATTTGATCGGCACGAATTTGCGCGGCGGCTGCGAGAAGTTGAAGCACGAGTTTAGCGACTTGGCGCGCACGTCGCTTCCGTTCGACGTCAACGCAGCGAGGCCGAACCGCGCCTCGATGAACTTTAAGATGCTGCCATGCTCGTAATGTTCGTGTGAAACGTACCCCTTTTTCGCGTAGGGCGAGATGACTATGAGCGGGACGCGGATTCCGAGGCCATCGTAGTCGACGTACTGCGGAGGCTCGGCGTCGAAAAAGCCGCCGCTGTCATCCCAAAAGATGAAGATCGCCGTGGAGTTCCAGAACTTGGACTCGCCGATTGCATTGACGACGGAAGCGACCCACGAGGGACCACCGTCAGGCGAGCACTTCGGGTGGTCCGAATCTCGACAATATGGCGTGATCCAGGTAACGTCGCGAAGCGTGCCTTTTCCGATGTCTTGCAAAAACCGAGGCGGCCCGCTAAAGACATCGTTATCCCAATCGGGGCCATAGCAAATGTTCCGAATCGATTGATAGGTGCTCCAAATCCCCGTCTCTTTGTACGAACCGGAGCCCGAGCCGTTTTTTTTACCTTGCGGGCCGCTGCCGCACTCCTTTCCGCCGGGCCCTTTTACCCCCAGGGGACCGGCGTAGAACGACCAAGGCAGCCCCTTATCGTCGAGTTCGTTGCCAAGGGTGTTGTAGTCGAAGCAGACGACCATCGGCTTCGGCGAGGGCGTGCCGCGCGGCGGGTTTTTGCCGACTCTCGGCACCTTGTCGCTCGGACCCCCAGGGCAGCCCCAGTTACCCAGGAGGGGATAGTTAGTTGCCGCCGCCGCCTGTCCCGCGATGATGTACTCGTGCGAGACGTAGCTGCTGTCGTCGAAGTTCGACGGATACATCTCATCGGCGAGCACGTACTGTTGAGCCATCGACCAGTACGGCTCGATCTGCTTTCGCGGCACGTAGCTATAGGGCGGATATTTTATCGGACACTTTGGAGCGCCGGCTTTGTCGCACCCCCAGTACTCCTTATTAAAGCCGTTCATGCGGCAATGTGTTCCCGGAATTTTTCCCGTGCCGTTGCAAGATAAGAGATAACCCTGCGAATTATGCTGGATATCCCAGGGCAAAGAGAGGGGCATGGGCTGGAGCACGATCTTTTGATTCTTGGAGTCGTAGCCGGACGTTGCCGTTTTCGCGCCGGGAAAACCCATGAAGAGGTTGTTGAAGCTTCGGTTCTCCTGAACGACGATCACGATGTGGTCGATCTTGTCGATTCCCTTAGCCAAGCGGTGCATCGCGAATCGGCTCGCATGTGAGTTCGCGGCGGGCAGGATCGGCGAAGAGCCGGGGCCGCCGCTTCCATGGCAGGCCGTAAGGATCAGCGCGGCAAGAGCCGGCGCCGCAAACGCAAAACATTTGTTCATTACAACTCTGCCGAACTACCGGCCTCGAACGATGGTCATAACGCGTGCCGCGAGTCTTCTAAACAAACCGGTGATTTCTTCTGGAAGGTCCGCTGCGATTCGGGATCTTCCACCGAGCTTGAGCAGCTCGAGTTGCTCTTCGAGCTCCGCGAGCATCTCGGGACGTCCCTCTTGGAATCCGTCTTGCCCGAGGTGGCTCAGCACGTAACCGAGATCGAACGCCTCGGCGACGACGGGACCATAGGCGATTTCGAGCACGTCGTGCAGCGCGGCTTTGTCGAGCTTGACTTCGGTGATCTTCCCGCGCAGGAGCTTGAGTCGCTGCGCTGCGGTTTTGAATATCGAACGCTTCGGTGGAGATGGCAACCGCTCGCTTCGGCGATGAAAGTAGAACCCGAGCAGAAGCGCGTCGCCGACGCGGTCGCGATCGATCGCACCGCTGAGGCTTAGCTTTGCTTCTAAGGTCGACGCTCGCGCGCGCGTTTCGCGCAGCTCGGATTGCAGCGTGCGGTACTGCTCGAAGTCGAGGCGGCGCTCTTCCTGATGGCGTTGGAGCTCGACTTCGCGCTCCTCCGTGACCCGGCGACGCTCGGGTGCGACGAAGTAGATCTCGTATAAGCAGAGCGCGACGAGTCCGAGGAGCGCGCCGCCGACGACCAGACCGGCGTCGCGGAGGGTACGACCGATCAGGCCGAACGAGCTCAAGAGCTCGATGCCGAGAATTAGAAGCACGCCGCCCGCAATTCCGGCGCAGACGGGGACATAAAACCACCAGCCGGCTCTCTTAATGCCGGCTGAACCCTCGGGCATAGCCGCCACTCCTAGCGCCTCCGCTCGCTTGGCGATTCGACAATGGGACCGGTCCGTACCCGCTTCCTGCTCACAAGCAAGAGAATCCGGGCCGAACGGCCCGCGACTTTGGCGTAGAGCCGAGCCTTACGCTACGACGACTTGGTTCAGGTCGTGATCGCTACGGGCTTCCAGCTGCCGCCGATATCTGCGCTTGCGGGCGGACCCCTTGCGACGGTGTGGCCGACGGGGATGGTGCGCCGGATGGAGTCGGCACGGGCGCCGAAGGCGCGGCCGAAGGCGGTGCAGTTGGCGGAGGCTCGGCCCAGGCGGGCATTGGCTTTACCGAGAGGCCTCGGTGAAGCGCGGCGCGGCTCTTCGCACCGTAGGAGGTTGTGGGAGAGTGCGACTTGACGTAGATAAGAAGCGTGACGGCATGGTCGCGCGCGGCCGTTCCCGGGAGCTCCTCGTAAAGCTGCGCCATCGCATAGCCGGTCGAGGGAAGCCATGGATCGTGCGAATAGAGTCGCGCCCACTCTTGGAACGCATCCTCGGTCAACAGCAGCAAGTGCATCGTTTGATCGGGGAACAACTGGTGCGTTTCATAGCGCTTCTTGAGCTGCATCGTTTCGTATCGAATCCGCAACGCGCTCATCTTGAAACGCCCAAAGTAACGATCGGCCGGCGCGGCAACGGCGGCGACCGGCGAGGCAAAGGCGGAAAGCAAGAGCATTGCGAGCTCTTCCCCGGTTCGCAATGCAGCCAACCAGAAAGAAGAACGGGCCGCTGAAATCAGCGGCCCGTTCTTCTTGATACGTTGGGTCTGCGTTGAGGGCCGTCAGTCGCCGTGAATGCAGGATTGGGTGGAGTTGCTGAACATCGGCTGCATCGTGTAGGACTTTCTGCCGAACGGATCGTTCTTGATGTTCTGCCACGCGCAGATATCGCCGATCTCGCCCTGCTGGTTGTTGTACCATCCAGAGGCCGGAACCGGATCGGTCACCGATTCGCCGTACTCGTGGCCTTCGACGATCGTTACGCCTTCATTCGCGGCACTCTCGTCGGAGGGCGGGCTGATGATGCTCGAACCGCAGCTTGATCCGGCGTCGGGCATGTAGGGCAGGTTCGTGTACGAAACGTAGCGGCCCGCACTGTAGGCGGTGCTGTGGTAAGCGCAAAACTGCGAGCCAAAGCCGCTGGAGCTGTGACCGTGCGGGGTCGCCACCACGTAGGAGCCGTTCGGATCGTAACCAAAGTGGCTCACGCCTCTGAGCGCCTCTTGCGCGACTTGACCGTCGGTCGGATGAGCGGGAACGGCGCTGTTGTCGTTCCACGAGCCGCCGAATTGCGTCGCCGGATTCGTGATGTACGTCGTGGTGCCGCCCGATTGTTCGTAGTACTGGTCGTAGATGTTGTCGTGGCTGCTGCCGCCCATGTTCTTCGCATACGCCTTCAGCAGCGGTGCGACGCCGTTGGAGTCGCCGTAGGTCCGGTAGCCCCAGAAGATGATGTACGTCGTGGGGGCGACCAAGACCGGGCCGCCGCCGTAACTGAGCAGGATCATCGGGTGCACTTGGCGCGTCGCCGTTTCGCGCGTCGCCATGTAATGAGGAACGTGGTAGGTCACGCCGTCCTTCTGAATCCATCCCGGCCCGGAAGGAACCGTCGTTTGCGCCTGTTGCAGGGTTGCGCCCGTCGGCGCGACGCCGGCATTCGAAGCGCAGCCTACCATTGCGAAAACCGCGACGCAGCCGAATATGGCGGCGATCCGCGAGTAGCTGTACATAGAGTAGAAACCTCTCGTGAAAGTTAGCGAGGGGGAATCGCTAGGAAGGGAAAGCCCCTCCATTCATCGGTTCTCGCTTGCCTCCCTGCGGCGGCGTTCGCTCGCCGCCGCTCGTACACGGTACGAGCAAGCAAGAGCGCGCGGTCCTTGAACCGCGCGCTCTTTGTACGTCCGCGTCTTCCGTATGGAAGACGGCTAGTGCGAGTTACGGATAGCTGTGCACGCAGGACTGGGTCGCGTTGCTGAACATCGGCTGGCTCGTGTAAGACTTGTTCGCGAACGGATCGTTCTCGATGTCTTGCCACGCGCAGATGTCGCCGATCTCGCCTTGCGCGCCGTTGTACCAACCGGTCGGCGGGTTCGGATCGGTGACCGATTCGCCGTACTCGTGGCCCTCGACGATCGTCACGCCTTCATCCGGACCGGTTTCGTCCGTCGGCGCGGTGATGATGTTCGATCCACAGCTCGATCCGGCGTCGGGCATGTAGGGCAGGTTCGTGTACGAAACGAGGTTGCCGCCGCTCATGGTCGCACCGTGATAGGCGCACCACTGCGTGCCGAAACCGACGCTGCTGCGGCCATGCGGCGTTGCTACGATGTACGAAGCGTTGGCATTGTAGCCGAAGTGCGCGACGCCCAGCAGGGCCTCGGCCGCGACCTGCGCATCGGTCGGATGCGTCGGGACTGCGTCGGCGTCATCTTCCCACGCGCCGCCGAACTGATGCCGCGGGTTTTTAATGTTGGTTTGGGTGCTTCCCGACTTCATGTAGTACTGGGTGTAGATGCCGTCATGGCCGCTTCCACCCAACGCTTTGGAGTATTTCTTAAGCAGCGGCGCCACGCCGTTGGAGTCGCCGTAGGTATTGAAACCCCAAAAAATGATGAAAATCTTGGGCTTGACCAGAACCGGACCGTTGCCGTAGTTGAGAAGAATATCCGGGTTCACTTTTTGCGTCGCGGTTCCGCGCGTCGCCATGTAATGAGGAACGTGGTAGAGCACGCCGTCCTTCTGAATCCATCCCGGACCGGACGGAACCGTCGTTTGCGCCTGTTGTTGAGTCGCGCCGATCGGCGCGATGCCGGCATTCGAAGCGCAGCCCACCATTGCGAGCGTCGCTACGCAGCCGAGAGCCGCGGCGAGCCGCGTGTGGCTATACATAGAGCAGTAACCTCTTAGTAAGAGCAGCTAGGGGGATTTAGCTAGCAGGGAAAGCTCCGAGATTCATCGGATGGCGCACGGCGCCCTGCGAATCGGCGATCATTTTTTCACTTGCACTTAATACAAGCAAGCACGAGCGCGCGGCTGTGACGCTGCGCGCTCGTATCGTTCGCCCCCTCGTGCGCTCGATTCCGGGTTAATAGACCGGCTGCGGCTGCTCTCCGATGGGGGCGGGAATCGGGAATGGGCCGGGGATGATCGGCGGCAACGGGCCGGAGATTGGGACGGGAACCGGGCTCGGGATCGGACCCGGAATGGGACCCGGCATCGGACCGGGCTCGCGCCGCTCGTAGCCGTTGACGAGCGTGCCGCCGAGATCGACATCGTGCGCGGTCACGTCGACATTAACGCCCTTGCCTTCCGCCGTGAGCGTCGTTTCGATCTTACCGCCGTTCCCGTTCTGCGCGGTGATGCGTAATGAGCCGTTCTCTTCGCAAGTGACCGACTCGCCGTTACCGAGTTGCAACGTCTGACCGCGCGCGATCGAGACCGATTGGCCGTAGCTCGTGATCGAGGCATCGCCGTTGTCGTTCATCGTGATCTTGGTCGCTCCGTTGTCGAGCGAGACCGTTGCCGATTGGTTCCACGTAACGCCTTTGGCGTTCTGCGGCGTGACCTGCGTCGAGATTCGAAACCCGCCGGCAATGGAATCGGAGTTGAGCAAGTCGGGCTGCGAGGTCATGTTATTCCATTTGGCGCCGTTGAAGGAGAGATGCGGATCGCCCTCGCTCGAGCCGGTTGCGTTCTGAAAGAAACGCTCGTTGCCGTATGGAGGACAACCCCCCGAACCATACGGAGGAGAACCGATCGAACCATAGGGGGGAGGTCCGCCCGAACCGTACGGCGGGTTGCAGCCGCCCGATCCGTACGGCGGACAGCCACCTGACCCGTACGGCGGATTGCCACCGTAGCCCGTGAGCGATTGCAGCATCTGCATGAGCTGCTCTAGGACGCCCATGAGCGATCCGAAGATGCCTTGCAGGGAACCGGAGTTGCCGTAACCGGCGCCGTATTGCTCCGCGCCGTCGTTAAGCGTCGGCGGAACGAAGCGCGAGATGTTGTCGCCGGCTGTGGGCGCGACCGCGCCCTGGAGAAGCGCGCCTTCCGGGCCCGCGCCTCCGGCGGGCGAGGCGAGCGAATTAGGGCTGACCGAGCCCTCGAGCGGCTGAACGTACATGTAAACCTCCGTCGTAATAGCTGCGCTTCGTATCACGACAAACGCGCGCGCCGACAAGGGTACGAGCGCCATCGGGAAAAACCGAGTGCGAGCATGAGCGAAACGCAAATAGCGCAGATAACCCGCCTCGAAGAGCGCCTCGCCGCGCTTAAGGAGCGTCTTTGACGACGCCGGGAAACGCCGCCGAATAGCCGAGCTCGAGGCGCGGTCGCACGCCCAGGAGTTCTGGAGCGATGCCGATTCGGCGCAGCGCGTGATGAAAGAGCTTGCCGAGCTTGGCGACGAGGCGGCTTCGCTCGATGACGCTGCCCGGCGCCTCTCCGATGCGCGGGAGTTGCTCGCCCTTTTTGAGGACGATCCGGCGGCGGAGCGCGAAGCCGAACGGAGCATTGCCGCCACAAGCGAGTCGATCGAAACCCTGGAGATGGCGGCCAGCTTCAGCGGCGAGTTCGATTCGCACAACGCAATCGTCAGCATCTTCGCGGGAGCCGGCGGCGTCGACGCTGCCGATTGGACTGCCATGCTCGCGCGAATGTACCTGCGGTGGGCCGAATCAAAGGGCTTTGCGACGCAGATCGTGGACGAATCGCCGGCCGAAGAGGCCGGGCTGAAGTCTCTGACATTTTTCGTGCGTGGTCGCAACGCGTACGGATTGCTCGAGAGCGAGCGCGGCGTTCATCGCCTGGTGCGGCTCTCGCCCTTCGACGCCGCGCACCGTCGTCATACCTCGTTTGCTGCCGTCGACGTCATCCCCGAAGTCGAGGCAGGCGAAGGCGTCGAGATCGAGCTGAAGCCCGACGATCTGAGAGTCGAGACGTTCAAATCCGGCGGTGCCGGCGGCCAGTACGTGAACAAGACGGAGTCGGCGGTGCGCCTCGTTCACCTGCCAAGCGGAATTGTCGTCGCCTCCCAACAAGAGCGTTCGCAGGCGCAAAACCGGGAAGTCGCGTTGAGCATCTTGCGCGCAAAGCTCGTCGTGCGAGCCGCGGAAGAGCGCGACCGCAAACTCGCCGATCTTCGCGGCGAGCGGCAAGCGAACGAATGGGGTTCGCAGATTCGCTCGTACGTACTGCAGCCTTACCAGATGGTGAAAGACCATCGTACCGGTGTCGAGACCGGAAACGTGAGCGCCGTGCTCGACGGCGGTATCGATACGTTCGTTTGGCCGTATTTGCAGCAGCGCCGCGCCTTGCCGTCGAGTTCTTAGTAGCGGCGTGCGCGACCGGCTGCTGTGGGTGGGCTGCCTCGCGTATGCGCTGCTCTTCACCGCTCTGGGCTGGGTCAAGTACGCGGCGCATCGGAACCTGGTCGATTTCGGAATCTTCGCGCAGACCGTGGCGAGCGCGTTCGGGTGCTTTTGCAACCCGATCGAAGGAAGCCACTGGGCCTTTCACTTTTCGCCGATACTCTATCCCGTGGCCGGAGCCGTCGCGCTCGTGCCCTCGCCGCTCACGCTCGTCGCGTTGCAAGCGATTGCCGGCGCGCTGGTCGCGCCGCCGGTCTACGCGCTCGTCCGCGCGCGTTGCGACATCAACGGCGCCCGCTTGGCCGCACTCGTCGCATGGCTCTATCCCCCGCTCGCGGGACTGGTATTCGGAGACTTCCACGAGAACGGATTCGCGCCGGCGGCCGTAGCGTGGACGCTCTATGCATTCGACGCCGGCTTGCTCGGCTGGGCAGTCGTGGGCGCCATCGTCACGCTATCGATAAAGGAAGACCAGGCGGTTTTTCTCGCGATCGGCGGTACGCTGGGAGCCTGGCGCTTCCGCGGATCACCGCGCGGACGGGCCGCGGCGGCGATCGTCCTGCTGAGTGTGCTCGTACTGATCGCGTTCTTTGCGTTTATCCGCCCGCATGCGTCGGCTGCATCGACCGCTGCTTGGCAGCCGTGGCGTTTCTACGCGTGGAGCGCCTTCCCACCGCCTGCCGTTCTCTGGGAGATCATCGCTCGGATCGGGTTTGCGCTGCTGATCTTCGTGCCGTTGCTCTTTTTGCCGTTTCGAACGTCAATGATCGCACTTGCAGTCGCGCCGCTCGCGGAAGTACTGCTCTCGCGGATGCCGACGACCTTCACGCTAGGAACGCACTATTCGGGGGCGTGGGTCGGGTACGTTCTGGTCGCCTTCGCCGTTGCCGTTCGCGCTTTAGAACCGGCACGCGCGCGCGTCGCACTCGTCGCGTGCGTCGTGCTCTCGCTGGTCGAGTTCGCCGTCGCGGATCCGCTCCATCCGGGATTGAATCTGCACCGGCCGCAAGCGCGCGACGCCGCGCTCGACGGCTTCCTGCGGACGTTGCCTCCGAACGCAAACGTCGCGACACAGGAAGAGGCATACACCCATCTCGCACTCGCCGATCCATACGCGCGGCTCCTACCAGAGAGGCCGCAAGCGGCGGCCGAGGCCTCGGTGGTGCTGATCGATTCGGACTTTCCCAATTCGCCGCGCTTGCAAGAGTACGGCAGCACGCTCGCGCGAGCGATTCGAGAAGGCCGTTACGTCCTGGTTAGAAAGTCCGGCGGCATCGCGCTCTACGAGGCGAGATGAGCGAGCGAATCCTCAACGCGTGCGGGCCAGCCGTGGTCGGCGCGAACGATTCGATGCGGCGCCGCCCAGGGCGCCCACCGCGCAATCTGGAGCGCGTAACCGCGCTGAGGCGGAAAGACTGCGACGACCGGCGTGCCGATCATTCCAGCGACGTGGATGGCGGCGGAATCGGGCGCGACGATTGCCGGCGCGGCCGCAACGGCGTTCTTCCAGGCTCCGATCTCATCGAAGTACTCGACCGTCGATCCGGTTGCGCCGGCGATGCGTTGAGCATATGGCGTTTCATTGCGCGCCGACAAAAGACGCGGTGTGCCGGCCGCCGCAACGCGCCGAATCATCGCCACGACCTGCTCGAAGGCGATATCGAGGCGCTCCCATTTACTGGTGACTTGCACGGCGATCCGTTCGTCGGGTAGCGGATCGCCCTCCAGTACGAGCGGGCGCAGCCGGTCGAGATCGCGGGTCGGGCTTTGCGCGCCCAAGAGCGGTTCGCCGAGACGGAAGAGCACCTCGCATTCATGCGGCGCGCTTCGATCCAGGCCCGCGCTGCGGGGCGTTGCGCAAGTGAGCAAACGGCGCGCCCAGAGGGCTTTCAACGGTTTTCCCCATGGGTTGAGGAAGCCAATGCGTACCGGTGCTCCAACCGCGGCCGCGAGACGATACCCTGCCGGATCCTCGGTTGCGACCAGCACGTGCGAGTACTCGTTTGCGCGCAGCTCGTTGCCGAGCCGTTCGATCGCGGCGAGATTCGATCGAGCGCTCGAGCGCTGCGCGAATCCGGCAACGACGATGCGTCGCGCGGCGAGCGACGTGAAGATGCCGGCGTTCGCGCGTGCGAGCACGACGTCGACCGGCACCCGGCCCCCGCGAAACGCCGCGAGCAGCGGCGTCAACGCGAGCGCGTCGCCGATTGCATCGAGGCGGATGATGAGCACCGACGGTGAAACCTTCGGCATGCCCGTTCATTCGTTCCGCCGGCCGTGATCGCCCGCGAGGACGTCGTCACCTTCGACGAGCTCGATGGCTATCGCACGCTGCGCAGCTTCGGATACGTTTCGGGAAGCGCGTCGCGTCCGCGCAATCGGTTGCGCTCGACGTTCCGCAGTCTGGGAATGCTAATCGGCCTGGCTAGCGCCGAGTTCTTGAGCGACGCGGAGCAGCTGCGCAACGATGCGCTCGAAGCGCTGCGAGGGCGTGCCGATGCGCTGGGCGCCAATGCGGTCGTCGGTTTGCAGTTCTTCGTCTCGGAAGGGAGTGATGGATCGTGCGAGGTCGTCGCATTCGGCCGTGCGGTCTCGGTGAGCAAGGCGGAGCGAGTTTAGCGTGGATGAGTCGGAACGGGCGCGCCGCGCAGCGTTACTCGAACGAGCCTCGGCCGCTGCCGGCGCCTGTCGCAAGTGCGAGATCGGATACGAGCGGCGCAACAACGTCTACGGCGAAGGCGATCCTTGTGCGCGGCTGATGGTCATCGGCGAGGGACCCGGCGAAACGGAAGATCAACTCGGCCGCCCTTTCGTCGGACGGGCGGGGCAGCTGCTCGACCGGATGCTTGGAGCGATCGGGCTCGCGCGGGCGGAAGTCTACATCTGCAATACCGTCAAATGCCGGCCGACGCTTGCGGGGCCGAACGGATTGCGCAATCGCGCACCGGATCCGCACGAGATGGAAAACTGCCGCCCGTTCTTGGACGAGCAGATCGAGATCGTTGCGCCGGCGGTGATTCTTGCGCTTGGCGCGCCGGCGGCGAAGTCGTTTCTAGGGCGAGATTTTCAAATTACTCGCATGCGCGGCCTGTGGTATGTCGGGCCGCGCGAGACGCCGCTCATGGTCACCTTTCACCCTGCCTACATCTTGCGCCAGACCGGCGGCGAGATCGAAGCGGTGAAGCGAATGGTCTGGGCCGATCTCAAGGCGGTGCGCACCAAGCTCGACGAACCGCCGGCACCCGATGCCGAAGTCCTTGCGATTCGGCAAGCGAGCCTCTTTGAAACCACTTGATACCTGGCTTCGCGACGTGGTCGGGCGTGCCGGATTCTCCGATGCCGACGAGTTCGTGCGTCACTACGCGCTCAAGCCGTATCGGCTGCGTCAGCTCTACCGAGCTGCGACCAAAGAGCTGCTCGGCAACGCGGAAGAGGTGACGACACTTCCGAAGGAACTGCGCGCCGCGCTCGCCGATCGCGGGATCGCGTTCTCGGCAATCGAGGCGATCGCGGTGCAGCACTCGAGCGACGCGCAGACGACCAAGGCGCTCTTCCGGCTGCGCGACGGCAAAGAAGTCGAAGCGGTTTTGATGGAGCATTACGGCGACCGGACCACGGTCTGCATCTCCTCTCAGGCCGGATGCGCCTTCGCCTGTACCTTTTGCTCGACCGGGCAGGGCGGGTTCAATCGGAATCTCACGGCGGGCGAGATTTTCGATCAAGCCTGGTACTTCGCGCGCGAGCTGGCCAAACGCGAGAAACGCATCACCAATGTCGTCTTCATGGGGATGGGCGAACCATTTCACAATTACGACGCGGTGATGGAGGCCGTCGCCTTGCTCAACGATCCGCTAGGCTTCGGCCTAGGGCATCGACATATCACGATCTCAACGGTCGGCCTCGTGGACAAGATCGATCGCTTCGCCGACGAGCACGTTCAGGTCAATCTCGCGATCTCGCTTCATGCCCCAACCGACGAACTTCGCGCAAGCCTGATGCCCGTCAACCGTCGCTTTCCGCTTGCCGAGTTGATGAGAGCCTGCGAGCGGTACGTCGGCAAGACGAATCGCAAGATCTTTTTCGAGTACGTGATGCTCGCCGGCGTCAACGACGACGCCGCGTGCGCGCGCGATCTCGCCGAGCTGATGCGCGGACGACTCTATCACGTTAACCTGATTCCCTATAATTCGACGCCGGATGGACCGTTCGCCGCGACCGCGGATTCGAGGATTTGGGAGTTTGCCGCAATTCTCGACGCGGCCGGCGTTCCGGTGACGGTTCGCCAAAACATGGGCCGCGACATCGCGGCCGCTTGCGGGCAGTTACAAGCCGAAACGCAGCCTACGGCCCATGGAACGCATGCCGATGTCTCTTGAACTGATCAACACCGCGTCCGCGCTGCTTACCGTCACAATCGTGGCGGCAACGGCTTTGGCTGCGCTAATCCAACTGCGGCATCTCCGAGCCGCCAATCAAATCAATGCCTTGCTTACCGTTGGCGAAAAGCTCGATAGCCGTGAATTTACCGACGCTATAACGCTGGTAAACGCCAATCTGGAGGCAGTTCTAGGAGATCCCGAGTACCGCCGCTACGAACTTGCGATACGCCGGCGGGTGCCGCCTCCAACAGTCGAACCGCGATTCGCCGAAATGCACCACGCGTGCGTGTTGGTTGGCAACACTTTTGAGCTAATGGGACTGCTCGTCAAGAACGGGATCGTTGACGAGGCGTTATTCGTCGATCAGTATTGCGGCGTTACGCTCGGCGCTTGGAAGCGGCTTGCTGACTTTACGGCGTTCGGAAGAGGGGTCGGCGATCCCAACGGATGGGAATACTTCGAATACTTAGCCGTACTCTCCGAGGACTGGCTGAGCTCCCATCCGGGCTCATATCCTAAGGGAGTCAGAAGATATCCCCTTCGTAATCCCTGGCCGTTGCAGTGACTTGGAGGGGCGAACTGCAAGCTAAAACTCAGCCCAAAGCGCACCCTCGCCGGTGTCATCCTGAGCAGCGCGCGTGTCAAAAGGCAAGAGCTAGCAAAGACGAGGCGCCGCATTACTGCGGCGCCTCGCGCGGTTCGATGTGTCGACGACCTGATACGTTGCCGACGATATCACACCTACAGCGACTTCGCAAACGCGGCTTTCTTCCGTTCCGGCTGGAGCGCCCGGGAATCGAACTCGGAGCCGAGCGTGTATCAGATCGTCGGTCGACACCATCGAAGCGCCCTAGCCGTCGTCTATCCCGCCCTTTCGGTCCGTTGACAAGCAACATCGTTCGGTTAATCCGCGCGCTTGCGGGCGGTTGCAGGCCGAAACGCAGCCTCGCGAGCACCATGCCGCTGCGGTCATCCTGAGCCGCGCACGTCGCGCGGTTTCGATGTAACGACTTCGCAACAGCAGTGAGGCGCGCGGCTGGAGCGTTCCGCGCCCTTTTACTGCGCCGCTGAGGCTACTGCCAGCGTATCTTTAGAGTGGTGCCGTTTGCGGTTACCGCGACAATTGGCCAGTTGCCACGCTGATCGCACTCTATGGCCTTCTGAAGGAGTATTTGGGTGTTGAAGCCGTCGGGGCCCATGGTATTGTTGCCGTCAAAATTAGCCGTTTTAGGATCGTCGTCACCAAGCCCCGCCGATAGGGCGCCCTTTATCTCGCCGTGTACGGCTACCATGAGGCGGCCATTGTCGCAGATGTACCCCATATCGACCCCGCCGTAGCCGTTCAACGTGTACTTGGCCCAAACGTATTCTACTTGAGCCGATGCTCTAGAAACGCTCGCGAGCAGCAGCGACAGCATGACCACTATCGAAGCGAAACGAGTTTGCGTCACTCCTCTTTACCTTATCCTTCGGCTAACAATCGCGATCAAAATAAGCTAATAGCCCTCCTGAGGGTACGGCGAACGAGGGGGTCGTCCTGTGACCGCCGGCGCTCAGCTCCCCGGTGGCAGCAGGTTGGTTCGAGCGCACCCAAGGAACCTCGTATCTCGGCGAGCACTATCCGGAGGGTACCGATGGCTTCTTGGAACGACGTGCGGCGATTCGCGCTGGCGCTGCCGGGCGCAACTGAAGAGGCGACTTCTCAGGGCCGTGCAGCCTGGATCGTCAACAAGAAGTTTTTCACGTGGGAGCGGCCGCTCCGGCCCTCGGATCTGGCGGCGCTGGGGAAGAGCGCGCCGTCGGGCCCGATCCTGGGCGTGCGGACCGCCGATCTCGAGATGAAAGAGGTTTTGCTGGCGAGCAATCCGCGCGTCTATTTCACGACGCCGCATTTTGACGGCTATCCCGCCGTGTTAATTCGTCTTGAAAAGATTTCGGCGAAGGAGCTTAAGGACGTGGTCACCGAGGCGTGGCTCTCTCGTGCCGGAAAACGCGCGGTCGCGGCATTTCTCAAGAAGAACAGTGCTTAGCATGGGTTTTTGCCGACGCGATAAAACCTAGCTCCGATGGAGACGGCCGCCTCGGCGCAACGCGTCACGATGGAGGAGATCACGGCCCTGGCCAAGCGCCGAGGCTTCATTTTTCAATCGAGCGAGATCTACGGGGGAATCAACGGATTCTGGGACTACGGCCCGCTCGGCGCCGTGCTCAAGCGCAACGTAAAAGAAGCATGGTGGCGCGACACGGTCGAGCTGCGCGACGACGTGGTGGCCTTCGACTCCTCGATTGTGATGCACCCGCTCGTCTGGAAGGCCTCCGGGCACGTCGACGCATTTCACGACGTGATGATCGATTGCAAGGTCTGCAAGCATCGGTTTCGCCTCGACCATTTATCGAACCGCTCGCAATGCCCGGATTGTGGAAGCAAAGACTCTTTCACGCCGCCGCGCAATTTTAACCTGATGATGCGCACCTCGGTCGGACCGATGGAAGATACGTCGGCGCTGGCCTACCTCCGGCCGGAGACGGCTCAGGGCATCTTCGTCAATTTCAAGAACATCTATCAGACCGCACGCCGGCGGCCGCCCTTCGGCGTCGCCCAGATCGGCAAATCGTTCCGAAACGAAATCACGCCGGGAAACTTTACGTTCCGCCTGCGCGAGTTCGAACAGGCGGAGCTCGAGTACTTCGTCCCGGACGACGGCAAAGACATGGAGATCTTTGCGGAATGGGTGGAACGGCGCAAGGCGTGGTACGCGCAGTATGGGATCGATTCGGAGCGCTTGCGCTTTTACGAGCTGACCGAGTCGGAGCGTCCGCACTATGCGCGGGCCGGCGTCGACGTCGAATATCTCTTTCCGTGGGGCTGGGGCGAACTCGAATCGATCGCGCATCGTGGAACGTACGATCTCGACGCGCACATCGCGCTCTCGGGGAAAGACCTTCAGTACTTCGACGAGCCAACCAAGACGCACTACACGCCGCTGCTCATTGAAAGCTCGGCCGGAATGGATCGCACGGCGCTGACGTTCCTGGTCGACGCCTACGAGCGCGAGCGCAGTACCGACCCCAACGGCAAGGAGACGGAGCGGACCGTCCTGCGGTTTCATCCCGCGATTGCGCCGGTGCAAGTCGCGATCTTCTCGCTGGCACGCAACAAGCCCGAACTGGTCGAGCGCGCTCGAGGCATCGAGGCGGCGCTGCGGCGAGCATTCCGAACGCAGTACGATGAGGGGAACATCGGACAGCTCTACCGCCGCCAAGACGAAATCGGCTCGCCGTTCTGCGTCACGATCGATTACGATACGCTCGATGACGGAAGCGTGACGGTGCGGGCGCGCGATTCGATGCTGCAGGAGCGTACCACCGCGGATGGACTCGCCGGTTACCTGCGGGAGAAGTTGGAGCGATGACAACGCAGCCCGCGACGAAATACGTGTACTTCTTCGACGAGGGCGAGGCGCTGCGAAGCCCCTCCGATCCGAACTCGATGCGGAACATGCTCGGGGGCAAGGGCGCAGGGCTTACCGAGATGACGACGGCGGGGCTGCCGGTTCCGTCCGGCTTCACGATCACGACCGATGCGTGCCTGCGCTTCTACGAAACGGGCGGCGCCTGGCCCGCGGGTTTGCCCGATCAAGTCGATGCGGCGATGCGCGAGCTCGAGGTTCGCACCGGCAAAGGATTCGGCGAGGTCGAAAATCCGCTGCTCGTTTCGGTTCGGAGCGGAGCGCGCGTCTCGATGCCGGGCATGATGGATACGATTCTCAATCTCGGCCTCAACGACGAGACCGTAGCGAGCCTCGCGCGGCTGACGTCGAACGAGCGATTTGCCTGGGATGCCTACCGCCGGTTCATTACGATGTACTCCAGCGTCGTGCTCGGAATCGGCAAGGAGCATTTCGAAGAGCAGATCGACGCGAAGAAAAAGTCGCTCGGCGCCAAGACCGACGCCGAGCTCGACGCGGCCTCGTGGCAGACGCTCGTCGCACGGTTCAAAGCGCTGGTGCGCGAACGGACGGGGCGCGATTTTCCGCAAGACGTGCGCGAGCAACTCAAAGGTGCGATCGATGCGGTGTTCGATTCGTGGAATTCGAAGCGCGCCGTAGATTACCGCCGGTTCAACAGAATTCCCGACGACTGGGGTACCGCGGTCAACGTCATGGAGATGGTCTTCGGCAACATGGGCGAGGACTCGGGAACCGGCGTCGCCTTCACGCGAAATCCCAACACGGGCGAGCGCGCGCTCTTCGGCGAGTATCTGACCAACGCGCAGGGTGAAGACGTTGTCGCCGGCATCCGCACGCCCGAGAAAATCGCCGACCTACAGAAGCATCAGCCGAAGGTCTACGAGCAGTTTATGGCGATCGCAACGCGGCTCGAGCGGCACTATCGCGACGTTCAAGATCTCGAGTTTACCGTCGAGCGCGGCAAGCTCTTCATGCTGCAGACCCGCAGCGCGAAGCGCACCGCCGAAGCCGCAGTCAAGATCGCCCTCGACCTCGTTAGCGAAGGCCTGATCGATAAGCGCCGTGCGGTCGGAATGGTCAACGCCCAATCGCTCGATCAGCTCTTTCACGCGCGAATCGATCCAAGCCGGCCGCTCGCGGTGGCCTGCAAGGGCCTCAACGCCTCGCCCGGCGCGGCCGCCGGCCAGATCGTATTCTCGGCCGAAGACGCGGTGACGTGGAAGGAGCAAGGGCGCAAGACGATCCTCGTTCGCACCGAGACGAATCCCGACGACGTGCACGGCATGATCGCCGCGGAAGGGGTGCTGACCTCGAAGGGCGGTGCGACGTCGCATGCGGCCGTCGTCGCTCGCGGCATGGGCAAGCCGTGCGTCGCCGGCTGCGATGCACTGCAGATCGACTATCGCAATAAATCCGCGAGCCTCGACGGTCAGGTCTTGCACGAAGGCGATTGGATCACGATCGACGGCACGACCGGCAACGTGGCGGTCGGTGAGCTTCCGTTGATTCGCCCGCCCTCGAAGCTGCCCGAGTGGCTGGCAACGTTCCTCTCGTGGGCCGACGAGCTGCGCCGCATGCAAACGTGGGCGAATGCCGATACGCCCGAGGATGCCGCGAAGGCGCGCGAACTTGGCGCGCAAGGAATCGGTCTCTGTCGCACGGAGCACATGTTCATGCAGCCCGAGCGGCTCCCGATCGTTCACGAGATGATCCTCGCTTCGACGAGCGAGGAGCGCGCGCGGGCTCTCGAGCGGCTCCTGCCGTTCCAGCGCGACGATTTCAGCGGCATTCTCTCGGCGATGGAAGGACTGCCGGTAACGATTCGGCTGCTCGATCCGCCACTGCACGAATTTTTGCCGTCGCTGGAGGAGCTGCTCGTCGAAACGACCGAGCTGCGTCTCACCCAGGGCACCGATTCGGCGGAGTATCGAGCGAAAGAAGCGATGCTGCGTCGAGTCAAAGAGCTGCACGAGCAGAACCCGATGCTCGGCTTGCGCGTCTGTCGTCTCGGAATCGTCTTTCCCGAAATCTACGATATGCAGGTCCGCGCGATCTTCGAGGCGGCCTGCGACCTGAAGCGACGGGGCGCTGATCCCCGGCCCGACGTCATGATCCCCGGCGTCGGCACGAAGGAGGAGATGCAGACCACGCGCGACGCGGCGAAGCGAGTCGCGGACGAAGTGTTGGCGCAGCGTGGAATCGCGCTCACGTACCGGATCGGAACGATGATCGAACTTCCGCGCGCTTGCATTGTTGCGGACGAACTCGCGGCCTACGCCGAATTCTTCTCGTTCGGCACGAATGACCTAACGCAAACGACCTACGGCTACAGCCGCGACGACGCCGAAGCCTCGTTCATACCCGTCTATCTCGAAAAGCGGATCCTCAAGGACGATCCGTTCCAGGTGCTCGACCGGCGCGGTGTCGGCGCGCTGATGAAGCAGGCCGTCGAACTCGGCCGGGCCGCGCGCGAAGGCCTCAAGATCGGGATCTGCGGCGAGCACGGCGGCGAACCGAGCAGCGTCGCGTTCTGCGACTCCTTAGGTCTCGACTACGTTTCGTGTTCGCCGTTTCGCGTGCCGATCGCGCGCCTCGCAGCCGCTCAATCGGCAATCGGCGCACTCCGCTAGAGGCACGTAAAAAGCGCCGTTAGATCGAGGCGCAGATCTTCGTACGCGCCGCACCTGGCGGCGGCAGGTTCGACGAACGTCGTGACCGCGCTCACTTCGTGCATTTCCGCCGACCGATTCTTCGGATCGACGACGATCGCGAGCAGAGACCCGTTCGCGAGGTAGATCGCGATCTTTTCGTCGAGCAGCGTCCGGCGATCGTCGGGTGAGAGAATCTCGACGGCGATGTCGGGAGCGATCGTGGGTTCCTCGCGGAGCTCACCAAACTCGAGCGGCATCCGCTCGAACGAGAAATAGGCGACGTCCGGAACGAGTGAGCTCGGCTTCTCGCCCGGGGGAAGCAGATAGCAGCGCCATTCGCAGCCCACCTCGCCGCGGTCGCCCGCCCACGCGGTCAAGACGACGCAGAGGCGTGCTTGAAGAATGGCGTGACGGCGCCGCGGGCTCATCTTTTGTTCCCAACGGCCGCGAACCGCTTCGATCGCCGGCTTGACCTCGGGGATCCCCAGCTCGGGCGCAACCTGCATCGTTGCCATCTCACGCATATTATATCACGCAGTTGTTACGAAGATGCGCGCGCCGTCGCGATGATCTCTCCGCAGATGCGGCGCGCTTCCCTTACGTCGACGGCGGGACGGCGGATGAAGAGCTTTCGCCAGTACGCTTTGCCGCTCAACTTTGCGATCAAGTCCGAGACCTGGCGCGCGTCGACCGGTCCGTTCGGTCCGTCGACCCAGACCGTCGTCTCGTCGCCGATGCCGAGCGGAAGCCGGTGAAGCAGCTGTGCCTGCGTGTCGGCCCAAACGTTCGCGGCGCCGAAGCGCTCGCGCAATGCCGCTTCGCAGGCTTCGAACGCACTTAGGTCGCGCCCGGCGTTGAACTCCGCGGCAAGCGCATAGATTCTGATGCGATCGCGCAGCGCGCGTGCCGCTTCGCTCGGCCGGTCGTCGAGCGCGTCGAGCACTTTGAAGTCGTCCCAGCGCAAGAACTCGCCGGCGGGATCGAGCGCGCGCGGATCGGGCCAGAGCTCGCGCAGCACCTGGTGAAGGATGTGTTCGAACATTCGTGTCGTGTGATGAAAGTATACCGAAGCAAACATCAAGTAGCGGGCCATCACGAATGACTCGAGCGCGACGACCCCGCGGCGATCGATGCCGACGACGAGCTTCCCCGCAACCTCGAAGATGCGAAGCGACGCGACGAGCTGTTCGGCATCGTAGCGGCCGGTCGAAACGCCGGTGAAGTACGCATCGCGCAGCAGGTAGTCCATTCGATCGGCATCCAGATTCGGGCCGCTGACCAACTCGCGCAGTGCCGGATATCGGCTATGCGGATCGCCCACGATCAGCCCGAGAACGTCCGCGGCGTCGACGTCGAGCTCGGTGATTCCGCGGGCGACCTCCGGAATCGCGATCAGGTCGCGCGTGCGCGTCTCGTGGGCAACGCCGAGCACGCTTTCGCAGGAGTGGCTGAAGGGTCCGTGCCCGATGTCGTGAAGCAGCAGCGCCGCGCGGACGAGGCGGCGCTGATACGCCGCGTCGGCGGCATCGCCGAAGAGGGTGCCGCCGGTGCGCGTCAGCTCGTCGAAAGCACGGGTACCCATGGCGAGCGCACCGAGCGCGTGCGTGAAGCGAGAATGCTCGGCCGATGGAAAGGCAAGATATGCTAAGCCTAGTTGACGCAGACGACGCAGCCGTTGCATCACCGGAAGATCGAGAAGGCGCGCCTCCGCTGTGGATAACTCGATGAAGTGATGAACCGGATCGAAGATGCGCTTCACTGGAGGAAGCGCTTCGCGTACCGTCGACGCGGAAACCTCTCGTCGCCTGAAGAAGTCCCAACCAAAGAGTGAAATACGACCAAGGCGTTCTGAGCGAGATCCGCGCGCGCGTCGATATCGCGGCATTTATCGGCGGATACGTACCGCTCAAGAAGCGAGGCAACGATCTCGTCGGTCTTTGTCCGTTTCATTCGGAGAAGACTCCCTCGTTTCACGTTCACCCCGACCGCGGCTTCTTCAAGTGTTTTGGTTGCGGCGTGGGCGGCGACGTCATCACGTTCGCGCAAAAACTGGAGAACCTCACGTTCGGCGACGCCGTGCGCGCGCTCGCGGCAAAGGCAGGCGTCGAGCTCGAGCCGGAGAACCCGCGCGCCGCCCGCGTGCGCAGCGAGCGCGAAGCGATCTACGAAGCCAATCGCATCGCAGCGGCCTACTTTGCCCGAATGCTCGCGCAGGAGGGCGGTTCGGGCGCGCGCGCTTATCTGCAACGGCGCGGCTTTTCCGGCGACGTCGTCGAGCGATTCACGCTCGGTTACGCGCCGGACTCGTGGAGCGGCCTCGTCAACGAGCTCGAGCGAAACGGCGTCGATCTCGTCCTCGCGGCGAAAGCCGGTCTGGTTAAACGCGGTCAGCACGGTTATTACGACTTCTACCGGGACCGACTGATGGTTCCGACCTACTCGACGACCGGTGAGGTCATCGCCTTCGGCGGACGCGCGATCGGCGACGGGGAGCCGAAGTATCTCAACACCTCCACGACGCCGGTGTACACCAAGGGTCACCATCTCTTCGCGCTCAACATCGCGCGGCGAGCGACACAGAACGAACGGACGCTCATCGTGGTCGAGGGATATCTCGACTGCATCGCGCTCCACCAAGCCGGATTCGAGAACGCGGTAGCGGCGCTTGGCACCTCTTTCACTGCAGAGCAAGCGGCTGAGCTCCGCAAGTACGCCGAGTACGTCTTTCTCTGCTTCGACGGCGATGCTGCCGGGAGCGCGGCTGCAACCAAAGCGATCGACGTTGCGTCTAAGGAGATCGAGCACACGGGATCGTCGGTCCGTATCGTGCTGCTGCCGCCGGAAGATGACCCAGATACTTTTCTTCGTCGGCGCGGCGCCGAGGCGTTTCGCGAACTGCTCGAAGCAGCCAAACCCGCACTACAGTTTCGGATCGACGCGGAGATCGAGCGACTCCGCGCCGGGTTCGACTCTCCCGCCCGCGCTGCGCCGAAGGCCGAGGCGCTGATCCGCCGTCTGGCTCCGCGCGAAGAGTGGGACCGGTGGCGGGTCTACGTCGCCGGGCGCCTGCAGGTGAACGTCGACGACCTTCGGAATAGCCGGTTTCTCGCCGACAGCGCAAACTTTACGCCGCATAATAAAGCGGGCTTCGCGCAGAGCCGTCACACCGGCGCGTCCGTTGAGCCGCTCTCCTTCGAACGAGAGGTCCTGGGCATACTGCTCGAAGAGCCGGTGCTCGGCCTGGAGTACGGGCGAAGCATCGAAGCAGCGCGCTTTCGTAACGAGATTTACCGACGAATTTACGAAAGAATCGTGGAGGCTGCCGGAACGGTGACGACGACGGCGGACGTCTTCGGGCTCTTTGCGGAGGATCAAGGCACGCTCGATATTCTCGCCGAGATCGGAGGCCGCGACCGCAGCTCCACGGTACGCTACGGCGACACGGAGGCACGGCGCGCGCATTTGGATCGGGTGGTCGAGCGATTGCGGCTCGAGGACCAACGGCGGCGGTATCGGGAGCTCTCCGATCTCATCGACGATCGGCTCTCGAGCGGAGAAAAGGTATCCGACGAACTGCGCGGAGAGTTCGAGGCACTCGTCGCGAAGTTGAAACGGTAAGAACGAAACGGAGAGGAGGTGGAAGACCAAAGCAATGGCACGTAAGAAGAGTTCGGCGGCAGTCGCCGAGCCGCTAACCGCGGTTACGCTCGAGGATCTCAAGAAGAAGCTGATCGCGCGCGGCAAGAGTCAAGGCTCGCTGACCTATGAAGAGATCAGTGCCGCTTTCGACGTGCTCGAAGAGATCAGTCCCGAGCAGCTCGAGGAGTTTTTCGAAGAACTCGCGGCCGCGGGCATTGAGTTGGCCGAGGAGCAGAAAGACGAAAAGCCCGAAGCGGAGCGCGAGGAAGAGGCGGAGGAGCCGATTCCAGACGGTCTTTCACTCGACGATCCGGTTCGCATGTATCTCAAGGAAATCGGGCGCGTTCCGCTGCTCTCGATGGAACAGGAGAAGTCGCTCGCGATGCGCATCGAGGCCGGCGAACTCGAGGGACGCCGCGACGGTACCGCCGATTCGAAAATCACGGACTCCGGTGAGGAAGCAAAACGCCAGCTGACCGAGGCAAACCTCCGTCTCGTCGTTTCCATCGCGAAGAAGTACGTCGGCCGCGGGATGCTCTTCCTCGACTTGATCCAGGAAGGAAATCTCGGGCTCATTCGTGCCGTCGAGAAATTCGACTACCGCAAAGGGTACAAGTTTTCGACGTACGCGACGTGGTGGATACGTCAGGCGATCACCCGCGCGCTCGCGGATCAGGCGCGAACGATTCGCATTCCCGTCCACATGGTCGAGACAATCAACCGTCTCATCAAGGTCTCGCGACAGCTTCTGCAAGAGCTCGGCCGCGAGCCGTCGGTCGAGGAGATCGCCGAAGCGATGGCTCTGACGCCCGAAAAGGTGCGCGAGGTCATGAAGATTTCGCAGGAGCCCATCTCGCTGGAAACGCCGATCGGCGAAGAGGAAGATTCGCATCTCGGTGACTTCATCGAAGATCAGGAGGCGGTCGCCCCCGCCGAGGCCGCGTCGGTGATGCTCCTCAAAGAGAAGATGCAGGACGTGCTGCAAAACCTCACCGAGCGCGAGCGCAAGGTGCTCGTCTTACGGTTCGGCCTCGAGGACGGTCATCAGCGAACGCTCGAAGAGGTCGGTCAAGAGTTCGGCGTAACGCGCGAACGAATCCGGCAGATCGAGGCGAAGGCGTTGCGAAAGCTACGCCACCCGTCGCGCGGCAAGGCGCTGAAGGATTACTGGACGAACGAATAGGCTCGAGAGCCAAAACATGTTCCTCAATCTTCTAGCCGTCGTGCTGGCCGCAGCGTCGCCCTCACCTTCGCCCACGCCGAACGAGCCCAAGACGATCATCACGGTGATCTCGTCGCCGTATTGCAAATCGCTGGCCGAGCATTTCAACGGAGCGCTCGTTCCGATGCTCGCGAACGACCGGACGCTCGGCGGCGTCAGCGTACAGCTCGACAATCTGAACACGCTCTTCTCGCAGCCCGACTACGTCGAGCGCTTCCTCCGCGTGCGCGACCGGGTCGGACATCAGGTAGTCCAGCTAACCGAATCCCTCGCGGCTATCCAGCGCGAGATCGACGAGCTGCGCGCTGCCTCACGTCTTACGACCGATCCGCAAGCCGCGCAAGAGATTCACGATGCTGCCGGCGATCTTCAGACCGCGTACGATAAGCAGCGCCAGCTCTCGATCGATCTGCAGAATATGTATCAGACGATGCTCACCTATCCGATCAACCGCGTCCACCCCGCCCTCGGCGGCTTCGATCCCCAAGAGATGGCCAAGCCGGCGGACATGCTCAACGTGAAGACCTATCTGCGCTTCGACGGACAGCGCGACGTGATCGCTCGCAACGAAGACAAAGCGACCGACGCCGCCCTAACGGCTGCCGAAAACAACTGCCTGCCCAAAAAGTAGCGGCGCGCCGCTACATGGAATCTTTGGCGGCGTTCGCGCTCGGGATGACGAGCGGATTCTTATCGGCGAAGGCGCCGTTTGGATTGGGCTTGATCCAGACGATGAGATCCCAAAGCGACGGGAAGAGGAAGATGCGCTCGACGTCGGCGGCGCTCTTCACCTCGCCCATCTTGACGAGCGTTTCGGCTTTCGGGTCGTCGACGTTGCCGCCCGCCGCGGCGAACTTCTTGACGCTCGTCGCGCCATAAGTCAGCGTGCCGTTCGGACCGGCGAGTATGTAGTGGATGTGCTCGCGGAACGAAATCCATCGCCGGTAGTTAACGCCCCAAACCGTCGGAGGCGCGGGCGACGAACTCTGCAGCACGGAAAAATCGGCGCCGAGCAGGTTGCCGTGGACGTCGTACCAGAGTTGGCTGGGACTCTGAGGATTGCCGCTCTGCCATTGAAGGTTCGCGTAGCTGATCGCGCCGTCTTCGTCCTCGTTGCCGAACCGGAAGTAGCCGGCCTTCACCGCATCCGCCGATGTCGGGAAGCGGGCCATGAGATCCTTTTGAATCGACTTTACAAACTCAACCTCCGTCCCTTGCGGGATCGGCGAGAGCGTTGCTTTGGGCGCGGGCGTCGGAGCCGGCGTCGCGGCGAAGGCCGGAGTCGCGGTCAGCGCAAACGCGACGAGCGCGCATGCCATTCTAGTCAGCACGAGCATACCTCACTTTCTCTACAGCGACTTCGCGAGCGCCGCTCCGAAAGCATCGCGCTAAGCGCGCGGCGTGGTCGAGGCGTCGGGCGAGGCTGAGGCGGTCGGCACCGGTGACGGCGACAGTGACGGCGACGGGTGCGTTCGGGGGCGCGGCGTCGCGCCGTTCGGGCCGTAGGGCGTTGCGAGCGGCAGAACGGGAAAGGTCGAGTTGGGAGGCTCGGTGCTTGCGTCCAAGGGATGCGGCGTAACGATCGCGATCGTGCCGTTGCGCTGCGCGGTCAGCGTCGCCTCAGTCTTCGCCGAGATCACCGAGCCCGCGCCGAGCACGAAGTTCTTTCCCGAGCGAACGATCTGCCAGATGGCATAGTAGGGCACGAAGATATCGCCGACCGTGTCCTCGGCCGCGACGGTCGATTCGTGTCCGGTCGAAACGTTTGGCGTGAGGCGCGCGATGGGCGTTCGCAGCGGCAGGCCGCGTCCGTCGGGTAACGCGAGCGGTTCGAAGAAGATATCGACGAAACCGTATTGATCCGCGATTCCCGCAGGCGATGCGTCCAGGATTCTAATTTGTGCCGGCGTGCCCGCTGCGGCGACGGTGCGGCCGCCGACGACGAGGTCGCTCTTGAGATGCGCGCGCGCGATCTGACCGCCCTTCGACGATTTCGACGAAATCGGATCGTCGAGTACGAAGAGCAACGTCGAGTCAAACGGCAAGACGTTGGAGGGAGGCGGCGCGGTCGGTGCCTGCGTCGCTTTTGGTACGGGCGTCGGAGAGACGGGATATGCTCCGACCGATCCGACGCCAACCGTTGCTACTGCAAGAGAGAGCAGGCCAAGGGTGATCCCAAGCCGCGAGTTGTTAACTCGCGCGTTGCTTGCGATCGGTCGCTGCGCGCTTACCCTCTTCAATGAGCTGCTTGACTTTTTGCCCACCTTTTTGGCCAATGCGTTCGTAGAAGTTTGGGCCATAACGATCGCGCGTGGCTTCGCCGCCCTTCTTTCCACCCTTCTTACCGATTTGTTCGTAGAACTCGTGGCCGTGGGCTTCCTTCGTTGCCAACCCGCCTTTTCGGCCAATTATCTCGTAGAATTCTGCACCGTATTTTTGCTTTACGGTTTCGCCGCCTTTTTGGCCGGCTTCCCGGACCGACATGCCGCCGCCCCGCTTCTGTTCCGTCATCATGTACTTTCGTTTTCACCTATGTTTCGGGCCGCACGGGAATGGCGGCCGCTTTATTGTCTCCACCTACTACAACGCAGGACAGGGGCCGAAAGTTTGGGCTGAAGGTTGAGGCATGATGAGAAGTGCCCGCTTCGAGCAGGAAAGCAAGGCGCCTGAAGCTCCCTAGAACAGACGTTTGGTATCGATCAGAATCGTGACCGGGCCCGCGTTGACGAGTTCCACCTCCATTTGGGCGCCGAACTCACCATAAGCGACCGAGACCCCGCCCGCTTGGACGGCTGCCCCCGTCATTTCAAAGAGGCGACGGGCTTCGGGCTCCCTTGCGGCGGCGATGAACGAAGGACGCCGGCCGTGCCGGACATCGCCGTGGAGCGTGAACTGAGAGACCAGGAGCAGGGCGCCCCCGACTTCGAGCAGCGAGCGGTTCATGAGGCCCCGATCGTCGGGGAAGATGCGAAGTCCCGTGAGCTTCTCGGCCATCGCACGTGCGTCGCGCTCGTCGTCATCGATGCCGACGCTGACGAGCGCGAGGAGACCCGTCTCGATCTCGCCCGTCGTCCGATCCGCAACGCGGACGCGCGCTTTCGAGACGCGCTGAACGACCGCTCGCACTAGCGCGAGAAGAGCGACGAAAGCGCGAAAAGCGCGTTTTCGCGGCGCTCCAGAACGCGCCGGTAGAAATAACCGGCCCAATGCGTTCCGAACGGAACGTAGATCCGCAGGCGATAACCCTCCGCCACGATCGATCGTTGTACGCCCGGCCGGCATCCATAGAGCATCTGGAACTCGAAGCGGTCGTTTGCGATTTTTTGCTCGGCGACGAAGGCCTTCAGGGCGCCGATCAGCCGACGGTCGTGCGTTGCGATTCCGGGATAGACTCCATGGAGCAAGAGCTCGCGGGCCGAGTCGAGATAGTGCTCGCGAATCTCGGGCATCTGCCTGAACGCGATTTCCGGCGGCTCGTTGTAGGCGCCTTTGCAGAGGCGAACGCGAGCGCCGAGTTCGATCGCGCGATCGACGTCGGAGCGCGTTCGCTTCAGGTAGGCTTGAAGGACGGGGCCGACGTTGCGGTGCTCCGTATAGGCGCGGGCAAAGAGGCGAAGCGTCGCCTCGAGTACCGCCGAGCCTTCCATATCGATTCGCACGAACGGATCGCGGTTCGCTTGCGCGCGTGTGAGGATCGCGAGGAGATTCTCGAGCGCGAAATCTTCGTCGAGGAGCAAGCCCATCGCCGTGAGTTTCACGGAGACGTTCGAATCGACGCCGCTCGAGGCGATCGCATCGAGCATCTCGAGGTAGACCTCGCGCTGGCGCAAGGCGGCGTCGCGTTCCCAGACGTCTTCGCCGAGAAAGTCGAGCGTTGCTGACATTCCCTGGGCGTTCAGTGCCCGGACGGCGCGAATCGCAGAATCGATATCCTCTCCCGCAACGAACCGGCGAGCGAGAAAATAGAAGTTTTTCTGCAGCACGGCGCTAGTGTACGACGCCGCGCCGGAGAATCCACGCGGCGGCGAGCACTACGGTCGCCAGCGCGACGAAGCCGTAGCAGAGCGCGAGTGCCTCGCGCACGCCCGAGGCGGAGAGCGTCACGTAGAGAGCGACCGGGAGCGACGTCGGATGGAATGCGACGATGCTCGTCGCGCCGTACTCGCCGACCGCGCGCAGCCACGCAAAGGCAATTCCAGCTCCGATACTTCCCGCGGCGGCCGGAAGCGCAACCCGGGTGAAGATCCGCCATTCGCTCGCTCCTAACGTCCGGGCCGCATCGCCGTAAATCGGATCGACCGCTCCAAACGCCGCGGTTGCCGCGATTGCGACGAAGGATCCGGAGACGAAGAACTCCGCAACCCCAACCCCGAGCAACGAGTCGGGGACGGTGAGACCGCGCGCGGCGAGCCAGGCGCCGAACGGCGCATTCGTGCCGAGCGCGTAGATGAGCATCAGCCCCGAAGCGACCGGCGGAAAAGCGAGCGGGAGCGCGAGCAGGAAGATCGCCCCAGCGCGCAGCTTGCCGGGAAGCCGAGAGAGCCCGTATCCGGCGGGAACGCCGAGCAGCGTCGCGACGAGCGTCGCGCCGGCCGAGGCGATGAGCGAGACGCGCAACGCGTCGCCCCCGATTCGCGCGAACGTCCGAAGCGCTTCGCCGGGTGGCATCGCCGCCACGACCGCGACGACCGGAGCGACCAGCGCCGCAATCAGAACGAGCGCCGCCAAAAGAAATACCAGGGCCGGCCACCAGCGCATCATGCAGGAAGCTTCACCGGGTCATCGCGCAAAGCGTGCTCGTGGGCGTGGCCTTCGTAAAAGTACTCGTCGTCGCGGTCGCGCTCGCGCTCGACGTCTTTGCCGTCAGCATCGGAGTGGGCGTTCGCGGGGTCCCGCGTGGACTCAAGATTCGGATCGGCATTGCCTTTGCGTGCGCCGAGGTCGGTATGAATCTCCTGGGCGCCGGGCTCGGCCTGGTGGCGGGGCACCTCATCGGCGACTATGCCGGATACCTTGGATTTGCGGCGCTCTTCGGTTTAGGTGTCTACATGGTGCGTGAGAGCCGCACCGACCTCGCAAGCGCCGAACGCCTCGATCTTTCTACCGGGCGCGGGTTGGCCATCGCGGCCCTGGCGATTAGTCTCGACTCGCTCGGAATAGGTTTCTCGATTCTCTACATCGGCGTTCCGATGCCGATCTCGTTGATCGTTATCGCATGCGTTTCGGTCGGATCGACGACCTTGGGGCTCACGCTCGGGCGCTGGCTTGGGGGTTACGCCGAACGCAACGCGGCGTTTCTCGGCGGCTTGCTGCTTGCGCTGACCGGTATCGTCTTCGCTACGCTCAAGGCGCTGCACCTCGGCTAGCTGAAATGGTGCGGCGTGCGAGTCGGGTTCGAGATCTTCGAGCTTGCGCGCGCGGCCGGCGCGCGCACGATCTTCATCGTCGGCATCGGTAGGGACGTCGGCAAGACGACAGTGCTTCGCGCCGTTTACGCCGCTGCCGCCGGATCCGGCGCTCGAAGCGCGCTTGCGTCGATGAATCCCAAACAGCGACTCTGGCTACGGCCGCAGACTGTTTTCGTTACCGCGCGCGGCTTGCTGCCGCGCTCGCCCGCGGCGCAGATCTTGAAACTCTCGGGAATGCAGAGTCCTACCGGGGAGCTGCTCTACGCGCGCACCGCTTCGAGCGGTCTTTACGAGCTGGCGGGTGCGCCGACCGCATCGGGTGTCCGCGAGATCGTCACCACGCTCGCCGGTTTGAGCGAGTCGGTGATCGTTGACGGCGCCGTCGATCGCGTCGCCTCACTTGCCGGATCGGACGGAGCAATCGTGATTGCCTGCGGCGCCGGCGCGGCGAAAACGATGCAAGAGGCCGTCGACGAGGTCGCCGCACTCGCCTCGCGCTTGCGCGTTCCGGCGCTCGATCCCGCTGCGCCGGCGATCGACGTCGACGGGGCGCTTACCGCGGCGCACGCCGCTTCGTTCATGGCCGCACGCGAGGAACGCCAGATCGTGGTGCGCGATCCGACGCAGATCGCGTTGAGCGGAAAGGCGGGATCGCGCGCGCTTTCGCAGCTCGCCATTCGCTGCCGGCGGCCCTTGCGAGTCGTCGCCGCCACGGTCGCGTCGATCGGAACGCAGCGCTCCTTCGAGCCGTGCGCGTTTGCGACGGCCGTCGCCGAGGCGACCGGTCTGCCGACGTTCGACGTCTACGCCGGCGCGCGCGCCGCGTGAAAGCGCTCGACCTGCTCGATACGGCGGGCGCGCACGTCCTCGGCTTCGAATGGCTGACGGCTGCGCTCGCGCCGGTTTCGTCCTACGGGGATCGTCACTTCTGCGAGCTGCGCCCGTTCTTTGCCGGTGAGGAATCCCAGGCCGAGCAGCGCGCGCAGGCGATCGCACGGCTGGCGGCCGGTCTCGACTCGGAGCGGCTCGACGCGTTGCACGCCGCCTTCGACGATCTGCCCGACGCGGCCGGCGCAATCGCGCGCGCCTCGCTCGGCGACGTGCTCGACGACCCGAACTTCTTGGAGTTACGCCGGTTCTCTACAACGACCGAGCGGATCGACGGACTCCTCACAGAGCTGCCGGAGTGGGCGCCGGTTTCGAACGATTCCGTTCGCGCGATTCGGGCCGCTTTGTCGCCGGGCGGGCGCGACGAAACCGCATTCTATCTCGCCGACGCCTTCGATTCGGAACTCGCCGGAATGCGCGATCGCCTCGGGCGCGAGCAGGCCGAGCTCGACGCCGTGCGCGGGCGGGAGAACGAGCGGGCCGCGAACGCGCTTTCGCGCGAAGCGATCGAGGGCGATGAGTTCATCGTCATGCGCGCCGAGATCGACGGCGCGTTGCCGGCCGGAATCAGGGTGCTGCGCGAGGCCCCCACCTATCTGCTCTGCTCGCTCGAATACGGCGAAGCTTCGCTTGCCGCGCTCGCACGCCGCGACGCGGCTGCGGAGGCGGTAGCGAATGCCGAAGAGCGCGCCCGCGCCGCGCTCTCTGCGCTCGTGCGCGATCACGCCGCGTCGCTTGGCGATGCGGAGCGCAAGCTCGGCGAGCTCGACGTGAGTCTTGCCGCCGCGCGCTTCACGCGCCGTTACGGTTGTAGGGCGGCCGAGATCGCGAAAGAACCGGCGCTGGCGTTCGAACGCGGGCGCTTCCTTCCGCTGGAAGCGGAACTGCGCGCCGCCGGGCGGCCGTTCGTGCCGCTCGACCTGGAGCTGCACGACGTCGCCGTGCTGACCGGACCGAATATGGGCGGTAAGAGCGTTTCGCTGCAGACCTGCGGGTTTGTCGCCCTCTGCGCTGCATTCGGCCTCCCCGTACCGGCGGCGCGCGCGCGGACCGCGCTCTTCGATCAGATCGCATGGCTGGGAACGGGACGCGAGGCACAGATCGGCGGCCTCCTCTCTTCATTTGCCCGCGAGGTTTTGGAGCTGAAGGCGATCTTGACGCGCGGCGCGCCGCGGCTGCTGATTCTGGCCGACGAGTTCGCGCGAACGACGACCCCCCACGAAGGAAAGGCACTCCTCATCGCGCTGCTCCAACGACTGCGCGAGCGCCGCGCGTGCGGGATGCTGGCTACGCATTTGGCGGGGATTGCCGGCGCCGCGGGAGCGCGGCACTTCGCGGTACGCGGGCTCGCGGGCATCCCGCGCCGGCCCCCCTCCGAGGACGTCGCCGAAGCGCTGGCGGCGCTGGCCGCAGCGATGGACTACACGATCGGGGAAGTGACCGGCGACGAGCGGCCGCGCGCCGACGCAATCGCGCTCACCGCCCTGCTCGGCATCGACCGCGAGCTGGTCGACGCAGCCTATCGCTCCTTGTCGCAATGAACTGAAAGCTCGAGCTCCGAAGCGTACGCCTCCGAATGGATCCGCTCGTCATCACGTGCGCGCCGGTCGGAGCGGAAGTGCGCCCCGACCAAACGCCCTACTTACCCTACACGCCGAAGCTGCTCGGCGAAACGGCGCGTGCCGTCCGCGAAGCGGGTGGCTCGATCATTCACGTGCACTGTCGCAACGACGACGGAACGAACACGCACAGCGTCGCGCGCTTTGCGCAAGCCTACGAGGCGATTCGAGCGCAGAGCGACTTAATCGTCCAGTTTTCGACCGGCGGCGCGATCGGAATGACGCCCGAAGAACGCGCGAGCGTGCTCGAGCTCCGACCCGAGATGGCGACGCTCACGTGTGGAAGCGTCAACTTCGGCGACGACATCTTTGAAAACAGCTTTCCGATCATGCGCGGCATCTTGAAGAAGATGAACGAGTTCGGCGTCCGCCCGGAGCTGGAAATTTTCGACAAGGGACACATCGCCAACGCGCGCAAGCTCGCGCGGGAGCGGCTACTCTCCTTTCCACAGCACGTCGATTTGGTGCTCGGCGTTCCCGGCGGGCTCGAAGCGACGGTGCAGAATCTCGCCGATCTCGTCGATGCGCTCCCGGCCGGATGCACCTGGTCGGTCGCGGGAATCGGACGCCAGCAACTGCCGATGGCGATGACGGCGATCGCGATGGGCGGCCACGTCCGAGTTGGCTTGGAAGACAACCTCCACTACAGCCGCGGGCGCCTGGCCCGAAACGAAGAGTTGGTCGCGCGCGTCGTGCGCATCGCCGCGGAAGCCGGCCGTCCCGTCGCCACTCCCGACCAGGCTCGGAAGCTCCTCGGCCTCGCGGTGCCGGCATCGGAGGCAGCGGGCGCTTAACGTCCAATAACGGCGCGGACTTGTTCACATACGTCATGCGCCGGACGCTTCAGTCAATTCCGTTGCTTCTGGCGATATCGGTGATCCTCTACGGCATCCTTTACAACATGCCGGGAGGACCGCTCGCGCCGTACTTGCAGAATCCGCACATCACACCGGCCGATATCGCCCGGCTCAAGCATAATCTGGGGATGGACCAGCCGGTCCCGATTCAGTACCTGAAGTGGCTTGGCCACGTGCTGGTAGGCGACTTTGGATACTCGACGAGCAACTCCGAGCCCGTCTTCCAAGCCTTGATCGAACGCTTTCCTGCGACCTTGGAACTGATGGGCGCGTCGCTCACGATCGCCATCCTCATCGGCATCGCCACCGGAATCGCTTCGGCCGTCTATCGTTACTCCGTGCTCGATTACGCGGTCACGACGCTGGCGTTCTTCGGCCAAGCGATGCCCGTTTTCTGGTTCGCGCTGATGATGCAGCTCGCATTCGCGGTGCACGGCATCCCGCTGCCCTTCGGCTACCTCATCCAACTGCCGTCGGCCGGGTTATCGAGCAGCGACACCTTCGATCTGGGCGACCGTCTGGTGCACTTGATTCTGCCGGCGGCGGTTCTCTCGATCCTCGGCATCGCGACGTTCAGCCGTTTCATGCGTTCGTCGCTGCTCGAGGTTCTGGGCACCGATTACATGCGGACCGCCGCCGCAAAGGGTCTCTCCTTCAAGGTGATACTCTTCAAGCACGGATTCAAGAACGCGCTCATTCCAGTCGTTACGGTGATCGCGCTCTCGCTTCCGGGCTTGATCGCCGGAGCGATTTTCACGGAAACGATCTTTGCGTGGCCGGGAATGGGGCGGCTCTTCATCAACGCGCTAAACCAAAGCGACCTCGCGCTATTGATGGGCTACCTGCTCATGGTCGCGTTTTTGGTCGTTTTTTCAAACTTGCTCGCCGACGTCGTCTACGCGTGGCTCGATCCGCGCGTGAAGTACGACTGAGGGATAACGATGGCAGCCCCGACTCTTCCGCTTCCCGGCAATACGGTCATCGAAGAAGACCTTCACCTTTCAAAGGTCACCTTTTGGTCGCGACTGCGCCGGCACAAGCTCGCGATTGCGGGACTGATCGTTCTCTCTTTAATGGTTTTGGGCGCCGCTCTTGCACAGCAGCTCTCGCCCTTCGACCCCAACGCGATCGACAACGTCCACTGGCAAGGAACGCCGCTGCCGCCCTGTTTCCAAGCTGCGTCACAATGCGGCGGCCATCAGCTTGGAACCGACGAGGTCGGACGCGATCTTCTCTCGCGGCTCTTCTTCGGCGCGCGCATATCGCTGGCCGTCGGCCTCTTCGCCGTTATCATGGAGATCTTGATCGGCAGCACGCTTGGGGCGATCGCCGGTTATTATGGCGGCTGGATCGACTACGCGTTGATGCGCATTACCGACGTCTTCCTCTCGATTCCGATTCTGCCGCTGCTGCTCGTTCTCACGGCGATCGTTGCGGCAAGCTCGACCAAAGCCGCGCTGAGCTTCGGCGTCATTGTCATCATCATCGGCGCACTCTCGTGGATGCCGGTCGCGCGTCTAGTCCGAGCCTCCTTTCTCAGCCTGCGGGAGCGTGAGTTTGCCGAGGCCGCGCGGGCGGTCGGCAACAACGACGGCCGCATCATCTTTCGCCACCTGCTTCCCAACGCGGTCGCCCCGATCGTCGTGCAGGGCACGCTCGATGTCGCGAACGTCATCATCCTCGAGTCCGGCCTTTCGTTTCTCGGGCTGGGCATCCAGCCGCCGACGGCATCCTGGGGAAACATGCTGGCAAATGCCCAGAGCAATCTTTCGATCGCGTGGTGGGCGGCGGTCTTCCCCGGCCTCTGTATTCTCCTAACGGCGCTGGCCATCAACTACATCGGAGACGGCCTCCGCGACGCTCTCGATCCGAATATGGTGTAAATTTAGGGCCGGGCCGGGTTTTCGCCGCGGCCGAAGAAAATGAGGGCCGCCCCCCGTGCGCAAGTGGCGAAATTGGTAGACGCACTAGCTTGAGGGGCTAGCGAGAGCAATCTCGTGCTGGTTCGAGTCCAGTCTTGCGCATGTTCAAAATGTTGCGACCTCGCTAACTTTGTGATACAAAGTAAATCATGCTGGAGCTGCTAAAGCGCCCGACCGGATTTCTGCCCCTTGCGATTTCTACGGCCTTCTTGGTGCCGCTGCTGGTGGGCATCGCGAAAGGTACGTTGGTGCGTGAAGCCGATGAAGGCAGCGCGGCTCACCTTTTTCAGCTACTCCTGCCGCTACAGCTCGTGGTAATCGCGTGGTTCGCTGCCTCATGGCTGCCTAAACGGCCGCGATCGGCCGCGCAGGTTCTCTGCCTACAGGGCGCGGCGTTCTTGGCAGTCCTGTCGATCGTTTATTTTCGGCACCTCTGACCTGACCGGTTGCTTGCCCCGCGACCCGGGGGCTCCCTCGGCCGCTCTACTGAGGAACTTTTGAGGCAGGCCCTGAAACAGAAACCTACCCCTAAGCGTAAACCTAGGCGACAATGGAACTCCTATCGTGTGGTTGACCCGATTCGCAATTAGCCGTCCCGTGATCACCGCCATGGTGTTCATCGCCCTGGCAATTTTTGGAATCATCTCGTTCTATAAGATTGGCCGCAGCGCCGACCCGCCGGGAACCGACTTCCCGATCGTGGTCGTCTTCTCGAGCTATCCCGGGGCCTCGCCTCAGGAGATGGAGCGGCTGGTCGTCAAGCCGATCGAAGATCAGCTCGACGGCATCGATAATCTGGATCAGCTCAACGCCACCGCTCAGGAAGGCGTAGCGACGCTTATCGTCCAGTTCAAGCTCGGGACGAATCTCGACATCGCGGCTATTAACGTGCAGAGCGCGGTCGATACCGCCCGCGTCTATCTGCCGGTCGATCTCGACCCACCGACCGTCGAGAAGAACGGCGCGTCGCAACCCCTGCTCGACCTTGCGGTCAGCTCGAAGTCGCTCTCGCAGACGGCACTCGCCGACTTCACGAACAACAAGCTGGAGCCGATCTTCAAGTCGATTCCAAACGTGCAGACGGTCGATATTCGGGGCGCCGCAGACCGGGAGTTTCACGTCGAGCCGATGCCCGAACGTCTCATCGGGGCCAATGCGACCCTCGGCGACGTCTTTACCGCGATCGCTTCGAACAACGCCAACCTTCCCGGCGGCATCTTGCGCCAGCACACACAGGAGACGAGCGTCTCGGTTCACGCGGAGGTCAATACCGCGCAGGACCTGCTCGGGATCCCGCTCATGGTCCCCGGCAGCTCCAATAAGAACATGAGGATCGGCGACGTGGCCTACGCTTTCGACAGCCACGTCGAGCCGACGTCAGTCTCGCACTTCAACGGACAGCCGCGGATCTACGTCGAGCTCGGGCGCAACATCAACGCCGACGAGATTACGACGACCAAAATCGCGCGAGAGCACATCAAGCAGATTCAGGCGCAGTTTCCCGAGGTTACGCTAACCGAAATCGACGCCCCGGCCGACTACACGCAAAAGTCGCTCAACGGTGTCTGGCAGTCGCTCATCGAGGGCATCGTGCTCACGATGCTCGTGATGCTGCTCTTCCTGCACGCCTGGCGTAACGCCATCGTCATCATGATTGCGATCCCCTCATCGATTCTCGCGACCTTCGTCATGATGAAGATGTTCGGTTTCCACCTCGACACGATGTCGCTGATGGGACTCTCGCTGATCATTGGAATCTTGGTCGACGACTCGATCGTCGTGCTGGAGAACATCACGCGCCATCGCGACCTCGGCGAAGAGCCGATCGACGCGGCGATCAAGGGCCGCAGCGAGATCGGCGGCGCGGCCGTCGCGATCACGATGGTCGATGTCGTCGTCTTCTTACCGATCGCATTTCTGCCGGGCATCGTCGGCGCGTACCTGCGCGAGTTCGGTGCCGTTATCGTGATCGCAACGCTCTTCTCGTTGCTGGTCTCATTTACGCTCACGCCGTTACTCGCAGCGAAGTGGAGCGTCCTGAAGCGCTCGAAGGGCCAACCGGAGTGGATGAGCACGTTGGGATCGCTCAAGGCGACGCTGGTGCTCTGCGGCATCGCAATCCTCGCATACTTCATCCCATGGCCGATTGCCGAGCTGCGCCAGGTTTTGCCGGTCATGATCGCCGCGGTGATGGTGCTGAACTTCTTCGTACTCCGCTACGAGCGGATTCTTACCTGGTACCGAACGAAAGCGTTACCCTACGCCCTCAAGCACGGGCTCTTTGTCGTCTTCACCTGCGTGGTATTGGTACTCAACGCGCTTACGCTGGCGATGGGTGCCGGCATGACGACCATTTCGCTCAACGTCCTCATTCTGATCGCCGCGGTGGTCTGGCACCTGATCGGCTTTCTCCTGCGCCGCAAGATTCCGGAGAAGAACGTCGCCTATCGCTGGGCGAGCTCGCCGAACGGCCACGCGCGGCGTGGGCGGCTGATGCGCGCCGCAGGCGACGTGTTGCGCAACATGCCGCGCGTCTGGGTTCGCTGGTTCTACGCGACCGGACGAAACCGCCGCTTGACGCTGGCTACGTTCGCGTTGCCGATCGCCTGTGCGATTCTGCTGCCGCTGCTCGGCCCGATCGACTTCGATTTCGTTCCCCAAACGCAGACCGGCGAGATCGGCATGAGCGTTACGTATCCGCCGGGTACGCCGCTGCAGATGACCTCGAAGTACGTCACCGATCTCGAGAACGGCATCATGAAGATCGACGGCATCAAGTCGGTCAGCTCGACGGTCGGCCGCAAGCCGCAAGGTTGGGGTAACGCGATCGGCGACAACTACGCTCGACTCGACGCGCAGACCCTGCCGGAACGCCGTCACGACACGTACAAGATCATCGACCAGATACGTAAGCTCGGTTATCTCGTGCCCGGCGGCGACTTCCAGGTTGCCGGCGATAGCGGCGGCGGCTCGGGCGCCTCGATCTTCTACTCGCTCTCGGGGCCCGAATCGGAGATCGCTCCGGCCGCGGAGAAGGTCGCGCAGTTCCTGCGCAGTACGCCGGGCAGCGTCAACGTTCAGACGAGCAACGAAGCTGCCGCGCCACGCCTTAACGTCAACATCGATCCGCAGAAGGCCGAGATTCTCGGAGTCTCACCCTCGACCGCCGCCAACGCCGCGCGTTTGGCGATTGACGGTGCGGTGGCGACGCGGGTGCGCGCGGAGAACGGCTTGGTAGACGTTCGCATACAGTTCCCGCTCACCGATCGCAAGACCGTCGATCAACTGCAAGACGTACGCGTCCGGGCGGAGGATGGCACGCTCGTACCCATCTCCGACATCGCGAACCTCCAATGGACGAAGGCGCCGCTGCAGATCAAGCGCCTGAACCGGCAGCGGGTGGTCGACGTCTACGGCGGCACTCTGCCGGGTTACTCGCTCGGCGCGGTGACCGGTCCGCTCGAGAAGCAGCTTCACCGGCCGGGGTTCCTGCCGGAGGGCGTCCAGCTCACCGCGCAGGGCGACACGCAATACATGAATGAGACGATGGCTAACATGGGAATCGCGCTGCTGACGTCCTTCATGCTGGTCTACATGCTGATGGTGATCCTCTACGGTTCGTTCCTCGAGCCGCTGATCGTCATGCTCTGCGTGCCGCTGGCGATTATTGGTGCGCTCGTCGCGCTCTCGTTCATGCACCGCGTCGAGCCGAATGCCGGTCAGTCGCTCAACATCATCTCGATGATCGGGATCATCATGCTCTTCGGCCTGGTGTCAAAGAACGGCATATTACTCGTCGACTACTCGAATACGCTCTGCCGGCGCGGTATGCGCGTGCACGATGCGGTGTTGCAGGCCTCCGCCACGCGATTCCGGCCGATTTTGATGACGACCTGCGCGATGATCTTCGGCATGCTGCCGCTCTCGCTCGGCTTTGCCGAAGGCGGCGAGTGGCGCCAGGCAATGGGTACGGTGATCATCGGCGGTCTCTTCAGCTCGCTGATTCTCACCCTGTTCCTCGTGCCGATGGTCTACGAAACGTGGATGGGTTTCCTCGAGCGCCGTGCCGACCAGCGCGCGGTAACCGCGGAGATGCGGCCGGCCGAAATCGGCGTCGTTTAAGGGCGAGCAAGCAGGGGTAGAGTGCCTGCATGAAGACTCTCAAAGTATTTACTTTGGCTCTAACGCTGCCGTTGGCACTCCCAGCGTTCGCCTCCGCGCAGTCCGTAACGGTCGTCGTAAACGATCAACCGATGACCTTCGCGCAGCCACCAATCGTACGCACGGGTCGCGTATTCGTACCGCTGCGCGGCGTCTTCGAGCGGCTCGGCGCGAGCGTCGTCTATTCCAATGGCCAGATCAATGCGACCGGCCACGGCCGCGAGATCTCGTTGACCATCGGCTCGACGCAGGCCACGGTCGGCGGAAACCCCGAGACGATCGACGTGGCGCCGTTCATCGTGGCTGAGACGACCTTCGTGCCGTTGCGATTCGTATCGCAGGCGCTCGGCGCTTCGGTGAACTGGAACGACTCCACGAGCACCGTAACGATCATTTCGTTGGTCGCTCCCGGAGCAGCGCAGCCCGGCAACGCTCCGCGACCGATAAGTCTGGTTGGCGTTTCACCGACGGGAACGACGTACAATCCGTCGCCGACCCTGCGTTTTCAGTTCAATCGCTCGGTGCGGCTCGCCGATTTTCGCATCACCGTCGACGGGCGGAGCGTCACGAGCGGCGTTCGTCAGGACGGCGCCTTCTTCGCAGTCGATCTCCCGTGGCGATTGATCTCCGGACCGCATCGCGTCCGGGTCGCGGGAACGACGGCCTCCGGCGCCGATTTCGACCTTTGGTGGAGTTTCGTACGCGAGTAAGGCGATTCGCACGTCCGTGACCCGGCGTGCGCTGGTGACTGGGGCGGCCGGCGGACTCGCTGCCGGCATCGCTCCGGCATTAGCGCGCGACGGGTTTGAGTGCGTTGCAATCACCTATCGCGCGGCGCCGCCGGACGATACGACGAACGCGATCGAAGCGGCCGGCGCCGCTACCGGCGCGGTCAGAATCGACTTCCTCGACGATGCCGTCACGATCGAGAACGCCCTGGCGCAGGCATTGCGCAGCTACGGCCCCTTCGATACGCTCGTGCATGCGGTCGGGCCGCTCGTCGCGAAACGCTTCGCACGTTCGACGCTCGACGATTACCGCGAAGCCGTCGACGGCAATCTGCGCAGCGCCGTTCTTTGCGCGCACGCCGTGCTGCCGGCGATGCGCGAAGCGGGTTTCGGCCGCCTGGTATTCTTCAGCATGCCCGGCTCGAGCGAGACGCGCCCCTTTCGCAGCTTCTCGCTCTATCAAGCGGCAAAGAGCGGACTGGTCGCCTTCGCGCGTTGCCTTGCGATCGAGGAGGCGCGCCACGGAATAACCGTTAACGTCGTCGCGCCCGGCGACATCCGCGAGAAGTCGCTCGACCGCGCGCACGCGCTGGAGCGTGAGGCGCGCAATCCGCGCGGCCGCCCCGGCAGTTATGAAGACGTCGCCGATGCGGTTCGGTTCTTGGTTGCGGGGGAGCGCGACTTTATCACCGGTGCGGTCATCGAAGTAACCGGAGGGCTGCAAACGCCCGCCGAGTGAGCCCACAGGACTGTCGTCCGCTCGGCTCGTATGCACGCGAGACACGATGGGGGACGACAGATTAGAACATCATCCGTTTGCGCTGCCCGGCGCGCGTCCGCAATACGGCCCCGATAAGCTCGTCGCGGTCGAGCAGATCGACCTCCACCTAGCGCCCAACCTTGCCGGCGAATCGCTTGACGGTATCGCCACGATCACCGTTCGCGCGTTCGACGAGCCGGTCTCGCGGCTGACGCTGGACGCCGTTGACCTCGAGATATCGCGCGCCGAAGGCGCCGCGCGCTTCACCGTGCGCGACGGCAAGCTCGAGCTGGAGTTCGAACCGCCAATCGACACCGGAGCGCAAGCGACGTTTGCGATCCATTATCGCGCCGTCAAACCGCGCCACGGACTCTTCTTCGTGAGGCCAACGGCGGCGCATCCCGAGAAAATCGTCCATGCATGGACCCAGAGCCAGGACGAATACGCCCGCTACTGGTTTCCGTGTCTCGACTATCCACACGAGAAGCAGCGAAGCTCGACGACCATCGTCGTGCCGAAGGGCACGTTTGCGCTGGGCAACGGCGAGCTGGTCGAACGCAAAGAGAACGGCGATACGACGATCTTTCGCTACCGACAGGACGTACCGCACAGCACCTATCTGATGACGATGGTCGCCGGTCCGTTCGTCGAGGTCGCGCAAGGAACGGCCGGCCGGAACGCCGTCCCGGTCTTCTACTACGTCCTGCCGGGACGCGAGAGCGAGGGCGAGCGCTCGTTCGACAAGACGCCGCGCATGATCGAGTGCTTCGAAGAGCGGATCGGCACGCCGTATCCGTACGCGCGCTACTCGCAGATCGCGGTCTCGGACTTTATCTTCGGCGGAATGGAGAACACCGCCGCTACCACTCAAACCGATCGAACGCTTCACGACGGGACCGCGCATCTCGACTTCTCGAGCGATCCGCTCGTCGCGCACGAACTCGCGCATCAGTGGTTCGGCAACCTGCTGACCTGCCGCGATTGGTCGCATGCCTGGCTGAACGAGGGCTTCGCGACCTTCATGGAGGCGGTCTGGCGCGAAGAGGATCTCGGCCGCGACGAGTACCTCTACGATGTATTCGAGTGCCTCAGCCTCTACTTAAAGGAGGATGCGGAGCGGTACTCGCGTCCGATCGTCTGCAACACGTTCATCGCGCCGATCGAGATCTTCGATCGTCATCTCTATCAAAAAGGCGCGGCCGTGCTGCACATGCTGCGGGGCGAGCTCGGCGATGCCCGTTTCTGGCGATCTATCGCGCGTTACGTGCACGATAACGCCCAGCGGTCCGTCGAGACCATCGATTTAGTTCGTGCGATCGAACACGCCAGCGGCCGGAATCTTCGCGGCTTCTTCAATCAGTGGGTCTTCCGGGAGGGTCATCCGCAACTCGAGGTGAGCGTGGATTGGGACGCGGCACGTAAGATCGCGACGGTGACGATCGACCAGAAGCAGCACGTCGACGCCGAGCATCCGGCTTATGCGTTCGACGTCGAGGTCGCCATCGTGCCCGCCGCGGACGCGCTCTCCGATGAGCGTCGGATTCGCGCGCACGTCGAACGTGCCCACGAGACGATTTCCGTGCCGCTCGATTTCGAGCCGCGGCTCGTGCGCTTCGACCCCGGAGCGTTCCTTCTCGCGGACGTGACGTATGCGCTCGGAACGGATCTGGCCGCGGCCGCGCTCCGTGCCGACCCCAACGT
>JBAUYZ010000063.1:0-9355 GCA_049585055.1 Candidatus Cybelea sp. | reverse complement strand
TCGTAATGCCGAGGAGGCTCGCGACGACGAGCGTAGCCATGGATGGCGAAGCGAGGAGCGCGGCAGCAGGAGCGGAGCCGGAGGCGGAGCGACGAGCGTCTCCGCGTTACGATACGCGACGGCAACGAATCCGAGAATGAACATAGCGCTAGAAGAACTCGAACTCGTCGTGACGCGCGGCGTAGGCAAGGAGACCGCCGCGCAGATGCGTGATGCGAGTGAATCCGGCGTCGTGCAGACGGCGCACTGCCCAGAGCGATTTTGCGCCGACCCGGCAAGCGACGACGTACCGCGAAGCGCTGTCGAGCTCGTGCATGCGTGCTTCCAGCTCCGATGCCGGAATGCGGACGGCTCCGTCGATCGAACCGAGCACCGCCTCGTGCGGTTCGCGCACGTCGAGAAGGAGCGCGTCGCGCAGCGCTTCGTCGAGGAGCTCCGCGTCGATCTCGGCAACCGGCGACTCGACCGGCACGTCGTCATACGTTTGCGCCGCGATCGCCGAGATCGTCGCACTCTCGCCGCAGAGCACGCAGTGCGGATCGCGGTCGAAGCGGACTTCGCGTACGCGGGCTTGCAGCGTATCGACGAGCATGAGCCGACCGATCAGCGGATCGCCGATGCGCAGCAGCACCTTGAGCGCCTCGCTCGCCTGCCACGCACCGACGATGCCGGCGAGCGCGCCGAGCACGCCGCCTTCGGAGCACGTCGGACGGTTTTCAAGCGGCGGAGCCTCAGGATAGAGACAGCGATAGCACGGACCCGGTGAACGAAAGACGCTCACCTGACCGTCGAACCGAAAGATCGATCCGTACACGTCGGCTCGACCTTCCATGAAGCACGCATCGTTGATCAGAAAGCGCGTCGGGAAGCGGTCGGTGCAGTCGAGAACGATGTCGTAAAGGCGCACCAGCTCGCGTGCGTTGCCCGGATCGAACCGGATGGCGATGGAGTCGACGTTGACGAGCGGGTTGAGCGCCTGCAAACGCTCGGCGGCGACGACCGCTTTTTTCCGTCCGACGTCGGCATTGCCAAAAATCGTCTGCCGCTGGAGATTCGTTTCGTCGACCACGTCGTCGTCGACGACCCCGATTCGACCGACGCCGGCGGCGGCCAGATACTGCAGCGCGGGCGATCCGAGACCGCCCGCCCCGATCACGAGCACGCGTGACGCACGCAACCGCTCCTGACCCGCTAATCCGACCTCGGGAATCAAGAGGTGGCGGCTATAGCGGCGGCGTTCGCGCACGTTCACGATTGCTGCGCGCAAGCCGCAGGATGGAGCTCGTTGAGCCACTCGAGAACCCGCGCCCGCGAGTGCTCCGCGGCGTACGTGTGATCGCTCGCGATCGTCGCGAACGTCTTGCGCTGGGGGGCGCGATCGTAGAGCTCGCGCACGCTCCTCGGGCTTACCATGCCATCGCGGTCGGCGGCGATGTAGAGCGCGGGCCGTCCGGCGATCCGGCCGAGGAGCTCGCCGTAGCGGCTGTCGACGCCGACAACGAGATCGGGGAGCGTCACGCCGACCACGTACGATGAGCGAAAATCTGCCGCGCCGACTCGCTGCAGAGATTCTAACGACGTTGGGCGCCCGTACCCGGTCGCAATCGCGACCGTCCCCAAAACGTCGGAGTCGAGCGCCGCGGTGAAAATTGCCGTCATGCCGCCCATGCTGTGGCCGAGCGTATATGCCGCATCGTCGCCGCGCTCGCGCGCGAACGCCAGCACCGCGGCCATCGCATCGATGCAATCGTCGACGCCGCGCAGCACGCCCGCACTCGCGCCGAGCTTATGGCCGGGAAAATCGAGGCTGTAGACGCCGAAACCATGGCTTGCCAAGAACGAGCAGAGGAAATCGAGGTTCTGCTTGCTCGACGAGTAGCCGTGAGCGGCGATAAGGGAGATCCCGCGCGGCCGGCGGGGCTGGTACCAGAGCACGGCAACCGGATTGCGCTCCGCCTCGATCCGGAAGAGCTCGACGTCAGGCACCGCTGCGCCATTGCGCACTGCCGTCGGCGTAGCACTCCTTTTTCCAGATCGGCGCGCGCAGCTTGAGTTCGTCGATCGCGTAGCGGCAGGCGTCGAACGCCGCCGCGCGGTGAGCGGCCGCGGCAACCACGGCGACGGCGATCTCGCCGGCGCGCACTTCACCGATACGATGAACGATCCCGATCGTCACGTCGCCGAACCGAACGCACGCTTCGGTTGCGATCGACTCGAACTCACGCAACGCCATCGTCTCGAAAGACTCGTACCAGAGCGCGCGCACCAATCTGCCGGCGCTCGACTCTTCGCGCACGATTCCCAAGAACGTGACTACGCCGCCGTCGCCGGATCCTACGACCTCGTCGAGCATCCGCAGTTCGATCGGTTTCTCGACGATGCGTAAGAGCCGCACCGCGCTATCCGCCTCCGACCGGCGGCAAGAGCGCGAGCTCGTCGCCATCGGCGAGCGCATCGTCGAAGGCGCCGAGCCGGCCGTTGCGTGCGACCCGCGTCGCGGCACGGTGTTGCGAAAGCGTCGGATGCTCTCGGGAGATCGCACTCCAGGCGTCTTCGATGCGAGCGCCGTCGGGCAGGTCGAGGCTACGCTCGGAAGCTCCAAGGAGCTCGCGCAGGCCGGCAAAGGCAAGGATTCGTATCTGCATCGTGGACGCTGCTTCGACGGGTATCCCTTCGATTCGTACCGAATTCGATCGATCACTTCGACATGCTTCGAACGATCGCAATCATCGCCGCTTTCGCGGCCGTCACGCTACAAGCTGCATCCGCCGCGGTGCAGTGCACCCAAGAGACGCTTACCGTGCAAGGGCGTCTCGTCACGATCGGCTACTGCATTGCGGGAACGCTCCACTCCAACGGGGCTGACGAGGTGGTCGTTCCGGTGACGGCAACCTACTCCGCGCCGGGTGGAACGGTACGCCGCCCAATCGACCTGCACTTCATTGCCGGCGAGGGCGTTTCGCGGGTTCTCGAGAGCCTCGATCTCACGAAGTTGGGCCTGACCGGGACCCTCCATCTCACCTTGGCCTACTCGCACGGTCTGGTGCACGTCGAGGGCGCCCTGCTGACGCCAGGGGCGATCACGATCAAGTGAGTGCAACCCCGACGCCCGCCTAGAGGCTCTAAAAGGTCGTATGCGCCGGCGTTACATCGCCTTCAGTAATTTCAAAATCCCCGACGGCTGTCGATAGAGGAGCCCGCCCTTTCACCATGCCCTGTACGGCGACCATTCCCAACATCACGGCTCGCGAGCAAGCGCAGCACCTATACGAAGCGATACCACCCGGCCTCTTCCGGGTTGAGGACGAAAACGAGCGTATCGCCTGGCGCGTAAGCCCCGAGCCGTTTGCCTTGCCGGCAAACGAGGCAGCGGCGATCGAGGCACTCGGTTCGGACCTCCTGGGCTTTTATCGGGCGCTCAACAACCTGTACAACCGCAGCGCGCGCGGGACCGCACCGGCCTTCATCGCCGAGTATCTCGACCGCGGCAAACCGGAACAAGTCGTCAAGCTCGCTCGGCAGAACCGCTTCAAGCAGGAACTTCCCGGCGTCATTCGTCCCGATCTCATCCTCACCGCCGACGGCTTCGTGGCCACCGAGCTCGACAGCATACCCGGCGGTATGGGCTTCGTCGGGGCCATGACCGAGGCGTACTGCGGCCTCGGTTTCGAGAGCCTCGGCGGCGAGGACGGCATCCCGGCGGCATTTGCCGAGATGCTGCGTAATCTGACGCGATCCGATCGCCCGACCGTCGCGATCGTCGTTTCCGACGAGTCGGCAGATTATCGCAGCGAGATGGAATGGCTGGCCGCCGCGATACGCCGCCGAAATTTCGCCGACGTCTGGCTGCGCCGGCCCGAAGAGATCGTCTTCTCCGAGGAGGGCCTCTTTATCCGTCACGAGGACGGACGCGAGGCGCGGCTCGACGCTCTCTACCGCAATTTCGAGCTCTTCGATCTCTTCAACGTTCCCAAACAGGAGCTGATGCTCTACGCGGCGCGTCACAACCGCGTCAAGATGACGCCGCCGCCGAAGGCCACGCTCGAGGAGAAGCTTGCCTTCGCGCTCTTCCACCATTTCGCGCTCGCGCCGCTCTGGCGAGCCGAGCTTGGCAACGAACGCTTCGAACGTCTGCAGCGCATCTTCCCCAAAACGTGGGTCATCGATCCGCGTCCGCTTCCGCCGCAGGGGACGATCGCGGGATTGGAGGCCGGTGGCGCCCCGATCTCAGATTTTCGTCAACTCATCGCGCTCCCCAAGAGCGAACGGGCGTACGTCGTGAAACCCTCGGGGTTCTCCGAGCTCGCTTGGGGTTCGCGCGGCGTCAAAGTCGGCGACGATCTCACGCGCGACGAGTGGGCCGCGGCGATCGAGACCGCGCTCGCCTCATTCGATCGCACGCCGTGGATCCTGCAGCGATTCCACAAAGGGAAGCTCGTTCGCCAGCGCTATCTCGACCGGGAACGCGACGAGATCCGCGAGTACGACGGGCGGGTCAGACTCTGTCCCTATTATTTCGTCACCGGCGAAGAGAGCGTGCGGCTCGGCGGCGTTCTCGCGACGATCGCGCCGGCGGATAAGAAGCTCATTCACGGAATGAACGACGCCGTCATGACGTCGTCGATCCGTGTCTAATATCGTCTTCTGTCGGCACGCCGCGACCGATCACAACCTAACGAAGCGATTTCTCTCGACCACGGACCTGCCGCTCGGCGCGCAGGGCCGGGCGCAGTGCGAATCCTTACGCGACGCGCTGCGGTCGTTCGCCTTCGAGCGCTGCCTCGTAAGCCCGATGCGGCGTTGTCTCCAGACGCGCGAACTCGCGGCCTCCCATTTGCCTTTTGCGATCGAGCCCGCGTTGCGCGAAGTCGATTTCGGAGCCTGGGAAGGCGAGACGCTCGAGTGGGTGGAGACCACCGCGCCCGAGCTGCTCGCGCAGCGGCGGCGCGATCCGGTTCGGTTTCGTCCGCCGCAGGGCGAGAGCATCGAAGAAGCCGCGCGGCGGATGCGAGCGCTCGCCGAACGTCTGCGCGCCGAGGAAGCGACGCTCGTAATCGGTCACCGCGTCACCTTGGGAATCCTCGAGCGACTGTTGCGCGATCTGCCGCTCGATTCGCAGGACGTCGCCGGGCTGCAGCCGGCCGAGTTTAGGATCGTACGCGCGTAAGGACGGCGTTCTGTGATGGAACGACGATCTGGTCGGGCACAAACGTCGCCGGGTCGTACCAAATGGTGACGACGATCGGACGCTGCACCGAGAGCACTGCATCTTGCGCCGGAACTGCGGGTGGCCGCTGCGCCGGCAGCGCGGAGTTTACGGTCAGCGCTTGATTTTGCGCGGTAGCCGGCGTGATCCAGGTGACCGATGATTCCTTCCATGCGGCGAGCTGCGCCGGCAAGGCGAAGATCCCGGCAAGCAGTCCCGGTTCGACGACGACGAAATGGCGCGTGTTCGCAGCGAGTGCGACTCGCTGCGGCGCAGTCGTCATCGCGCCGGCGACCGTTGCCGCCGACGAGGTCAGCGTCACGCTGACGCTTGGATTCTGTCCGGCCATCCGGTAGTTGCCAATGTAACTCACCGGCGCGAGATCGGCGCCGAGCGCTAAGGAAGCAGTGGCCGACATCTGCATTCCGGCGAATGAAGCCGACGAGGTCTCGTCGATTTGCATGCCGCCGTCCCGATCTCTGACGCTTATCGACCATCCGCCGATGTTCTGTCCGGCCATCGACGCGGAGTAGCGATACTCTCCCGCCGCGGGAAACGGCGAGGCGCCGGCTACGGCCGCGAGCAGCATCGTTGCGAGAAGGGAAATCTTACACCAACACTTTCGTACGCGCGATCGTGGCGATCGCCGCGAGGAGGAAGTCGATCTCTTCGACGGTGTTATATCCGTGCGGCGAGACTCGAATGCCGCCGGAGCGATAGTTAGTCTGGACCTTCTCCTTCTCCAGGGCGCGTCCGACCTCGATGCTATCGCGCTCCGGCAATCGAAAGGTGACGATCCCCGACGAGATCCCCTCGCCCCGCAGCGTGGAAAGCTGCGCCCCGAGGCTCTGCAAACCCTCGCAGAGCCGGTCGGTCAGCGCGAGAACGTGCGCCGCGATTGCTTCGCGACCGCTTCGTTGGAAAAGGTCTATTGCGCAAACGAGCGAGAGCGCGCCGATCAGGTTCGGCGTGCCGCACTCGAAGCGCAGCGCATCGGCGGAGAACGGCTGCTCGTAGTTGTGAAAGTCCCACATGTTCTCCATCGAACGCCAGCCCGGCATCGCCAGCTCGAGCCGTTCGCTCAAACCCGAACCGAGGTAGAGCAGCGCGATGCCATGGAGTCCCAGCATCCACTTCGGTCCGCCGGCGAAGAGCGCGTCGACTCCTGCGTGCGTGACGTCGACCGGGAACGCGCCGAGTCCCTGCATCGCGTCGACGCAGAGCAGGGCGCCGGCTTCGTGTGCGACGGAGGCGAGCCGCTCGAGATCGTGACGGTAGCCGTCGGCGTACGAGATCCAGGAGAGCGCGACCAATCGCGTTTGCGGTGAGAGCTCGCGGCGCAAGGTATCGGGCGTAAGCCGGTTCTCCGCCGTACGGACGAAGCGCGCCCGGACGCCTCGGCGCCGGAGCGCCGTCCACGGTACGGCGTTCGCTGGGAACTCGTTGTCGCAGAGCAGCACCTCGTCGCCGGCGCGCCAGTCGAGCCCCGCGGCCACCGTCGCAGCGGCGGCGCTCGTGCTCGTTAGGAGCGCGATCTGCGACCCATGCGCGCCAATGAAACGGCCGATCTCTTCGCGATACTCGGGGAGGCGAGCGTCGTAGGCGTAAGTTCCCAACACGCCGCTCTCCGCGTGCTCCCGCGCAAACGTCTCGATCGCCGCGACGGTCGAGCGAGGCAGAACGCCCGCCGATGCGTGGTTGAGGTAGACGAAACGCTGAACGACTTCGAATTCCGAGCGAGGGAGCGGGGTGCTCACTCGGCGCCGATCATATCCTTCGTGTGCCAGGCGATGTTCCCGGCGCGATCGCCGACGCGCTCGAGCGATGCGAGCACGAAGAGATAACGCGTGCCCGGCCGCACGATCTCCGGATCCGAGCGCATCTCCTCCTGCAGCAGCTTGATGCTGCGCTTGTAGAGCTTGTCGACTTCGTCGTCGCGGTCGATCACCTCGCTCGCGAGCCGCGCGTCGCGTTCGGTATAGGCGCGCATTGCGTCGAGCAGCATCGCATGCGCAACGCTCGCGATGCGGTCGATCTCGACGCGTTGCGGCCGCATCGGCTGATCGGAGAGCTTGATGGCGTTCTTCGAGATGTCGACGGCGTAATCGCCGATGCGCTCAAGGTCGGTTGCGATTTCGAGCATCGCGGCGATCTCGCGCAGTTCGCCGGCAACGGGCTGCTGCCGCCAGATCAGCTCGATGCAGTGCGCGTCGATTCGACGCCGCAAATCGTCGACCACGTCGTCGCCGGCAAGCACGCGCGCTCCGGCCGCTGCATCGCGACTATTGAGCGCATCGACGGCTACGCGTATTGCGTCGCCGACCAGCGCCCCAAGGCGCACGACGTCGAGCCGCGTCGCTTCCAATGCTTCGTGATACGCCGTCCGAACTGCCACCGCCACCTCCGCGAGAAATTTCGTCCCTCAGTATATGCGAAATGCCCTTTCCCTGCAACGCGACGCAGGAACCTGCGACCTTTATCAAATCATAAGGTTCTCCATTATGCCTTATGAGGATATTCTCGTCGCAGTCGAAGCGCCGATCGCGATCCTTACCTTTAACCGGCCCAGCGTGCTCAACGCCTTACGCACGCGCCTCTTACAGGAAGTTTCCGCGGCGCTCCACGAGCTGGCGGCGAACCCGAGCGTTCGCTGCGTCATCGTCACGGGCGCGGGCGAGAAAGCGTTCGCCGCGGGGGCCGATATCGGCGAGCTCAACTCGCTGCGCTCGGCGCTTCACGGCGCAGCGCAGTCGCGCAGCGGACAAGCCCTTACCCGGCAAATCGAGAGGATGAGCAAGCCGGTGATCATGGCGGTTAACGGATTTGCGCTGGGAGGCGGATGCGAGATCGCAATGGCGGGCGACATCATCGTAGCGAGCGAGAGCGCGAAGTTCGGCCAACCCGAGGTCAATCTCGGATTGATCCCCGGTTACGGAGGCACTGCGCGCACGACGCGGCGCGTCGGTATCGGCATGGCCTCGTACCTCTGCTTGACCGGCGAGATCATCGACGCAAAGGAGGCGCTGGGCATCGGTCTCGTCGAGCGCGTGGTTCCCGCAGAAGAGCTTATGAATGAAGCCAAACGCATCGCAACGCTGATCGCATCGAAGGCGCCCCTCGCGATCGCCGCTTGCAAACGCGTCATCAACAACGGCGCGCATCTCTCCATCGACGACGCCCTCGAGCTCGAAGCGCTCGAGTTTGGTACGCTCGTCGATACCGAGGACATCAAAGAAGGCACCAGCGCGTTCCTCGAAAAGCGCAAGCCGAACTGGCAAGGAAAGTAGCGCGAGCTATTCGCCGGATCGCGGGGTGAAGGCGACGCCCTCGACGTCGTACTCGTCGCTGAGGCCGCTGTTGAAACTGTATCTTGAGCAGCGCGGCGCCCACGATCGCGCCAAGCACCGGTATTGCAGCGTTCGCGTTTCGACCTCCCATTTTACTGCGCCAGGCGTCCCTCCGCGTTGCTGAGCGCCAAGCCGATTGCCGGATTGAGACCCTCCCATTTGGCGCGGACTTTACCGGATGCGTCGATCGCGACGATCGTCGGCAACCCTTGGACCCCGAAGAGCGCCGGCGCGCTGTCTTGCGGATCGAGCGCAACGTTGGCGAGCGAATATTGCCGGGCGAAGGCCGCCGCAGCCGCGCGCGGTTCGCCGACGTCAACCGGCACGACCACGGCGTTGCGATGGCCGCGCCACCACGCCTCAACCAGCGGAAGCTCGATTTTGCACGGCGTGCACCAGCTCGCAAAAAAGTCGAGGAAGACGACGCGGCCGCGCTGGTCGGCGACGCGAAACGTCCCGCCGTCGAGCCGCGCGTAAACGGCGTGCGGCGCCGGATGAACCGGAGGCGAGAACGAGCGCGGCGCGATAAAGATCTTCCACACCGCGAAGGCAATTGCAAGAACCGCGAGCGCATCCCAGAGACGCGCCGGATTGAGCGGGGATTTTGCCGATTCGCTACTCCGCACTGAAAACGGCAGCGATGCCCTGGCCGCCCCCGATGCACGCCGAGGCGACGCCATAGCCGCCGCCGCGCGCGCGCAGTTGATGCAGCGTCGTTATCGCGAGCCGCGCGCCTGAGGCGCCGAGCGGATGGCCGAGCGCGATCGCGCCGCCGTGCGCGTTCAGCGGCACTCCATCGGCT
>JBAUYZ010000062.1:0-4728 GCA_049585055.1 Candidatus Cybelea sp. | reverse complement strand
CACCCGCGCGGCGCATCGCGCAGCGGCTGGGCGTCGATCTCGGGCGCGTCCGCGGTTCCGGTCCCAGCGGCTTGATTCTGCGCTCCGACGTGCTCGCGCAGGCGGAGAGTGCTCGGCGTCCGGCAAGCGTGCCGGTGCCGCCCGCGCCGATCCCGCCCGGCGCGAAGCTGCGCCCGCTACGAGGTCCGGCTGCGGCGCTCGCTGGGTACATGGAGCAGAGTCTCTCCATTCCGACGGCGACGAGCTTTCGCAGCGTGCCGGTCGACGTACTCGACGCGCGACGCAAGGAACTCAACGGGGGAATTCGCGCCACCGGGCGATCCGAACGCATCTCGTTCACGCACATCATCGCCTACGCGCTCGTTGCCGCCGCGCACGAACTCCCGTTCATCACCTACTCGTTTCGGCGCGACGAGTCGGGAGCGCCCGGACGGCTGGAGCCGGGCGTGCATCTCGGGCTCGCCGTCGATACCGAGCGCAAGGATGGCACGCGTTCGCTCGTCGTGCCCGTCATCCGCGACGCGGACACGCTCGATTTCGCGGCGTTTCGCGCGAAGTACGAAGAGTTCGTCGCAAAGGCGCGCGATAATAAGCTCGGCGCCGACGACCTGCAAGGCGCCTCGTTCACCTTAACCAATCCCGGCGGGATCGGAACGGTAGCCTCGGTGCCTCGGTTGATGGCGGGCCAAGGCGCGATCCTCGCAACCGGCGCGATCGGTTACCCGCCGGGGTTCGCCGGCGCCAACGAGCAATCGCTTCGGCTGCTCGGGGTCTCACGCGTGATGGAGATGACGAGCACCTACGATCACCGAGTCATTCAAGGAGCGCAGTCGGGCGAGTATCTCCGCCGCGTCGACGAACTACTCCAAGGGCTCGACGGATTCTACGAAGCGATCTTTACGTCGCTGGCATTGCAGGCTGCGCCCGAACCGCAAGTCGCACTCGCCTCGGTCGGCGCGAAGAGCTCGCAGCCCTCCGACGAGATGCTGCGCGCCGTCGCCGCCGGGATGGCGATCGTCTCGGCCTATCGCCGGCACGGCCATCTCGCCGCGCACCTCGATCCGCTCGGCGCCCAACCTGTCGGCGACGCCTCGCTCGAACCGCAAACGTACGGGCTGACGCCGGCACTCCAAAGCGCGATTCCCGCAAGCGTGCTGCGCGTGAAGGTTCCGGGCAACACGTTGGCCGACGTGCTGCCGAGGCTGCGCGAGACGTACAGTTCGACGATCGCATACGAGATCGAGCATATCTCCAACGCGAACCAGCGCGTCTGGTTGCGCGATTACATCGAGTCGGGCCGCAACAAGGTCAAGGAATCGCCGCAGCGCCAGATCGATTTTCTCGAACGGCTGACGCAGGTCGAGGCCTTCGATCAATACGTTCGCAAGACGTTCCTCGGTCAGAAGACGTTCTCGGGCGAGGGGCTCGACGTCATGCTTCCGATGCTCGAAGAGATGCTCGACATGCTCGCCGACGATGGCGTCTCGGATGCGGTTCTGGGAATGGCCCACCGCGGCCGTCTCAACGTGATCGCTCACGTCGTCAATCTCCCGTACGAAGAGGTAATGACGGAGTTCGAGGCCGCCCAGTATCGCGGCAATCTCGGCGACGACGACGTGATGGGCGACGTCAAGTACCATCACGGTGCAACCGGCACGTTCACGACCACAAAAGGAAAGACGATCGGGGTCACGCTCGCGCACAATCCGAGTCATCTCGAAGCGGTGGATCCGGTCGTCGAGGGGAGCGCGCGCGCGTTGCAGACGGACCATTCGCACGGCGTTCCGGCGCAAGACCACAAGGCGGCGGTGCCGATCCTGATTCACGGCGACGCCGCCTTCACCGGCCAAGGCATCGTTGCCGAAGTCTTCAACATGCAATCGCTGCCCGGTTACGAGACCGGCGGCACGATCCACCTGATCGCGAACAACCAGATCGGCTTCACGACCGATTCGATCGACGCGCGCTCGACGCGCTACGCGTCGGACTTGGCGAAAGGTTTCGACGTTCCGATCGTGCACGTGAATGCCGACGACGTCGACGCGTGCATCGCCGCGGTGCACCTCGTTATCGACTTCCGCCGCGCCTTCGGCCGGGACGTCCTGATCGACCTCATCGGCTACCGGCGCTTCGGACATAACGAGCAGGACGAGCCCGCCTACACGCAGCCGCAGATGGCCGAGCGCATCAAGAACCATCCAACCGTGCGCGAGCTCTTCGCGAACAAGCTCGTCAATCAGGGCGTGCTTACGGCGGAACGCGCGCAAGCGATGGTCGAGGAAGCGATGGAGCGGCTGCGTCAAGTACGGCGCGCGGTCAAAGGCGCGCTGGCATCGCATATCACGGGGCGCAAGATCTCCGGCAGCAACACCTTCGACGGCACGGCGCTGGCGACGGTCGAGCGCGGCGCGCTCGTCGGGTGGAGCGATGCGCTGACGACCGTCCCGCCCGGCTTTGAGCTCAACCGCAAGCTGCGGACGCAGTTCGAGCGGCGCGCCGCGGCGATCGCGGAGAAGGGCGTCGTCGATTGGGGAACGGCCGAATCGCTAGCCTTCGCATCCTTGCTGACGACCGGGACGCCGATTCGTCTCACCGGTCAGGATACCGAGCGCGGCACCTTCAGCCACCGCCACGCCGTCTTCCATAACGTCGCCGAGCAAAGAACGTGGATCCCGCTGCAGCATCTTGCGGAGCACCAGGCCTCGTTCGAGATTCGCAACAGCCCGCTATCGGAGTACGCATGCATCGGCTTCGAGTACGGCTATTCGACGAAGGAGCTCGAGGCGCTCGTGTTGTGGGAGGCGCAGTACGGCGACTTCGTCAACGGCGCCGAGATCGTCATCGATCAGTTCATCGCCGCAGGCCAAGCCAAGTGGGGTCAAACGTCGCGCCTAACGCTGCTGCTTCCGCACGGTTACGAAGGCGGCGGCCCGGAACATTCGAGCGCGCGCCTCGAGCGCTTCTTGCAGCTCGTGGCCGAAGGAAATCTGCGCGTCGCCTCGCCGTCGGTTGCGAGCAACTACTATCATCTGCTGCGGATGCAGGCGCGATCGCCGCTCGCGGTTCCGCTCGTGGTCATGACTCCGAAATCGCTGCTGCGCGCCGAGAGCGCCGCGGGAACGCTCGACGAGATGGCCGCAGGGAACTTCGCTCCGGTAATCGACGACCCGCGCACGCTCGACCGCGATCGTATCGAGCGGCTCATTCTCTGCAGCGGAAAGATCTATCACGACCTCGTCGCTCACCCCGCATACGGAGCGCTCACGCGCACCGCAATCGCGCGCATCGAGCTGCTCGCGCCATTGCCGGTCGGCGAGATCAATCGAATCATCGGTGGTTACCCGCGCCTGACGAAGCTCGTTTGGGTTCAGGAAGAGCCGAAGAACATGGGAGCGCGCGCCTTCGTGCGCCGGCGCCTGCTCGAAGGCAAGCGCGACGGCTTCGACATCGAGTATATCGGGCGCGGTTACCGCGCGAGTCCGAGCGAGGGATACGCGGGGCAGCACGCCGTCGAGCAAGAGCGCATTCTCTCGACCGCGCTCGCCGAGTAGCCGGCGCCTACGGCAGGTTCTTCTCCGAGAAGAGCCCCTCAAGGAGCTCGCCGACCGTCGCTGCATCGATGAAGAGCGCGCGGGTGTCCGGCCCGATGAAGCCTTCGCTCACCATCGAGTCGAAGAGCGCGAGCAATGCGTCGTAGTAGCCGAGCACGTTGAGCAGGCCGATCGGTTTGTCGTGGATGCGAAGCTGCCGCCAGCTCAGCACTTCGCAGAATTCGTCCATCGTGCCGAAGCCGCCGGGCAGCGCGATGAATGCGTCGCTGAGTTCGTCCATCAAAGCCTTACGTTCGTGCATCGTCTCGACTACGTGCAGCTGCGTCAGGCCTTGATGCGCCACCTCGCTGCGTGCGAGCGCGTGCGGAATGACCCCGATGACCTCGCCGCCCGCCTCGAGGGCCGCGTCCGCGACGATCTTCATCAAGCCGATTCCGCCGCCGCCGTAGACGACGCCGTATCCCGCAGCAACGATCGCCTTGGCGGCTTCGTTGGCGATCCTCGCATAGGCGGGATCGTTGCCCGCATGAGATCCGCAAAAAACGCAGATTCGTTTCATCGACGTGAGCTTGTCGGTGCGGCGCAGGGTGCCTGCTCGTGAGACTCTGGATCTGGGCCGCGATCGAGTTCGGGCTCCTTGCCGTGCTCGCCGCCGTGCGCGCCAAACTCTGGACCTACGGTTCGGACACCGGCACCTTCGCGCAGATCGTCCACGACGCGTGGCATGGAATGCGCAACGGCGTCGAAGGTGGCTCGCACTTTCGCTACCATTGGTCGCCCGCACTGGCGCTGCTCTGGCCGCTCGTTGCCGCAACGCGCAGTGCGCTGACTCTGCAACTCGTTCAAGCCGCGGCGACGGTGTGCTGCGCGCCGCTCGTCGCGTCGATCGCCCGCCCGTACGTGGGAAAACGGCTCGCCAAGACGTTGGGGTTCGTCACGCTCCTCTACCCTCCGCTGCTCGCTCTCGGATTCGACGAGTTCCACGAGCTCGGGCTCTTCACGCCCCTCGTGCTTGCGCTCGTGCTCTTTGCGGATCGCCGTCGATGGATAGCCTTCGCGGTCTGCGCGATCGTTGCAATCGGCCTGCGCGAGGATGCCGCCCTGACCCTCGTGGTCTTCGGCATCGTTCTGCTCGCGATCGCTGCGCGCGGCCCAACGCGCGGGCGCGGAATGCTCG
>JBAUYZ010000061.1:0-59946 GCA_049585055.1 Candidatus Cybelea sp. | reverse complement strand
GCCGGGGGCCAAGCTCGGCGACCGCGCTTTCAACGGCCGCCAGATCCTCGCTCCCGGCACGCTCGGCCTCCCAGCGCAGCGTTTCCACCGCTTCGAGGCTGCGCGCAACCGTTGCCTCGCGGGCCTCGACGTGCGGCAGGCTCTTTGCGAGCCGTTTGTACTGGGCGAAGAGTTTCACGGCGCGCTCCTTTGCGGCTTCGCGGTCCGAGGCTTCGATCTCGTGCAACGTCGCGAAGATCGTCTCACCTTGCGCGCGCAGCGCCTCGCGTTGCGCGATCGTGCCGCGCTTCGACGCGAGCGCTTCGAGCTCGGTTCGCAGTTTTCGCTCGCGCTCGTCGAGGCGTTTGACGACTGCGTGCCGGCGCGCCGCGAATCGAGAGCCTCCCGCGCGCTCCGACTGCTGCGCGCGCAGCTCGCCGAAGATATGCAGCAGCGAAGGTTCACGCGTCAACTGCGCATCCGCGAACCCCTCGAGAGCGGCGACGTAGGCTTGCAGTAACGTTCCCTCGCGCCGATAGACAAAGAGCGGCGGCGGCGTTGTTGGGGTCTCGGCGGGTTGCGCGACGGGCGCCAGCGTGCGGACGCGGTCGGGAAGCGGCGGCAGGAGATACGGCGCTCCGGCCGCGACGGCTCGCTGGGGATTCTCCGAAACGGCGAACTCCTTGTAGGCGGCAACGATCGTTCCGTCTTTGACCAGAACGGCGTTTCCGAACCGCGGAACGAGCTCGAGATAGAGCTCGAGCCGCTCGCCTACACCGAAGCGTGACCGCGAAGCGAACGTCAGGCGCGCAAGCCGGTCGTTGCGGCGTGCCGAGACGCCGGCCAGTATCGTCCCTTGGAGCGAGCGCGCGAGGACCCGCACGAATCCCGGCTCGGCAGCGATGCCAAGCTCCTCTTCTTCGAGCGTTACGAACGGCGGCGACGCGAAAAGATCGAGGGCGAGCAGCACCCGGGCGCCGCGCGAGCGGAAGAGGATGCCGATTCGACCGTCGGTCAACAGGCCGGCATCGTCGGCGCGAGCGCCCCCAAGGACGCGCTCTAGCTCGTCGGCGAGCCGCCCAATGAGGACCCAATCGGTCAGCATCAAACCCTCTTATCGTGAGAAACCGAATAGTCTTGGCGATGGCGCTCGCATCGCCGCTCGTAGCATGTGGTCACGGAAGCTCGGCGACGGCCCCAAAAGGATGGCAACCAATGCCGGGCCCGAGGAGTGCCTGGTCGAGTGGAACCGGGACAACCGCGCAGGAGTACTCGTTCACGCGACGTCCGTTTGACGGGACGCTGCAAGATCTCGCGTCGACCGTCACGATCGATGTCTTGCTGCACCATCGCGGCGCTCGTCTCGGTGGAAGCAACCCGTTTAAGCCCTGTCCGGGTGCGGCGGGGATCGCGACCTTCTCGGTTCCGGGAGAAAGGCGGCTCGACGAGGGGTTCGCCGTTCGCGACGGCGTCGCGATTCGAACGAGCTACGTCCGGCCGGCCGGTGTGGCGGAAGATCCGAACGTCATCGATGCGATGAGGAACGCACTCTGCGTCCCGGCATAGTAAGCGTGGCCTCGGCCGCTCCGAGGTCCCATGGCTCGGCAGCGTGAAAGAGTGAAGGGTTGATCACCGGGCCGGGTCTGCTGTTCGTCGTATCGGGACCGTCGGGTGCCGGCAAGGATACCCTGGTCGAGGCGCTGCGGGAGCGCCGGCCCAGCCTTCGGTACTCGGTTTCGGCTACGACGCGGCCGGCTCGTTCGCAGGAACGAAATGAAGAGCACTATTTCTTCCTTTCGAATCTCGAGTTCGAGCGGCTCTTGCGCGTCGGCGGTCTTTTGGAGTGGCGCGAGTACGACGGCAACTTTTACGGAACGCCGCGCGATTACATCGAGCGGACCCTGGCCGAGGGCTACGACGTGATCCTCAAGCCGGAGGTCAACGGCGCGCTCGCGGTCAAGGCGGCGTATCCCGATGCTGTGCTGATCTTTCTCGTCCCGGACCGGTTCTCGAATCTGCGCGAGCGTCTGCTCGCCCGCCGTACCGAGACGAACGAGGAGATCGCTCGCAGGCTCGAGATCGCACAGCAGGAGATGAAGTTCATCCGCCGTTTCGACTACATCGTCGTCAACGCGCAGGACCGTCCGCAGGAGGCCGTGCGGGACCTGGACGCCATCTTGCAGGCCGAACGCTTTCGCATCCACCGGTATCCTGACGACTCGATCCAAAGAGTCGAATCGTCGTAAGAGAACTACTCTCACATGAAAAGGAATCATTCGTTCAATTATGAGTAAATCCGTATTCGGCGACCTCGACGTGCTGCTCGAGCATGCCGATTCGAAATTCAGTCTCGTCAACATCGTCACCAAGCGCGCCCGCCAGCTGAACAACTGGATCCGCGTTCAACAGCTTCCCGCGACGGAGCGCCGGGAGTACTTCGCGAGCGAACCGCTCGTCGACAAAGAGACGATCAATCCGAACAAGCCGGTCTCGATCGCGCTCGATGAGATCGCGGACGGGAAGATCCTCTATCGTCGAACCCGCGAAGGTATCAAATAACGCATTATGTGCGGGATCGTCGGATATATCGGGCAGCGCGACAGCGTTCCGATCATTCTCGACGCGCTGCGGCGCCTCGAGTATCGAGGCTACGATAGCGCCGGCATCGCCGTGATCGATGCGGCCGGCGAGCTGGCCGGCTCCAAGGCCGAAGGCAAGCTCGCGCGCTTGGCGGAGCGTCTCAATAACGGCGCGAGGCTCTCGGGGGTGGTCGGCATCGGACATACTCGCTGGGCGACGCACGGCGCGCCGTCGGATGCAAACGCTCACCCGCACCTCGATTGCCGCGGACGAATTGCCGTCGTGCACAACGGGATCATCGAAAACTATGCGACGCTGCGAGCCCGCTTGCTCGAGCTCGGTCACGTTTTTCGGAGCGAGACCGACACCGAGGTCCTGGCTCATCTCATCGAGCTCCACTACGACGGCAATCTCGAAGAAGCGGTGCGCCGAACCGTGCACGAGGTCCGGGGCGCATACGCCCTGGGTGTGATCTCCAGCGACGATCCCGAGCATCTGGTATTTGCGCGTAACGGCGCCAGCCCGCTCGTGCTCGGCATCGGCCAGGGCGAAATGTACGTCGCCTCGGATACGCCCGCGATTCTCCCGTACACGCGCCGCGAGATCATCCTACAGGAGGGTGAAATTGCGGTCGTGGCACGCGACGGTGTCCGGCTTACCGATTACTCCGGCGCGCGGATCGGCCGCGAGCCGATCGCCATTACCTGGGATGCGGGGTCGGCCGAAAAGACCGGCTTCAAACACTTCATGCTCAAAGAGATCTTCGAGCAGCCGCTCGTCATCAAAGAGACCTTGAGCGGCCGCATCGACGAGAGCGGCGGCGTCCATCTCGGCGGCGAGCTCGATGCGATTACCGCACAGCGTTTGAAGGCGATCAGCAAGATCGCCGTCACCGGCTGCGGGACCGCCTATCACGCCGGCATGGTCGGCATGTACCTCCTCCGCTCGCTCGTTCGACTCCCGGTCGAAATGGAGCTCGCCAGCGAATTTCGCTACGGCGACCCGGTGATCGATCCGACCACGCTGGTCATCGCAATGTCGCAATCGGGTGAGACCGCCGACACGATCGAAGCGGTCCGCATCGCCAAAGCCGAAGGCACCGACGTTCTGGGAATTTGCAACGTCCTCGGTTCGCATCTCTCGCGTCTCGCCGACGGAATGCTCTACACGCGTGGCGGCCCCGAGATCGGCGTTGCCGCGACCAAGACGTACGTCTCGCAGGTAATCGCGATGACGCTCTTCGCACTCTACCTGGCCCGCTTACGCGGAACGACCGACGAACGGCGCCTCAAGGAGATTGCGGACGGCACGAGACTGCTCCCAGCAGCGGTCGACGTCGTGCTCAATACGTCCGACGAGATACGCAAGGTCGCCCGCGCACTACGAAAGGCACAGAGTGTTCTCTTCATCGGTCGCTACGTCAATTTCCCGACCGCGCTCGAGGGCGCCCTGAAGCTCAAGGAGATCTCCTACATTCACGCCGAGGGCTACCCCGCGGGTGAGATGAAGCACGGACCGATCGCGCTGCTCGACTCGACCGTGCCGGTCGTCGGGATCGCAACCGACGACCGCGTCCGGGAGAAAATGCTCTCGAACCTGATGGAGTCCAAGGCGCGCGAAGCGCCGGTCATCGTCGTCGCCAACCGAGGAGATGAGGAGGTCGCAAATCTCGCCGATCACGTCTTCTGGGTGCCGAAGGTCGACGAACTGCTCTCGCCGATCGTCAACGTCATCCCGCTCCAGCTACTCGCCTATCATATCGCCGACATCGAAGGGAAGGACGTCGATCAGCCGCGCAATCTCGCGAAGACCGTCACGGTTGAGTAAGGAACGCCTGCATGATTCGTAGCGACCGCCGAGCTCACGACGAACTGCGGCCGGTGACGATCGAGCCGAACTTCCTCAAGTATCCCGAGGGAAGCGTCTTGATCAGCATCGGTAATACGCGGCTCATTTGTGCCGCCTCGGTCGAAGAGCGCGTGCCGGCATGGATGAAGGGGCGTGGCCTCGGCTGGGTTACCGCCGAGTACGCAATGCTGCCGCGAGCGACGCAGGAGCGAACGCAGCGCGAAGCCGCGAAAGGACGGGTCGGCGGACGAACGCAGGAGATTCAGCGCATTATCGGCCGCGCGCTTCGCGCCGTCACCGATACCGCGAAGCTCGGCGAACGGACCGTCTGGCTCGATTGTGACGTAATTCAAGCCGACGGCGGGACCCGCACCGCGGCCGTTACCGGCGCGTGGGTCGCGCTCGCACTCGCACTGCGCACGCGCTTCGATCCGGGCGATCGCGCGCGCTGGCCGCTCAGCGCGATGGTCGCCGCGACGAGCGTCGGCATCGTCGGGGGAACCGCCCTGCTCGATCTAGCCTACGACGAGGATAGCCAGGCGCTCGTCGATATGAACGTCTTCATGACCGACGCCGGCCGTTTCGTCGAGCTCCAAGGCACGGCCGAAGCGGCACCATTCGACCGTCGCGATCTCGAGACGCTGCTCGCGCTCGCCGACGCAGGCATTCGCCGGCTCTTCGCCCTGCAGAGCGCAGCGCTCGAAACGTCCCCGCCGGCTCATGCCCGCTGACGAGCCATTGACGCAACTCGTCGCGCGCGTCGGCGCCTTTCATATCACCAACCGCGCGATGGTGCGTGCGCAGCGCGCCATCGAAGCCGCGATCCGGGCGGGTGCAGTCGACCAGTCCGCGCGCGTTGCGTACGTCGCCGAAGTGCGGCGCTATTTTGGCGGCTTCGATGCCGAAGCGCGCGCGCATCTACGCGATGTCGACCGGCGCCTCGAGCGCGCCAATCAAATCCACTTCAACCTGACCGCCGAACGTGGGGTCGCGGTCAAGCGAATCGAGGCGACGCAAGCGGTGCTCGAGACCGTCACCGCGCTCGATTGCACGCCGTGAGGTTTCTCGACCGCTTCGGGCGCGCGACTACGAACTTCTTCGAGTACGCCGGAGGCCTGACGCTACTCTCCGCCGAGTCGGTTGGATTCATGGCGCGGCTTCGCATTCGTGCTAATGAAACCGTTTCGCAGTGCGCGCTCCTCGGCGTGCAGTCGGTCGTCATCGTGCTGCTCACGGCGCTCTTCACCGGGATGGTTATCTCGCTCGAATCGGCACAGCAGGCGGTCTCCTACGGCTTCGGCGGATTCGTGGGAGGCGCCGTCGCGTACGCGTCGGTGCGCGAGCTCGGACCGATGCTCACCGCGGTCGTCGTCGCCGGCCGCGTCGGAGCGGCGATTGCCGCAGAGCTCGGTTCGATGGTCGTGACCGAGCAGATCGAGGCGCTGCGATCGATGGGACTGGAGCCGACGCGCTTTCTCGTCGTGCCCCGGCTCACGGCGCTCCTGGTCATGCTACCGCTGCTGACGATCTTCGCCGACGTCATCTCGATCGTCGGCGGCATGTGGGTCGCGCAGACGTACGCCCACATCGCCTACGATTCGTTCATCGCGTCGGTCCGCCAGTCGATCGACTTCTCCGACGTGCTTAAGGGTCTGGTCAAAGCCTTCGTCTTCGCGACGATCATCGCGACGGTAGGAGCATATCAGGGGCTTTCAACGCGGGGCGGCGCCGCGGGTGTCGGAAAGTCGACGACGGGCGCGGTCGTTCTCGCGATCATTCTGATTTTCGCCTCGAACTTCGTCCTCTCGTTCCTGCTCTTCCGGTAATCGTGGACCGTCCTTCAACTTTGATTGCCCGCCTCGACGACGTGAGTCTCGCGTTCGGCGATCGCGTGGTGCTCAAGAAGTGCCGCCTCGACATCGTCGAAGGCGCCATTACCTGTATCATCGGCCTCACCGGTGCGGGGAAATCGACGATCCTCCGCCTGCTCGACGGCCTGCTGCTTCCCAACGACGGGCACGTATACGTCCGCGGTCAAGACATCTGTCACATGCCCGAAGAGCAGCTCAACGTGGTACGGCGTAAGATCAGCCTGTCGTTTCAGTTCTCCGCGCTGCTCGACAGCCTCACCGTCGGCGAGAACGTGGCGCTCCCGCTGCGCGAGCGAACGAAACTCTCCGAGGCCGAGATTCGGCGCCTCGTGATGGATTCGCTCGAGAGCGTCGGCCTGACCAACGCTTACGATAATCTACCGGCCGAGCTCTCCGGCGGGATGCTCAAGCGCGCCGGCTTCGCCCGCGCGATCGTTACCGGACCGGAGCTCGTTCTGTACGACGAGCCGACGACCGGGCTCGACCCGATCGTAACGAATTTGATCACCGATACGATCTTGCGGCTACGCGAGAAGCTCGGCGGGACCGCGGTCGTGATCTCGCACGACCTGCCCTCGATTTTTTCGATGGCGGATTACGTTGCGATGCTCTTCGAGGGGGCGATCATTGCCTTCGACACGGCCGAACGGATCCGAAATTCGACCAATCCAATCGTCGCGCAGTTTTTACAGGGATCCGAGGTCGGTCCGATACCGATTTAATGTAACCCGCTGCCGCCCATTGTTGTCAGCGTCGCGTTAAGGTCCCCGGTGCGTTTGCGCCCGCTTGGCAGCCCGCGAGGCCATTTATCACCGTGCGAATAATAAGGCGGCAATGACCAGGCAAGCTCAGGTCGGCGCGTTCGCAATCGTAGCATTGCTCCTGCTCTTCGGAATCTTCTACGTGATTACGGATTTCGGCACGCGCCATACGGGCTATCGTGTCGGCGTACACTTCCAATCCGCCGCCGGCGCCACGCCCGGCGCCCAGGTTTACTTCAGCGGCGTTGACGTCGGGTCGATCGACTCGATCGTGCTGCTCGCCGATAACACCGTCGACATGATCTTGGCGATCAACCGCGACATCGACATCCCAGCGGCCTCACGTTTCCTCATACAAGCCCCGCTGACGGGCTCGCCGGTGGTCGTGATAATTCCGCCGAGGCAGAAGCCGCCGGTTCCGCTGCTGCCGCGTCAGGTCTTGCCGATTGCCGAGCAGCCGCGCGGCATAAACGGCGCCTCGATCGCCGACTTGCTCGAGCAGGGGCAAGGCGAGCTGAAACGCTTCGACACCGTAATGTCGCTGATCGAGCAACGAACGCCCAAGCTGCTCGACACGCTGCAAACGACGCTCAACAACGCTAACGATCTCACCGTCAGCACGAAGGCCTCGCTCGATCGGCTCTCGGGCGAGCTGCTCGCTCTCGGGTCCAGCCTACAGGGAAGCCTGACCCAGGCCAGCGCAAACGTCGAGCAGCTCTCCGCAACGCTCAACGGGGCGGCCACAACGGACTCAAAGAAGGTCGGCGAGCTCCTCGATCAGTTCCAGTCGACCGCGGTCGCGCTGAATCGTTCGATGACGGCGCTGCAGGATCTCGCGACCGACCCGCGGCTCAAGGCGAACATCTTGACGACGACGCAGAGCATCGCCGAAACGACGCAGACGCTCGCCGCGATGACGAAGGACCTCCGCACGATCACCGGCGATCCGCAGACGCAGGCGCAGATGCGAAGCACGATCGCGAATCTCGACGCGGTGATGCAGAAGGCGAACTCGCTCTTGGGCCAGCTCGGCGGCACGAGCAGCGTCTACGGTGTCGATACTGGTGCGACGCCGGCACCGCTGACGGTGCCGAGCACCTCTCCGTATCCCGGGTCTGTACCGGGGAACTCCGCCACGCCGCCGGCCGGCGGCGTCAATCCGGAGCTGCGGTCGCGGCTGCAGGGTAAGCTTGCGAGCCTCGCACGCAATCTGGTCGCCATTCAAGTCCGTCTGAGCGGCCTCTCGCCGCAGCATAATCCCGGATTGAATCCGGTGCTGACCAGCAGTCAAGGCCCGCTCGGCGACATCAACCTCGTGGTCTTGCCGCACGCTAGTACGAGCTTTATGTTCGGCGCCAACGCGATCGGAAACAATACAACCTGGAACGCGTTGCTGGAGAAGAACGCCAACGACTTCCATCTCGGCGCGGGCGTCCTCTACTCGCAGATCGGCGTGCTCGGGCAGTACGCGCCGCTCCACGGGCTCGGATTCGAGACGCGCATCTACGATCTGACCTATCCGATGATCGATCTGTACGGGAACATTCACTTCGCCCCGGGCGCGTCGCTCTTCTTCGGACAGCGCGACGTCACGCACGCGTCGCGCCGCAATACCATCGGCCTTCAGTACCAGTTTTGACGCGCGTGGCTCACACTTCGCAGCGCCCTCGCATCGGCATCATCGGTGCCGGCGCCATGGGTACCCTCTTCGGTTTTCACTTAGCGGCGCGGTGCAACGTAACGATGCTGGACGACAACGCCGACCTCGCCGCGGCGGTGGGTCGCGACGGCTTGCGCGTTAATGACGAGCCCCCCCGAGCGGTCGCGGTCGCCGCGCGCGCTCGCGATCTCTTCGGCTCGCAGATGCTCTTTCTGTTCGTCAAGGCGGTCGACACGCTACGCGCCCTGCGCGCCTTTGCCGGCGAGCTCGATCCAGCCTCGCCGGTGATCTCGCTGCAGAACGGCATCGGCAACGAGGACGCGATCAAGACGGCGCTCGGCGGAGCGGTTCCGGTGATAATCGGAATCACGACCGAGTCGTCGCAGACCGTCGGTCCGGGACATATTCGCAGCTCGCGGGAGGGTAATACGATCATCGGGTCGGCGACGGCTTCGCCGACGACGGCGCGGACGGTGACCGATCTGCTGATCCAGAGCGGCTTGCGGGCTTCTGCCGTGCACGACATCCGTCCGCACCTGTGGGGGAAGCTCGTCGCGAATGCCGCTGTCAACGCGCTCTCGGCGCTGCTCGACTGCAACGCGGGCGAGATCCCACGCGATCCGAACGCGGCTCGCCTCGCCGAAGCGCTTGCGGAAGAGACGGCCGGCGTTGCGGCCGCGCTGAAGATCAACCTTCCGTTCGTTAATCCTTGGCAGTACGTGACCGAAGTCGTCGCGCTCGGCGCCGATGCCAAAAGCTCGATGGCCTACGACCTGGAGTCGGGGCATCAGAGTGAGATCGATCACATCAACGGCGCCGTCGTGGCATTTGGCCGGCGCACCGGCACGCCGACACCCTACAACGAGGCGATGGTGCGTCTCGTCAAAGCACGCGAAGCGCTGCTCGCGGGCTCACGGCTGCGGCTGGAGCCGTAAGAGGCGTATCGCGCCGGCCGACGTTTCGACGTCGATGCGCTGATCCGATCCGCCGTTGACGCTGCCGTCAATCGTCTCCGCGGCGCCCTGCGAGGTGCCGCGCAATCCAAAGTCGGTAAAGAGCACGCCATCGCCGGTGTGCAGGTGAACATTGAAAGCCGCCCGCGCACCGATCCAGAGCTCGACGTCACCGCGCGCCGATGAGAAATGCAGCGTACCTGGCCACTGCGTCGCCCCCATCCTCACCGAGACGTTTCCGTTACCCGCGGCGACCTGCGCGTACCCCGGCACCTTCACGTCGACGTCGCCGCGGCGCGCTACGACGAACGCGTTTCCCGTGATGTCGGTGACGTTGACGTTCCCGCGCTCCGATTCCACGACCAGGTTGACGCCGTCGGGAACGCGGACGAGCAGCGACTGGAAGCTGCCGGGCGCGCGGACGTCGAGTCCCGAGTTGACGGCATGCCGGCGCGGCGCGGGGGGCGGAGTCTGCTTCGGCAGTGCTGTCGCAGAGATCGTGTAGCGGTCTCGGGGGCCGCCGGTCAACGGTTGATATGCGTTCACGACCGCCGTTCCGGCGCGTACCGTCAGAGTCGCGCCCGGCTGGAGAACTCCAACGGTCGTGACGTAGGGCGGGGGCGAGGTGCTGCACGCAACGAGCAGAAGCGGAAGAAGAAGCATCGCAAATCTCACGAACCGGTCTTCGATGGGCTCGGAGCGCCTCATTCACCGCCGGCTCCCGTTCGCAGCGCTGACGCTTTGCCTGGGCGCCTGCAGCGGCGCGACTCCCTCCGTACTCGCGCCCGCGCCGCACGGAGTGCCGCCGTTCCTGCGACCGGCGACCGCCAGCTCACCGATCGCGCATATCATCGTGGTCGTGCAGGAGAACCGCACGTTCAACGATCTCTTCGCGACCTTCCCCGGTGTGACCGGAACCACGGTTGGTAAAGAACGTATCAATAAGAAGAGCGTTTCGATCGGCCTCACCGAGTCGAATCTCACGGGCCGCAAGAACCTCAATCACAGCTATCAAGCGTATCTGAACGCGTACGACGGCGGGAGGCTCGACGGCTTCAACAAGGTCAAGTTCCCAAGCAACGGCAGGCCGGAGGGCGCAAAACCGTACGAGTACGTAAATCCGAGTCAGATCGTTCCGTACTGGACGATGGCTCGCGAATATGCCCTCGCGAACGCGATGTTCACGACGCAGGGCAGCAACAGTTTTACCGCCCACCAAGATCTCATCCGCGGCGGCACCGAGATCGACGCGAACGACAGTTTGATCGACAACCCGCCGTACGGCGGGTCGTGGGGTTGCGATTCGATCCCCGGAACCGTCACGTCGCTCATTACGACGAACCTCAAACTAGAGAAGAGCGCCGGGCCGTTTCCATGCACCACGAACTTTCCGGGCTCGGGGAGCGGCTACTCGACGCTGCGCGATCTGCTCGACGCGCAGGCCGTTTCGTGGAAGTACTACACGCCGCAACTCAATTCACCGGGGGCGATCTGGAACGCGTTCGACCTCATCGCGCCGGTTCGCTATGGACCCGAGTGGGGAAACAACGTAAGCTGGCCGCCGACCAACATTTTCAACGACGTCGCCGGCGGCACGCTGCCGGCGGTCTCGTGGGTGATTCCGGACGGTCAGAACTCCGACCATCCCGGGGACGGCTCCGATACCGGACCCTCGTGGGTGACGAGCATCGTCGACGCGATCGGCGAGAGCTCGTATTGGAACTCGTCGGCGATCGTCGTCGTTTGGGACGATTGGGGCGGATTCTACGACCCCGTTACGCCTCCGCCGCACGACAATCAGGGCGGTCCCGGCTTTCGCGTCCCGATGATCGTCATCTCCTCGTACGCACGCGAGACCTCTGCGAGTCAGACGGGTTACGTATCGAATACGGTCTATGAGTTCGGCAGCGTCGTGCGGTTCATCGAAGACACCTTCGATCTCGGACGGCTCGGAACGACCGACGGAAGCGTGAACAGCATGGCCGACATGTTCGACTTCACGCAATACCCGCGCTCGTTCCAGCCCATTGGTTCGAAGTACTCGCGCGAGTACTTCCTTCATCAAAAACCTTCGACCGTGCCGGTCGACAGCGAATAGGACGTACCCACTATGACCGTGCAACGTTCGATCGCCCTGGTGCTGACGCTGCTGCTCGCAGCGTGCGGCGCAGTATCCCTCGCGCCAAACGCCATGCCGGCAGCCCCCGGCACTGCGTCGCGCAACGACGCACGATGGATTCCGCGGGCTGGAGCATCATATCAGATTCAGTACGACGGCAAGCTCGATCTCCACGTCCCGGCAAAGATCTACGATCTCGACATGTTCGATACGAAGGCATCCGTCGTCGCGCAGCTGCACAAACTTGGACGCCGCGTGATGTGCTATATCTCCGTCGGTACCTGGGAACGCTGGCGCCGCGATGCCGGCAAGTTTCCCAAGAGCGTCCTCGGGAACCCCGACGGTCACTGGAAGGGCGAACGCTAGGTCTACGATTTCGCGGTCGTCGAGCAATGCTACGCGCAACACTGGTGCAAGTCGTTCGACCTCTATACCAGCGCGAATCGCCTGGTGGTCGACGTCGAATACTACCAGAGCCAAAAGCGCTTCCTGACCGGCAACTGCGCCGAGGCCGCCAAAAACCACGACACCGCCATGTTGAAAAAACTCCAGCTAACCGCCTGGATCCTCACCTGCAAAAAACCCTAGCCCCGCCCCGCCCACCTGCCCCGCCCATCGGAAGACCCCGGCTCGCTCCCGCCATCTTTTCATCGCATTCGCGCCCCAAGCCCACATAGGACTTCTGCTCCCCACGCGCGAATGCGATGAAAGATTTATTATGTCGTATTCAGCAAGCACGAAGAAGGTCCCGGCGAAGCCCGAGCCGCTGATCCGGGACCTGCGGGGGTACCTGCTGACCGAGCGCAAGCGCAGTCCCCTCACGGTGGCTGCGTACGAGCGTGATCTGGTGGAGTTTTCCGCTTTTCTGAGGAGCGATCAGCCCGGGGTCGCCCTGCAGGCGGTCAAGACTTCGCATATCCGGCGCTACATCGCGCACCTGTTCGACGACCGCGACTACGACAGCCGTACGGTCTGCCGCAAGCTGTCGTCGATTCGGGCCCTGTATCGATTTCTCAAGATTACTAGCGTCCTCGAGAACGACCCGGCCGCTTCGATCCCCGGACCGTCGGTTGCCAAGCGGCGTCCGGCCCCGCTCAAGGTCGAGGAGGTCGTCAAGCTGCTGCAGACCTCGCTCGCCGGCCGCACGGAGACGGCGCGGCTTCGCGACGCGGCGATCATGGAGCTGTTCTACGCAAGCGGAATGCGGCGAGCTGAGGTTGCCGGCGTCCGCCTCGCCGACGTGGATCTGGCCGAGCGAACGATTCGCGTCACCGGCAAGGGCAACAAGGAGAGGGTGGTAGTGATCAATCGCACGGCAACGGCGGCGATCGAGGCGTACCTGCGGGTTCGAGCGCGTAGCGCCGATCCAGCCCTCTTTCTCGGGCGCGGCGGCAAGGGACTCACCCCACAGCACGTTTGGCGTATCTTCCGGACGATCTATCGCGTCAGCGGAATTCAGAAGCGCGCGACTCCGCACACGCTTCGCCATTCCTTTGCCACGCATCTCGTCGAGAACGGGGTCGACCTCGAAACCGTTCGCGAGCTTTTGGGGCACGAGAGTCTCGCCACGACCGGCATCTACCTCCAGCTGGCAATGGGCCACAAACGTCGCGCGTACGACGAAGCGCACCCGCGCGACCGCACGCCGGATCGATAGAGGCTGCGAGCGCGCTCTTCTTCTGCCTACAGTTTGACGTTCAGCGAGCCGGTCACTTGCAGCGGCTGAGTAACGCCCAAGAATCCGGTGTTGTTGCCGTTGAACCAAAACGAGTAGGGATACTGCAGCTGCTGCGGCGGCCGCGAGGAGACGGAGTTTGGATAGAAATTACCGGCTGGATATAAGAAGTTCGTCGGCAGCGACCCGTAGGCGCAGACGTCCGGATTATCCCATGCGTAGCCTCGTTGCCCGCAGATGTCGAGCAGGTTCGTAAAGCTCAGTCGCGCGGTGATACGCGGCGTGACGTCGTAACTGAAGGCGAGTCCCATCTGCAGCTGCCACGGTTCCTTGAAGGCCCCAAGATTGTCGTAGCCCTTTGAGAACGGATCGGGAATGAAGAGCGGGAGCGTTCCGAAGTCGTCGCACGAAGCGGGATCCGGCGCCTTACCGTGCGCGGCGACCCACGACGCTGGCGCCGCGTAGCACGACTGCGGATTGAACCCGGGCCACGCGGTCGGCGCGCCGTACTCCGCCCCCGAAACGAAGTTCCAGGAGTTCGTGACCGTGAACCGCTGGTGCCGGTAGTTGAGGAGCAATCCCGCAACGTAGGGAACCGCGTACCCGTTTGCGGCCGCGACCGGTCCGGGGATGACGTCGTAGGTCGGATACCAGGCAGTATCTGAGAAAACGTTCTGATACGGCGCATTGTAGTACGGGTTCGTGATAACGCCGCGCTGCTTACAGTTGTTCGTTCCGGCCCCGGGCGTGTAGCCGGCTCCTTCGTAAAAGTAACAGGGGAAACCGCCATGCCCTTTGAGGAACGCGTCGTAGCCGAGAATGTAGCCGTTGAGTTGATCGATGACGTTCTGGTTCGTGTTGGTGAAGTTTTGATACCTGATCTGGCTGTGAGTGTAGGTAAACGAAAGCTGGCCGCTCAGCCCGTCCCGCGAGAGATCCCCCTTCTGCGCCGCGAACTCGACGCCGCTGCTCTGTTGGCTGCCGACGTTGAGCCCAGATTCAAGACCGCCTTGCGGGTCGATGTAGAAGTTCTGCAGCTGATCGCGCGTTGCGCGGAAGAACGGGCTGAGTTTGAAACTCCAATCCGTTCCTTTTAACCGGTGCTCCCATGAGAGATCGTAGTTATACGACGTATCGGGGCGGATCAGGTGGTCCGGCGAGTTGAAGCCGTACCCGTAAAAGTGTTCGCCGAGAAACTTCGGCAGATCCTCGACGATCGTGTTGTACTGCACCCACGACGAGTTTGGAGGCCGGGCGTAGATGCCGAACGATCCCCGCAGCACGTCATTGGGATCGAGCGTATAGGTCATGCCGAGTCGAGGCTGAAAGCGGGCCGTCGCGTACGAACCGCCGCTCGTATTGACCAGCGGCCCGTACGGCGATTGTCCGAGCGGCACCGTCGTGACGCCGTTGACGACGGGGCACGGACCGATGCCGTTATTGGTGCGGTCGATCGGCTTATTGTTGTTCACACCGGGCGCGTAGCAAAACTCGGCGTTGTAGGCGTTGAACCAGAACTGGCGGGCGGGATCGTTCGGGCTCGTATCGCCAAAGAAATAGGCGAAGTTTTCGATCCGTAGGCCCAGGTTGACGTTGATGCGATCGTCGGGCCGCCACTGATCGTTCACCGAGTACCCGGTGAGGGCTGCATCGACTTGGTTGAGTCCTTGATTTCCGCTCTCGAACGTCTTGGTTACGAGCCACTGCGGATCGATGCCCGGCGCGCAGGCGGGAAGCTTCGGACTCGCCTTGCATGAGTATCCCGGCGGTGGTGAGGGATTGCTCAGGGTTCCCTGCGTCTGATCGTAACAACCGATCTGCAGTCCCGATGACGGATCGTAACACTTGCCGTTCGTTCCCGCGAAGCTCGTCACGGGCCAGTCGGACGGGAAGTACGTGACGAAGTACCGCTGCAGAGCCGAGTAGGTGTAGGCGCCGGTAATGCTGAGCAGATGCTGCGAGTTCAGTTGATTGACGTAGCTTAAGTTGAAGCCATGCGTGTGGTCGGGCAAAAAGTATGGAAGTTCCCAGCCGTAAAGCGGCTGCGCGTCGGAGTTATACCCATTGATGTCCCAGTTCGAGTAGAGCATGTATCCGTAGACGCGCAGGTAGGACGACGGCGTGAACTCGTGCTGGTACTGCAGCTTCTCGATCGCCGCGCCGTTGTCGTTTGGATCGCGGATGTTGTCGGGGAGGAGCCCCTGGAACGGATGCGGCGGACTCGACGGGTAGAAATACTTCTTCACCGCATTCTGGTTAAACGGCTGCATCACGGCGCCGTTATACGAATACGTGTCGTCCCAGGTCAGCGGGCCGTAGAGTGCCTCAATCGTGTTCGCCCCGAAATCGTTGACCGAGCTGTAGTACTGATTGAGGTTCTCGCTCGTCATGTACAGCGCTTGGACGTCGTCGCGCAATCCGCTGTGCGCCTGCGGAATCCCGAAGTGCAGGTTGACGATCGTATCGCGCAGCGACTGCGTCGCGAGCGAAAAGCCGAGCCCGGTGGTAAAGAGCACCGGCGACGGAGCGCCCGTATAGACGAAACCGTTCGAGATCGGCAGCGAGCTGCACGTCGAAATCCCACAGGTGTTGCCCGGCACGGCGCTCACCGGATAAAAGAACGAATCGGGGATGTTCGAGCCGTTGTTGTCGTTCACGTAGCGGAAGGATTGATTGCTCCCGCCGATTCCCACGTAGTAGCTGAAGAGGCGGTCCGGCGTCGAGCCCCCGGCTTCAATCGACGCCTGGTGATAGAACGCCGGGTAGCCAACGCCGAGGTTTGCGTCGCCGTAACCGGGGTACGTGCCGGTCTTGAGCACCTGATTGACGTATCCCGAGATGCCTTGTGCGTCGGAGCCGGCGGGAACGCCGCCGGTGTAGACTTGCACTTCTTGACTCCCTAAACTCGAGAGCATCGTCTGCGGCGCGTTGTCGTAGGCTCGGTTCACGGGGATGCCGTCGAGCTCGTAGCCGACCTGATCGATGTCGCCGCCGCGAACGTGGACCGTCTGCCACCAACCGACCTCGCCCGGATCGAGCAGCACGCCCGGCACCGAAGCGATCGCGCCGTATGCGTTATTGAGGGTTCCCGGGCCGGCAAATCCTTGGCGCGCTTGCTGACCCGAGGCGTTGATCGAGTAAACGTCGCTGGTCGTACCGGGCCGCACCAACGCCGCCGCGGATTGCGCGGTGACGCGCGCAATCGTTCGAAGCATTCGATGCATCGAGACGTTATACGTTTGGACTTGATCGGCGACGACGGTCAAACCGGGCTGCGTAATCGGGTCGTAACCGCTCTTGCTGAACGAAATCGTGTACGTGTCGGGCCGAAGCGATAAGAAACGGAACGTGCCGCTCGCATCGGTAGTGGAGGTCGCAATCTGCGACGGTGAGTTTGCCGTGACGAGTACGCCCGCGAGCGGCGCGTGACTCTGGTCGTCCGTAACGCGACCGGTGACGCCCCCCGTTGTACCTGCTAAGACCGGCAGCGGCAGCAGTGCCACGGCGAGCACTGCGGAAAACGATTTAGGCAGACGCATACGTCGTTTTCTCCCACGAGCGGGCGCCTGCCCTTTTTACTCCTCGGTGTCGAGCCAGTCGCGGGTGAGGTAGAGCCAAAAGGCGAGGCCCGCGTACTTGCCATATCGAGCGAAGGCGCGCCGAATCGTCGAATCGGCGGCCTGCTTCTTGCCCGCCAATCGGCGATACTTCGGGCGCGTCCACGAATCGAGCACTAGGGAGCGGTGACGCCCGAGCAGCTGCATGACGTGTGCCGCGCCGTAGGGCCCGACTCCGGGTAGCCCGAGAAGCGCCCCTTCCACCTCGGAATCGGTATGGCGCTGCGCGTCGGTGAGCGATTCGAGCTCGAGCTCTCCCGCGCTGACGCCGCGCGCGATCGTCCGCACGTACGGACCGCGATAGCCCATGCGCGCGATGTCGCGGTACCAGGATTCGGGCGTGGCGGCGAGCTTGGCCGCCTCGGGGAAGGCGCCATCGCCGAGCTGGGCGAGCGCACGCGTCATGCGAATCGTCGCCGACCAGGTACAGTTGGTCGTGCAAATCGTCTTGACGACGTCTTCGAAGACGGTGGGGCTGGCGAGAATCCGTCCCGCTCCGCCTGCAGCCCACCCGAGCAAGTCGTCGCCGGCGATCTGCGCGTAGAACGGCGCGAGGTCGTCGCCGAGGCGAAACATTCGCGCGACCTCGGCTTGCAGCGCGTCGGCCTCACGTCCCCGCAATGCTGCGGCGCCTTCGACGACCAACTCGCCGCCGCGCTCGCGCATCGCTACGTCGAGAACGCGCCCGCCGGTGCGAAAGCGTCGCCGATAGACGAGCGGCTCGGTTTCGACGGTGGCCGGCGGCAGGTGCGCGCAGCCGTGCGAATAGATCGTGCGCGCGAACGAGATCGGCTCGCCGCCGGCGCCGCGCAACGGCAGCTCACAGAGGAGCTTCACGAAGGGACTTACGCTACGTACGAAACGTTGACCGCGACGCCAGCCGCGGCCGCGCGCATGAGCACGCCGTAGACCTCGTCGAGCTCGCGCTCGATCGTCGCGATTTCGCGCGCGCTCACGTGAAAGCGCGCCGCGTTCAGCCAGAGGATGCTGCGAGCCCGTTCGAGCACGCTATGCAACCGTTCGGGGGTCGCCTCCAAAACCGGCCAATCTAAATCGCCCTGCGCGGGGACGACGCGCCAACCCGGACCGGAGACGAAGGAGACCTCTTCTTCTGCTCCGAGCGCATGCGGCACGGCGGCGAGCACGTCGACCGCCTCCTGGTCGGCGAGGGAGAGCGCCAGACCAAGCTCGCCGAGCCGCAGAATATACCGGAAGAACGACGCGCTGCCGACGGTGTACGCACCTGCCGTCGACGCGACGTTGACGTGGATCAGATCGAGTTCCGGGCGCTCGCCCGCGGGGCCGGTCATGCCGGTTAGTTCGCGGGAATCAGGTGGGAATCAGCCCTAGTTCTTTGACCGTATCGCGCTCCTTGCGAAGCTCGTCGAGCGTGGCCGCTAGCTTTCCCCGGCCAAACTCGTCGTGCTCGACCCCTTCGACGATTCGCGAAACCCCGCGCTCGGTGCGCGAAGGGAACGAAAAGATCAGGCCCGGGTCGACGCCGTACTCCCCGTGGGAGCAGCGTCCGACTGAATAATACTCGCCGGCGGGCGTATCGTGGGTCAGGTTATGGACCCCGACGACCGCCGCGTTTGCCGCCGAAGCGGCGGAGGAGGCCCCGCGCGTCTTGATGACCTCGGCGCCGCGATTCTGTACGGTCGCGAGGAACTCGTTCTCCAGCCAATTGCGGTCGGCGACGACCTCGTGCACGGCGCGCCCGCCGATTCGCGCGTGCGCGAAATCCGGAAACTGCGTCGTCGAGTGATTTCCCCAGATCGCCATCCGAGCGATCTCGGTAACGTCGGTGCCGCTCTTGCGGGCGAGCTGTGCCCGCGCGCGCAGCTCGTCGAGCGTCGTCATTGCAAAGAACCGGTCGTTCGGAACTCTCGGCGCGTTGTTCATGGCGATGAGGCAGTTCGTATTCGCCGGGTTGCCGACGACGAAGACTTGGACGTCCTCGGCGGCTTGCGCGTCGATCGCGCGCCCCTGCTCGGTGAAGATTTGCCCGTTCACGCGCAAGAGATCGGAGCGCTCCATTCCCGCTTTGCGCGGAACCGCCCCGACGAGCACGGCCCAGTTGACGCCGCGCATCGCCTCGCCTATGTCGGAGCCGTACCAAACGTTCTTGAGGAGCGGAAAGGCACAATCTTCCAACTCCATCACGACCCCGGCCAGCGCTCCGAGCGCTTGCTCTAGTTCGAGCAGCCGGAACTCCAGCTCCGTTTGCGGGCCGAACATTTGGCCGGAGGCCATGCGAAAGATGAGCGCATAGCCGATCTGTCCGGCCGCGCCGGTTACCGCTACTGTGATTCGTTTCTTCACGCTGCCCCGTTTCGTCAGGAGAAGTGGCGCACATTTAGGGCGAAGGCACGTACGCGGATGAGCGAGCATGCAGCTTGCCCCCCGCGAGCGCAGCGGGTCGAACGGGGCTTCAGCGGAACCGACCAGCCGCAAGCGTCTATATACGACACCTGCATTCGCTGCGGTCTCTGCCTGCCGTCCTGCCCCACCTATCTCGAGACTATGACAGAAACCTCGGGCCCACGCGGCCGTATTAGTCTCATCAAAGCCGTCGGCGAATCGCGCCTCGATTTACTCAGTGCGGGCTTCGTCGAGCAGATGTGGGAGTGCCTCGATTGCCGAGCGTGTGAGGCAGTCTGCCCTTCCGGCGTTCAATACGGCCAGCTCGTCGAGTCCGCTCGGGTGCAGATCCGGCGCGCCGAAGGTTCCCTCGATCCGGCGCGCGAGCGAGCTGCTCGGCGGCTTCTGCGCGCGCTCTTCGGCCGCCCGGTGTTCATGCGCGCGGCTGCCGCAGTGCTGCGCGTCCTGCAACAGACGCGGCTCATCTCGCTTGCGGGAATCTTCGGGCTGGGCCGCGCGGCAAGGCTTGCACCTCGAATTTCGACGCAGTTTTTCGTTCCTCGAGGTCAGCGATTCGAGGCACCTCGCGAGGAAGGCATCGCGCTGCTCCACGCCGGCTGCATCATGGCGGTCGCCTTCGCGCACGTCCATCGCGCGACGGCGCGCATGCTGCAACGCGCGGGTCTAACCGTGATCGTGCCCAGCGGTCAGGGATGCTGCGGCGCGATTGCGCTGCACGAGGGCGCGATCGACTTCGCACGGGAGCTGGCGAGGCGCAACATCGAGACGTTCGAAGCGACGCACGCCGACGTCTACGTTGTGAACGCCGCCGGATGCGGGAGCGCACTCAAGGAATACGGCGATCTCTTTGCCGGAGACCACGAATGGGAGAGTCGCGGGAGGAACTTCGCCTCGCGCGTACGTGACGTCACGGAGGTGCTCGACGCGGTCGATCTCGGCTCCCCGGCGCGCTCGATCGACGCCACCGTCACGTATCAGGATGCCTGTCACCTCGTCCACGCTCAACGCGTCGCCGGAGCGCCGAGGCGACTCTTGAAAACCATTCCGGGAGTGCAGCTCGTGGAACTGGACGAGAGTGCGGTTTGCTGCGGCAGCGCGGGAGTTTACAACCTAACCCAGCCCGAGATGGCGGACCGTCTGCAGCGCCGGAAAGTCGACGCGATCCGCCGGACGGGAGCCGCAATCGTCGCGACCGCGAACCCGGGATGCGCGATCCAAATTGAAGCGGGCTTACGCGAAGCGCATTATCCCGCGACGGTCAAACACGTCGTCGAACTTCTCGACGAAGCGTACTCGTAGAATCTATAGCGACGGGCCGAGCCGGCGCCGGTCGCCTTGCGCGTCTTCCAACGTATGGAAGACGGAGAAAACCGCTATTAGCCCGGTGATGTTGAGGAGTCGCAAAATCGATCCCTCATTGACGATGAGCCGGAACGAGCCGCCGCGCTCGGCCGCGCGGCGATGGGCGCCGATCAAGACGCCGAGACCGGTCGAATCCAAAAACTCGAGCTGGCTGAGATCGACGATGAGGTCGTGATTGCCCTTTTCGGTCGCTTCGCTCAATGCCGCCCGCACGGTCGGCGCCGTCGCGAGGTCGAGGCTGCCGCGCAGATTGAAAACGAGGCGGCTGCCGCCGTCTTCGCTCTTGACATCAATGCTCAACTCGTCGTGGGTCATCTTCGCGGCTGCCTTTTCGCGCCCCGGAAGGGCTTGGCCTTGAATTATGCTCGGCTACATGAAACGCGCGGCGTCATCGTCCCAACGCGTGAGATTTTCGGGCAGCAGGCGTACGCCTCCGATCCACCGATCGATGGAACGGCAATCGAGCCAATCCCCGTCGCCTGCGAGAACGCGCCGACCCAAGACGGTCGGCACGAGCATGCCCTCTTCTCCTTCAACGAGCGCGCTATCGCCGGCGGCGAGATCCTCGAGCATCCTTTCGAAGACGCGCTCGCTCAAGAAGTACGCTTCTTCGCGCGCCTGTGTGCGCGCAAAAAGCTCGTCCGGCCGCCCCGGCCCCTGTGCAACTGCGTATAAGGTCTGACGTTGCGAACGCGAGAGGCCGTCGCGCTTCCAGGGATACTCCTCGCAGAGGCGTCGCAAGGCCGCCCGCAGATACGGCAGACCGATCGCGTCTTCGCCCGCCGCTGCAAAGAGATCGCTCGGCGAATCGGAGGTGAAGCGCTCCCACGAACGCCGCGCTGACTTGAAGATCGCCGGTGTGGCGGTGCGCCGCTTCGCGAAGAGCAGCACGATCTCATCGACGGTCATTCCGGAGAGATAGTGGTCGCTCTGCACGACCGCAACCCTTCCGGGCTCCAGTTCGAGCTCTTCCAATGACGTGAGGGTTTGCAGCACCTGGAGCTGATCGTAGAGATCGTGCTCGAACCACAGCACAACCTCGTCGAACTCGGCGGCGCGTCGGATTTGCTCGTCGCGCCGCTCGAACTCGTGGATCAGTTTTATCGGATTGCCGTATCCGCGCTCCGCCTGATAGCGCGCCCGCAGCGCGCTCGTCTCTTCCAGCGATAATCCGGCCGGCACGGGGCCGTCGTTGAGCGCATCGCGCCAGGCGACGTGCGTGCCGAGCATACCGGCCTTTTTGAGCAAGTAAAGCGCACCATCGCCGTTGGTGACGTGAAGCGTCGTGGAACGCGCCAGTTAGAGGGCTCCGATGCCGTTGGGCGATCCCCAGCCGCCCTCGTACGAGTAGGTGCTGAAGAGACACGAGCTGCCACAGACATCGAAGAGATGTTTGTGGTGCTTGCGGTTCCAGAAGGTTCGGCCGCCCTTTTGTTGGGTCGCGTTTCCGGCCAGCCCAAACATTCCGGCCATCAGCGGCGATGCAGCGCTGGTGCCGCCGACCGTGAACCAGCCTCCGTAACCGTAGCTGTCGTACTCTGCTACTTGCCACGCGACCGCGGAGCCATCGCCGACCGCTCGACCGGCGCAAATCTTGTCGTGCTGCCACCTTGGTTTGTGAATGGTCGTCGCGCAGCCGCCGCCGGCGCCGCTCCAGACCGTCTCGCTATACTGCGAACCGTTCTTCGAGAGCACCGTCCCGCCGACCGCCGCGACATCGTCGAAGGCGGCCGGCGCCGTTACCTGACCCACTCCCGAATCTCCGGTGGCGGCAAGATAGAGCACGCCTGGCTTGTTGAAGTATTTCGTCTCGAGACATGACACGGAGTTGCCGCATCCCCAGCTGTTGCTGATGATATGGGCACCGAGCTTGACCGCTTCCGATTCAGCCGCCTCGAGATCGCTGGAGTCGCTGCTGTTCGCCTCGACCAGGTAGATGGTGCACAGGGGGCATACAGCCGACGCCATCTGAACGTCGAGATCGATTTCGACGCCCCAGCCGGAACTTCCCGAAGGATAGTTGCTCGTCTGTCCCTGTTGATTGTACTTTGTGAAGTTGGCGGTTCCCAGTCCGAATTGCGTGCGATACGCTGATAAATCGGAGGCCGCGTTGGGGTTATCGTACGCGTCGACGATGGCGACGATCTGCCCCGCTCCCTGCGTTTGCGATGGGAGATCGTATCGCGCTTGAAAATCGGCAGGCGCCCACCCGGCGACGTCGCGCTGAACTTTCGTACTGAGAATCAATGCGTAGCACTGCACTCGATCCGGACGCGGCTTTCCGCACGCCGGGCGTGCTAGATTCTTCGACTGCCACTGGGGAACGGACGCCGCGCTCGAGAGACTCGACGGTGGGACGCCTCCCGCAAGCGACGCGGAGCCGCACCCCGAAAGCATAGCTATGGTAACGCTCGCCACGGCGCCGCGGCGGCTCGGTTCCAACAAGTTCATTCGACGACTCCTTCGTTCAACGGCGATAATAGCGGCGAGGTATTCAACCAATCCCACGCGCTCCGCGCCCGCTCCTGGCAGATAATCGAGCAATGCGGGGGTGCGTGTTACCCTGAGCCTGTCGAAGGGCGAACCAACGCTGGGCTATGCTGGGGTGGCTGGATTCGAACCAACGCATGGCGGAGTCAAAGTCCGCTGCCTTACCGCTTGGCTACACCCCATCGTCCGTGCAGCATTCCTCACAGGCCGAGTCACCCTTCGACAGGCTCGGGGTGACCCATGGATACCTTCGCTCATGAGAGGCGGGAAAAGCAAGCGCCGCCGGTAACGGCGGCGTCTACTCGGTTGCCTTGGTTTTCCGAGCCGCTAACGCGTGGCGAGCAACCGTTTCGCTCCGACGTAACGCGCCGCCCAATATGAATCGGAGAGGTGGCTGACCATTACGCCGTGGCTCGAGCTGGCGTGGACGAACTCGCCCTGCCCGAGATAGATGCCCACGTGCGAAACGCCCCCGTAGGTGTCGAAGAAAACGAGATCGCCGGGGCGCGGACCGCCGACGGCGGGTCTACCGAAATCGTACTGCGCATCCGCGGTACGCGGCAGGCCGACGCCGAGCATCGCAAAGACGTGCTGGACGAAACCCGAGCAGTCGAATCCAGACGCGGTCGTCCCCCCGAAGACGTAGGGCACGCCGAGAAAGCGCAGAGCGCTGCTCGTCAGACGCTGGGCGATCTTGGAGGCACGCGCGAGAATGCCGCCCGCGAATCGATCCATCGAGCCGTGATGGCGCGACGGAGAATGCACGATAAGCCGCGAGGTCCACTCAGCGACGTCGGGGCTCAACGTTTGGGCGCTTGCCGCTTGTGCGGATCCGGTGTAGTCGAGCTGGGGTAGGGTGCTCCCGGAATCGGCGCGCGCAAGCGCTCCCGAGCCGGCGATCGATAGGGCCAATGCCCCAACAACTAACACATGACGCAAAAAACCGCTCCTCCACGACACTTGCGGGGTTAGTTGACGGGTTCGGGCGGGAAAGAATCGCCCTAGGGCCGACCGGCCCACTCACCCCTACCGGGAAAATCCCCCGCTCGGGACTATCGTCCCGACTCAGTGACTGCTCTAGGCAGTTATCTCGGCGCTTCGGCATCATGCCGAGGCGCCCTTCCACACACCCGTGAACCCTCGATTCCTGGGGCTACGTTGAAACGAAGCGCGCAACCTCCTGCTCGATTCGGCCGGCAACCCGGGCGGCCACCATCGCCACCATCGCGGCATCGTCGCCTTCGGCCATCACGCGGATCAGCGGTTCGGTTCCCGATGCGCGAACGAAGAGCCGCCCCGATTCGGCGAGTTCCGATTCGGCCGCGGCGATCGCGTCGCGCACCGCTGGTAACTCCAGCACGTCGCGGCGACTCGTACGAACGTTGAGTAAGACTTGCGGTGCGTAGACCACCTCGCGCACCAGTTCGTGAAGCGTCGCACCGGTCGATATCAGCAAGCCGAGCAACGTTATTGCAGTGCGCGGCCCGTCGCCGGTCGTATTATAGCGGAAGTCGATCACGTGGCCGGACTGCTCGCCGCCCAAGTTGTAGCCGCCCGCCCGCATCTCCTCGAGCACGTACCGGTCGCCGACGGCCGCGCGGATCAATCCGATCCCGTGTCTTCGCAACGCGCGTTCGAACCCGACGTTGCTCATGTGCGTGGCGACGATGGCGTCGCGTGCCAACTCTCTGCGTTCGTGCATCGCGCGCCCGAGCGCAAAGAGCACGTGATCGCCGGTAACTATGGCTGCCGTCTCGTCGACGAAGAGCACGCGATCCGCATCGCCGTCGAAGGCGACTCCAACCGTTCGTCGCTCGCCGCCGTTTACTCGGAGGCGGACGGCGGCTTGGAGGCCCGCCAGGTCGGTCGCTCCGCAAGCCACGTTGATGCGTGCGCCGTCGGGCTCGCAGTTGATCTCCGAAACGCGAGCTCCGAGCTTCCGTAACGCGTAAGGCGCGATCGCGTAAGCCGCGCCGAAGCCGCCATCCACGACGACCGGTAGACCCGTCAGCTCGGTCGCACCTTCGTAGAGCTCGCGGTAGTAAAAGCGCGCGAGATTCTGCGCGGCTCGCGCCGTACCGACTTCGGTCCCGATCGGCCGTGGAAGATCGGCCGAGTCGAGTGCGCCCTCGATGCGACTCTCGAGCTCGTCGGAGAGTTTGAAACCGTCGGGTCCAAAAAACTTGATCCCATTGTCGTCGATCGGATTATGCGAGGCGCTGATTACGATGCCGGCGGCGCAATCTGCCGCGCGCGTCACGCAGGATACGGCGGGCGTCGGAACGATGCCGAGCGTGACCGCATCGTACCCGGCCGAGGTGAGGCCGGCGACGAGCGCCGACTCGAGCATGGTGCCCGAAACGCGCGTGTCGCGTCCGATTGCGATCGGTCTTCGAGCTTCCTGTGGAAGCAAGCTAGCCGCCGCGCGGCCGATGCGCATCGCGAGTTCGGGAGTCAGGTCGCGGTTGGCCACGCCGCGGATGCCGTCGGTTCCGAAAAGCCGGCTCACTTCGTACCGCTGCTCCCCGCCACGAACCGGCTCTGCACTCGCACCAAGTTCGGCGTGACCGAGAGTCCTGCGATTTCCGCCCCTGACGCGTCGACGGCGACCGGGCGGACCATTTCGTCGACCGTCTTCGGTTGATTCGGCAAAGCGACGTCGGCCCGCACCGCCGCGACCTTCCCGAGAAGCGAGAGCGGGCCGCGAACCATCGCCAAATCCGGGGCGACCGCGGTGTAGCTTACGACGATGTCGCTCGGATGCACGCCCATGTAATGCGCCGTAACCGGAAACCCCTGTTGCTCGATTCGCTCGACCGTCAGCGTCACCGAAGCGGGGCTCAAGCTTTGAACGACGATGTCCGGCGCGACGAGCTGCACTGGGAGATTATAGACGCCCGTCGCCTTGTTCGTAAGATCGAGTACGGCCTTGATCTGCTCCGGTTTGACGGCCGCCGCGCCGCGTTTCGTCGTGACCGTGACGACCGCGTCGTGATCGGCGAACCGGGCGACGTACCCCAGCGGCAAGTTGACGGCGTTAATTGGAATCGAGAGCTGCTGGAACTCCGGCGTCGCGACGACCGAGTTACCGGCAAAACGAAAGTAGGCCCAACCCGTTAACGCCAAAGCGACCGCGAGTGCCTTGAGCGCAAAGTTTTTTCGAACGAGTTGCACGGACGTTGCGGCCCTTTACGAGAGGCTCGACGTGGGTTCGTCACGCGGCGCGCGCAGGCGTGCGCGCAAAGTGCCGATAAAATCGACGCGCCGGCGGTGCCTTCGCGGCTGCCGCGTCACGGCGAGCAGCATCTTGACGAGACGCTGCTCCTCGTCGACCGGGCGGGAAAGGAGCCCGCCGCGCGCGATCGTGATCGCCCCGCTCTCCGAGATGACGAGCACGACGGCATCGGTCTGCTCAGAGAGCCCCAATGCCGCCCGATGCCGCGTGCCGAGCCGGCTCTTGGCCAGCGACTGTTCGGAGAGCGGCAAAAAGCAGCCCGCCGACTCAATGCGCCCCTGGCGAATGATGACGGCACCGTCGTGCAGCGGCGACGCGGGGGCGAAAATCGCCAACAGAAGCTCCTCCGAAACGTCGGCACGCAGCATCGTCCCGCTCTCGGCGTAGTCTTTCAATCCGCTCTGCTGCTCGATGACGATCAGTCCGCCGCGCCGGCTACGCCCGAGTAGGAATGCGGTGCGGCCGATCGCGGCGATCGTTCGATCCTCCGTTCGCCCCTGGACCGGGTCCCCGCCCATATCGAGCTGAAAGAGACCGCCGCGCCCAATCTGCTCGAGCGCCCGCCGCAGCTCCGGTTGAAAGACGATCGGAATCGTAACGGCGGCACCGACGACGAGCAGCCGCAGAATCGTCCCAAGCAAATAGAGATGAAAGAGCGTAGCAATCCCGAGCAACCCAAAGAGGACGAGGATGCCCGTGAGAATCTGGACCGCGCGCGTCCCGCGGATCAGAACCAATACGTAATAAACGAGGACGCTGGTCGCGATGACGTCGATTACGTCGGAGATTCCCACGTATCCGAGCGGACTAGGCATTCTCTATCCGCAGCTCCAGAATTCGTGCCGGATCTATCTCCGGCGCCTGCAGGCCGTTGGCCGCGATCGCCGACGCGACCGAAGCGGGCAACGGCGCGAGCAGCTCGGCGGTGCGGCCGCTCCCGAATCGCTTCAGTTCTAGATCGATGATCCCCAAGACAACCGGAGGCGACGTAGCGGCAGGATCCCACTCGACCACCACGCCTCCTTCACACGGATAAGCGTCGAGAATCCCCGCGGGGCGGCCCGGACCGGCGAGCGCGCCAAGTATTAGCGGCAAGGCTTCGGGCACCGCAGGGACAACAGCCAATGCGATGATCGCCCGATCGTGCAGCGTGCCGCCCGAAACCGACGCAATCGCGTTGCGGTCGTGCCGCTGCGGAAGTTCGAGCAACGCATACCATCGCCGCGCTCCTTCGTTCGCACGCCAAAGCGCGGTACCGCCTTGGCGGGCCACGGCATCGTCGACGGCGACGCGCCGCGCGTCGCCGGATTCTCCTTCGATGCTTAGAGTGAGATAAACCACGGCCACTTCATCGTTAGCCGTCGAAACCGTGCAATCTTGCGCGTAACGTCGACGCAACGGGCGCTCGTGGTCTCGACGGGAAAGAATTCGGCGCGGATTTCAGTCGATGGCGAAAGCGGCGTGCGGACCGCACAGTTGCGGCGTATGACCGGCGAGCGCTTCATGCCCGTTCCCGGCGACGTCGTCGCCGTGCGTCTCCTGGAAGATGGTCAAGCCCTCGTCGATCGCATCGAACCGCGCAGTTTCACGCTGAAGCGCCGCAGCGCCGGCGGGCGCGCCAAGACGATGGCGGCAAACGTCGATCTGATGGTCGTCGTTGCCGCGCTTGCGAATCCGGCGCCTCGCCTCGTTACGCTCGACCAGTTGCTCGCCTTCGCCGAAGTCGAGTCGATCGGGGCCGCGGTCGTCTTCACGAAACCGGATCTCGCCGGGCCGGCCGGTATTGCGGAGGTCACCGAGATCTATCGCGGTCTCGAATATCCCACAATCGTCATGAACCCGAAAGCGGGCGAGAACGTCGACGCGCTGCGCGCGCTGATTCGGGGTCATCGTGCGCTGCTCGTCGGGAACTCCGGCGTCGGAAAGAGCACGATCTTTCGCGCGCTCGGCGGCGAGACGTCGATCGGTGAGGTATCCCGCTACGGCCTAGGCCGCCAGACGACGACGGCCGGCCGGCTCTACCGCATCGGGGACGGTTTCCTCATCGATAGCCCGGGAATCAACGAGTTTGGTTTGGGGACCATCGAAGCGGAGAGCCTGGCCGAGGCCTTCCGCGAAATGCGCGACCCGGCGCGGAGTTGCCGCTTCACCGACTGCACCCATCTGGCGGAGCCCGACTGCGCGGTCCAAGCGGCCGTCGGCGAGGGAATACGGCCGAGCCGCTACTCGAGCTATCGAAAGATCCTCCTCGAGCCGACCTAGAACGCCTAGGGGACCCCTTTACGCTGGACACTCGCGCGAGGGCCCTGCTATGATACTCGCCGTGCCGAACATCAAAGCCGCCGAAAAATGGGTCCTTCAATCCGAAAAGCGCACCGCCCGCAACAAAAGTGCCAAGAGCCGGCTAAAAACGCTCTTCAAGACCGTCGTCGACGCCGGCGAGAGCGGTGCGGCCGCGAGCGTAGAGAGCGCCTTCGACAAGGCGGCTGGGAAGGGCATCATTCATCCAAATAAGGCCGCGCGCAAGAAGTCGCGCCTGGCAAAGGCGTTGCGGCGCAGCGCCGCGGCTCCCGCAAAGAGCACCAAGAGCCGCTCCACCCGCAAGAAATAACTCGCGCTCCTAATCGAAGCGGCTAGGGGTCTGCGTTGAGCGATACGCGCGTGCCCCGATCGGCCCGGGCCAGCGGCAGAATCCGTTCGCGAACGAGTTCCCGCAACTCCGCAGGCTTTCTGCCGCGCAGCGCGATTCGGTAGCGCCATTCGTTGTTGAGCCGCGCGATCGGATACGGGGCCGGCCCCAGAACTTCGGCGTTTTCCCCGACGCGTAACAGCGCGGCGTAGCGCTGCGCGGTCTCTGCGACGCGCCGGCGATCGCGCCCAATCACCCCGACGTAGATCAGGCGTTGCGCCGGAGGAAAGCCCGCAATCGCCCGTTCCCGCAGCTCCGCCGTGGCGAAGCCCTCATAATCGTGCCCCGCCGCAAAACGGACCGCGGGATGCTCTGGGGCGTAGGTCTGCACGATCGCCTCTCCGCGCCGCGACCGCCCGCTACGGCCGCAAACCTGCGCGATTAGCGCGAAGCTGCGCTCGGCCGCGCGAAAATCCGGAATCGACAAACCCACGTCCGCAAGCACGACGCCGGCGAGCGTAACCGTCGGATAATCGAGCCCTTTGGCGACCATCTGAGTCCCGACGAGGACGTCGCCCTCGTCTTCGAACGCGCCTAAGATGCGCGCGTGATCGCCAACTCGAGTCGTCGTGTCGGAATCCATGCGCAGCACGCGCGCTTCGGGAAAGAGGCGATGCACTTCGTCGGCGACGCGCTCGGTGCCGACCCCGATCTCGCGGATTGCCTCCGATCCGCAGGCGGGGCAGAGCTGTGGTATCGTCGCCTGGTAATCGCAATAATGACATCGCAGCAGTCGCTCTCCACGATGCACCGAGAGCGCGACGCTGCACCGAGGGCACTGCGGCGAAGTTCCGCAACTCCGGCAAAGCAACGCGCCCGCGCTGCCGCGCCGGTTGACGAAAAGCAAGCTCTTCTCGCCACGCTCCAACCGGTCGGCTAAGCTCTGCACGAGCGCGGCGCTGAAGATTCCTCGGTTGCCGTCTTCGAATTCCTTGCGCAGATCGACGACGCGCACGTCCGGCAGCGGCTGGGCCGTAGCGCGGTCTCGTAACTCGACGAGCGCGATCCGGCCTGCCTTCGCTGCGGCATAGCTTTCGAGGGAGGGCGTCGCGCTGCCGAGCACCAGCACGCCCTCCGCACGCCGCATCCGCTCGCGGGCAACCGCGACGGCATGGTAGCGCGGAACCGAATCCTGCTTGTACGACGGATCGTGGGCCTCGTCGACGATCGTCAGCACGACGCGGTCGAGCGGTGCGAAGACGGCGCTGCGCGCCCCGACCACGACGTCGATCTCCCCCCGAGCGCAAGCCTGCCACGCGTCGAAACGCTCGCGTTCCGATAGCGCTGAGTGGAGTACGGCGACGCGTTCGCCGAATGCCGCTTCGAATCGCTGCGCGGTCTGCGGCGTCAGCGATATCTCGGGCACCAGCACGATTGCGCGGCCGCCCTCCCGCACTACCCGCTCGATAGCCTTGACGTAGACGAACGTCTTGCCGCTGGCCGTTACGCCGTGGAGGAGCGCCGTTTCGAATCGCCTCGCATCGAGCGCCTCGTCGATCCATCGAAGAGCGCGCTCTTGGTCGGCGGTCGCCTGCGCGAGCGGACCCGTCGAATCGCCACGCCGGAGTCTCGCGGACGGCCGAACGTACCGTTCGCGCAGCGCACCGGCACGAACTGCGCGACCGATAACCGCGTTGCTAAAACCGGCGAGCAACGCATCCGCGCGCGGAAGGCTCGAGCGCTGGAGAACCAACGCGACCAGCGCCGCCGCTTTCGGTCCCCGAATCGCTCGATCGCCCGGCTCGAGCATACGCACGCGATACTCAGTGGTGCGGGGTTCGACGAGACGGCGCTCGCGTTGCAGCACTCCCGCGCGGACGAGTGCCGTGACGTGGCGCAGCAACGCGGCGCGATCGGCGATTCGGCGCGCTTCGGGGTGTCGCAAGAGCTGTTCGAGCGCGAAGCCATCTTCGAGCTCCTCCGAAATCAGACGAAGGAGCCGCGACGGAACTGACGGATATCGTCGCGGATTCGGCGCAGCCACGCGTACGAACGAATCGCGCATTCGCGGAATAGCATCGGCGAGCACGACGGCGCTCAGCGCTTCGCCGAGGGTGCAGAGATAATGCTCTGCCATGAACGAGGCGAGATGGAGCCCGGTTTCGTCGAATGCGCGCGGCACCTCGATGCGTTCGAGCACCGCTTTGAGCGGTTTGAGCGGCGTCGCTTCCCGCGGCGCCGCCACGACGAAGGCAAGAACTTCGCGGCTGCCCAGCGGGACCCGCACGACGTCGCCGACGCGCAGCTCGAGACTCCCGGCGGCATAGGTCAACGGCAGGTCGAAGCGCGAGGACCGTATTGCTGGAAGCGCGTCAACGACGCGCACGGAACCTCTCAGGCTCTTCCTGCAGACGCGCGAGCACCGCGCGAACACTGCGCCGCTGCGCCTCGACCCCATACTCCACGTCGCCGATCGCGCGCGGCAGGACGAAGCGGAGCCGGCCGCCGCGTCGCTTCTTGTCACTGCTCATTGCTGCAAGAATCTCGTCAGGATCGGCCGCGGTGCGAAGCGGCAAGCCCAGCAACGCTAAAAGCGTCAAAACGCGGAGGTGATCCGATTCGCTGAACCGCCCGGTTCGCAGCGCGAGCAGCCCCGCTCCGCGTAGCCCGACTGCGACCGCGGAACCATGCGCCGTGCGATACTTCGACGCACGCTCGATCGCATGGGCGAACGTGTGCCCGAGATTCAACAGCTCCCGGGAACCGGCTTCGAGGCGATCGTCCGCAACCGTCATCGTCTTCACCTTGATCGCCGCGTCGACGACGCTGATCCAAGGCCAGCGCGAGAGCTGGTGCGCAGCGAGTTCTTCGAGCGAATCGAAGAAATCGCCGCCTTCGATGATCGCCGCCTTGACTATCTCGGCCAATCCTTGGCGCAGTGCCCGCCGGGGAAGCGTGCGTAGCGCAGCGACGTCGCAAAAGACCGCAACGGGATCGCGAAAGCACCCCGCAAGGTTCTTGCCGCCGCGAAGATCGACGCCGGTCTTTCCACCGATGGCCGCGTCGACCATCGCGACCAGAGAAGTGGCAACGTGCGCGTACCGCACGCCGCGCATGTACGTCGCGCTAGCGAATCCAAAGAGATCGCTCGCGACCCCACCCCCGACGCCGAGGACGAACTCGGAGCGCTCCAACCCGGCCGCCAGCATCCCATCGAGCACGCGCTCGACGGTCGCAAGCCGTTTGCGCCGTTCGCCGAGCGCAAAGGCGAGCACCGGCGGCGAACCTACCGCGGCGGCGACCTCCGCCGCTATCGCCCGCACCCCCGGATTTGCGTCGCAAAGGACAACGCTTGGCCGCTCGTTTTTACGCGCGAAGGCCGCCAACGCCGGGTGCAGACCTTCGCCGACGACGATCGGGTAGCCGAGATCGTCGTTGACCGAGGGCTCCGCGGTCACGAGGCGAGCGGGGGCAGGCCGAGTTTCTGGCGCCGCAGCCAGTGCAGAATATCGGCAATCACTTGCGTATCGCTACGGCGCGCGGCGTCGACAACGTAGTCGACGCTCTCGTACTCGGGCATTCGCGTTGCGTACAACTCCTTGATACGTTCGAGCGTCGGCGTCGAGCCGAGCAGCGGCCGAACTTCGCGGCTGCGCCGAACGCGCGCGAGAATTTGTTCCGGGGCAACCTTGATGAAAATGCAATGGGCGCGAGCGCGTACGATTCGCTGGTTTTCGGGGACCGTCAACGCGCCGCCGCCCAGCGCGATAACGCTGGTCTCGAGACTCTCCAAGGCGGTCACGATCGCGCTGTGCTCGTACTGTCGAAACGCCCCTTCGCCCTCGCCGTTGAAGATCGCCGGGATCGATCCATGCTCTCGAACCACCAGCGCGTCGGTATCGAAGAACGCGCATCGGAGTTTTCGCGCAAGTTTACGCCCAATCGTGGACTTGCCCGACGCCATGAATCCAGTGAGCGCCACATGGCGCTTCATCGCGCGAAGAGACGGTCGGCGGCCTCTTGATTGCGGCGAACGTTATCGAGCGTCTCCTCCATCGAATCGCCGCCGTACTTCTCTAAGACCGGCGCCATCAGTGCGAGCCGAATCATTGCTTCGCCGACGATTGCGGCCGCCGGCACGACGCACACGTCGCTTCGCACGATCGTCGCCGGTGCGTCGGCTCGGGCGTGAAGGTCGACCGAGGGCAGCGCCTTCATCAGCGTGGGGATCGGCTTGACCGAAACGCGCACGACGATCGGCTCGCCGTTGCTCATTCCGCCTTCGATGCCGCCGGCGCGATTGCTCGTGCGCACGACGCTCTCGCCGTCGAGCGCGAAAACATCGTGCGCTTGCGAGCCGGGCGTCGCCGCGAGCGCGCCGCCGAGTCCGATCTCGACCGCGCGGACGGTCTGCATTCCCATGAGCGCTCCAGCGATAATCCCATCGAGGCGCTGAGCCGGTTGCCGGTTGCTCCCGAGGCCGACCGGCATGCCGTCGACGCGAATGACGAAGCGCCCGCCAAGGGTATCGCCGGCACTCTTCGCCGCATCGATCTCGGCGATCATCCGATCGGCTGCGCTTTGCTCCGGACAGCGGACGTCGCTCGCTTCGACGTCGCTCTGCTCCCAATCGTCGAGATCACCGGCTTCGACCGCGCCGATCTGCGACACGTAACTGCGCGTCCGGATTCCGAGCGCCTCGAGGAACTGCGCGCATATCGCACCGAGACAGACGCGCATTGCGGTCTCGCGGGCGCTCGCACGTTCGAGCACGTTGCGCAGATCCCGCTGCCGGTACTTCAGTGCACCCGCGTAATCGGCATGACCGGGACGCGGATTGGTGAGCGGATCGCCGGCGCCGGCGAGCGGATCCATCAGCGCCCGAACCTTCGGGGTGAGGTAATCCCGGTTCCGAATAACCGCCGCGATCGGCGAACCGAGCGTCTCGCCGCCGCGGACGCCGGCTAGAAACTCGATCTCATCGTGCTCGATCTTCATGCGTGCGCTGCGCCCATGGCCGCCTTGACGCCGCGCCAGGGTTGTATTAATTGCATCCGGATTCAATCGGAGCTGCGCCGGAATCCCGTCGAGGATTCCGACGAGCGCGGGGCCGTGCGATTCACCCGCGGTAAGATACCGAAACATTACGGCCTGCTTCGGCGCACCGCAGCGCCCCTACTTCAGCGCAGCATTTCAAGCGCTCTAAGGCCGCACGGTGAAGCCTCGTCACGTGACGCCGCGAGTAGCCAAGGTGAGCTGCCAGTTCGACGACGCTGACGCCGTCGAAATGAATCGCGGCGACGATCCGTTTCTGCAGCGGCGTGAGAACTTCGAGGATCCGCTCGACGGTCAGCCGATCGAGCATTTCATCGATGCCGCCGGGGGGAACGCGCCCGTGGCTTGCATCCAGCACCTCGAACGAGATGACGGACTTGCTCGCACGATAGGCACGGATTTCGCTCACTTGCGAAGGCGCCGCCGCGATGAACGCAGCGACTTCGCCGTCGGACGGGTCCCGACCGAGCCGCGAGCCAAGCTCGCGCTCCGCCCGCGCCCATCGCCGATCGAGTTCGCGCAGGCCCCGCGGCGCGCGCACGAAGCGTTCGCTGTCGCGAACGTAGTGCATCAGCTCACCGACGATCAGGAGCCAAGCGTAGGCTTCGAACGGGGCACGCTGCAGCGGATCGTATCGGTCGACCGCTTTGATCAATCCGATCGCACCAACTTGCTCGAGATCCGCTCGATCGAGGCCGCGGCGCATGAATCGGCGCGCCGCTCGCCGGCAGAGGTACCAGTAATCTGCAACGAGACGCTCGCGCTGAACCGGCCGGCGCAACGGCGTTGCACGGAACTGAAGAGCCACACCCAACCTCTTCTTTTAAGACCCAACGGCGACCGCGCGAACGCGCCAAGCCGTTGTTCAACGTTATATATCAGGCCTATCGAAAGTGCAATACCCTGCAGGAGTAGATGCGAGGCTCTTACTAGTCACGGATTATGAAGGCGTCGCGCGGCGTTCTGATCGTAGCGCTGGCGCTTCTCGCGATTGCCGCGCTACGCGATCTTGCGCGCCTCGGCGATGCGCTGCCCTGGCATCAGCTCTACGACTTCGGCGATTTCTATTGCGCGGGTTCGGCCCTCGACCGCGGCGAGGATCCGTATCGCTACGAGCCGCTGCACGCGTGCGAGCATCGCGTCAACACCGGCGAGGCGTATCGCACCGATCGCAAGCGCGTCGTTCCAGCGCCCTTGCCGCCGTACGATTTTCCGCCCTTCGCGCTTGCCGCACGCTTGAACGTCTCCGCCGCGCGAATCGTCGACGCTACTCTCATCGTTCTCGCTCTGGGCGCGGCCGTAGCCGGACTCGCTCTGACGCAAATCCCGCTCGATGTCGCCGCGTTGGCGTTGCTGCTCCCCGCCGGGTACGTGCTGCTGGCCGCCGGACAGGTCGTTCCGTTCGCGTTCGTCGCTCTCGTCTTTTGCGGCGTTGCGCTCGCACGCGGGCGCATGCCGCTAGCAGGCCTTCTCGCCGCGCTGACCCTGATCGAGCCGCATCTCGGCCTTCCGGTCTGCGCCGCGATGCTCGCCTGGGTTCCGCGAAGCCGCATCGCGCTCGTCGCGACGACGCTCGCCCTCATTGGCATCGGCCTGCTGATGGTCGGCACCGGCACAACGATCGAGTACGTGCGCGCGGTGCTGCCGGCCCAGGGCGCCGCGGAAACGGGCTACGTCTACCAATACAGCCTGACGTACGCGCTGCGGACGCTCGGCGCGCCGGCTGGGGCCGCGCTATTGGCCGGCGAGATCTCCTACGGAGTCGTGCTGCTGCTCGGGGTTTGGCTCGGCGGCCGCACCGCGCACTCGCTGCGCCGGCCGGAGCTGGTCGCATACCTGCCCGCCGCCTGCGGCATCGTCGCCGGAGCGTACGTTCACATGGTCGATCTCCCGTTTGCCATCCCGGCCGCGTTGGTCTTTGCGACCACGCTCCAAGGCCGCGGCCGAGCGATTGCCGTTGCCGCGCTCGCTCTACTCGCGATTCCGTGGATTCCGGTATGGATTACCAAGAAGCTCTTTCTCGCGACGCTCCTCGTCGTAGCGGCGTTGCTCGCGCGGCTGCGGGCAGGCGTTGCACTTTCCCTTGCCGTCTTCGCGGCCGTTGCGGCGAGCATCTATCTGCTCGAGCTCGCGCCGCCCGCGCCGCTGGTTGCCACGACGATCGGCAGCTTCACGAGCGATGACCTCGCCCAGCGTGCGTGGGCCGCGTACGTCGCAGCGCTGGGAACCGCGAGCCTCACCTGGTTCGCGGTCAAAATACCGACCTGGGCAGCGCTCGGCGGCGTGCTCGCGGCCGCTGCAGGGTCGTTACGCGCGCACCGAGCGCCGACGCAGCGTTGAAGACGCTCCGACGTCGACGCGCCTTCGTAGCCGTTGCGATGGCGCTGCTCGCACTGGCCGCTTTGCGTGACGTGAGCCGCCTGGGCGAGGCCCTGCCGTGGCGCACGATGGATGACTTTCCGGATTTCTACTGCGCGGGGTGGGTGCTCGATCGCGGCGCCGATCCCTACCGGTACGAGCCGCTCCATACGTGCGAGCATCGCGTGAACGACGCAGAGAGCTTCCGTGGACGCCTCTTCGAAAGCAATCCCGGCGTCGCGGTTCCGGCCCCGCAACCGCCATTCGACTTTGCTGCCTTCATGCTGCTTGCGCGCCTTCCGTTCGCCGGCGCGCGCGTTTTCGACGCGGTTGCGATTCTGCTCGCAGTCGCGCTCTGCGTCGCGGCGCTCGCTTCGCTCGGCGTTGCGTGGGAACTGGGTGTCGCGGCGTTTCTGCTCTCGACGGCGTACGCCGAGCTCAACACCGGTCAAATCGTTCCCTTCGCCCTGCTCGCGCTCGTCCTCGCTGGGTTCGCGCTCGCGCGCAACCGCGACGTTCTCGGCGGGGCGCTCGCGGCGCTTACCGCAATCGAACCGACGGCCGGGCTCCCCGTGATCGCGGCGGTGCTGCTCTTCGTGCCGCGCGCTCGCCCGGCGACCGTTGCAACGCTGCTCGCCTTGGCAGCTACCTCGATCGCGATCGCCGGCCCGCGCGGCTTGCTCGAGTACTTTGCGCAAGTGCTTCCCGCCCATGCGGCCTCCGAAGTGCACTTCCCGTTCCAATATAGCTTCACGTACGCCGCCGCCTATCTCGGTCTGCCGCCGTTCGCTGCGCAACTCGTTGGGTCGATCTCCTATCTCGCGCTGGCAGTCGTCGGGCTCATGCTCGCGCGACCGGCGAGCGCTGCACTGCAGCGCCGCGAACTCCTGGTTTTCTTACCGGCGCTCTGCGCGGTTACGGGCGGCGCGTTTCTCCATCAAGAGGAACTCTGCTTCGCGCTCCCCGCGCTGCTCGTCTTCGCAACGACGATCCGCGGCCGCTCCCGGGCCATAAGCGCGATCGCGCTCTGCGTGCTCGCGATCCCCTGGGTTGCGGTCTGGGGCGCCAAACAGCTCTTCCTGGCAAGCCTCTTAGTCTTCGCGGTGATTCTGTTCACGACTCGGATCGATTGGCGGGCCGGCATCGGCGCCTTCTGCACCATCGCGGCATTGCTTTACGCACTCGAGCTTGCGCCGCCGCATTTACCCGTTCCATCGCTCCCCGCGGCGTACGCGCCGGGTGCGCTGGTCCAGACCGAGTGGCGCGACTATGCGGAGGGGCGCAGCACGACCGACCCGCTCTGGTTTGCCGTTAAGCTCCCGACGTGGGCTGCACTGCTCGCCGCGTTGGCGATTGCGGCCCGGTGTGCGCTTCGATCGCCGCCCGCATCTGAATCCAGCCACGAAAGTTTGCGTGAAAGGCCGCATCTTCCGACGGCGTAGCGACGTGTTCGAACGGGCTCAAGTGCCGATCGCTCCGCAGCCGTTCGTAGAGCTCGAGATCCTTATCGATCTCGCGCGTGCCGCCGTGGGTTAGGTACGAAACGCGCGCGCAACGCGCGGCCGAGATCTGCTTGCGAATCTCGACGTCGAGCGTCATCTCGTCCGCTTGGAGCAACGGCGTGTGCCATTCGCCGTAGCCGAGGCTCCCCGGACGGCTCGCGTCGATGGCCGCGCGCATGCGCAGCGCCGCCGCGCGAATCTCCGGTTGCGCGTTGACGGCGCAGCGCAACTCGAAGAAATTCTCCCACTCCGTCGCCGTCACGATCACCGTATGCCAGAGGAACGGCTCGAGCAGCCGGTTCAGCTCCTGCTTGTGCACCTTGAGATCGAGGAGTTCACGCGCGTGGGCGACTGCATCGTCGCGCGCCTCGAGCCACGCTCGGGTCGCAGCTTCGGCGGCTTCGACCGAAAGTACGTCGCTCGCCGACATCCCGGTCGTATTGAGCCCCCACTCAAGTGGAATTGCCGGCTCTCGCTCGACACGCTCGATCAGTTTCGACGTCGGCACTGCACGAGAACTCGCGGAATTTCTTGACAGAACGCGGTGCGTGTTAAACTCCGCAAGCACGAAGCGCGGAAAGGTAACCTCGAGCGTGGTGAGCCGGACTCCGGCCGGATTGACGGAGTCCAGCAGCACGCGTGCGCTATACGCCACCGCAAACGGCGCTAATCGTTAGCCGCGATAGCGTAAGAAGGCCGGGACGTCGATGTCGTCCATCGTCACCGGAGCAACTGCCTCGAGCCGTCCGGTATCGAAAGCGTGGCCGCCCTGCGCGCCCCGGTACCCGCGCCGCGAACCGAATCCCGCAGCGAGCACCGTTACGCGAACCTTGCCCGACATCGCCGGATCGATCGAGGCGCCAAAGATGATCTGAGCCTCCGAGTCGACGGCACGGCTGATCATCTCCGCCGCTTCGTTCACCTCGTACATCGCCATATCGGGACCGCCGGTAATGTTGAAGATCACGCCGTGGGCGCCCTCGACGGTCGTCTCGAGCAGCGGCGAGGCGATGGCCTTTTGCGCGGCATCGGCCGCCCGATGCTCGCCGGTTCCTTCACCGATCCCCATCATCGCCGACCCGGCATCGGTCATAATCGTCTTGACGTCGGCGAAGTCGAGGTTGATGAGACCGGGCTGCGTGATGAGATCGCTGATCCCGGCGATTCCCTGACGCAGTACGTCGTCGGCATACGCGAAGGCTTCGTTCAGCGGCGTCTTCTTCTCGATGACCTGCAGGATGCGTTCGTTCGGGATCGTGATGAGCGTGTCGACCTTCGACTCGAGCTCCGCGATGCCGTTCTCGGCGATCTGCATTCGTTTCTTTCCCTCGAAGGCAAAGGGCTTGGTCACGACCGCGATCGTCAGCGCTCCCGATTCGCGCGCTAGCTCCGCGATGACGGGCGACGCTCCGGTTCCCGTTCCTCCGCCCATGCCGGCGGTGAGAAAGACGAGATCCGCGCCGTCGAGGATCAGCGAAAGATCTTCACGCGAGGCCTCCGCAGCCTCGCGGCCGAGCGTCGGGTTCGCGCCCGCGCCCAAACCTCGCGTCTGATTTCCGCCGATGTGAACGCGATTCTCGGTTAAGGTCGCCCGCAGCGCTTGCACGTCGGAGTTGACTGCGAAGAAGTCGACCCCGCTCAATCCGCCGGCGATCATGCGATTGACGGCGTTGCAGCCGCCCCCGCCGATGCCGACCACTTTTATCGTCGCTGCGTGCTCGGGTTCGGATGTCAGGCGTCGTCCTTCAGCCATTGCGTTGGGTTCCTCCATCATAAAGAGCGTATCATTAGGTCCATAGATCCGCCAGCCAACGCTGGACTTTCGTAAGTACCGAGTGTCCCCGGCGTCCCCCGCGCACGGCGTCATCGCGTTCGCCGTTCGCACCGAAGAGCACGAGCCCGATGGCCGTAGCGTACTGCGGCGCGGCCATCACGTCAGTCAACCCGCCGATTGCCTTGGGCGTACCGATGCGAACCGGGAGGCCAAAAACCTCCTCTGCAATCGGTTCTATGCCGGGAAGCAGCGCGCCGCCTCCCGTCAAGACCACCTCGCCGAGCACGATGTCGCGCGGGACGTTCTCGACGATCTTTTGCTTCGCCATCCGCAGCGTCTCGAGGACGCGAGGGACGACAATCTGACGCAGTTCCGCTGTGGTGTGCTCGCGCGTCGCGCGCCCGTCGAGCGTCCGAACGTCAAACCGCTCCTCCTTTTCGATCGCCCCGAGGCGTTTTTTGACGTCTTCGGCTTCGGCCAGCGTCGTCTTGAGGCCGAGCGAAATGTCGCTCGTGAGCACGTTGCCGCCGACCGGTATTGTGGCGGTATAGATCGCGCTGCCGAGCGAGTATACCGCGATGTCGGTCGTGCCGCCGCCAATGTCGAGAAGGACCACGCCGACCTGCTTCTCTTCGTTCAAGAGCGTCGCCGCCGAGCTCGCGAGCGGCTCGAAGACGATGCCCTGCGCCTCCAAGCCGGCGCGATGAACGCATTTGAGCACGTTTGTGATGAAGCTCGTGCTTCCGGTCACGATGTGCGTATCGACTTCTAAGCGGCCGCCGGCCATGCCGATGGGGTCGTTCACGCCCTCTTGACCGTCAACGGTGAAGTAGCGTGGAAGCGCGTGAATAATCTGGCGATCGCTCGGGAGATTGATGATTTTGCTCGCGTCGATCACGCGCCGAACGTCGCCCGAGGTGACCTCGCGGTCGTCCCCTGAAACGGCGACGACTGCCCGGTTGTTCGTACTGCGGATATGGTCGCCGGTAATGCCGACAACGACTTCGTTGAAGTGGATCCCGGCCATGCGCTCGGCCTTCTCCGTTGCGGCTTCGATCGATTTGATCGTCTCGTCGAGGTCGACGACAACGCCCTTGCGCATCCCCAAGGATGGTGCCTCACCGACGCCGACGATCTCAAGGCCCGCGGAACCGTTGACGGCAACGACCGTACACGTCTTGGTCGTTCCGATATCGAGCCCGCACACGGTCTCGTGTCTCATCCGCCCCGTCACACCTGCCCTTCGCCAAATGGCCCGGCCAACCACGATATATTGTGGTCCATCCGTCCGATTCCTACTACACATAGCGGAGCCGGACGCGATTGGCAAGCCTTTGCGAGCGCCGAGCCATTTCCTTGAGGAGAAGCGGCCAAAGGTGTGGAGAAGCTGTGCATCGATCGCAGCCAAAGGGCCCGTACGTTCCGGAAGGGCTTATCAAAAATAGCTCAAATGGAGCGCGGGGAAAAGGGATCGCCGTGCTCTAGAAGCGCGACGGCGCTTCGGTTATGATGCTAATTTAAATTACACCGCCGACTGGGAGTCCGAGCCTGTGAATCGTTCTCGCCTACTCGCCGCCTTTTGTTTGGGATCGCTGCTACCGATAGCGGCCCACGCTGCAATGGTTGCCTCGACGAGTATTCCGGATGGGACGTATACCGTCAAGGTCGTGAAAGTGCTCGATGCCGCCCATGTGGACGTCGTGCTGGAGACCGGCCAAGAATCGACGCTAGCCGCCGGCCGGCCAAGCGTCAATTTCTCCAAGGTGCAAGCAAACGACCAAATCAAGCTCTCGCTCATCGGCGGCAACGTGATGGTCTATCTCGACCTCACGACGCACTGACGGGATTACCGTTTTTTATCGGCGGTAGACGAGCACCGGTGCCGCCGGGGCTCGCAAGTCGATAGCCGAGACGCGGCGCTCTCGCCGTACGACCTGGGAGAGAATCGCATCGGCAAGCGTGAGCTTCCGTTCCATGTCGTTCGAGCTGCCGAGCAAAAGCTTGACTCCGCCGCGTATCGTTACGACCCGACCGCCGTAACGGTCGAGCGCCAGCGTCGTTGCAGCCATATGCGCGGCCGCGACCGCATCGTACGTGTTTCGTAGCTCGATCGCTTCTCGCGTTCGCAGGTATGACCCCGGCACGAGATCGGCCCCGGGGTCGAGCATAAAAACCGGCCCCGCCGCGGCGGCGGTTGCCGGCTCGAGCACGCGCAGCGCGTGATCGACAACCGCAGCGTCAAACCCGCTCTCGACTACCGCGAACGGCGTTCGCTCCACGACGGCGATCCGGATCGACGCCGGCAATCCTCGGTGCACTGCGGCTTGCGCGATGTAGGGAATCGTCTCAATTCGGCGCTCGATGGCGCCGGTATTCTGCAGCCAAATCGTAACCCGCGAGGGAATCGCGGCGCGCGCCAGGATTTCGTTACGCCCGACGCGGTGGTTTCCACTGACGATGATCTCTTTCGGGTCGAAGGCCGGCCACGTTGCGGCAACTGCGACCGTCGCAAGCAGCAGCACCGAAGCGAGCGCGATCGGCATCCAAAAGGGCCGAATGCGCGCGACCGGCGACCGTTTCCGGCGCCGCTCTTTTACGCGCACGGCAGTACGTACTTCTCGATTGCCTCGGCGACGCCGTCGTGGGCGAGATCGCCGACGACCGCGTCGCTGATCGCCTTCAGTTCCGGCGGCGCCGATCCCATCGCGATCCCAAAGCCCGCAGCCTCGAGCAGCGGCGCGTCGTTCCAGGAGTCGCCGATCGCGATCGTTGCCGTCATGTCGATCCCGATTCGCCCCGCGACGAAACGCAGCGCGACGCCTTTGTCGGCGGCCGGATCCAGGACCTCAACGAACTCCGGAAGGCTGCGCGTTACGTTTGCTCGCCCCTTGAAAATCTCGCCGAGCTTCTCCGCATATCGAGCCGCGATCGGCTCGTCGGCAATGACGACGCCCTTCGTAGCCGGGCTAAAGGCGAAAGCTTCGCGCAGCGAAGGAACGATTACGGGCTGCGTCATCGAGAGCGACGCGTAGAGTTCCGAGTACCGGTTGCGCGCTTCGCAGTAGTATTCGTCGTTGCGATAGAGCTGTAAGTGGATCCTATCTCGCTCCGCGAGCGTAACCAGCTCCAGCACGAGATCGTTCGCCAGTGCCGAATGCGCGAGGATTTCGTCGCTTGCCGGATCTATGATCGCGGCACCTTGATAGCATATCAGCGGTGCATCGAACTCGAGTTCGCGGGCGAACGGTACCGTCGCACGATACATTCGCCCCGTCACCAAGCAGCCGACTATGCCGGCGCGCTGCATCCGCGCAACTGCCTCGCGAACGTTCTTGGATATCGAAAGATCTCGCCCGACCAGCGTCCCGTCGACGTCGAACGCGACAAGCCTTGCGGGCGCGCTCAACTACCGCACCGCATGCGTGCCGTTTGAGCGTGATGTGGGAGTTCGTCGAAATCGGCGAGCGCCGCCAGTACCGGAGCGTCGTTGGTAATCCGCTCCGCGCTATTCTCGACGACGTTGAAGCTCCGGGTGAAGTCGGCCGGCGAGAGGCTTGACGCAAAGCGTGCGGTCCCGGAGCTCGGGGCGACGTGGCTCGTCCCCGCCAGATACTCGCCGCTCACCAGCGGCGTCATGTCGCCGACGAAGACCGTGCCGGCCGCGTAGATCCGATCGAGATATGCCGAGGCGTCGCGAACCTGTAAGCAAAGGTACGCCGGAGCAAAGCGATTGACGAGACCGAAGAGCGCCTCTCGCGAGTCCGCCTCGATGAGACGGCAGTGTTTGGCGATCGCCGCGCCGATGTATTCGTGACGCTCGACGGTCCGCAGATCGAGCGTATCGATCAACTGCGCCACCGCCTCGAGCAGGGGCCGGGATTCCGAGATCACCGCGAGCCGCGTGACGCCCGGAAGCTCCGACGCAGCGAGCAGCTCCCCGACGACGTATTCGCTGTTCGCGCCGTCGTCGGCGAGGACGAGCACCTCGCTCGGCCCCGCCAACCCGTCGATGCCGCACCTCCCGAAGACTTGCCGCTTTGCCTCGGTCGTCCAAAGACCGCCGCGTCCCACGATCTTGTCGACCGGCGCGATCGACCCGGTTCCGAACGCAGCGGCCCCGATCGCATAGGCTCCGCCTGCCGCGTAAAGCTCGTCGACGCCGCAAAGCGCACACGCAAAGAGCACCGCCGGGGAGATCCCCCGGGCGTCAGCCGGCGAGAGAACGACAACGCGCGAGACGCCGGCGATTTTTGCCGGCACGACTCCCATCAAAACGGCCGCCGCTCCGCCGCTACGCGGCGCATAGACCGCCGCGGCGCGAAGCGGAGATCGCCGCACCGCGTATCGCGTGCCATCTTCTTCCACGTAGCTCACGTTGGGCTGGCGCTGGCGGTCCCCAGAGCGTGCGATGCGTTCCTTTGCCAGCTCCAGAGCCGCCCCAATCTCGAGCGGAACGAGCGACCGCGCGCGCTCGAGCATCGGAATCGGAACCCGCAGCTTCGAGATGTCGAAGCGCTCATCGTCAAGAGCACGGGCATACTCGACTACCGCGGCGTCGCCGCGCGCGCGCACGTTCTCGAGTATTAGCGCTACTTCGCCGGCGATCGATTCGGGCACGCGCCAGCCGCGCTCGAGCAACCCCTTCAGTGCGGCGACGTCCGAAGCCGAAACGACCTTCATCCGTACGCGTCCAGGGCACCTTCGCGCACGCCCTGCGGTGCGAAGATGCGCTCAAGCTCGTCGCGCACGCGCGCGTTGCTCGCAATGGCGCGCGCGACGCGTTGCGAGCGTCCCCGCACGTGCATCACGACCGGTACCTCGCCGGGCCATTCGTCGATCAGGCGCGCGAGACGATCGATTTGATCCCGATCCGTCACGTCAACGTGCCATCCTCGGACGGCGCCGCCGAACGCGGCTGCAGGCGGGGGCACGAAGGGCGCGACCTCGTTTGCCGCGACCGAGAGTTCGACGCGCGGCTCTTCCCCGGGCGCAGGGCCCGGACGCTCGCGCAGCCGCAATCTCCCTTTAACGACCAGGATTGCGTCGTTTTCGAAGAGCTGGTGCATCTGTGGGTAGTTCTTCGCAAAGAGCACCACGTCGCAGGCTGCGGTCATATCCTCGAGCTGCGCGACGAGGATCTGCTGACCGGCCTTGGTAAGCGAACGCCGCACACCCGTGACCGTTCCCGCAACCGTCACGGCCGAGTCGTCAGGCAAATCGCGTAGCTCCTTGATCGGCATCGCTCCCAAGCGCGCGAGCAGCGGCACGAACTCTGCAAGCGGATGACCCGAAACAAAAATCCCGAGCGTCTCGCGTTCCCACGCGAGCATCTCGCGCGTCGTGGGCGCGGCGATGCTCGGCAGTTTTGCGGCGAAAGCCGGCGCTTCCGCACTCGAATCACCGAAGAGCGACACCTGGCCGAGCTCCGCATCGCGCGTCGTTCGCGCGGCGAGCTCGAGCGCAGTATCGAGCGCGGCGAGTTTTGCAGCTCGGTTTCCTGCAATGCCGTCGAGGGCTCCGCACTTAATAAGCGCTTCGAAGACTCGACGGTTGACCTGCTTGCCGTCGATCCGCTGCGCAAAATCGAAGAGATCTGCAAACCGCCCGTCACGGGCCCTGGCCTCGATGATCGCTCGGACCGGACCTTCGCCGACCCCTTTGATAGCGGCCAAGCCGAAACGAATCGCTTCGCCGACAACGGCGAAATCCGTCAGCGACTCGTTGACGTCGGGAGGAAGAACCTCGATACCAATCTTCTTCGCTTCTTCGATATACTCGACGAGCTTCTCCGTTTTGTCTTTCACGGAGCCCATCAGCGCCGCGAGATACGGAAGCGGATGCTTTGCCTTGAGATAGGCCGTCTGGTAAGCGATCCAGGCGTACGCGACGGCGTGCGCCTTATTGAAGCCGTACCCGGCGAACGGCTCAATGTAATGAAAGAGCCGTTCAGCCAGCGCGCGTTCGATTCCGGACGTCGCGCGCGCCCCCTCAACGAACCGGTCTTGGTAGTAGGGGATCTTCTCCTTCTGCTTCTTGCTCATCACCTTGCGCAGCTCGTCGGCTTCGCCCATCGAGAACCCGGCGAGTTCGCGCGCCATCTGCATTACCTGCTCTTGATAGATCGGGATGCCGTAGCTCTCCGCGAGAATCGGTTCCAATTTTGGATGCAGGTGCTGCGGTTTCGAGCGCCCGTGTTTGTTCGCAATATAGTGCGGTATCAGCTCCATCGGACCGGGGCGAAAGAGCGCGACCAGCGCGACGACGTCTTCGAATCGCGAGGGCTGCAGCTCCGCACAGACGCGTTTCATCCCCTCCGACTCGAGTTGGAAGACGCCCATCGTCTCGCCGCGGGCGAGCATCTCGTAGGTCGGCGCGTCGTCGAACGGAATGCCCGCGAGATCGAACGAGGAGTCGACCGTGCGCCGAATCTCCCCGACGGCCTTCTCCATGACCGTGAGGTTTCGCAGACCTAGGAAATCCATCTTGAGAAGACCGATACGCTCGATCCAATCCATGTCGTACTGCGTGTTCACGCCGCCGTCGCCGAAACGAACGAGCGGAGTGTAATCGGTAAGCGGACCGGCCGAGATCACGACGCCCGCGGCGTGGGTGCTGGCGTTGCGCGCCAGCCCCTCGATCTCTTTGGCCGTATCGAGCAGTTTGCGGATCTGAGGCTGCGTCGCGTAGATCGACTTAAGCTCGGCGATCCTATCGATCGCGTCTTTGATCGAGAGGCCGCCGGGCCCCGACGGAACCAGCTTCGCGACGCGGTCGACGTCGGGCAAGGGCACGCCCAGCGCTCGCCCGGCATCGCGGATGGCAGCACGGGCGGCCATCGTTCCAAAAGTCACGATCTGCGCGACGCGGTCTTCGCCGTACTTTTGTGTGACGTAGTCGATCACTTCGTCGCGGCGCTCGACGCAGAAATCGGTATCGATATCGGGCATCGAGATCCGGTCCGGATTGAGGAAGCGCTCGAAGAGCAGATCGAAGCGCAGCGGATCCAGATCGGTAATCCTGAGGCAATACGCGACGAGCGACCCGACCGCGGAGCCGCGCCCGGGGCCGACCGGGATACCGCGATCGCGCGCGTACTTCACGAAATCCCAGACGATCAAAAAGTACGACGAGAACCCCATCTTCGTGATGACGTCGAGCTCGTAGTCCAGCCGCTCTCGCAGAGCGGCGTCGTCGCGGATCCGCACTTCGCCGTAGCGATCGCGCAGGCCCAGCTCGCAGAGCTCGCGCAGGTATTCGGCGTCGCTGCGCTCCGGCGCCGACTCACTCGCCGGCACGGGATATTGCGGCAGGTGGAAGATCTTCTCGGGGATCCGGATGTCGACGCGCTCGGCAATGCGGATGGTGTTCTCGACCGCCTCGGGCAAATCGCTCCAAAGCTCCGCCATCTCGTCGGGTGTCTTTAAATAGAATTGATCCGAGTAAAAGCGCATCCGGTTCTCGTCGGAGACGGTCTTTCCGGTACCGATGCAGAGCAGCACGTCGTGGGCCGCCGCATCTTTCTGCTCGAGATAGTGGGAGTCGTTCGTCGCGACGATCGGCACGTTTAACTCCCGCGCGATGCGAACGAGTCCATCGTTGATCGCCTCCTGCTCGGGCATGCCGTGGCGCATGACCTCTACGTAGAACCGGTCGCCGAAGATCTCGACGTACGTCTTGGCGTTACGCAGCGCCGTCGCATAACCGCCCGTCAGCAGCGGCGCTGCGACGAGCCCCGACATACAGCCCGAGAGCGCGATGAGTCCATCGTTGTGCTTGGCGAGCAGATCGAGATCGATCCGCGGTTTGTAATAGTAGCCTTCGAGGAAGCCTTTGGAGACCAGCGTGATGAGGTTGCGGTAACCTACGAGATCCGCAGCGAGCAGCGTGAGATGCGCCTCCTCGCGCACGCTGCGGTCGAAGCGGCCGCGCGGCGCCAGGTACGCTTCGCATCCGAGGATCGGCGTGAGATTCAGCGCTCGCGCCGCGTAATAAAATTCCATGGCGCCATACATGACGCCGTGATCCGTTAAGGCGACGGCGGTCGCCCCGCGCTCGGCCGCTCCCTGGCAGAGCCGATCGATTCGGCAGGCGCCGTCGAGCAGCGAGTACTCGGAATGGACGTGGAGGTGTACGAACTGACTCACGAGCGGCTCAACCGGCAGGACACGTGGACGTTTACCCTAAGCGACGCGAGCGCCCCTTGTGCGCGTCTGAAAGGAGTTCCGAGCGATGAAGCTGGAGCCGTATCTGTTCTTCCACGGACGCTGTGAAGAAGCGCTCAACTTTTACAAAACGTGCCTCGGCGGCGAAATCGTCGGCATCAACCGCTACGCCGGATCCCCGATGGATCGGTTCGCTGACCGACCGCTTCGGCGTTCGATGGATGGTCAGCGTACAGTAGCAGGCGCCTCAATCGCGTGCGCCGCGCGCAGCATCTCCATCACCCGGTCGACGGGAAGGGCATAGACCGTCGCGCCGCTGCGGCCGGTCATCGTCTTTGCCTCAAAGAGCGCATCGTAAATCGCCGCTTGCGTCGCCTCCGCCGCCGCGCTATAGAGCGCGTCCAGGGCGTCGTCGTCTTCGAGAATCGGCTCCTTCGGCGCCGCGACGGTGAAGTCGGCCACGCGCTCGAATATATGCGTCGTCGAAAACGCGACGATCAAGTCGCCGCTGCCGACCGTCGAGGTGAGTCCGGTTCGAGCCATTCCCATCGATGCGCGTAACGCCAGCGCGCGGAGTTGCCGGCTATCGAGGGGCGCATCGGTCGCGACGACGATGATGATGCTTCCGTTCCCAAGACGACCCTTGAGCGCGACCTTCTTCGGAACCACCGCACGATACTCGTACTGGAGTCGTTGCCCTACCGGCACGCCGACGATCGTCAGCTGGCGCCGGCTGCTACCGGTATTGTCGTTGACGAGCACGCCGACGCGATAGCCTCCCGCGTCGGGTGGAAGCACGCGCGACGCCGAGCCGATTCCCGCACGAAAGCCGAACGCGTTCATCGCCGTGCCCGCGCCGACGCTCCCGCGCGCGAAATCGCCCGGCGCCGCGGAGTCGAGCAGGCGTACCACGTCCGAAGCGGTGACCGCACGCGCTTGGATGTCGTTGAGGAATCCATCGTCACATTCGCCGACGACCGGCAGCGGAACGTCGTCGCCACGCCCAACGGCCGGATGGTGATCGATCACCCACGTAACGACGCCGTCGGCCGCACGTCCGACGTCGAGCGTATCGGTTAAAACGACCGGCTCCTCGAGATACCCCGACTCCTCGATCCAGTGCGTTCCGGTTAGCTCGCCGTTCCCGTTGAAGGCAAAGAAGGCAGCCGAAACCTTGTGATCCCAGGGATCGGCGTTGGGGAGCACCGCGGTCGCTCCGGTGCGTATATCGCTCCCCTCGATCTTGGTCAAGTTCGAAACCCGCACGCCTGCGACGTCGGTGATTGCGTCGAGGGGCCCCGACGTGAAGAATCCGAAACGAAAGGGTAGAGCGGCGTGGGCTGCGAGCGCCGCACCCAGCATAACCGCCGCAAAGCTCGGGAATATAAGCATCCAGCGCATGGGCTTTGCATTGGACGCGGTCGCCTCGGACGGCCTGCAGGCACGCCCGTTGGGCGCGGGAAAGCATGTTTCGACCATCGCAGGCAGAGGAGGGCACGGTATTCTTTCGATTCCTGAAAAACTCAAAGTGGTCAAGCTGTGGGAGAACCTCTCCGGTCCCGCGCTGATCGAGCACGCGATCGCTCGCGGTGAGGGCGTGCTCGGTGCCGCCGGACAGCTCATCGTCGACACGCGCCCGCATACCGGGCGCTCCCCGAAGGATAAGTTCTTCGTGCGCGAGCCCTCCAGCCAGCAGCATATCGACTGGAGCGAATCAAACCAAGCGATCGAACCCGCTCGCTTCGACGCGCTCTGGGACCGCGTGGCAGCCTACATGTCCGAGCGCGAAGCCTACAGCCTGGATTGCTACGTCGGAGCCGACGGGCGTTATCGGATGCCTTTGCGCGTCTACACGGAGCTCGCCTGGCACAACCTCTTCGCGCGCCATCTCTTCATCATGCCGGAGCGGCCCGACGCCGACTTCACGCCCGAGTTTACCGTCGTCGACGCCGCGCTCTTCTCGGCCGATCCCCAGCGGGACGGCACGCGCTCGGGGACGTTCATCCTCGTGAACTTCGAGCGCCGGATGATTCTCATCGGCGGGACGCGCTACGCGGGGGAGATCAAGAAATCCGTTTTCACCGTGATGAACTACCTCTTGCCGCTGCGCAAGACCCTGCCGATGCACTGCTCGGCGAACGTCGGGCAGAGCGGCGACGTCGCGATTCTCTTCGGGCTCTCCGGCACCGGCAAGACGACGCTCTCCTCCGACTCGCGCCGTCCGCTCATCGGCGACGACGAGCACGGCTGGTCGGCCGACGGCGTCTTTAATTTCGAAGGTGGCTGCTACGCGAAGGTGATCAGGCTCTCGCCCTCCGCGGAACCCGAGATCTGGGCGGCGACGAATCGTTTCTCGACGGTTCTCGAAAACGTCGTCTACGACGAGCAGAACCGCGCGCTCGACGTCGATTCCGATGCGAAAACGGAGAACACGCGGGCCGCATACCCGTTAGAGTTCATTCCGAACATCGTTCCGACAAGCCAAGCCGGCCATCCGAAGACGATCGTCATGCTGACGGCCGACGCATTCGGCGTGCTTCCGCCGATCTCGAAGCTCTCGCGCGACCAAGCGATGTATCATTTCCTCTCCGGATACACCGCGAAGGTCGCCGGCACCGAACGCGGGATCAGCGAGCCGCAAGCGACGTTCTCGACCTGTTTCGGCGCACCGTTCATGGTGCACCATCCGACCGTCTACGCGGACTTGCTGGGGCGCAAGATCGACGAACATGCCGTCGAGTGCTGGCTAGTGAACACCGGTTGGACGGGCGGCCCATACGGCGTGGGGCACCGAATGGCGATCGCGCATACGCGCGCGATGGTGAACGCCGCGATCGAGGGACGCATCGCCGGCAATTTCGCACAAGAGCAATTCTTCGGCTTGATGGTCCCCAAACACGTTCCCGACGTGCCGGACGAGGTGCTCGATGCGCGTAGCGCCTGGTCGGATCGCGCGGCGTACGACGAGCAAGCGCGTAAGCTCGCCGCGCTCTTCTTCGACAACTTCAAGCGCTTCGAGCAACACGTCTCACCATCGATTAATGCAGTCGCAATCAGACCGCTTGCTAGGTCCTAATCCGGCCTTCAGGCGCATCGGCACGATGGCAGGTTAATATCGGAGCTATGAAGACGAACCTCTTGGCCTTGGGCGCATTTGCCGCGGTGCTCGCACTGCCGCTCGGCGCCTACGCGCAGCAAGATCAAGCGCCCGCAGCGCGCGCGCAGGGCCGCACGACCACCCCCAGCCAAGCGAAGATCCAAAATCATTGGGCGAAGCGCTTCGGCCACCTCAATCTTTCCAACGATCAACAGCAGCACATCCAATCGCTTATCAATCAATTCTCACAGACTCATCCCGAAGGAAGCGCACGCGATCGCGGGGCGAGCCGAGAACTCCGCCACCAAATCATGGGCGTCTTGAACGACGACCAGCGCAATGCGTACCGCGAAGAGATGCGCGCGCGTCGCGAGCAAATGCGGCAGCGTCAAGGTCAACTGCAGCCGGGCGAACAGTACCAGCAGGGCCCGCAAGGGCAACAGTATCAGCAAGGCCCGCAAGGTCAACAGTACCAGCAGGGCCCGCAAGAGCAACAGTACCAGCAGGGCCCGCAAGGGCAACAGTACCAGCAGGGCCCGCAAGGCGAGCCTGCGCAAGGACCGCCGGGTCAACAGTACGATCAGGGACCGCCCTCCGGCGATCAACCATCCGGCCCGCCGCCGGAATAGTTCCACAACCATAACGTTTGCCGGGTAACGGCGCGCGGGCGACCGAAAGGAGCCGCCATGCGCGCCGCGGTTCTTTCTCTCGCCCTACTCGCCGTCGCCGCACATCCCGCACCCGGATTGCGCGTACCCGCGGCCTTTTCGATCGAGACGATCGCTAACGTGGGCGGAGCCCGCGAACTCGCCGTCCTCCCCAATGGCGATTTGCTCGTCGGAACGAAGGGGCCAAACGTTTATATCGTTCCCGACGCCGAAGGCGCGAGTGCGCAACCGCAACGCTTCGCCGCCTTCGATGACGATCGCGCCGCCGGGATCGTCTTCGCCGCTACTCGGCGCGAGATTTACGTGGCAACGGCGCACCATGTGTGGTCGATTCCATACCGGGGCGAGCGCACCGCAACGCAGGCAACGCGAATCGCCGATATTCGCGCGGGATCGGAGGCGCCCGGAAGCGATGGCGACGTCCACCTCTCCACCTCGGTAGCGTACGCGGGCGGTCTCCTCTACGTCGCCGCAGGATCCTCGTGTAATGCAACCATGGCCGGCGGAAAGCCGTGCGCCGAAGTCGATCGCAGCCGCGCGACCGTCTCGGTTATGAAGCTCGACGGCTCCGACGTTTTGCAACGCGCCAAACGCATTCGCAACGCGATCGCGCTGGCCGTCAATCCGCAGACCAGCGCGGTCTGGGTCGGCGATGCCGGTCAGGACGATCTACCCTTCGGCCATCCCTATGAGTTTCTCGACGATCTCTCCGCGCATCCGGGTGTTGCCGATTACGGCTGGCCCGAGTGCGAGGAGAACCATCACGCATACGTAGCCGGCGCGAATTGTTCGCAGACCGTCGAACCGCTCGTCGAGCTGCCCGCGTACTCGACGATCGTCGGTGCCGCGTTCTACCCAACGCACCAAACCGGACCGTACGCATTCCCGCCCTCGTATCGCGGCGGACTCTTCGTCACCGCACATGGATCGTGGCATCAAACCGCCAACGGCTGCAGCGCCGCGCCTGCACGCGTCGTCTTCGTCGCGATGAGCGGCGATCGTCCGTCCAAGAGCGTCGACTGGTCGAATCCGACAACGCAGTGGACGGATTTCGTCACCGGATTTCAGAGCGGCTGCACGGCGCGGATCGGCCGCCCGACCGGGATCGCGGTCGGACCCAAAGGATCGCTTTTCATCGCCGACGACCAAAGCGGATCGATCTATCGGATGCGCCCGACTCGTGACTGAGACGCTCGCGATTTTGGTCGGAGGCGGTCCAGCACCGGGCATCAACGGGGTCATTGCTTCGGCGGCGATGGAGGCCTCCAAGTGCGGATTGCGTGCAATCGGAATCTACGACGGCTATCGCGACCTCGCCGCCGGGCGAACCCCCCAGACGCTCGCGTTGACCTTCGACGAAGTCTCGCGCATCCACACTAGCGGCGGTTCGATCCTGCGCACCTCGCGGACGAATCCGGCAAAGGATGACGCGACGCTCGAACGCTGCGTCGCTTCGCTCTCCGAACTCGACCTCCGCTATCTCGTCTGCATCGGCGGCGACGACACTACCTACGGGGCGGCGCGCATCGCGGAACGGACGCAAGGACATATCGGCGTGGCGACCGTTCCGAAAACCATCGACAACGATCTGCCTTTGCCCGAGAACGCGCCGACGTTTGGCTTCGAAACGGCGCGGTCGGTCGGTGCGGGCATTCTCGAGAGTCTCATGGAGGACGCGCGCACGACCGCGCGTTGGTACGTCGTCGTCTGCATGGGACGTAAGTCCGGGTCGCTCGCGCTGGGAATGTGCAAGGCCGCGGGCTCGACGCTCGCCGTTCTTCCCGAGGAGTTCCCCGAGAAGGCAACCCTCGGATCGGTCTGCGATACGATCGTCGGCGCAATCGTGAAGCGCCGCGCGCTCGGGCGCCGGCACGGCGTTGCGGTCGTCGCCGAGGGCATCGCCGAACGCGTTTGGGACGACGTCTTCAGCGCAAGCGAAAGTCTCGGTCGTGACTCGTTCGGTAACCTGCGGCTCGCCGACGTTCCTTTGGGCGTGATTCTCCGCGATGCGGTCCGAAATCGGCTCGTCGAAATCGGCGTCGATTCCGTCGTTCATGCCAAAGATATCGGCTACGAGCTGCGGTGCGCCAAGCCCGTTCCGTTCGACGTCGATTATACGCGGACGCTAGGATTCGGCGCGGTGCGCTACCTCGTCGACGGCGGCAGCGGCGCGCTGATCGCACTCGAAGGCGGGCGCGTCCGCCCGCTCGCGCTCGAGGATCTGCTCGATCCCGAAACGGGGCGCATCCGCACGCGGCAGGTCGATCTCACCACTGAAGCCTATCGCGTCGCGCGCGATTACATGGTCTATCTCGAGCCCGCCGATTTCACGGACGATTCGAGGCTCGCCGCGCTTGCCGCGCAGACGAATCTGGACGCGGCCAAGTTCCGCTCGCAGTTCGAGTCGATGGCGCGGCCCTGACGCGCGCGAGCCGTAGCCCTTACGGGCTGGTCGCTACGCCGACGAAGTTGCCGCCCGGATCGCCCTCGATCGTATCGATCAGGCGACCGGCCGGGTACGTGTATTCGTCGATCTGGTTTCGCTTACTGTAGTCGGCGACGAACAGCCTGTTTTTTGCTCGATTGAATGCAATGTACCACGGCCGGCCGCGCTTGCCGAAGCGCTGGAACGGGTTGTGCGCACCGGGCCGAAAGACGTCGATCTCCGACGCGTAAAAATTTGCCGCGACGAGATTCCCGCGACGGTCGACGGCGAGTCCGTAGTACGACCCGGGCGCGAGTTTTAAGTCGGTACCGGGCCCGAGCGATTCGGGGGCGAACTTACTGACGCGCCCTCGCCCGGTTGGATCGTAGTAGCTCACGTAGAGATCGCCGGATTCGTCGAGCGCAACTCCATAGATTGACTGAAAGTTCGGATCGGTAATCTCGTAGCTCGGGTCGCTCGCGCCGCCTTCGAAGACCGTCACCGCACCTGTCCGGTCGAGAAAGTTCATGTTCGCGACGTAGGCCGTGCCGTTCGCATCGACGACGACGTCGTCGGGGTAACCGCTGGCGTCGTTCAAGGCCGCAGACCGTACGCTCTCTCCGGGCGCGTAGATATCGACCCCGAGCGTGTACGTCGTGGTCACGTAGAGATTGCCGGTCGCGTCGGTTGCAAGACCGAAGGGCTGAATCGGCCGGCTGCCGTCACTGGTAATCTGGCGCAGCGGCTGCTGATTCGTTCCAGCTTGGTCGTAGACGTCGACGACGCCGTTGGTATAGTCCGACGCGTAGAGCAGCGCGCGAGGTTCTCCCTGCCGCCACTGCATCGCGCGCGACCGCTCGGAGGCCGCCGGGCTCACCGCGACGCCGTAGAAATCCCCGCCCGGAATCCCGACGAACGAGTTGACGAGCTTGCCGCCGGGATACGAATAGACGTCGACCTCGTTGTTGTAACGATTCTGATTGATGTAGAGGCGGTCTTTGGCCGCGTTGAAGGCCGCGTACCACGGATCCCCCGGAACCGGAAACTGCGCGGTGCGGATCCAATACGGCGCCTTCTTCGTTTGCTTCAAGACGTCGACGACCTGATTGCCGGTATCGACGACGACCATCTTTCCGGCCGAATCGAACGTGATGCCGCGCACCCGCGAGAAGGTTAGCGGGAGCTGGGTACCCGGACCGTGAGAACCCGGCGGGTACTCCACAATCCGTCCGACGAAGTTGTCGTCGATGTATCCGACGTAGAGATTGTTCGCCGAGTCTAACGCGAGGCCGCTCGTCTCGTAGATGTTGCTATCGTCGATATCGTAGGACGGAGCGCTCGCGCCAGGCAGGTAAACTGCGACCTTATCCGGGCACGCCGAGCAGATCTCGCCGACGTAGACGGTGCCGTCCGCGCCGACCGCGAGGCTTCCCGGCGAGTGCGTCGTCAGCATGCGGTACGGCTTCTGTTTTCCCGGCCGGTAGACCGTAAGCGGATCGCCGTCGCTGCCGTTGAGCACGTATAAGTCTCCCGCGGGGTCGACGGCCATCGCTTCCGGATAGTCGAGTCCGTCGACGATTTGTCCGATCGGCGACTGGTGTTTGCCGGTTTGGCTGTAGATCAGCACCACGTTGTTGACGTAGTCGGAAGCATAGACAACGTTCGCGGGCAGGCGCGATGCCCGAAAGTTCCGCACCGAGCGTCCGTCGTATGCGCCCCGATGAACAAGCGGCGCAGTCATCTGGGCGCCGCCGCATCCGCTGATGAGCGCGGCCATTGGGAGCCAAAGCAGTGCTCCCCCGCTCCGTGTGGAAGCCGCCATATATTAACTTTCGTCTGCGCCGGGATTCGCCCCTGTAGCCCACGCTCTCGGCGACAGGCCCAACGGCGAACGAGCGCCTAACCGCGACGCTTTGGAGAGCCTTGAGACGCGCCATTCTACTTTGGCCTTCGCGGGATTCCGTATGCTCGCAGGTTGTGCGCGCGTTCCGAACCCAACAGGTTCGGGTTCGCTACCTCGCGCCCACGATGAAGCGCCCGGCGTGCGGAAGCTTCTCGATAACCGCTAGATCGAGGCCGAGATTATCCGCGAGCAGGCGCTTTGGATTTGATGCGAGCCACGCCGAGATAGAAATCTCCTGATAGTCGGGACTATTGAAGGCGACAAGAATTTCCGTCTCCTCGTTTCCGATCTGGCGGATGTAATGGCCGAAGCCCCGATTGATGAAGGCCACGTCGCCCGGAGCGAACTCGTCTTGCCGATACTTTCCGTTTGCGCCGAAGATTCCGATCTCGGATCGCCCCTTGATGTAGTACTGCCACTCGTCGGCATTGGGATGCCAGTGCAGTTCGCGAAGTCCGCCCGGCCGCAGCTTCAGAAGAACTCCCGTTATCGTCGACGAGATCGGAAACTGCTGCTGTGAAACTAGCCGCTCGCTGCCGCCGGCAAAGCTCATCAGCGCAGCCGCGCCGAGACGAAACTTATGGCGGAGCTGGCTCGGCTCGAGATTCGAGTTCATCGGTGCCGGCAGCGCCGCCGGCGGCACCTCGCCCGCAACGATGTAGACCTCTTCTTTCGGCAGCTTCGCGATCGCCTCGGGCGGAAGACTTAAGTTCTGTGCTAGAACCTCCGGCGGCGTACGCGCCATCCAGTCGGTGATGCTGAACGTGCCGAACTCCGAGAATCGTCCGTCGTCGAAGACGAGCAGAAAGTGGCACTCCTGCGTTCCGAGGCCCTGTATCGAATGTCCGTGCCCCTTTGGAAAGTACCACACGTCGCCGGGTCCGAAATCCGCGATCTCGGCATCACCGCTCGGAGTGATGACCGTCACGCGGCAACGTCCGCTGACGACATACGCCCACTCCGCCGCGATCGCATGCCAGTGGAGTTCGCGCAACGCGCCGGGCTGCAGACGCATCGAAACGGCGGCAAAACTCTGCGAAACGGGAAACTCGTCGATCGTGTGCTGACGCGCGGAGCCCGCAGCGCCGCTCCAGCCCTTTGCTTTCTCGAGTTCGAATTTGAAGTTCGGAAGATCGCTCATGGCGGCCGGAGGTTCTTTCATCCGCACGCCTTCTCATGCCCGCCCGCGCTTCTGGTTCCTTCGGAGCGGGTTCGCGGCTAGCGCGGGGGGGACGGACTCGGTGATGCCGTTGCGTTGAGCGCGTCCAACAACGCTGAGCTTTCGCGGCCTTGTTTTGGTCGTTGACGATCTCGAAGTGCCGTAATGCCGTCATCGCCGATGCTCGGGCCTCCGCCGCATTCCCCAGTTTCGCTTCGATCGCTGCTCGGAGGATGTGACCGTCGCCATCGTCGACGTTGGTTTTGATGTATCGATCGATGTCCGTTAACGCCTCGGCATACGCGCCACTCGAAAGCTGCGCGATGGCAAGCCAATAGTACGCGTTGGTATCGCTCGAGTCGAGCCGCAGCGCGGCATTGAAATCGGAGATCGCGGCACTCCACTGCGCAAGCCCGACCTCCGCACGGGCGCGGTAAAAGAACCCGAAGTCGTCGCTCGAATCGATTTGCAACGCGGAGGCGCAGTCGGCGACGGCCTCTTTGAATTGTTGCAAGAGAACGTACCCCCGGCACCGCGAGATGAGCGCAAGCGAGCTTCCGGGGGCGAGCTTGAGCGCTTGATTGGCGTCGGCGAGTGCCGCCTGACCATCGTTGTTGTCGAGAGCGATCATGGCTCGCATGCGATAGGCGTAGGCCAGCCTCGGTTGCAGCTCGATTGCCTTATCGCAATCGGCGGTCGCACGCTGATCCTCATCGAGGCGGATGTACGATTCGCATCGCGAGGCGTACGCGTAGGCGAAGTACGGATTGATGGCGAGCGCAGCCGTATAGTCGGCGATCGCCGCCTCTTGATCGCCAAGCGCGGTATAGTCGTCGCCGCGGTCGACGAGGGCGTCGGCGTCCTTGGCGTGCGTCGCGAGGTACGCGGTCAGTACCGAAATCGCTTGTTTATAGTCGCCCTTTTTGTAGAGCGCCTCGGCATGAGTTACCTCGGGGGCGCCGGCCGTGTCGGCCGAGGCGAGCCCGCGGGCAGAGAGGGCGAGCACGCCGGCGATGAGCACAAAAAAAGCAGCACGATGCATGGAGCATCTCTCCTTGAGAAATGGCGACGAGCCCGCTGCTTATTTGCAGCGGGCTCGTCGTTCGTACTAATCTGGCACCGTCCTACTTTCGAGGGGCCCTGCGGCCCGACTATCATCGGCGCTGGCGGGCTTAACTGCCGTGTTCGGGATGGGAACGGGTGGGACCCCGCCGCCATGGGCGCCAGAAACCTTGATCCCCGCTGCAATGGCGAGCCGGAGCTCGAGCCGATCGCAGGGGGAAGCCTTGAAAACTATACAGAGAAGAACTTCCAGTGTCGTAGCGGGCACACGTTAGTTTAAAATATCCGAGCGATTAGTACCGGTCAGCTCCACACCTTGCGGCGCTTCCACCTCCGGCCTATCAACGTGGTAGTCTACCACGACTCTTCACCCTTGCGGGATTGAGATCTCATCTTGGAGTCAGTTTCACGCTTATATGCTTTCAGCGTTTATCTGATCCGAACATAGCTACCCGGCTATGCTCCTGGCGGAACAACCGGTTCACCAGAGGTTCGTTCGACCCGGTCCTCTCGTACTAGGGTCCAATCTCCTCAAATCTCCTGCGCCCACAGCGGATAGGGACCGAACTGTCTCACGACGTTCTGAACCCAGATCGCGTACCGCTTTAATGGGCGAACAGCCCAACCCTTGGGACCAACTACAGCCCCAGGATGCGACGATCCGACATCGCGCGTGCTTCCATCGTTCCCGATGGCGCAGACTATATCTTCACCCTGCCCGAGAAGCTCGGGCGAGGGGCCGGCGTATGATAGCCGCCATAAATTTAGCCGTTAAAACACGGCCAGCGGCGTCTATCTCACCAACTCCGCTTGTGAGGGGAGCTGGATCAGTCGTTACAGGGTCATGACGGCAACTTATACCTGAACTCGTTCCTCATGTGCGGTTCGACGATCGCCTTGAACCGCTCGACGCTTCTCACCGCAATTCGAATTCGGCGATAGGTCTTATCTCGGTTCAACGTGGCGTCGAGTCGCCATTGTTCCAGCAGCATGTCCAGCATCCTCATTTGGCTGCCGAGATCAAACTGCTGCGTATTCAAGTAGACCGACGACCTACTTTTACATCCATCATCCATGAACCACGTCGCTAGCGTAAGCGGCGTGAGTTCGACCTTCGGTACGACCTTGCGATTACCCAAGTAGAATGCCTCGAAATACGGCGTCAACTCAGGTAGACTTCTGGTCGTGAACCGATATGCTATTCGCCCGTTGTTCCCGTCACGCTCTTTTGGAGGTGTCGCGACGAGGTTTGAGAGTATTTGGTATTTCCAATCCACGTATTCTCTTTGGGCGAACGAATGATTGACTTCAAGTAGGGCATTGGCTTTGCAACGCATCGCGCCGTCGCCGAGCAAGCACCCGACGATGAGCGATTGTTGTGTTTCCGTCAGACTTCCCACGGTATTGTCCTCGGCTCGTCCACGAGCCGGTCGGAGTTCACCGTTATAAGCCGGAACTTTAGATGATGTTTCCATCACCTCACCCCTTATGTTGAGGTGCCAAACCTCCCCGTCGATGTGGACTCTTGGGGGAGATAAGCCTGTTATCCCCGGAGTAGCTTTTATCCGATAAGCGACGGCCCTTCCATTCGGAACCGCCGGATCACTTAGCCCTGCTTTC
>JBAUYZ010000060.1:0-1825 GCA_049585055.1 Candidatus Cybelea sp. | reverse complement strand
ACTCCATTAATGAGGTCAAGAAGCCGGCGCTAAATCGCGTCTACCACAACAATAGCACCTGCCTGGTGGGCCGCGGCGTAAAGGCGGCCGGGGAGTACAGTCTGGGCAAAAATAGCTACCGGCTCTGCCGGGACTGCGACGAGCGGAATGGGCCAGAAAAGTAAACGTCGGGGGCGCGTGATGGGAGTTGAGCACGTAGATCTTCGAGTCAGCCCGATCTCCACCATCGGAAAAGCCTCAAGCCCGAGCTGAGCCTACAACCAATGGCTTTCCCAGCCAGGATGGGTGCGGTTCTTTGTAATAGATGCGAGCCTACGAACGCGCTTCTGAATGGAGGTCGTGCAAAGTGCCTAATTCGCATCGCCCCTGGATTACGATATCGGTCCTGATTGCGGTGTCTCTCAGCCTCGCCGCATGCAACTCGGGATCGTCATTATCTTCCGCTGTCCCGCAGATTCCGCAGCAGAAACGCGCGACGGCGAAGAGAAGCGCATCGTCATGCCCGTGTCTCTACGTCCCGTCGGAAGGTGCGGTGAGGGTCTACCCCGCGAACGCAAGCGGCAACGTCAAACCAATTCGGACGATTCACGGTAGCAACACGGGCCTGCATCGTGCCTGGGATGTGGCACTTGATGCGGACGGCAATATCTATGTGGCCAACTATGGTACTCACAGGCTGCCTGGTGACGTAACCGTTTACGGCGCCGGAGCGCGAGGAAACGTATCGCCGATCCGCACCATCGGCGGTTCCTACACGAATATGTCCAAGCCTGCGGGCGTGGCGCTAGATTCAGCGGGGAAGCTCTATGTTTCCAACTGGGGGAGCAACACCGTCACGATCTACGCGCCCGGAGCGAACGGGAACGTAGCCCCAATCAACACAATCGGCGGCCCAAATATGGAGCTGGCCCGCTTTCGCGGAGAGTTGCTGATTGGACATCACGCGGCCTGACTCATCCGTCGTTCGAACTCCATTGGAGAGATGGAACCGATTGAGGTGTGCCGCCGGATCGGGTTGTACCACCCTTCAATGAAATCGAAGACTGCGAGTGCAGCCTCGCGCGGGTTCTTGAAGCGATGTTTTACGAGCAGCTCGCATTCAAGCGTTGCATTGAAGCTTTCGCACATTGCATTGTCGAAACAATCGCCGACAGAGCCCATCGATGGCCGGACACCGGCTTCTCGACAGCGCTTGCCAAACGCAATCGACGTGTACTGGCAGCCTTGGTCTGAGTGATGGATTACGCCCTTAGGCCGCCGCCGATGCAGCGCCATTTCGAGGGCATCGAGGACGAGCTCGGTTCGCAAGTGTGTTGCCATCGCCCAACCGACGACGCGTCGACTGAACACGTCCAGCACGATCGCAACAAAAAGAAAGCCTGCCCAGGTGGGAACGTAGGTGATGTCGGCAACCCAGAGCTGATCGGGGGCGTCGGCTTTGAACTCGCGGTCGACCAGATCCGGCGCCGGGCGGGCATCGCGATCGCGCACGGTCGTGCGAAAGCCCTTGCGGCGACTCGCTCCGTGAATCTCTCGCTCGCGCATAAGGCGCGCCACGCGCTTGTCGCTCACGAAGATGCCTTCATCACGCAAATCATTCTGAAGACGCGGCCGTCCGTAGTTCTCGCGCGATTTCTGATGCAACGCCACGAGACGGTCGCCGAGGAGCACATCGGCTTGATGGTGCTTCGAGGGTGGGCGCTTGAGCCACGCATAATAGCCGCTGGGCGAGACGTCCAGCACGCGGCATTGCGTGGCGATCGGCCAGAGGGCTTGGTGCGCTTTCACGAATTCGAAGACTTTGTGGGAATCGAATCGGTCTCGC
>JBAUYZ010000059.1:0-39444 GCA_049585055.1 Candidatus Cybelea sp. | reverse complement strand
CCACGGGGGATGCCCTAGCGGCGTCGGCGGCGGCCCATCGCGCCGTCAGCGGCCACGCCGAGCTGCGCGACGTAATCGCCGGCTACACGCCGCTACGCGAACTCACTCGGACGATCGTCGATGCGATCGACGAACGCGGCGTCGTCCAAGATCGCGCATCGCCGGCGCTTGGACGAATTCGGCGTCAGCTCGCCGGAGCTCAAGCCGAGGCTCGCGACCGCGTGAGCTCGATTCTGAGCTCGGCAAAGTACGCGAAAGCGATCCAGGACCGCATCGTGACGATCCGCAACGGGCGCTTCGTCATCCCGATCAAAGCCGAGTTCTCAGGGGCCCTGCCGAGCATCGTCCACGATACGAGTTCGAGCGGACAGACGCTCTTCGTGGAACCGCTCGCGGCGCTCGAGACGAACAATCGCGTGCGAACGCTGCAGATCGAAGAGGAACGCGAAGTCGCTCGGATTCTCGAATCCCTCTCCCGCGAAGTCGGCACTCACGCGGCAGCAGTCGACGCGAACGTCGAGGTGCTCGCGCGGATCGATCTCCTCGCCGCGAAAGCGGAGTTCGCGCACCGAAACGAGTGCGGTGCCCCCGAACTCATCGAGGCGCCGGTGCTCGTGATCGAGCGGGGACGTCATCCGCTCCTCGGCGAGCGCGCCGTGCCGCAGTCGCTTGAAATCGACGAAAGGACGCCGCTGCTCGTGATCAGCGGTCCGAACATGGGAGGAAAGACGGTCGCACTCAAGATGGCCGGACTCTTCGTCGTGATGGCGTACTGCGGGATGCAGCTTCCGGCGGGACGCTGTTGCATCGGGCGGTTCGAGCGCGTGATCGCCGACATTGGCGACGAACAGTCGCTCGTTGCCAATGCATCGACGTTCTCGGCTCACCTCGAGCGCATGCGCGAGATCCTGGACGCGGCGAACGAGCGAACCCTGGCGATCGTCGACGAAATCGGCGGCGGCACCGAGCCGACGGCCGGCGCGGCGCTCGCCGTCGCGATGCTCGAACGGCTGCTCGCGGACGGCACGCGCGCGATCGTCTCGACGCACTCCGTCGAGCTTAAACTCTTCGCGCACGCTACGCCCGGCGTTGCCAACGCGAGCGTTCATTTCGATCCCGCGACCTTCGCGCCGACCTTCGAGCTCGACGTTGGCACGCCAGGGCAATCCCTGGCCTTCCCGCTCGCGACGCGCTTGGGCATCGCAGCGGAGATCGTCGAGCGTGCGAACGCGCTGCTCGAGGGGCGCGAGCGCGATTATGAGGCGGCTTTGGCTGAGCTTGCGCAGCGAAGCGGCGAGCTTCGAGAAGAGCGCGCGCGGCTGGCGGCCGAGCGTAGCGAAGTCACCCAAGAGCACGCGCGACTACACGGGGAGCGCGGCGAGTTCGACACCGAACGCCGGCGTTTCGGCGCGCGAGCGGAAGAACGTCTGCAGCAGAGCCTGCGCGACTTCGTGCGCGAGCTGCAGCGGCGGGCCCAGGAACTCGGCTCCATCGAGCGCGGGCGAAAGGGCCGAGTAACGGCGTCGCAGGCGGCGCTGCTCGCGCAGACGATCGAGGCGATGCGGCAGGATCTGGGGATTCGCGCCGGAGCGACCGATGCACCGGATACCGGCGCGTACGAACCCGGCGATCGCGTGCGGATCCTTTCGTTGAATCAGGAGGGCGTCGTCACGGAAGATTGGGACGAAAGGTTGCTGGTTTCGGTCGGTTCAATGAAAATCATGGTGGAGAAGAGCGACGTTCGCCGAGAGGGCCGCGCGGTAAAGCGCGGCGAGCGCTCCGGAACGCAGGCCGACGCCCGCTTGAGCGCGGCGCAGCGTTCGTCGGCGGAACTCGACGTGCGCGGCAAGCGCTTCGCCGAGGCCGAACCGCTGGTCGAGCGATGGATCGACGATGCGTTGCTCGCAGGAAACTCGCCGCTGCGCTTGATTCACGGCAAGGGCACGGGGATGCTTGGGCGCGGGCTGCAAGAGTATCTGCGCGGCCACGCCGGCGTCAAGAGCCTGCGCTACGGCAACGAAGAGGAAGGATCGACCGGCGTTACGCTGATCGAACTGCGTACGTGAGCCTTCGCGATGCGGCCGATCTGCTTGAAGGTTTCGATCACGTCGAGACCGTGCCGGAGTTTCACGAGCGGCTTCGCGCCGGACGACCGCTACGGGTCAAACTCGGCGTCGACCCGACCAGTCCGGATTTGCATTTGGGGTTCATGGTCGTGCTTCATCCGCTCCAGCGGTTCGCCGAGGCCGGCCACCACGTCACGCTGATCATTGGGGACTTCACGGCGCGCATCGGCGATCCGAGCGGGCGCAACGTGACGCGCCCGCAGCTCTCGCGCGAGGAGATCGAGGCGAACATGCAAGCCTATCGCGAGCAGGCGGGAAAGGTGCTCGATCTCGAGCGCATCGAGGTGCGCTACAACTCCGAGTGGCTCGATCCGCTCTCGCTTACCGATCTCGTAAAGCTTCTCGCGAAGACGACGGTTGCCCAAATGCTCGAGCGCAACGACTTCCGCGAACGCTACGATTCGGGCGTGCCGATCTCGCTGCACGAGTTTCTCTATCCGGTCGCTCAAGCGTACGACTCGGTAGCGATCGAAGCCGACGTCGAGTTAGGCGGGACGGACCAACTCTTCAATCTTCTGCTGGGGCGCCAGTTTCAGCGCGAGTTCGGGCAGCTTCCGCAGATTTGCGCCACGGTTCCGTTGCTCGTCGGCCTCGACGGCGAGAAGAAGATGAGCAAATCCTTCGGGAACTACGTCGGCGTCGCCGAACCCGCAAACGATCAGTTTGGGAAGCTGATGAAGGTTCCCGATGAGCTCATAGGAGTCTATGCGCGATTGGCTGCATTTCGCTCGAGGGCCGATTCGGAGCGGCTCGCAGCCGACCTCGCCGCGGGACGCGCGAATCCGATGGATGAGAAGAAGCGCGTTGCGCAAGATATCGTCGCGCGCTATCATGACCCTTCGGCCGCCGCCGCGGCGCGCGACTACTTCGAACGAACCGTCCAGCGACGCGAAATCCCAAGTGAAGACCTGCCCGAAATTACACTCGGCGATTGCAAGCGCGTCTCGGAGCTGCTCGTCAAAGCGGGCTTTGCGGAGAGCAAACGCGCGGCCGAACGCCTTATCGCGGGTAGTGCGGTCAAGGTTGACGGCGAGGCGGTTCGCGATGCGAACGCTCCCTGGGCAAAGCGGGAGCCGGCGGTACTCTCCGTCGGCGCGCGCCGTTTCGTGCGCGTGATCCCGGGCGCGGAGTAACTACAAACGCTCGACGAGCTCGCGGAGCTCGTCCGCGCTAAAAGCATAGGTGGTCTTGCAGTATTCACAGGTCGCCTCGGTTTTGTCGCGGTCGCGGGTCAGCTGCAAGAGTTCGTCGGCGCCTAACCCGAGGAGTACCGATTCGACTGCCGCACGGTTGCAGCGGCACGCGAAGCGAACATCGCGCGCGTGGAATGAGCGCAGCTCGAGATCGCCGGCGAGTTCGCGCAAGAGCGCGCGAGGATCGGGATCGTGCGCGATGAGTTGCGTGACCGGCGGCATCGAAGCGGCCCGTTCTTCGAGCATCGAGAGCGTGCGCTCGTTGGCCCCTGGGAGGGCGCGCGCGAGAATCCCTCCGGCCGCAACCACGCCGTTGGGATTGGCGAGAACGCCGAGCGCGACGATGCTCGGGATCTGTTCCGACTGCGCGAGATAGGCGGCGAGATCTTCGGCGATCTCGCCCGACTGAATCGGAACTACCCCGACGTATGGCTGTCCGATCTCGCTCGACCGCGTGACCTGCAACGATCCAGCGCCGACCGCGCCGGCGACGTTGAACTTTCCGCGCGCGTTCACGGGCAGCTCGACGCGTCCGTTGCGAGCGTAGCCTCGCGCCGCGATGGTACGCTCGTCGGACAGCCACGCGTCGGCGGCGAGCGTTTGCAGCGGACCGTCGCCGGCAATCTGCAGCGAGATTCGTTCGCTGCCTTTCAGGCTTGCGGCAAAGAGCGCCGCACCGGTGGTGAGCCGCCCCACCGCGGCCGTTGCCGTCGGCCAAAGGTCGTGGCGGTCGCGAATCTCGGTTACGAGCTCCGTGGTGATTGCCGCCACGAGCGCGACTCCGGCGTCGAGGTTCGATGCGGCCAACAGGGTATCGGGCATGACCGCCTCTGGTTCGGAGGCCCGCGCATTTCCTCCAAAGAAGCGGGAGCCATGCGCGTTTTGGTCTTGCACGGACCGAACCTCAACTTGCTTGGCGAGCGCGAGCCGGAGATCTACGGCACGCAGACGCTAGTCCAGTTGAACGAAACGATCGCCGCCGCTGCAAAGGAGCTCGGTATCGACGTGCGCTGCGAGCAGCACAATAGCGAGGGTGCAATCGTCGACGCCCTCCAAGCCGCGCGCAAGAGCTTCGCCGGTGTCGTGATCAACCCCGGCGCATACGCGCACTATTCGTACGCCATCCGGGATGCCATCGCCGCCATCGACCTTCCCACGATCGAAGTCCATCTTTCGAACGTTGCCGCTCGCGAAGCATTTCGGCGCACCAGCGTGACGGCGGGCGCTTGCCGTGGCGTCGTTAGCGGGCTCGGCGCATCCGGGTACGCGCTGGCGCTTCGCGCTCTCGCGGAGATCCTTGCGCCTTAGCCGTGGGAGCTGGAAGGAGCGCTCGTTCGGTCTCCGTATACTCTCGGTTACTAAGATGGGCGGCCTCCCGTTGAGCGATCGTTCGATCGTGCCGCCGTCCAAGGAGATGCGACGTTGACCAAAGCCGATGTGATAGATGCGGTCGCCGTCGAAGCGGAGCTTTCGCGCCGCCAGGCTGGTGCGATAGTCGATTTAATACTGAACGAGATAAAGGGAGCCTTGCAAAAGGGCGATCGGGTCGCACTCAATCCGTTCGGTAGTTTCGTCGTTCGAGCGCGTCAAGCACGCGAAGGGCGCAATCCGAAGACCGGCGAGAGGCTCACCATCGCCGCACGCAAGGTTCCGGCGTTCGTCGCCGGAAGATCGCTCAAAGACGCCGTGGGTGGAAGACAGACGCGCAGGAAGAAATCGAAGAAGATCGCGTCGACACCGGTGTAGCGGGCTGTAGCGAAGCTTGGTTATCGCGCTAGTCTGGGGGACTAGAGATCGCTGGTTCGAATCCAGTCAGCCCGATTCTATATTAAGCCGGAAAGCACAATGAAAATCGGAACGCTCGAAATGAAGATCGCTCGCGTCGAAGGCTTTCAGGTGCGGATCAAAACCAGCGACGGTCGCGACATTCGCTCCGACCGCGAAGGCATGCCATCGTGGCCGTTCGAGAAGGGCGCGCGCGACCGCTGGTCGGTCGCGCGATGGAAGCAAGAGCGTTTCATCAACTTCTATCCGGGATTCGCGGTCGACGTGCTCGACGGTGACGGCGCGATCGTCGAGTTCGGCCAGACGCTGCTCGAAACGGTGCGTGAAAGCTACGACTGAGAACGTCGCAGCGAAACCATAAACAAAGTCATCTTCCTTGATTCTTAAAAGGAGAGAGGGCGGTCCGGTGCCCAAGTAGCGGCAGCTGAAATGATTGTTGCCTGCTTGCATTTTCGTACCGCCGCGTTGGCATTTCTTCTGGTTGTCGCCGCAGGCGGAATCGTGGCGTGCAGCGGAGCCGCGGGAACGGTGAGCGGAACGCTCCCTGCGATGGGCGATGGACACGAGGGCAAACCGAGCACCCCGATATCGCATGTGATCGTCATCGTTCAGGAGAATCGCAGCTTCGACAATTTTTTTGCGACCTTCCCCAACGCAAATGGAACGACGTACGGCTACGCCGAGCCGATGCCGTCACCGGTCGCGCAGCTCTGTGCGGCAAAAGGCCAGCCGGTGATCAAGACACGTACGAAAGTCGCCCTGACCGAAGTAACCCTCACCGGCAAAGGCTTCAAGAACAATTTCGGCTGGGACAACGATCTCGCGCATAACTACAAGGCGGGGTATCTTCTCGAGTGCCATTCGGCCGCGTCGAAACCGAGTTTGTCGAGCCCGTGCGCGATGGACGGTTTCGACGTCACCAAGTTCGGACCCGACGGCGAAGGACCGCAGACGACCTGCACCTATACCTACCAATACGTCAATCCGACCGACGTCAAACCGTATTGGGAGATGGCGCAGCAGTATGTTCTTGCCGATAATGCGTTTCAAACCCAGGGCAGCGAAAGCTTCACCGCGCACCAGGCGCTGATCGCCGGTGGAACCGCGATCGACCAGTATCACAGCATGATCGACGATCCGACCGGATTCCCGTGGGGCTGCGACGCGTACACGACCTCGTGGGTTCCCGTGATCACGACTACCGGACAGCAGCAGCAAGGCCCGTTTCCGTGCGTGAACTATCCGAACGGTACGATCCGCGACCGGCTCGACGCCAAGGGCATATCGTGGAAGTACTACGCAAACAAGGTCTACCCGTGGCATAAGCCCAAGGCCGGCAACTCCGGCATTTGGAGCGCGTTCGATGCGATCAAGTCGGTTCGGTACAGCAGCGAGTGGGGAACGAAGGTTACGAGCACCGACCTTCAGATCTTCAGCGACATCAAGAACGGGAAGCTTCCCGCGGTCAGCTGGGTCACTCCCGATGGAGCGAACTCCGACCACCCCGACGAAAAGAACAAGAACAGGCCGATCGACACGGGTCCCGCGTGGGTCGCATCGCTCGTCAACGCGGTCGGCCAGAGCAAGTACTGGAAGAGCAGCGCGATCGTCGTGCTCTGGGACGACTGGGGCGGATACTACGACCACGTGCCGCCGCCGCTCTACGACAACCAGGGCGGTCTCGGCTTCCGGTTTCCGCTGCTGATCGTCTCGCCGTACGTCAAAGCGCACGTCGAGCACGCCCAATACGAGACCGCAAGCGTGCTGAAGTTCGTTGAGGGAAACTGGAACCTGGTCACCCTCGGGCAGGAGGATCAGCGCGCGAACAGCCTCGCCGGCGCGTTCGACTTCAGCATGTCGCCGCGCCCCTTCCAGAAGATTTCGTCAAAGTACTCGACGCAGTTCTTCCTGCGCCAGAAGCCGTCGGGCGTCGCGCCCGACTCGCAATAGGATGGGAACGGCCATGACTCGCCGCGCGTTACTCCTACGAACGAACCTGGCCGTTGCGAGCTTCGCGCTCGCCGCCTGCGGCGGCGCGTCGTCGCTCCCGCAGGGAGCGTCGCTGGGATCGCTCGGGCGGGCGGGGAGTTCGCCGATTCAACACGTGGTCATCCTCGTTCAGGAGAACCGGAGCTTCGATAACCTGTTTGCGCTCTTTCCCGGAGCGAACGGCGCAACCCGCGGCAAGATGAAGGTAAAACAAGGAGGCAAGTACGTCGACAAGTGGGTGACGCTCAAATCGCAGTCGCTCGTTCTCGATACGGACTTGCAGCATTGCCACAAATCCTTCGAAACCGATTACGATGCTGGAAAAATGGACGGCTTTAATCTCGAAGGCAAAGGCGCGTGCCCGAACGGCCAGCCGGCCGGAACGCTCCCTTATCACTACGTCAAGCAAACCGATATCCAACCGTACTGGGACATCGCGCAGCGCTGGGTGCTCGCCGACGGTATGTTTCAGAGTCAGGGGAGCGGGAGCTTTACCGCCCATCAAGATCTGATTCGCGGCGGCACGTGCATACAAGGTTGCAGCAAGCCGTCGAAATCGACGCAGAGTCTGATCGACAACCCCACTTACTGGCCGTGGGGATGCGACAATCCCAACGCCAAGACCTGGACGATCGATATCAACGGCGACGTCCGCGAGAACGGTCCGCATCCGTGCTCGAACGACTTTCCGAACTACGGTTCGGGCGGATATAAGACCATCGCCGATCGTCTCGACGCGGCCGGCGTGCAGTGGAAATACTATACGCCGTGCTTCAACGCTTCGGATCAGCCCGGCTGCAGCCCCAGCTCCGACTGCGATGGCGGCAAATCCGCCTGTGATGCCGACCTGCTCGACGCTTTCGACGTGATCCACGGCGTGCGCTACGGGCCGCAATGGGGCACGAACGTTTCGTGGCCCGAGACCAACGTCTTCGCCGATATAAATAATGGCAAGTTGCCAGCCGTCTCCTGGATCATTCCCGAAGACGACGCCAACGATCATCCCGGGCAGGGATGCAAGTGCGACACCGGTCCGTCGTGGGTCGCAAGCGTCGTTAATGCGGTCGGAGAGAGCCGCTACTGGAACTCCAGCGTCATCATCGTTATTTGGGACGATTGGGGCGGCTTCTACGACCACGTCGCGCCGCATCAGTACAAGGGCGTCCAAGGCGGCCTGGGGTTTCGCGTTCCGATGCTCGTGCTCTCACCCTACGCGATCGAGGGCAGCTCGAGTGAGGGCGGGTACGTCTCGCACACCGAATACGAGTTCGGCAGCATCTTGAAGTACGTCGAACAGAACTGGACTCTTGCTTCCGTCGGAACGACCGACCAGCGCGCGAATAGCATCGGCGACCTCTTCAACTACAGTCAGTCGCCCCGCACCTTCACCGCGATCTCGTCGAAGTTCTCGGCGAAGTACTTCATCGACCGGCAACATCGCGCGCAGCACGGCGATCCGCAGTGATCGCGCGCCGTCTCGCCGGGCTCGGCGCCATGCTATGCCTGATAGGCTGCTCGGCCGGCCTGCAGCCCGCACCCGCACTGCCCTACATGCGAAACGACGAGGCGATCAAGTTCGTGAACGGGACGGGCGCCGGGAAGATCGAGCACGTCATCTACATCGTGCAAGAGAACCGAAGTTTCGATAACCTCTTCCAAGGCTATCCCGGCGCCGATACGGTTCCGGAGGGCAAGATCTCGACCGGGCAGACGATCGCGCTGCGGCCCGTGCCGCTCTCGGTCGAGTACGTGATCGACCATTCCGCGTCGGCGATGTTTGCGGCCTGTCACGGAACCGGGAAGCTTCCCGGAACGCAATGCCGCAACGACGCCTTCAATAAAGAGTTCAACGAAAACGGACCTCGGGGCATCAAATACCCCGAGTACGTCTACGTGCCGCACAAGGATTCCAAACCGTATTTCGACATGGCGAGCGAGGGCGTCTTGGCCGACCGAATGTTCCAATCGCATCTCGACGAGAGCTTCGTAGGCCACCAGTACGTCATCGCCGCGCAGGCTGCATCGAGCGTCGACCTGCCCTACGGTCAGTGGGGATGTTTCGGCGGCTCGGGCGACAGCGTACCGACGATCACGAAAGCCCGCAAGATCGGCGCGCCCGAGGAACCCTGCTTCGATTATCAGACGCTTGGCGACGAACTCGACCGCGCGAAGCTTTCGTGGCGCTTCTACACGAGCAAGTACGGCAGCCCGTCGAGCGGTGACGGCAGTTTCTGGTCGAGCTACCAGGCCATTCGTCACATCTACTACGGCCCCGACTGGGCCAGAGACGTGATCACGCCGAACTGGAAGTTCATTACCGACGTCCGCGCAGGAAAGCTTGCGAACTTCACGTGGATCACCCCGGTCTGCGACGATTCGGATCACGTCAACTGTCCGGGCGGCTTCGGTCCGTCGTGGGTGGCCGCACTGGTGAATGCGGTTGGTGTGAGCAAGTTCTGGAACTCGACCGCAATCTTCATTCAGTGGGACGATTGGGGCGGGCTCTACGATCACGTTCCGCCGCCCTTTAAGGATTACGACGGGCTGGGCTTCCGCGTGCCGCTCCTCGTGCTTTCGCCATACGCCAAACACGGGTTCGTCTCGCACGTGCAGTACGAGACCGCGAGCGTCCTACGATTCGCCGAAGATCTGTGGGGTCTCGATCAGCTCGCCGCGGCCGATAAGCGTGCGAACTCGCCCGCCGGCGATTGCTTCAATTTCGCCCAGAAGCCGCAGCCCTTCGTGAAGATCGCGGCGCCGCTTCCGCCGAAGTTCTTCATGCAGCAGTACGGCGAATACCAAGCTCCCGACTGGGAGTAGCTTACTGCGAATCGACCGGTCTAAACGACTCCGGTTGCCGCTCGAAGTACGAGCGCGAGTACTTCGAAGCAATCGCTCTAAACTTGCGCGCGCGATGTGAGAAGTTGAAACAATCGGCGATGCTATTTGCGCGAACGTCGGTCGTGCCCAGCGACGGCAGCGTCCAGTTGTTCTCGATGAACTTCAGGATGCTGCCGAACTCGTACTGCGTCGTCGAAATATAGCCGCCCTGGCTGCCGCTTCCCTTGCGCGTGTACGGCGAAACGACGAGCATCGGAACGCGAAACCCTAACCCACCCCACTGGTCCTGCAGCGGTGGAGGCACGTGGTCGTAGAAGCCGCCCCAGTCGTCCCAGACGACGATGATCGCCGTGGAATCCCAATACGAGCTCTGCCCGACCGCGTTGACGACGCTCGCGACCCAGGAGGGTCCGGTGTCGCTCCCCGAGCCCGGATGGTCGGAGTTGCCTTCGTCGGGAATCACCCACGAGACGGCTGCGAGCTTACCGTATTGGATATCGCTGAAAATCGCCTTTTCGTACGGTTGCGTGGTCGTCACGTTTGTGCCCCATTCCGGCCCGTGCCAGACGGGATAGATCGTGTCGAACGCGTTCCAATAGCCGCCGACGCCGTTTTTGACCGTCGGCGAGTAGTATTTCCACGAGATACCGGCCCCGTCGAGCAGGTCGGCGAGCGTCTTGTAATAGGCGCCCTTATCGGGAAACTTGTTTGAGCACGGAAACGGGCCGCCGCCTTGATGATGTAGGGTATTCTTGCTCCAAATAAGCAGCGGCGTCGTCGTGCCCGGTGTGTCGTTATCGCAACCCCAGGGAAGCGAGGTGGGACTATCGACCAAACTGCGCGTCTGCGCTTCGTTAATCGTCGTGCCGCCGCGAATTAGATCCTGATGTGCGGTGTAGCTGCCGCTGCCTTGCGTCTGGAACATGTGATCGGCTAGCACGTAGGTATTTGCGATCTGCAGGTACGGCGCGATCTGCGACGGATCGACGTATTGATACGGACGCTTTCCGGCCGGACCGGGCAGGCACTTGGAGTTTACGCCCTCCTTACTGAAGCCGTCCATCTTTCCGTGGTCGTAGGCGGTGACAAAACCGTTGTACGAGTGGCCGAAGTCGCACGGCTCCACGAGGTTGACTTTCTGGAGCGGAATGTGCCGGGAGCCGTGCCGTCCTCGTATCTTGCCGGTCGTCGTGCCGTCCGCACCCGGAAACGTCGCGAAGAGATCGTCGAAGCTGCGATTCTCTTGAATCATGACGATCACGTGCGCAATAGCCGAGGTGCTGCGATGATGCGCGGGTACAGCGCCGCGCTGCAAGCCACCGGGCGTCAAGAGGCTCCACGGGTTGCCGGCGCACGAGGTGAGGCCGACGGCGCCGATTAGCGCTGTAAGAAGTGCACGTGTCAAGCCTCGCGTTTTCGACAGATAGCTCATCCGCCCTCGCGAGGTAAGCGAGCGAGCACGATCCGCATTGCATCGAAGTCGACGGTGTATGCGTAATGACGCAGGAAGTCGTGCGAGATCGCTCCCCAGACGACGAACGGGAAGAGTGCGAAGGGCGTTCCCTGCGGCGTAAAGATTCCCGCAACGTTCTCGCGCACCGCATTGCCGACGGCGATGCGTTGCGCGACGAACGGCACCGCGGTGATGGCGCCGCCCCCGCCGTAACCCGTTCCGGCGGCTGTTTGATTCAACGGCAGTCGCGCTGCGGTGACCAGTTGCGCGGTCGGCATCAGGCCGCCGCCGGCGAGACCCGAATCGAACAAAAAGAGTCCCGGTGGCGCGGCGTTGACTTGGGCTTGCGCAAAGACGAAGTGATCGCCGACGAGATAGAATGGTACGGCCGTCGCACTTGCGGCGAAGGCCTGCGCTTGGAAGGCCGCCGAAACGCTCGCGGTGCGCGGGCGCAGGATCAGCTCGTTTCTGGGATAGTCGATCGTCACCAGGAACCGCTCGAAGTAGGTCGTGCCGACGATGCCGTCGATATGCAGTTTCGGAAAGAGGTCGGCCGCATGCGTCTCCATCACGTGCACAGGAACGTCGTACGCGGTCGCCCCGCCGAGCGCGAGCGATGCGAGCATCCCGCTCTGGATCGGAGCGTGCAAGCCTCCGGCAAAGACACCGTTGCCTGCGCTCGAGGTCTTGACTCCGATGCGTTGCGCAAAACTCGGTTCGAGCGCGACGTCGGCGCCGGTGTCCACGATGAAATCGGCAGCGGTTCCGTTTGCGACCACGCGCACCACCGGCAACGGATCGGCGACGACGAACGGCACGGAGGTGCTGGTGCCGTCGAGCGTCGTGCGGCGCGAGGCTTCGGCCCGCCGCCGCAGCACCTCGCCGATCAACCGTTGCACTCGCGCGTTCTGTGGTTGCGCGGTAGCGACCGAATCCAAGAGCGGTTCGGCGGCATTCAAATCGTTTTGGTAAAGACGGATCGTTCCGAGCCCGAGCAGCGCGTCCGGGTTTTTGGGTTGCACTTTCAGGAGTGCTTCGTATGCGGCCGCCGCTGCCTGAAAGTCGCCGCGCTGGAAAAGCGTCGCCGCAGAATCGGCCGCCGGTTGCGCGGAGGAAGTTGCGGCGACGAGCGTAATCGCGAGTAATGAGTTCATTGCGCTCCGTTTCTCGGAAGGGCATGCTCGAAGTAGCTGCCTCTTTCGGTCTACTTGCAGCAGTCGGGAACGTTTCGCCGGCAAAGGCCGCGGCGAAAGAGGGCATCGTCGGTGCGTGGAGCCTCATCAGCTTCGACGTCGATGAAGGAAAGACGACGGAGAAGCCGCGCTTCGGCCCCGATCCGGTCGGCTATCTCATCTACAGCGCCGACGCGCGTATGGCCGCGGTGCTCGCCGGTACGCATCGCCCGGAGTTGAAATCACCGGCCGGAAGCGCCGCATCGGAGGCGAGCCGAAGCGAGGCGCTGCTGAACTTTCTCGCCTACGCGGGTCGCTACGACGTGCGCGGCGATCGTGTCTTCCATCACGTCGAAGTCAGCGTCTTCACCAACCTGATGGGGACGACGCTCGAACGGCAGTTCAAAATCGACGGCGACACGCTGACGATTCGAACGCTGCCGCCCGAAATTTGGGGAAGCTCGAACGTCCTCGTCTGGAAACGCGCCTAAGGCAATGAGAACCTTTCGCGCGACCTTGGACGGGGTCGAGGGTTCCTCGGGGACGTACGTGCGCGTGCCGGACGCGGTGCTAAAGGCGCTCGGCGGCCGAGCCCGCATGCCGGTGCTTATCGTCGTTAAAGGCGTCGAACATCGGACCTCGATCGCCAACATGGGCATGGGGCCGATGATCGGCATTCCGGCTGCGGTTCGGCGTGCCGCCGGTATCGAGCGAGGCGACCGGATCGGCGTCTCGATCGAAGCCGACCGGCTGGAACGTACGGTTGACGTTCCCCCGGACTTTGCAAAAGCGATGAAAGCGGCGCAGCGGCGTACCTACGATGCAATGTCCTACACGCATCGAAAGGAGTACGCGCAGTGGATAGAGGCGGCGAAAAGGCCCGAGACTCGCAAACGCCGCATCGGCCTCGCCCTCGAAAAACTCTGCGAACGCGCAGAAAGGAAGCCTAGAACATGATCCATCGCATTGCAATCGCCCTCGCCCTGACAACGCTCGCAGCGCCGCAGTACGCGATCGCGCAAGCCTCGCCCGCGCCCGCGCCCGCCGCGAGCGCTCCGGACAGCGCGCTGACGGCCCGCTTCTCGGCATTCCTCACCGACGTTCTCGCGGGCAAGCTGCCATCGAGCGGAATTTCCGAGACGATGAAGAGCAAGTTCACGCCCGATCTAATTTCGCAAGTCGACAACAATCTGTCGCCGCTCGGCGCGTTCCAAAGTCTGCAATTCGTCCGCAAGGACAACACGCAGGGCTTTGCGCAATATCATTACGTCGCGACCTTCGCTAAAGGCACGGTTCCGTTGATATTCGTTCTCGACTCCGACGGCAATATCGCCGGTTTCTTCAAAGAGCAGTGAAATTCGACGAGTGAGGTTGCGTCATGTCCGGAGACGTTTGAATCCTGCCTTCCTACAGCCCAGAGACCAGCGCTGTTCGATGCGATCGCGCGAAGCTGATCGTAGGTGGTGGCGGGATTTGGGCTCTTGGCAACGCTCCATGTCGAGCCGTTCCATTTTTCGATAAGCGTACGGATCGACGTCCAACGCCGCAGCGCTGCGCCGTCGGGTGAGACCGCCGCCGGCGTAATCGGCGTCACGCCGCCGCAGCCGGCCAGGCTCTCGAATGCCAGCGCCGCCATCGCAAGCGCTGCAACCGGCCGTGTCACCGCTGACCGCTATGCGGTGAATGCCGGTGATACACGCCGACAAACGCTAAGTGGCCTGGAGTGTTGGCGGTAAACCACAGATCGCCCCGCGCGCTCTGGGCTAGCTGCCACGGTAACGTCCGATGACCGTTGACCGTCGGCGTTCGGACCCGCGCGGTTGCGTGCGTCGCGGTATCGAATTTCACAATGTATCGTTCGAAGGTACCCCACAACTCATTGCCGGTGCCGACGCTCATCTCGAACATCGGAGCCGAAACGGCATACGCGGTCGAAGCACCCGCCGTCGACATGCTCACCATCGCATAGGCGTCGCAAAATGCCGATATCCACAAGTTCCCGTCGTTCCCGGAAACGATCGCGTCGGTCACGTTCGAGCAGTTTAGCGGAAGCTGATACTCCGTGATCGTGCCGCTCGGCGTAACTTTGCCGGCTTCGGGCGACGTGCCGTAGGAGTCCGTCGCCAAGAACCAGACGTTGCCGTCCGGGCCTTTCGAAATTCCGACCGGCATGTGCGTCTGCGCGTCGGGGAGCTCGTACTCGGTGAGAACGCCGGAAGGCGTCATTTTTCCGATGGCGTCGTGGCCGTTATCGGCGAACCATTCGTTGTTATCCGGCCCTAACGCCAGCGCGATGACGAAAACGCCCGAGGGAATCGGAAAGTTCGTAATCGAGCCACTCGTCGTCATGCTGCTGATCGCGGGATCTCCTAATGAATCGAAGCTAGGAAACCAAAGCGTCTTGTTCGGGCCGGTCGCGAGGATGTATCCGGCGGCGTCCGGCGCAAACTTGCTCTGCACGCCCTTGGGTGTGATGCGCCCGATCGAGAGGTTGTCGGCAAACCAGAAATTCTTGTCGGGACCGAGCACGATCTGTCCGATCGGATAGCCCCGGTGATCCTTGTAGAACGGCCCAAACGCCGGACCGTGTGGTTGTGTTGTATCTGAGGCTTGGCTCCCGGCGTTGCCCGGCAGGAGCCGGCCCGAAGCGCAGGCCGTCAGAAGGACGGCCGAGAGCATCGCAGCGACGATACGAGCGATCGTCATGCTACTCACCTCACAGCCCCTTTTCGATGCCCTCGAACGGCGCGTTCTGCGGCGTCATCACGCGCGCGATGTCGCGGAATATCGCGTTTGCGACGCCGGGCGCCGGCGTGTTCGCCTGCACGTCGACCCACGCGACGATCGTCGCGCCGGTCGTGGGGAAGTAATAGTTCGCGGTGTTGTAACCGGGGAGCCCGCCGGTGTAGCCGTACCAGCCGACACTGCAGCCAAGACCGAGTCCGAACGAGAGATTCTTGTGTCCCGTCGGAACGCATTCGGTGAGTGCGCGATACGTCGCGGGGGCGCTCGTCTTTCCGGTCACATAGAGGCCGATCCAGCGCTTCATGTCGTCCATGTCGGAGATCATCGCGCCGGCCGCGCCCATCAGCGAAACGGGAATCGTCCCGCTGACGTCCTCCCAGCGGCGGTGTTTGTCGAGGCCGTACCCGTGCGCCCAGGGCTCCGGCATTGCTTCCGTCGCCGGATAGACGGTCTGCGCCAGATGAAACGGCACCAGCAGCCGCTTGCGAATCTGATTCGCGACCGTGTCGTGCGTCACGCTTTCAATGATCAGCCCGAGAATCAAATAGTTGGTATTGCTGTAGTGGTAGCCTTGTCCCGGCGGAAAGTACGGTCGCTGCTTGACGGCCCACGCGATGATCGTGCGCGGATCGAACGTCATCTCGGGGCGTACGTTGATCGCCGACATTTGCGGCGTATCGTAGGCTTCGAAGAGGCCGCTGCGCATTTGGCAGAGCTCGCGGACCGTGATCTTGTCGGCGTCGGGAATCGTGACGCCGATATTGAAGCGACCGATCGGGTCGTCGAGGCGCAGCCGTTTTTTATCGATGAGTTGCAGGAGCACCGCGACGACAAAGGTCTTGGTGTTGCTGCCGATGCGGAAGTGGTCGGCCGGCGTCAAGGGCCGGCGCGTCGCGCGATCCGCGTACCCGAACCCGTGAATGTAGGTGTGCCCGTTCCCGTCCCAGACGCCGACGAGCACGCCCGGCACCGGTGTCTTACCACCGTAGAGCTTGCGATCGGCTTGCACCGCGCGGACGATTGCCGCTTGAACCGCCGGATCGGCGACCGACGGTGACGGCACGGGCCGGCTGCCCGTACACGACGATAGCGCGGACGCGCCGGCGACTACGAGTGCGACTAAGCCGAGTCTCAACACGCCGCATGCTCCAGACGAGGGAAAACTCATCCGCCGTTCGCGGCGCCCGGGACCGGACCTGCTGGGGATTAGCTCGCGAGCGCGAGTGAGCTTATTGCGTGCCGATCTTCTCGTTGGCGTTGTCGAGCAGATAAATCTTGTCGGCGTGACGGATGCCCAGCCCCTTCTGATCGTAGATGATGCCGACGTACTGACCGGCCTTGACCTTGCTCATCTGATACGTGGTCTTGCCGTCGGCTGAAAAGACTTGATCGAACTTCGGCACGATCACGAAGCTTAGGGTCTCTTTGGTCTTTGGATTCTGCACTTTGATGTTCTGGGTCGAGACGTGCACGGTAATGCCATAGAAGGTCGACGTCGTCGAGGCGAGCGTCGCCGCGGGAACGCCGAAGAACGTGGCGGCGAGCGCCAGCGTCGCGGCGCGAAGAGTCGTTGAATGCATCATGCTCTCCGACGTACCCACAAGGCGAGCGGTCTATGCCTTCAGACCGGCGAAGGCGCAAGGGATGGATGCGACGCTCTTTGCCGATGGTGGATCGCGGGGCAACCCCGGCCCCGCCGCAAGTGGGGCCGTGCTGCTCGATCCCGCCGGCGAGCTCGTCGAAGAGATCGGCGCTTACCTCGGCGTGGCGACGAATAACGTCGCCGAGTGGACGGCGCTGGTGCTCGGGCTCGAGGCGGCCGCAAAGCGCGGCATACGCCGCTTGGCAGTTCGGCTCGATTCCGAGCTCGTCGTGAAACAGTTGAGCGGCGAATATCGAGTCAAGCATGCCGGACTGCAACCGTTCTATCGCCGCGCACGGCAGCTGATCCGCGGTTTTGCCGAGGTCGACGTTCGCCACGTCCCGCGCAAGGAGAACGCGCTTGCCGATCGGCTCGTCAACCGCGTGCTCGACCAGGAAGCCCCCGCGCCGGTAAAGTAGGCGCTCGTCATGCGGCGTTTTCCGATCGAGATCCTGATCGTCGTGCTCTGTATCGTAATGCTCATTCTCGGGTGGCGCATCTACGGCTTCGGCGAGATGGGGCGCTTCGGTCCGGCGATTCACGCCCAAAAGGCGCCGAGCGAACTCTACGCCCGCATGCTCGTTCGCTACCCCAAGCCGCCGATTTACGAAGAAGAGTACCGTATGTCCGACGTCGAGGGCGTCTCGACGTTCGTCTATCGGGTGCGCGGAAATAAAGGGCACGAGATTACGGTGACGGCGCCGGCGGCGCGCGTCTACGATGTGAGCTTTTTCTTCGGAAAGCTCGACCAGGACGGCGTCTGGCAACTCGTCAACCGGGCACCGCTCCCCAGCGCCGACGCTTCGTACACCGTCTACGTCAAACAAGTCGTCGACTATAAGCACGGCGAGCGGATCGTCACATTCACCAATCCACAGTACTGGGCGACGAAGAAGGGACACGAGTTCGAGATCGACCTCTCAAAAGGCGTGCCGAGCGATCTGCTCCACGTGCAGAGCACGCAAGTCGCCGACCCGCGCTATGAAGAGATCGTCAACGACTTCCGTCAGTTCGGTCCCGACGAGTTTCGCCGCAACGTCGAGAACGCACGGCGCCGCATTCGCGGCTTGCACGGCTGAGCGTGATCCGTCGGATTATAATCCTGAGCGTCGTCGCGCTCGCGGTGTTCGGCGCCGTCATCTTTCAGGGATACCGGATCGTCGAGAATCCGACCAATCAGCTCTTCGGCAAGACGCTGGTGAGCGGACCGAAGGACGAGCGTATCGTCGCGCTCACGTACGACGACGGTCCGAACCCGCCTTACACCGACCAGATCCTCGCGGTGCTTCGTGCGGAGCACGTTCGCGCCACGTTCTTTGTCGTTGGTCGCGCGGTCGCGGCATATCCGGGCGTCGTGCGCCGCGAGGCTGAGGCCGGCAACGCGATCGGCAATCATACGTGGGCCCACGAGCATCTGCTGCTCGACGACGGTAGCAGCCTTCGGAGAACCCTCGTTCGGACCGACCGCGCGATCTTCGCAGCGACCGGTCGCCATACGCGAATCATGCGGCCGCCATTCGGTGCGCGCGACTGGCTCGTACTCGATGAGGTTCGGAAGCTTGGGTACACTCCGGTCATGTGGTCGGTGCCGCTCGCGAACGATTGGGAGTACCCGCCCGCCCGCGTGATCGCCGCGCGCGTTCTGCGTTACACGGGCGATGGGGCGATCATCGCGTTGCACGATGGCAACCGAGGCATCATCTGTGCACGACTCCGTGCGCCCGGGAGACTCTGCGACCGCAGCGGCGACGTCGAGGCGACGCGCCTCATCGTAGAATCACTCAAGCGGCAGGGCTACCGGTTCGTGACGATACCGGAGCTACTCCGTATGCAAGCGCACGCACCTATGCATACAGCCTCCCATGCAAGCGAATGAAACCGTCGGGATGGTGATGGCCGGGATCGTGGTGCGTCCGATGAACGACCGGCAACCGCCCGGGATCGTGGACCATCTCGCCTCGGATCTCGACCCTATCGCCGGCGCGGACGGGGCAGCGCGGCGCGATGCCGACGTTGTCGACGACCTCGAGCTTGCCCGCGCTGCTCGCAACGTCGAATGCCTCGTGCATCGCGTGGGTGTGCGAGCCGTAGAAGAAGTGCGGCGCCGACGCGACCGTCCCCGTAAAATCGACCCAGGCCGGCGCGTTCCCGGCGTAGGCGGCAGCAAGATCCATCGACGCTCTATCACGCGCGGCGATACGACCGGCTAGTAACCCGCGGTGCGAACGATTCGAACGACGCGGTTACGCCTCGTGCCGGTGACGGCCGCGAATGCGGCACTGCTCTGGCGGGTGCTGCAAGAACCGGATCTGCGTAAGTATCAAGATCTACCCGACGTCAATCGCGAACAGTTTACGCGCGTCGTCGGCGGTCGCCCGACGCGATTCGCGCCGGGCTCCGTCGGGCGATTCGAATGGCTGGTGCATTACCTTGCGCCCGGAGATGAACCGCTCGGCTGGGTCTCGCTTCGCATTGCCGACGCGACTCGCGCGAAGGCTGAGATCGGATACAGCGTCGTCCGTTCGCATCGCGGACTTGGTATAGCAAGCGAAGCCGTCGCGGCGCTTATCGACGAAGGATTTACACGCGCGCGGCTCCGCGAGATTCACGCCTATTGCCTGCCGGAGAACCTCTCGTCACGCGCGGTGCTTCGTCGCAACGGATTTAAAGACCAAGGAACGCTGACTCGCGGGGCGACCGTTCAGGGCAAGCCCGTTGACGTCATCTCGCACTCGCTCGAACGCGCCCGCTGGGTAGAACTCAGCGAGAATCCGCAGGCCACTGGATCGTAACGCCGGCTTCGTGGAAGCCGGCATAGCGCTGCGTCAGCTCTCCGCGCAGGTAGGCTATTAGCGGCTCGCGCACGACCGCAACCGTCATTCGCTCGCCGACATCCTCCATCGGCACCCACTCTACCGCAACGACGTGGTCGCGCGTGTCATCCTCAGCGTAGCGCGCGGAGTCGAACGTGTCATCCGGAGCGCAGCGCGCGGAGCGCACGGAGTCGAAGGACGCTTCAAGCACAAACGTGACGTTCAAATAGTGCTCGTCACGGTCGTAGCTCTCGCTGACGTATGCGACCTCGCGCGCCTCGGCGCGAACGCCCGTCTCTTCGAGCACCTCGCGTGCGACGGTCTCGGCGAGCAGTTCGCCCGGCAGCTGCCGTCCGCCGGGGAGCGTCCACAACGGCGCGGGATGATTCGGATACCGCGAGGCCACCATGAGGAGCCGTCTCTCTTGCACCAATATTCCCGTCGCTAGGTGTATCATGCGGTCTCGGCGGCCTTTCCGTGCGACCCGGCAGGTACCTACGACGGGGGCGTGTCGAAGGAAGAAGCGAGTCGAGCGATAGGGGGTTCCGTCATGAAAACGTTTTCGGCGCTGTCGTGTGCGAGCGCAGCGGTTTTCACCCTTCTGCTGGGTTGCTCGAGTCCGACGACAAGTCCGATGGCGGTTGCGCCCATGCGCGCTGCGGCGGCTCCCGCGAAGTACGGTGGTCTTGACGATTTGTACGTGGCCGACTACGACACCGGCAAGGTGTTCCTATTTAAAGACGACGGCTACACGCCAGATGGATCGATCACGACCGGCATCAGCGGGCCGTGGGACGTTACGCTCGATCGATCGGGCAATCTGTACGTAGCGAACGCCGCCGGTGGGAATATTACGGAATATGCACCCGGAACGTCGACGCCTTCGTTCACCTACTTCTTCGCGATGATCTCGCCGCGCTTGGTGACCGTCGATCGCCAAGGCAATCTCTTCGAAACCGACTTTACCGGTTACGATGAGCCCGGCCGAGTCAGCGAATACCGGCAAGCCAGCAACCATCCGCTGTACTCGTGTACGGTGCCCGGGCCGTGGGGCGTTGCGGTCGACTCGTCCGGCGATGTCTTCGTCGACTACAACGGTCCACGGGGCGCCGGCGGCCACATCGAAGAGTTCAAGGGCGGCCTCGCGCGTTGTAATTCCACCGCTCTGGGCGCGCATGTCGATAATGCGACCGGCATCGTGCTGGATCGTCGGAACGATCTCGTCGTCGGCGATGCCAACGCCAAAAGAATCGACGTGATTCCTCCGCCTTACACCGCGATCGCCAGGCACCTGAATACCGGCGGTCGCGCCCCACTCTTCATCTCCATCGATAAAGCGAATAGCAAGGTTTTCGCCAGCGTTTCCGGTTTTTACCACAGCTACGTCATCATCGTGGGTTATCCGGGCGGAAGGTTCGAGCAACGTCTCGGTTACAGCCGCGGGAAATTCGGCAGTCCGTACGGCGTCGTCGATGCGCCCAACGAAATTCCATAGCCACTACGTCGCCGTCACCCCGAGCGCGGTGGCCGCTGCGGATGTCATCCTGACGTAGCGCGCAGAGCGCGCGAAGTCAAAGGACGCGAGCAGCACCTCAAGAGGTGAGGCTAACAGATCGCTGAAACGTTCGCACGATGAAGCGGATCGTTCTATTGCTGGCCCTAGGCATCGCTTTACCGTCGCCGGTTCTCGCCCAGTCGGCCCCGTCCGCAACGAGCGTTCAGTTCACGGCGCACGACATCGCGACACTTTTGAAAGCGACGATGGACGCCGCGAAGAGTCCGGACATCACGATCGACATTGTTCCGAGGAACGCGGCGGAGATGCCGGCGTACGATCCGACCTTTCATTTCGTCGGCCTTGACGAAAAAAGGGTCGCCACGATTTGGGTTCTGAGGACGGCACCGCAGACGCAAGGCTCCGCGGAAGCATTGCGCGCAGCGACGGAGCTTGCATGCATGGCCACCGGATTCGCCGGCCCCCTATGGAAGGCGATCTACGATCAGGTTGCGGCCGCGGATGCCGCGCAACCGGCAAACTCGCCGAACCCGTACAAGTACCGGCTTGCCTTGACGGCTCGCATTCAAGCGATCATCGATAGCTACGCCCCGTCGCCGTCGCCGTCTCCTCAATAACCGCGAGCGTCCGCGAGGCGGTCCGCTCCCACGTGAACTCGGCGGCGTGGATCGGCCCGCGGCGGCGCAAGTCTTGCGCGTACGCGGCGTCACCGGCGACGCGCAGAATCGCGGCGGCCAGCAGATCGGCATCCCCGGGAGGTGTGTAACAGGCGGCATCGCCGCCGGCCTCGGGCACCGACGACGCGTTCGATGCGACGACCGGCGCGCCGTAACTCATCGCCTCGAGTACCGGGAGCCCAAAGCCTTCGTACCGCGAGGGAAACGCAAGGAGCGCGCACGCGCGATAGAGTGTGGCGAGCACGTCATCGTCGACGTAGCCAAGCTCGACGACGCGAACTCCCGGCGCCGGAGTCCATCCCTCGAGCTTCGTGGTAACGACGAGCCGCAGATCCGGACGTTGCTGCGCCGCGCGCGCCATCGCGTCGAGGAGCGTGTCGAATCCCTTCCGCCGTTCGGCCGTTCCGACGTAGAGCACGAACGGCTGCAGCGCTCGGACGTCGAGCGCAACCGGCAGGGGGGGACGCGGCGGCGAGACGCCGAGCGCGATCGGCACGATCCGTTCGGACGCAATCGCCAGTTCGCGCGCCAGCTCGGCTTGTGCGAAGCGCGAGTCGGTGATCAATGCCTTGCAACGTCGCGCCGCGGCGCGGAAGATTTGCTGCGTCTCCGGCGCGTACTCGGACACCACGAAGTTTGAGGCGTCGTGCAGCGTTGCCGTCGCCGGAAGCGTGAAGCGAGTCCAACTGCAGCCGTTGAACGGAAACCAGAGTGCGTCGAGAGGCGCTCCCGCGTGGAACCGGCGTGAGACGACCCGATACGGAAAATCTTCGAGCTCCCGGCGATACCGCTGCCGAACCGTCCACGTGTGCCATTCGGGAACGATCAGCGTTGCCTCGACTCGGCTGCTTTCGCGTTCACGCCAGACCCGCAGGATCTCGCGCAGATAGCGGCCGATCCCGCGGTGGTCGCCGGGCAGGTTCCACGCATCGACGCCGACGCGAATCATCGCGCGACCGCGCGAAAGAGTGCGAGATGACGACGAACGCTCTCCTCCCACGTGAAGCTTTTCGCGCGCTCGAGCCCGGCGGCGCGAAGCCGATCGCGCAGCGCGTCGTCGTCGACAATCTGCGCAAGCGCGGCCGCCCAGGCATCGACATCGTCGGGCGGCGCATAGAGCGCTGCGTCGCCGCCGATCTCCGGCAGCGAGCTCGCTGCCGAGGCGACGACCGGCGTCCCGCAGGCCATCGCTTCGAGCATCGGCATCCCGAACGTTTCGTGATACGACGCCAGCGCCAGCGCGAGAGCGCCGCGATAGCACGCGCGCAGCGTCTCGTTCGAACCGGCGGCCAAGTCGTCACCGAAGTTGCCTGCGTGGACGACGCCGGGAAGCTCGGGTGCGCGCGGTCCGGCCACGACGAGCGCGGGCGCCTCATCCGAGGGCCAGGCGCGCCGGTAGGCCTCGTATAGGATCGCAAAGTTCTTGCGCGGCTCGCCGATCGGATCACCGACGAAGAGCAGGTACCGCAAACCGCGCAAAACCACCGGGAGCATCTCTGCCGCTCCCGGAGTAAACGACTCGTCGACCCCGTGCTCGATCACCTCGATCTTTTCCGCCGGAATGGCGAGCAGCTCGTGCAGTTCGCTTCGCCCGAAGTTCGAAACGGCGATGACGCGCGCCGCGCTTCGCGCCGAGCGGAGAAACGGCGTCTGGGCGTGCTCGCGCCGCTTGGGGTCGGGATCGGGATAACGAAAAGGCACCGCATCGTGAATCGTCGCGACGCTAGGCAGCGTGGAAAAGAAGAAGGTTCCGTTGGCGGGATGCCAGACCAGGTCGCAGTTCGCCGGCACGCTGCCGCTCACGCCGAAGGCTTTGCTTCCGAGCGCGCGCGCGTAGGCGCCGCGGCGCCGCTGCGGAAGCGGCGGGTCGGCGAGCAGCGTCAGCTCGACGTCGTCGCGCAGGGCGATCCGCCGGAGTATAGCGCGCGCGTAGCGCCCGATTCCGCGCGTATCTTCGGCGATCACGCGCGCATCGACCGCGAGACGCAGAGGCGGCATCGCGCCGACTTCGAACTTGTGACCATGCGGTCATTCCAGGCCTCGGCACCCAGAGCCACTCCACGCTGATAGCGGCGCATTTGATCTTGGGTCCGCGCGAGGAACCGTTCTTGGGCGCGATGCTCGACTCGATCGGCGACGTGGCGTCGCTTTTGATCGTCAACGACAACGCTCCTGAGCCCTCGCCGCATACCGCGACGCTCGCGGAGAGCCGCTTCGGCCGCGAGCGGCGCGTGGCCGTCGACCGCACGCCGTTCACGGACTTTGCGACCGCCCGCAATCGGTGCCTGAAGCTGCACGGCGAGCTCAGCGAGGCGCGGTGGGTCGCCTTTATCGACGCGGACGAAGTGCATGGTCCGGGGGTCCGGCAGATCGCGCTGCGTCTCGACCGGGTTCCGGCCGCTTACGATTTCGTCGACGGCTACACGTGGCATTTCTTCGGTTCGTTCGATTACTACACGTCGATCGAGCGCCGGATGATGTTCTTTCGCCATCGTCCGGGCCTACGCTGGGAAGGCACGGTGCACGAGCATCTCGTCGGGTTGACCGGAAAGCGCCTCGTCGTTCCCTACGTCTACGCGCACTACGGCCACACGCTCGAGCCGCGGCGCCACGCCGAGAAGGGCCGCCACTATTCGTCCCTCGGTGCTCCCGGGAACGTGCTGCGCGAAGACGAGCTCGACGGCTTCGACGTTGCCCGGTACTACGCGCCGGTCTACCCGCGGCTGCTCCGCTTCACCGGCCGCCAGCCGGCCGCGGCCCGCTCCGTGGTCGAGGTCCTAGCCGCTCGGCTGCGTCCCCACCACGAGCTCACCCGAAGGTTTGCGCGGGCTCAAAGCCGGGGCGTCAAGCTACGCAACCTCCTCCGAAAGCTCAACTACGAGGTCCGGTGGCGCTCCCGGGCTCTCTCCCCGCTGGGCCGTCGGCTGGCCCGTTAGGTTTTCGTGGACGATTTGTTGCGAAGATATGATTAAAATAGTATACTTGTACTACAGAGGGGGCAGCTTACTGACCGCCCCTAGGAAGTTATGAGCTCAGGGATGATGCCTCGCCTTGGGCCGTCGATCGTCCGGCGCCAAGGCCTGGAAGAATGGTTGGGACGCTTTAGGAGCGTTCCGGTTCGGTTTTTGGTCGCACCTCCCGGTTTCGGCAAGAGCATGGCGCTCCTCGGGTACCTGCGCCACTCTGGAACGAACGGGGTTTATTGCGCTCTTGCGACGGGCGCGAACGCCGAGACGTTCTGGAACTCAGTCGCCCGGGCTCTTCAGTTAGAAGTCCAGTTCGGGTCGCACGACGAGATGGTCCGCGCCCTCGCGGCGCGCGTTCCGCTCGAACTGGCAATCGACTGCGAGGACGTCCCCGACCCGGCGGGCATCGAGGCAGTCCTCAACCTGATCGACGACCTCCCCGAAGACGTCTCACTGCTGATCGCCTGCCGGTCGCGGGCGGCATTCCACGCCGGCCGCTATGTCTCCGAAGGCACCGCGGTGCTCTGCGACGCCGAACGGCTTGCGTTCGACGCCGCGGGAATTCGTCACGTCGCCGAGACCTGCGGCGTGCCGTTTACGCACGCCGACGTCTTACGGATGCTCGAATCGACCGACGGATGGCCGCAAGTCGTTAGCGGCGCGCTGCGAAAAGCCGCCGAGGATAACGTTACGCTGGCGCAGGCCTTCGATCACTGGCGCACGCGTCACGGGCATCTCTTCAACGAGTTCGTCGCCGAATCGCTCAAACACGTGTCGGAACGCGAAGCCGACCTCGTGCTCAAACTGATGAGCGGTTCTTATCTCGACGACCGCTCGCAACTGCAAGCTCTCGAGGAGCAAGGGCTCTTCGTCGTCCACACGCCCGACGGGTATCGGCCGCTTCGCGCGCTTTCGCGCAGCCGGCTCTACGACCGGTATGGCCGGCGCACGCAGCCGGCGACTCCGATGCAAGTCCGTCTCTTCGGCTGGTTCCTCGCCGAGATCGATAAGCAGCCCATCGAGTGGGTGCGCCGTCGCGATCGGCAAATCTTCAAGTACGTCGCGCTCCAGCCCAACGGAACGGTTTCGCGCGCCGAGATCGGGCAAGTCTTCTGGCCCGATGCCGAGCGGCATCTCGTCGCGCAGAGCCTTCGAACGGCCTGTTCGAACATCCGCAAAGCGATCGCGCATATCGTCGGCTTCAAACAGGTCGAAGCCTACTTCCGCGCGGGAGACGAACTTTCGATCGACCTCGACAACGTCATCGTCGACGTGAACCGTTTCGTCTCGCACGCAAACGATGCCGACGAGCAATACGAGCGCACCGAGCTGCGCGCGGCCTACGCGCATTACCGCAGCGCGGCGCGCGTGTATCGCGGCGATCTGCTCATCGGCGACGCCCACGAATCCTGGGTCGCCTCGCTCGACGCTGCGCTCAAGCAGCGTCACGTCATGGTGCTCGAGCGAATTGCCGAGATCGTCGCTTCGCTCGATTATCAAGCTTCGGATAAGCCGAACCTGCGACTCGTCTCGGGATCGTAGTTCCGTGGGACGCCGCTGGATCGGCGCGGCGATTCTGCTTGCAGCGCTAACCGCGCTCGGTCTGCAGACCGGGGTCGTCACGCGCACGGGCTTCTTGATGGGCGATTTTCGCGCGTTTTACTGCGCGGCGCGGACGGCCTCAATCGGTGCGAATCCGTATTTGGTCGAGCCCTTGCGCTCGTGCGAAACCTCGATCGGAAGCACGCCCTTCTTCAAGAAGAATCCGGGCGTCGCGATTCCAGCGCCGTTGCCCGGATATTCGATTGCCGCGCTCGTGCCGCTCGCGCTCCTGCCCTTCCCGATCGCCGCCGCGCTCTGGGGAGCGCTCCTCGCTCTGGCCTGCATCGCCTGCGTGCTCGCGCTCGCACGCTGCGCGTCCGTCGCCTGGGAGACCACGCTGGCGATCTTCGCCCTCGCTCTCGCCGCGCTATCGCTGCCCTTCGGCGAAGTCGTTCCGATCGCGCTGGGAAGCATCTGCCTCTCCGGATACTTTGCCTGGCGCGGACGACCGCGCGCCGCGGCGCTGGCCGCGGCCGTTGCGATGATCGAACCGCACCTTGGTCTACCGGTCTGCGTCGCGCTCGCGCTGTGGTTGCCGGCGTCGCGCGTGGTGCTCGCGTGCGCGTTCGGTGCGTTGGGAATGCTTTCGCTCGTCGCGCTCGGTCCGGCGGTCAATCTCGAGTACTTCACCAGCGTGTTGCCCGCGCACGCACTCTCCGAAGCAACCCGTGACACACAGTACAGCTTGACCGCGGTGCTGGCGGCGCTCGGCCTCTCGCCGAGCCTTGCCGTGCGCGGCGGCACGCTCTGGTACGTTGCAATGCTCTCCGCCGGGGCGTTCGTCGCCGGGCGGCTCGCGCAACGAACGAGGAACCCGGCCTTTCTCGCGTGCGTGCCGCCGGCGTTCGCGGTCTTCGGCGGAACGTTCATCCACGTCACGCAGATCGCCGCGGCACTTCCGGCGGCCGCGCTGCTCGTCGCGTACTCCTCGCGAACCGTTCGCGTGCCGGCGATCGTCGCATTGCTCGCGCTTGCGGTGCCGTGGGATTGGGTAGTTTCACCCGCGCTCATCATCGCGCCGCTCGTCCCCGTTGCGTATCTCGCGTGGCGGTATACGAGCCAAACGAAGTTCGCGCTGGTTGCCGGCCTCTGCGCGGCGGCGATCTTACTGGGGCTGATCGAGCTTGTAGTAGCGGCGCCGCACGCCGCGGCGCATACGATCGCGCCGGCGATCGATCCGCGCCTCGCGGAAGCTTCGTGGAGTCGCTTTACGCAGAAGGGCTCGACGAACGTTCTGGCAGGCTGGATGCTTCGGCTCCCGACGTGGGCGGGACTCGCGCTACTCCTCGGGCTACTCGTCCGCGAAGCCGGCGGCCTGCGCTTGAGCGCGCGCGCCCCCGCGATTGCGTTTGGTGCGCTTTGCGCGCTGTTGCCGATCGCCGGTCAGTTCTACGGTGACCGGCATGCCGGATGGCTCGGCGTCGACGCCCGCGCGTATTACTGCGCGGCGCTCGCGCAGCGCGAAGGCCGCAATCCATACTACGATGCGCCGCTGCACCAATGCGAGAGCGCTGGCGCGGCGCCGTTCTATCGCGCGCCGAAGAGCGTTACGGTTCCGGCACCCTATCCGCCCTATGCGCTGGCGCTCTTCTATCCGTTCACCCTTGTGCCGTTTCAGACGGCCATGCTCGCGTGGTGGATCGTGCTAACGCTCGCACTGCTCGTCGCGGCCTACGCGTTGGCCCGGATCGCGGGCGAACCGGCGCTTGTCGGATGGGCGGCGCTCGCCCTCGCCGCCGGGCTCACCTCGTTCTCGGCGGGAAACGTCCTGCCGCTCGCGCTCGCCGCGATCGTATTGGCCGCGTTCTGTGCGTCGCGTGCGCGGCCGATTGGGGCGGCGGCGGCAATCGCGCTGGCGATGGTTGAGCCGCATCTCGCGCTTCCGGCGGCGATCGCGCTCTTCGCCGGTTATGCGGCGGTTCGGATCCCCATGCTCGTCGCATTTGCCGCACTTGGTGCGCTGGCGGTTGCGGCCGGCGGCCTCGCGGAGACGATCGCGTATGTAACGCAGGTGCTTCCCGCGCATGCGCTCTCCGAGGTTTCCCGCGACAACCAATACAGCTTGTCGACGGTCGTCGCCGCGCTGGGCCTCTCCGACATGTCAGCGGTCCTATTCGGCAACGTTTGGTACGCGATCATGACGGCGCTCGGCGTCGTGACCGCCATCACGCTAGCGCACCGCTATGGCGAGCCGGCGCTGATCGTGCTCGTTCCGCCGGCGTTCGCGCTTCTGGGCGGAACGTTCGTCCATACGGGCGAGATCGCTGCCGCCGTTCCAGCCTGCCTCGTGCTCTATTCTCGTGCGCGAGAGTACCGCGGCTGGATTTTCGCGGCGCTGCTCTTGCTCGCGATTCCGTGGATGATGGCCAGCTCGGCCGCGATTTTCCTCGCGCCGGTCTTCCCGGCGGCGTACCTTACTTATGCGCTGTGGAGCCGAGACCGCGCGGCGGTTCTCGGAACGGCCGTGGCGTCGTTCGCTGTGCTCGTGGCGCTCTTCGTGCTTGCCGCCGTGCCACCGGCACACGCCGGCGCTCTCCCGCATGCGTATGCGGCGATCGATCCTCGCTTAGCCGAGGCGAGCTGGCGTCAGTTCGTGCTCGGAAACTCCACGAACCGTCCCGTGATGTGGCTGCTGCGCCTACCGACGTGGATCGGACTCCTGGCATTTGTCTGGGCCGCCGCCGCAAACGCGTCAAAACGTGGCTTGGTCACTGCCGAACTGCCCGCGGCGTAGGCTCGGTATCGCGGCGGAGTTCCACGCAAAATGCTGAACCAACGCAACCATCATGCTGAAACGATCGGCTCTAACGCTCTTGATTCTCATCGCTGCTCCAGTCGCGGCTGCTGCCGCCTCGCCTACCAGTTCCTTGGAGGCCGGGAGCGTTCACGTCGACGTCTACGGAACTGGCTCGCCGTCACTCGTCCTCATTCCCGGCCTTACCGATTCGGCAGCTGTTTGGAAAACGACGGTCGAGCGTTATCAATCGGCGCACACGATCTACGTATTGACGTTGCCGGGATTCGGAGGGCGCGCACCGATCGCCGCGCCGATGCTCGACACCGTCGCCGCCGACATCGGCAAGTTTCTCGCTCAAGCGAACAAACCCGTCGTCATCGGTCATAGCCTCGGTGGTTACCTGGCAATCCGCATGGCGGAAGAAGACGGCAATCTGATTCGAGGCGCGATTGCCATCGACGGTCTTCCGGTCTTCGCCGGAATGGACACGCTGTCGCCGCAGGCGCGCGCGGCGATCGCCGCGCAGTTAGCGGCGCAGATCAAGGGTTCCAGCCCCGCGGAATTCAAAGCTGCCCAGCGTCAGCAAATCTCGTATATGACGAAGCCCGCCAACGTCGACACCGCCGTTACCTACTCACAGGGCGCCGATCAGACCGCGACGGCAACCTACATGCAGGAACTGCTTGCGGCAGACCTTCGGCCGAAGCTCTCGCAGATCGCCGTTCCGTTGCTCGAGATCGGGCCGTTCGACGCAACGGTCGACCCGCAGAATCCCTTTCATCCGTGGGGTACCAGCGCGCAGAAACAGGCCTACTATGCGAGCCTTCTCGCCGCCGATCCGAATGCCAAGGTCGTGATGATTGACGACTCGCGTCACTTCGTGATGCTCGATCAGCCGGCCGCGCTTTATGCCGCGATCGATGCATTCCTTGCAAGCCTTCCCGGGGCGCCTTAGGAGGTCCCGATGCGCTTGCATCGGCCCGCGAGGCACTCTGTGTCGATCGTATGGGCAATCCTCATGTCGTCTTGCGGAGGGGGTGGCTCGTCGGCGGTGCCGAATCCGGCGCCGCCCCCTTCGGCGAGCAAGATTCAGCACGTCGTCATCATCGTTCAAGAGAACCGCAGCTTCAACGATCTGTTCTATGGCTTCCCCGGGGCTCACACGGTGACGCACGGCTACGATTCGCACGGGCAACGAATCGCGCTTGCGCCGATCGGCCTCGAAACCGGCTGGGATCTCGATCACAGCTCGTATTCATTTCTAACCGCTTGCAACGGCCGAGGAAGCTTTCCAGGAACCGACTGTCGGATGGATGGCTTCAATCGCGAGTACGTCGGCTGCGGCCACAAGTCGTATCCACCCTGCCCGGTTCCGCATCCGGCCTACGCGTACGTGCCGCACGACGAGACGCGCCCCTATTTCGAAATGGCGCACCGATACGTCTTGGGCGGCCGAATGTTCGCCTCGAACTTCGATGCGAGCAGCTTTATCTCGCATCAGTACATCATCGCCGGGCAAGCAAACTCGGCGGTGAACTACCCCGACAGCAGTTGGGGTTGCCGGGGCGGCAAGCGCGATCTCATTGGGACGGTCACGCAAGCCCGAACGTTATACGGCAGCTACATCCGCGTTTGCTTCGACAGCACCACGCTCGGCGATGAGCTCGATCGAGCTAAACTCCCGTGGGCCTTTTACGCCGCGGCCTACTCCTCGGGCTACATCAATCTCTGGAGCGCCTATCAAGCGATCGGGCACATTTATTACGGACCCGATTGGAAAAAGGACGTTCTGCCGAACGTGCAGTTTTTCGACGACGTCCAGCACGGCCGGCTGCGGGCGGTGAACTGGATCACCCCGACGTGCGCGAACTCCGATCACGCCGGGTGCGGCTCGAAGATGGGTCCGTCATGGGTCGCGTCTCTCGTCAACGCGATTGGCAAGTCGCAGTACTGGAACAGCACCGCGATCTTCATCTTTTGGGACGACTACGGCGGATGGTACGACGACATTGCCCCGCAGCTCGTCGATTACGACGGGCTCGGCATGCGCATTCCGCTCGTGATCGTCTCGCCGTATGCAAAGCAGGGCTACGTCTCGCACGTCCACTTCGAGCACGGGAGCATCCTCAAGTTCGTGGAGGCAGTTCGGTCTGCCGCGACTCGCCGCGAGCGATACTCGGGCTAATTCGCCGGAGACCGACGCCTTCGATTTCACCCAGCGGCCGCGCGTCTTTATCCCGATCTCCGCGCCGCTGCGGGAGAGCTACTTCAGGCACCAGCCTCCCGATCCGCGGATTCCGGACTCGCAGTAGCCTCGTCGCGATTGCGATCGATCAGCGCTTCGAAGCGGCGATCGGGCACCAGCCACATAACGGCCACCGCCACCATCATCGCGTCTGAAGCCATCGGGAAGAAAAATGCTGCGGCGATCGCGGCGACGTAGAACGCGATCGAAATCTTTCCTTTGCGATCGCCGGCCACTGCTCTGGCAAAGGGCGCGTCGTTCCCGTTGACCTTTAAGAGCGCGCGAACGAGAATCGTGTAAGCGATCGCGTCGAGCAGGAGTATCGTGGCGTAGAACGCGGTCGGTCCAGCAGCGTTGGGGTGCGCGCCCAGCCACGCGGTGGCAAACGGGACCAGCGAGAGCCAAAAGAGCAGGTGCAAGTTTGCCCACATCGCGGAGCCGTCGATTCCGCGGCTCGCTCGCAGCATGTGGTGATGATTATTCCAGTAAATCCCGATGAAAACGAAGCTCAACGCATACGTAGCCATCCCGGGCAGCGCCGGCACCAACGAAGCGAACTGCGTCCCCAGCGGAGGACGTAGCTCGAGCACCATGATCGTGATAATGACGGCTAAAACGCCGTCGCTAAATGCCTCAAGCCGATCGGACTCGGTGAGAAACCTGCCTATCACTCGCGGTTGGTTACGTAGGCAGCTTGCAGGTTCCTACATAATCGGCTATATTGACGGTATGCCGACCCTGGACCGGACCACGTGTTCCTTGCTTGACGACATTTCCGAGACGTTTGGGTTGAGCGACTCGGAACTTGCCGATCTTTTCGGCGTTCGCCGGCCCTCGCTTGCCGGATGGCGTGAGCATGGATTGCCGCAAGGCCGGCGTGCCACCGCCGAACGGCTCCACGATCTTGCGCGAGTACTCCGTCGTGAAATCATTCCTTCCAGGATCCCCGAGATTGTCCGAACGCGCGATGAGTGGCTGGAGGGGCGCACGATTCTCGAGACGATTCGCCGGGATGGACCCGAACCGGTTTACGGATACTTGCGGCGGTTGTTTTCGTACGGGTAGGCTCCTAGTGCGCCGAATCATACGCAGCGGCACGTATTTCCGAGTTTTTAAGCCAGATTGGAACGATCCCCTCGACACGAGTTTCTCGAAGGAAACCGGCGGCCGATGGAACGCGCCCGGAAAGTTCGGCGTCCTCTCTCTGTGCGCTTCACTCGCGGTGGCAGCCGCAAATGCTCGCAAGCAACATAGTGCTCGGGCGATACGGCTCTTCGACCTACGGCCGGAGCGCCGGCCTAGTCTTTTGCAGGTAAACGTACCAAACGGTAGCGTGCTCGACGTCGTCAGCGAGATTGGCGTGCGCGAGGCGCGGCTACCGGCGGATTATCCGTGGAACGTCGCTAACGAGCGCTGCCAACCGATTGGGTTTCGAGCCTATCGATCGGGTCGGCTCCGCGGCATCGCATCGCGCTGCGCTGCAGAATGTGCGCCCAGGCAGTGGCTCGGAGAGGAGCTTTCGTGGTTTGACTGCGCGCCGGCCCTGAAAGAGAGCGGGCCGCGGCGCACGTTCGCCCGGTGGTATCCAGACGTTATCCCTTGATCGGGGCTCTAAGACCCAGCCTTCGTACCTCCGGCAACGACAGGCTCTTCAGCGCGAGGGTACGCTTTTCGATGCCGAACCAGCTTCCCGCGGCAAGAATGATGCTGCCGGCGTATGCGGCGGTGAAGTAAGCCGTGAATCCGAATGCGGTCGCGCCGAACGCCGTCAAGAGCTGCGAGATCGGAAACGCATAAATGTAGATGCCGTACGAGAGATCGCAACGCTTGTCGAAATCCCGCAGCGGCAGCCGCATCGCCGCATAGATCGTGACATACGAAAGCGCGAATGGCAGAACGGTGCCGTAGATCCGCGTCGGCAGTGTTACTGCGATGAGCAGCAGGCTGAGCACCGCGATCGATCCGCGGATTGGGATGCGGTCTCGATAGAGATACGCGCAAGCGCCGATTGCGAAGAACGAGTAGAGCTCGACCGCGCGTAACGAGGTCGGCACTTGCTCCAAACCGCGCCACCACGACGCCGCGACGAAGAGCGCCAAGCACCCGACCAGCGGCACCAGAAAGCTTGCCGGTCTGCGGGTGATCGCGAGCAGCGTCCCGAGCGCCCCGACCATGAGATAGCAAAGGGACTCGTATTGCAGCGTCCAGAGTGAGTGGTTGAAGAGCAGCGGGACCGGCGCGGTCGCGAGCAATCCGCCGATGTTATACTGTCGCATCACGAGCAGCGCGTTCGAGGCGACGTACCACCAAGGCGAATCGGGACCGGCGAAATAACCGGCGAGCGTCCCGCGTTCGTGCGCGAAGACCAGGGGGGCGAACGCGAAAGCGACCACGGCGAGGCACGCCCAAAAGCCGGGAAAGATGCGAAGCGCCCGATGCCAGATGTATCGGCCGAGGTTGCCGGTGCCCTCGAAGCTGCGGGTAATGAGAAAACCGCTCAGCAGAAAGAAGCCGTCAACCGCGATCGTGCCTACGTCCTCGACGCCCTTGGTAAGCGCGGAGAGCGGATCGATCCCGAAGCCGCCGAGACTGAACGCGTGCGACCACACGACGGCCGACGCAAAAAGGAATCGGAGAAAACCGATTCCGTTATCGCGGAAGTCGAAGTCGCTTAGGAACCGAGATGAACGATGTGCGCGAGGGCGGGTAGAAGAACCTTGAAGCGGGAGATATCCCAGAGCAGCAGGTGGGTGATCGGGTGCCAGCGCACTTCGATCGCCGCGAGCGCGACGTTCGCGCCCCAATATGCAGCCGCCGCGACTGAAAGACGCGAAGCGAGCCGGCGGGGGGACCGGGCGAGCAGCAACATCGTAGTGGGTTCTACTCATACCGCCCCCAAAAAGATTCACCTGCGCGCCAGCCGGCTAAGAGAGCGCTAGCTTGGATTAGTGAATTGGGGCAGCGGAACGTCCCCTACCCACCAGCGGCGACTCCCCGAATCAAGATGCACGTGGTCGTCGTAGTAGCCCATCCCGCCCGAGACCGAGCGCGACCAGCAGGTGTCGAAAAGGTCGCGCATCGAGATGCCGTCGACGTACATGTCGGCGGCTTTCGCATAGAGGTGCATGCTGTTGCGCGCCGCTCCCTCGGTCGCCTGGTTCGTCTGCAGCGTCCGGTAGCCGCTCGTGATTACGAGCGGCTGATAGATACCATTGAGGGCGAGCGCGTGCTGCACTTCCCAAAGTGCCTCGATCTCGACGATGTCGAACTGAACGTATCCTTGGGCCGGTGGAACGTGGCGGTCGCGCATCAACCAGCAGATCTCGCGGTATCCGGGCTCGTAGACGGTGCGGCCGTCGAGACAGAACGGCGCGATCACTTCGCTCGAGTCAACTTGATGGCGTAACCAAAGAATACGGCGGCGCGCGTTTGGAATCGCCGCACGAACGGCGCGCGGCGACATCCCCGCCAAGGTGGCTGCGGCAAGCGCGGTCAGGAAATCGGGGCGTCTCATCGGTTGCGGACGCTAGCGCGCCAGGCCGAGCGGCAGCGCTATTCCGGTCGCTGCGGCGATGTACGGCGCAAAGGCAATCGGTCCGCGATGCGCCCCGCGGATTCGATGGACGGCCGCCGCTACCGCGCAGGCAGCCGCAAGCGCGAGGACGACGAGCGGCGCGCCGAGTGCGGCGCCCGACAGCGCGACCAGCTTGACGTCGCCCCAGCCCATCCCGCGTCCCTGCGAAAAGAGTGCGGCCAACGCAAAGGGCGCGAACGCCAGCAATGCGGAGATCCAAATGCCCCAATCGTGCTGCGCGAACGAGAAGAGTAAAAGCGCTGCGAGCGGCGCCAGCGTGAACGCATCCGGAACGATGCCGCAGACGGCGTCACTGCACCAGCACGCGACCAGCGCAAAGAGTACCATCGCCGCGATCCCGAGCTGCAACGGGGTTGCGTGCCAATACATCAACAACCCGCCAAGGAGCGCGGAGCCGGTGACGAGCACCGAATATGGCGGCGTACCCGCGGGCGGCCCGTCCTCGTCGGGTGCGATCCCCCGGCATGCGGCGCGGCTCGCCGCAATGCCGATGACGGCAATCGATGAAAAGAAGAGCGCGGCGATCGCTACGATCACGGCTTCCCTACGGTTCCCGCAAAATAGTTCGCGGCGACCGCGCCGAAAATAACCGTCACGATCGCCGGGATCATGAAGAAGATCATTGGGAAGACCATCTTTACGGGCAGCTTCGCGGCGATCTCTTCGACGAGCATCAAGCGTTGATGCCGAGCATCCTCGGCGAGATCGGTGAGCATCTTCGAGACGTTGGCGCCCAGCCGCTCGGCCTGCGTCATTACGCGTAAAGCATTGCGAAGGGCCGGCTGGTTCGTGCGCTCGCCGACCGCACGCAGCGCGTCGGCGCGAGCACGACCGAGTCGAATCTGCGAGAGCGCCTCCTTGATCTCTTCGCCGAGCGCTCCGGGAACTGCCTCGACTGCGTAACCGAGCGCGGAGTTGAGTGCCAATCCGGCCTGGACCGTCGAGGCGACCATGTCCAAGAACTCGGGTAAGCTCTTCTGAATCGAGGCCTTGCGCGCGTCGCTCGCACGGTTGAGAAGAAAATATGGCGCGTAGCCGCCGCAGAACGCAAGCATCGGGAGAAGCAAGAGAAACCATTTTCCGTCGAGGTCGAAGAATCGCCAGACGAACAGCGCGAGGACGGCTCCGAGGAACGCGCCGGCGATAACGCGCAGCCCGAACTTCAGCGGCGTCGTCGTGTACCAGCCGGCTTCGGCGAGCCGGCGTGCGAGCACCATGCGGCGATCTTCATTGAAAATATGCTCGACGATCGGAAGAGCGGCGCGTTCCTTCTTGACCGGCTCGCGCGCCTTGAGTTCTTCGATTTGCTCCGCGAGAACGTTTTTCGTGGGTATGGCGGAGAGTACGAAGAGAAACGAAGAGAGTCCCGACAGCATCGAGATCAACAGCGTAAAGAGCGTGGCCATTAGGCGTCGATCCTCAGAAGAGCTTTGAGGCAGAGATACGCGCAGACTTCGAGAATGGCGACGATCAGCATAACGCCGTGCCCGATCGTCGTATAGAGGAGCGCGTGCCCCATGCTCTCTTGCGTCGCGACGATGAATGCGCCGAGGCAGAGCGGAATGAGCATCAGCACCCACGCGCTCATGCGTCCCTCGGCCGTCAGCGCATCGCATTTACGCTGCACTTGACGGCGATGCTTGATCGTCTCGCCAAGCTGATCGAGAATGCGCGCCAGGTCGCCGCCGGTCTCGGCCTGCACGCGAAAGACGCGAGCGAGCATCAGCCCTTCGTGGCTCGGCATGCGCTCGGAGAGATCGTCGAATGCGTCGTAGACGCTCGCGCCGAGATTCGTCTGTCCGATGACGCGCCGGAACTCGTACCGCGCGGGATCCGGAAGCTCTTCGATGACCATCGCGAGGGCTTGCCGCAAGCCCAATCCCACGCGTAGGCCACCGGCGAGAAGGCGGGTCGCCGGTTCGAGTTGCGAACAGAACGCGTTCAGCCGCCGGCCCACGGCGACGTTGACGTAGCTGAAGAAGGCCATGCCCGCTCCCAAAAGGATTGCCGGAAGCAGAATGAGCGAGACCAAGAGCGGCGGATGCAGAACTAGCAGGAGACCGATCCAGAGAATCGCGGCGCCGCTCAGCACCGTCAGCACGATCTCTTGAGAGCCACTCCTGATACCAGCTCGGTCGAGCCGGTCCGCGATGCCGCGAACTCGCGCGTTCGCTCGTTCGTTGACCGAGCCCCAAAACGAGAAGAACGCGAAGAAAACCGTCGCCGAGACGCCGGCGAAAACGGCGATCGGTACGAGCGCCGTTACCATAACGAGGGCAGCGGCGCCAACTCGCTGAGGTCGCGCGAGTCGTACGGAACGCCGTACTCCGCGAATCGCTTCAGGCAGACCGGCTGCACGCCGCTGAAGCAGAAGTCGCCGAGCACGCGGTCCTCTTTGTCGACGCCGCGCTGGGCGAAGCGCGCGATCTCTTGCATCGTGACGATATCGCCTTCCATTCCGACGACCTCGCTAATGCCGATCACCTTGCGCGAGCCGTCGCGCAGACGCGCGGTGTGAACGACCAGGTCGAGCGCGCTCGCGATCTGCTCGCGAATTGCGCGCACGGGCAGATCGAAGCCGGCCATCAGCACCATCGTCTCGATGCGCGACATCGCGTCGCGCTGGCTGTTTGCGTGGATCGTCGTGAGCGAGCCGTCGTGACCGGTGTTCATCGCTTGCAGCATGTCGAGCGCCTCGGGTCCACGGCACTCGCCGATGATGATCCGGTCGGGCCGCATACGCAGCGCATTGCGAAAGAGATCGCGGATCCGGATCTCGCCGGTGCCTTCGACGTTCGGAGGGCGGGACTCGAGCCGCACGATGTGCGGCTGATTCAGCAGAAGCTCGGCTGCATCTTCGATCGTCACGATGCGTTCGCGCTCGGGCAAAAACGACGACATGACGTTCAGGAAGGTCGTCTTACCGGAACCCGTTCCGCCGCTCACGATGCAGTTGAGCCGCGCTCGAACCGCCGCGCTTAAGAATTCCATCACTACGCGCGGCGCTGCGCCGATGTTCACGAGATCGTCAACGGTCAGCCGCCGTTGACCGAATCGCCGGATCGTCAGGGTAGTGCCATCGATGGCGACCGGCTCGATGATGGCGTTCACGCGGGAGCCGTCGGGGAGACGCGCGTCAACCATCGGTGAGGATTCGTCGATGCGCCGGCCAAGCGGCGTGATGATCCGCTCGATCACGAGCCGCAGCTGACGGTCGTCGGCGAATCGTTTGGTCGTCCGCTCGATCATGCCGTGGCGCTCGACATAGATCTTCTCCGGACCATTGACCATGATTTCCGAGACGTCCGGATCCTTCATGAGATCCTCGAGCGGTCCGAGCCCGAGCGCCTCGTCGAGAATCTCCTGTCGCAGCGCGGCGAGGTCTTCGGCCGAGCCTCCGAAGTTTGCCGACGCGATGAGCGAAGACGTGATGCTCTCGATCTTCGATCGGAGTTCGGCGAGCTTGTCGGCATCGGTGTGCGCGACGCTCGCGGAAACGAGGTCGAGCTGCCGGAGCAGCGCTTGATGAACCTGCTGTTTGAACGCGTCGCGCTTTTGATCGCCGGAGCTCCCGGCGCGGTTCCCGTTGGTGCCGACGGTGGAAGTGCGCCGAAGCGGAACGCGTGAGTCGCCGGGCGGCGAGGCTGCCGACGGTTGAAGGCCCAAGAATGGGTCTTCGGCCGGAAGCGATTCGAAGTATTGTTGTAATGCGGCGACGCTCTTGGCGTATGCTCGGTGCGTTGCAGGCGGTATCTCGGTAACGATCTTCGCTCCGATCGCGCGCTCGATCTGGCTGCGCGTGACGGATTCGGCCTCGCCGCGCGCGTTGGTGACGGCGCCGATCCGATTCGGCGGGATTCCGAACCGTTGCAGATCCGCGAACATTGCCTGCGCGCCGGCGACGCCCAGCAGCGTCGGCTCGAGCACCAGGAAGATGCGTTTAGCACGTACGAGGAAGGGTCGAATCGCCGCGGCGAAGGGCTGCGGCGCGTCGACGACGATGGCGCTGAACCCGCCCATCTCCGTCGCGCACGCCTCCACCATTTCGGGATCGAGCGTGAAGGCGGCGTCGTAGCGATCGGCGAGTTCGACGACGCTGATTCCCGCCGCGCGAACGCGCGAAATTGGCGAGCCGACGCGCGCGGCGTCGAGGCTCCGCAGCGCCTCAAAGAGCACCGCAACGCAGCGGCGTCCCGTCAAATCGCCGTCGACGATCGCGACGTTGCCGCGTTGGCCCATAGTGCGCGCGAGCTCGGAGCAGAGCGTGGTCGTGCCGACGCCGCCCTTCGAACCGACGAAGAGTGCGATCGGCGAATCGTTCATTGACTCGGAGTAGTAAGGATGGCC
>JBAUYZ010000058.1:0-26999 GCA_049585055.1 Candidatus Cybelea sp. | reverse complement strand
CGCCCGCGCCGTTCTCAGCCGTAGCGACGGGTGCGAGGCCCGGGAGATTCTGCGTGCTCCGCAGTGCGGCGATCTCGCGATCGTATTCGAATAGGATCGCGTGCTGCGGATGGCTTGCGACGAGCTGCGCGAGATCGACGAATCCCTCCGGCGAGTTCGGCGGTCCAGCCGCAGTGAGCAGCACGGCAAGGATCAACGCGAACGAACGGGCCGTCATGGAAACTTCCTCTGGTAGGCGAAGGTGACGCCGTTGGAGCCGGAGACCGGCGTGTATGCCGTAAGCGGGTTGAGATTCAGAACGCCGAATGCAACCGGTTGCGGCTGCTGCACGGCGAAGAGCGATGGCCCCGTCGAGCTGTAGGCGGTCAGTCGCAGCACCGTGCCGATGTCGGGATGTGCTTCGAGCCCAACGCTCTGGGTCCGCGGATAGCCAAAGCTTTGGGCGAAGATCGCGTTGACGTACTTCCCAAAGGCCTTGACTGCGTTGACCCCGAGCCCGGTTTGAATGTCGCTGGTGATTTGAACCTCTGTGAACCCGAGCGAACTGCCCAGCGAAGCGGAGAGTGGTTCGAGCAGGTTGCGCGTGAACGCAGTATTGAGCTGCCCGAATGCGAGGCTCTGCGCCGCAGAACCAGCCGAGACGCTTCCTCCGCTCGTTTGCACGCCGCGAACGGCTCCGAACTGTTGCGCGCCGACGAGCAATCCCAAGATCTGCTCTCGGCTATACGGCGGATCGGATTCGAGTGCGAGGTTCATGTCCGTTACGGCGCCGGTCACGTGGAGCCGCACGGCGGTTGCCGGATCCGCGACGTACGTCGTTGCGACCGCATTCACGTCGGGAATGACGCCGTTCGACGGATCGAACGTGACCTCGCTGCGTTCGATATTGAAGTTACGGTAGAAGCTCAGCGATCCGCCGGTCGACCGGAATGCGCCTGCGAGCGTCGGCGCCTCGAGCGTGCCGCCCAGTCGAACCTCGCCGGTCGCGCCGACGTCGACGTTGGCGCTCTGCACGCGTACGTTGGGGCCGGCCGCGATGCGCACGTTTTGGAAAGCGACGTCCGGCAAGCCGGGGCCGGACGTCGGGCCCCCGCGTCGATTGAGTAACGTCGTAAGCGGAATACGCGCGTTGAGTACGGAGAGATCCCCGCTCACCGACGGAAGGCCGCTTCCGCTGCGCGTCATACTCACGGCGCCGTTGAGCGTGCCTTGGAAGTATGCCGGCAAATCGAGCCGCGCGTTATCGGCACGTGCAGCTATCGTGAACTCTGCGTCGGCCGGGCTACGCAGATCGACGAGCTCCGCGACGCCGTGAGCCGTCAGCGCACCCGTTCCTACAAAGGCGTGCGAGTTCAGGTCGACCTCGCGTCCGCGCAAGGCCATATCGGCGGCGATTCCGGTGATCGGCGATCGCTCCATCGGCCCGTCGAACATTCCGTCGCGCAACTCGAGCCGCCCGCCGAATTGCGGCGCACGCGCGGTTCCGCGCGCACTTATCCGACCGTCGACGCGGCCGGCGAGCTGCGTCGCTTTCGGCAACAGATCAGCGAAGTTCGATAACTCGACGTCGTCGGCGGTCAGCGATGCCGAGATCGGGGCGTCGGCGATTGCGATGCCCCGCCCGGCGACGTGAATCGGAACCGCTGCGGCTAAGAGCGCTCGCCCGTGTGCGAAATCTATTTCACCGTTATGCATGCTGATTGCACGGCGGTCCGCATCGATCTGTGCTGCGACGCGCGGCAGCGCGAGGTTTCCGTAGCGGAACTGCTGCAGCGTGACGGCATCGCTTAGGTGCGGCCGGGCGACGGTGCCGCCGATCCGCAACGTCGAGTCGAGCATTCCGCCGACGGCGAGATTCTTCGCTCCGGCGTGATCGAGAAATGCTCGGAGATCGGGGCTAGTGCTGTGCAGCACGAGGGCGAGCGAGTCGTCGGCACGCAGCCCGAAGGTCCCCGATCCGACCGTCGCCAGCGATGGGAGATCGAGCACGGCCGAAGTGATCGTGCCGCGGCCGTGCGACGCAGCGGCGCTCAACTCGAACCGTTCGATCGTGAGCGGGCCTGCGGTGCCGCCGAACATCGCCGCATGCAGTTGCATCGCGACGTCGGGATAGGTTCCCGCGATATCCGCTTGCGCGTCGAGGCGGCCGGTGACGGGAGCGTTGAGTCCGAGCATCGGCAGCCACGAGGCAAGATCGAGGCCGCGAACACCGGCGTGCAGATCGACGCGCTTCGCGATGGGTGTGACGCTTCCGGTTATGGCGAGTTCGCCCGCCGGGCCGCCGACGTGCAGCGTGCTCACGATGCTCTCACCGGCGCTCCGCCATTGCGCCGCCACTCTTCCGAGCGCGATGCGGCGGACGCGCGCGCCGGAAAAACTCGCGCTGCCGTCGGTCGCGACAACCTGCTTGCCGATCAGATGTGCCCGCACCGCGAGCGATCCGGTGCCCGCGAAGGTATCGCCTTGGTCGAAGAAGTCGTTGATGTCGGCGAGGTCGAGGTGCGGCGCGTTCACCGCAAACTCCGCGCTCGCGGGAGTCGCCGAACCACTCAACGCGATCGCCGACGTGCCGACCACGACGTGACCGCCGGTGAGCGCAAAGGCCGTCGAGTCACCGGACACCGTACCGCGCAGATCGCGAAAGCTCAATCCGTTGATCGACCCTTCGGGCACGTCAAGCGCCCCGCTGACCGCCGGCGACGTGCCGGAACCGTCGATGCGAACGTCGGCGTCGATGCTGCCTTGGACCAGCTGCGCCGTCTGCGGCTGCACGCCGGCGACGAGTGCCCGCACGTCGGAGGAATGAATCTGGGCCGCGAGATCGTAGCGCGGAGCGAAGGCGGCCGCGGGCGCGATTCCGGCAATTTTTCCGGCGACGCCGACGAAGAGCGGACCTAATGCGAGCTCGGCGTCGTGCACGTGCAGCACGCTGCGATCGAAGAGAAGCCCGGCGTTACCGTTGATGTCGAAATCGCGAAAACGGCCGCCGGCGACGACGACGGTTCCGGCGACTTGCGGCGTGCTTGGCGTGCCGCCCAGGATCGCGCCGAAGCTCGCAACGTTGCCGAGATTGCCGGCGACGGACCCGCGCAGAGCACCGTTGCGCAACGCGAGCTGCACGTTCGCACGTCCGGCGCCCCAGGCCGTGCCGACCTTTGCTTCGCCGGTCGCCTCGATCTGCGCCTTGGTCTGCTGGCCGAAGAGCGTTGCGTCGAGTCTCTCTCCGATCGGTGCGAGCGCGAAGTTGCGTGCGTCGACGATGCCGAGCGCGCTGTTGTGCGGCCGGTCGAGCGCGACGCGCGCGTAGAGCGAGCCCACCTTCGTTTCGATATCGAGTGGTCCGATCGATCCCGTACCGCGGCCGTCGACATCGAAAATTGCATCGAGGCGTTGCGCGCCGGTGCGGCCCTGCAGAACGCCCCGCACACCGATCTGCCTCGGATCGTCGGCCGTCGCGAGCACCACGGCATCGAGCGGCAGGGCTGGGAGCAGCCGGCTCACGTAGGGCGTTCCGCCGGCCGGCGAACTCGCTCGCAGCAGCATCTCGACGGCGTTCGGTCCGCTTTGGAGCGCGACGCGCCCGCGACCGCCGGCATCCGCGCGACCGTACGCGGCACCGAAATTGACGATGTCGGCTTCGCGGCCGTCGAACGCAGCCACCGCGCGCACACGATCGAACGAGGCAGCGGCGTAACCGATCCGCGGCGATTGCAGCGCGACCCACGTCACCGGTTTTGTCGCCGTTCCCTGCACGAGCAGCGTGAAGTCGAGGACTCCTCGCATCGGCAGGCGGCGCGCCTGTGTGAAAGCGGTGCGCAGCTGCGCGAGATCGCCGCTGCCGCGCACGGCCAATCGAATCCGGGGAGCGCGCAAACCGTAGACGCCACCCGTCACCCTTGCCGCAATGCCGGCGATGCGAGCCTCGAGGCCATTCGTCAGCAACCCGTCGTCATAGGCGTCGACGCGGCCGTGAACGTTGGCGATCGGTCGCGCGAGGCCGGCGATCGTGATGCTTGCATCGGTGAGCATGGCCGTGGCAGCGAGATGGGTTTGGAGGGCGCCGCTCGCATCGCGAATCCCGAACGAACGCGCGTCGACGTTCTCGAGGCGCCCCGAGCGAAGCCGCATCGCGGAGGAGTTTGAGAAGAAGTTAACCGCCGCAGCGATCGGAAGCTCCGGCGCGTTCCACTGCTGGTTTGCGTAGCCGTCTGCGGGGTCGATCGACCCGCGTCCGGCGATCGGATAGAGCCGGCCGGCACGTTCGCCGTAGCGCAGGCTGGCCGTATAGTGCGAAGCTGACGGCGCCGCGAGCGCGGCCTCGATCTCGAGATCGTCGACGTAGAGGTGTCGCTGGTTCGGCAGTGCGGCGGGACTCTCGTCGACAATTGCGATCGATCCATTGCGCACGCGCACGCGCAGGATCAACGGCGCCGCGCTAGTGGAGTTCGACGGGTTCAACTGCGGGATTGGGACGTTGTAGCTTCCGTCCGGGCGCCGAACGATCGTAACGTGGGGCGACTCGACGTCGACGCTCTGCAATCCGAAGCGGCGGCGGCCGCCGAGCAGGTCGCGCAGGTCGTATGCGACGTCGAGCCGTGGAATCTCGGCGATCGGCTCGCCGCGAAACGACGTCACGCGAAGACCGTCGAATGTGGCGCGATCGGCGGTCAGCGTTGCGCGATCGAAGGAGAGGCGCACGTGCGCGAGCGCCTCGACCCCGGCGACCAGGGCGAGCCGCGTGATTGCGTGGCGCTGCCCCCATCCCAACGCTGCGAGGCAGAGCAGAGTAATTGTGACAGCGCTCCAAATCCGGCGCCGTCGCGTGCGCGTCATGACTGCCTCTTTCCCACAACGAAGCATACCCACGCTTCGGGGGAGCGCTCGCTACCGGCGCGAGCTTATTCGGTATCGACGGGCAAGCCGGATGGCCGACGGCGTTCGAAGTATCGCTTCGAGTACTTCGCGCCGATCGGAACGAATGCACGCGGCGCACGCTTGAAGTCGAAGCAGTCCACAATGCTCTTCGAGGTGAGATCGGCGGTGCCGAGACGCCCAAGCTCCCAGTTGTCCTCGACGAACTTGACGATGCTCCCGAAGTTATACTCCGTGTGCGAGATATAGCCGGGAGTATTTGGGGCGGCCTCGCGTGCGTACGGTGAGATGACGATCATCGGAACGCGAAAGCCGTAGCCTTGCCCGCCGACTTGCGGCGGCGCGACGTTGTCGTAGTATCCGCCCCAGTCGTCCCAGACGACGACGATCGCCGTCGTGGGCCAGTACGCGCTCTCGCCGATCGCGTTGACGACGCTGGAGACCCAGGACGGACCCGTGTCGGAATGGAGACCGGGATGGTCGGAATCGAGCGCGTCGGGAATGATCCACGTGACGGCCGGGAGCGCAGCGCTCTCGATCGTCTGGTAGATCTTCGTCTGCGGGACGACGATGTTCGTTTCCCACTCGGGGCCGTTGTGCACGGCCGCGATCGCATCGAAGGCGTTCCAAACGGACGATTTCGACGTATTGGTAAAGTAGAGCCACGAGAGACCTTTGGCGTCGAGCAGATCGCGCAGCGTGGAATAGCCGAAGCATGGGAACGGACCTTTGCCGCGCTGATAACGGCCGGCTGCGGTGATGACCGAGGTAACGGTTCCGGGCGGGGCGTTGCATCCCCAGGACGACGGCAGCGGAAAGTCGATGACGTTCGCACCGTCGCCGACCGGCGTGCCGCCCGCGATCAGGTCTTGGTGCGCGGTAAAGCTGCTGCTGCTCTGCGTCGAGAACATGTGATCGGCGAGCACGTACTGATTGGCCATCGTCCAATATGGCGCGATGTCGTTTGGATTGACGTAGCGGTACGCGTACGTACCCGACTTGACCTTGACTCCGTGCGGAAGCTCGCGCTTGACGAGGTTGAAGCCGTCCATCTTTCCGTGATCGTACTCGAGCACGAACGAGTGGTGCTCGTGGCCGAGGCTATCCATTGCGAGGCGGCTCTCCTGGAGCGCAACCGTCTTGTCGCCGCTGGGCGTCTTCATCGGCCCTTCGGTCGCGCCGTCGGCGCCCGGAAACGTCGCGAAGAAGTTGTCGAAGCTGCGGTTCTCCTGGATCACGATGACGATGTGGGAGAGGTGCTTGCCGGCCGCGCTTCTCGCGACGCCGGCTGAGTCGTCCGATCGCAGGGCACCGGGAACGAGCAAGGCGGGCGTGCAGGCGGCAAAGCTCCAAAGAGTTGCCAGTATCGCGGCGGCCGGTCGAATCGATCCTTCGTAACGAGTCGGCACGTTCGCTCTCCTGCGGTCTTGCCTGCGGTTGCGCGCATTATCTCACTCGAGCCAGCCTGGTGCAAGGGCGGCCTCGCAAGCACGCTGAAACAGACCGCGTGCAAGCGTACCGGCTCGTCCTACGAGCTTCGTTCTTACTATGCACCGCGTGGAGCGCCGGCTGCGGCGGCGGCTCACCGTCCGCAACGATGCCGATCGCCGCTCCGGGTGGCGAACGCATCGACCACGTCGTCATCGTGGTGCAGGAGAACCGCAGCTTCGACAATCTCTTCAGCGGCTTTCCCGGAGCCGACGCTCCTACGTTCGGCTATGCCGGCAGGACGCGCATTTCGCTGCACCCGACGTCCTTGGAGAATCCGGGAAACATCGAGAACAACTGGCGCGACGCGATCGACGGTTGGAATGGCGGCAAGATGAACGGATTCGAGCGGGAGCACTTTTACGGAGGCCCGCGCGACTTTGCATACGCTTACGTGCCGCGCGAGGAAGCGGCACCGTACTGGACGATGGCCAAGCGGTACGTGCTCGCCGATCGGATGTTCCCCACGCAGTTCGGTCCGAGTTTCACCGCGCACCTGAGCTTGATCGCCGGGAATACGACGATCGAGCCCGGTCCGATCGCCGAGGTGGATGCGCCCGACACGCTCAAGTGGGGATGTGAGGCGCCGCCCGGGACCCGAAGCTTCACGCTCAACGCGCAGCGCGTCGAACGCTTCAACGGACCGTTTCCCTGTTTCGACCACTTTCCCACGCTCGCCGCTACGCTCGACGCGGCCGGCGTCTCCTGGAAGTATTACGCATCACCGCTCAGCCGCGTCGCCGGAAAGGTGTGGTCGGAGTTCTCCTCGATTCGCTCGGTACGCTACGGCGCCGATTGGAAAAACGTCATCTCTCCGCAGACGCGAATCCTGACCGACGTCTCCCGCGGTTCGCTCGCCGCCGTCTCCTGGGTGACACCCGATTGGGTCGACTCCGATCACACCGGCAGCGGATACCACCGCGGGCCGTCGTGGGTCGCGTCGATCGTCAACGCCATCGGTGAGAGCCCGTACTGGAGCTCGACGGCGATCTTCGTTATTTGGGACGATTGGGGCGGCTGGTACGACGACGCCGTTCCGCCGCAGTTAGACTATCGCGGCCTCGGCATTCGCGTTCCGTGCATCGTCATATCGCCGTATGCAAAGCAAGGGTACGTCGCGCACACGCAGTACGAGTACGGAAGCATCCTCAAAACGGTCGAGGAGATATTCGGCCTGCAGCGCATCGGGCCGCCCTCGCGCGGGTTCACCGACACGCGCGCCAACGACATGCTCGACGCGTTCGACTTCGCGCAGGCGCCGCGTGCCTTCTCGCCGATACCGGCACGTTATCCAAAGTCGACCTTTACGGGCGAGCGGCCGTCATTCATTCCCCCCGACAACGAATAAATTTAATACATCAGTTTTCGGATGAAATAGGTCATCTCGAGCGCGCTTGTAAAGGCGCGTTCCTGCAGGTTGGCGCCGGAGGCGTGCCCGCCCTCGATGACCTCGTAGAAGAGATAGGGGTCGTGCATCGCCGCTAGCTTCGCAGCGAACTTGCGCGCGTGCTGAGGCCCGACGCGATCGTCCTTGGTCGTCGTCCAGATGAACGGCTCGGGATAGCGGACTCCGGCCTTTAAGTTGTTGTACGGCGAGATCGACGCGAGAAAGACTCGCTGCTGTGGATTCGAGACGCTGCCGTATTCGCCGGCCCACGACTCACCGGCTTCGATCTGCTCGAACCGCAGCATGTCGAGCAACGGAACTTGGACGTCGACGGCGTGCCACAGCTCGGGATGCTGCGTGAACTCGACGCCCATGAGCAATCCGCCGTTCGAGCCGCCTTGGATACCCAGGCGTCGCGGAGTTGTCACCTTCGTCGCGATAAGGTCCCGCGCAACGGCCGCGAAGTCGTCGTACACGCGCTGACGGTGAATCGTGAGACCCGCAGTATGCCAGGCCGGACCGAACTCGCCGCCGCCGCGAATGTTCGCAAGGACGTAGACGCCGCCCCGTTCGAGCCAAAGCTTGCCGAGTATGCCGCTGTAGGTCGGTGTGAGCGAAACCTCAAACCCGCCGTAGGCGTAGAGCACCGTCGGATTCGTTCCGTCGAGCCGCATGTTCTTCGGATGCACGATGAAGTACGGGACTCGCGTACCGTCCTTCGACGTCGCTTCGCGCTGCTCGAGGGCGTCGTTCGAGGCGTCGAAGCGTGCCGGCGACTCCTTCACGACGTGAAGATCGCCGTTCGCGGCGTCGAGCTGCCAGAGCGACGGCGGCGTGAGGAAGCTGGTAGTCGTAAGATACGCGCCTTCGCCGTGCTGGTCGGTATCGTTGACGACGATCGTGGAGTCATCGGGAAGATCGAGGCGTTGCTTCGTCCAATCGCCGCCGGCGGCCGGCGTGTAGATCCACGCGCGCCCGCGGACGTTCTCGTATGTCGTCACGACCAAATGCGAGCTCGTCTGTCCGACGGAATCGAGCGTCTCGCGGGGCCCCGGCGCGTAAACGAGGGTTGGTTTCAAGGTGGCGGGATCGGCGGACGCGGCGGCGAGGTCGATCGCGACGAGCGACCCCTGGGCGAAGCTCATGCCGTTAGCGGCCCAATCTTCCTGCAGCGTGAAGAGCAACCGTCCCGCGAGGAGCGCGACCGGCTGCGACTGGAGCGGAAGGCCGAGTTTGTGCGGGCCGCTCGCCGTGACGAGATAGTACTCCGCTCTGAAGGTAGAGAGCGGCCGCGCGATGATCGTTGCCGCATTGCCGGCGCCGTCGTGGAGCGCGATTGGCGTTACGCCGTAACCGCCGTCCGATTTCGCGCCGCGGAAGACCTCGACGGCATCGGCGAGCGGTTGACCGCGCCGAACGCGCTTAACGATAAACGGATAACCGGAGGTCGTGAGTTCGCCGGCATACCACTCGCGCGACACCAGCAGCGAATCGTCGCTCTCCCACGCCGTGGTCTGCTTAGACTTCGGCAGCGTGAAGCCGCGCGGCACGAGTTGCTTCGCGCTCATGTCGTACTCGCGAGCGGTAATCGCGTCCTCGCCGCCGTCGGAGAGATAGACGAGGCAACGGCTCTCGCTCGGCCAGTTGCAATCCGCGCCCTTCCAGACCCAGTTCGCGCGTTCGCTTGCGGCGAGGGCGTCGAGGTCGAGAACGGTCGACCACTGCGGCGAAGCGCTCGCGAACTGCGCGGTGGTCGTCCGCCGCCAAATCCCGCGAACGTGGGCGGGATCCTGCCAAAAGTTGTAGACGTCTGAGGCGACGAACTGCGGAGTGGGAATCCGGTCCTTCGCTTCCACGATCTTGAGTGCGTCGGCGTAGAGTCCCGGGAAGTTCGGATCGTTCTTGAGCACGCGCAGCGTCCGGGCGTTCTGGCCCTGCACCCACGCCATCGCCCGCGCCCCGTTCACGTCCTCAAGCCATAAGAACTGGTCGCTTGCGGCTACGACGCCGAGCAACGCGATGCAGGCAATGCACGCGATGGTACGTCTCATAAAATGGGAGTTCCGGCAGGAAGGACCCGCGCCTCCCATAGGGGAGGGATACGCAGCCGTCTAAGGCATCCCGCTCTTGAGGAGGGCGCCCTTGCAAAGACCGTCTGGTACTAGCGTCATCGCATGCGCAATCGGCCTGGTGTTCGCGTTCGGAGCGGCGCGAGCCACTGCACCCGCCGCGCTCGACGTGGTGGTCGGCGATCGAAACGTCGTCAAAAATCAGCCGCTGAGCAGTTGTAACTCCAAAGCGCAAAGCGCGTTGGCTTCGGTGCTCGGAAAGCCGGCGGAGATCGGGGACACCGGCGAATGGGAGGGCTACGGCGCCACCGATGCGTCCGGCAACTCGTTCGCGGCCGCGGCGATTCATTGCTGGCCTCTCGACGACGTAAGCGGATATCTCGTCACGTTTACTTGCGCATCGCAAACGCCGCCGGCCACCGAGCCCGCAAGCATCATCTGCTCGAAGCTCTCGGCAGCGTTCGGAGGCCAGCCGTGAAGCCGCGGGCGCGACGGGGTGCCCTCGTTGTCGTCGCGTTGCTCGCTGGGCTCATCTGGTGCAGCTCCAGCGCACCGGCGGCGGTAGACATTTCGGTCGGGATCCGGCACGTCAGCCCCGACGGCTCCTTAACCGATTGCAGCGCGAAGGCAAAGGCCTCGCTCGGTGCATTCTTACAAGACGCTGCCGAGACGAACGCGGGAAGCGGCGACTGGGTCGCGCATTCGCGCAACGGCGTCGCCGGTACGCCGACGGCCACGGCGGTGGTTCGGTGCTACGCGCTACCCAAGGGTTACGTCGTCACCTTCACGTGCGCCGTGCAACTTCCGGATAACCCGTACAGCTCGGACGACCTCTGCAAGGACGTCGCGCACAAGTTCTATGGCGGTGCGATTACCGCGCTTGCGGCGATGCCGACGCCGACTCCGGTCCCGACCGGCTGCGCCACTACCAACCTCGTCGGGACCTGGGTATCGGATAGCGACTCCAAGCTCACGTTTTCGATGGAACTCAACGGCGATCTCACCGACAACGAAGGGGTTTCGGGGAATTGGGGTCTCAAGGGCAACACCGTCACGCTTACCTACTATGGGAACCACACCATGACGCTCTCCGCGGACGGTAAACATGTGACGGGCGGCGGATACAGCCTCACTCGAAAGTGCTGATCGAGACGCCGCGCTTGAGGCTGCGGCGTTATCGGGAGGACGAAGCCGAGCTGGTTTTTGGCTTGATGAGCGATCCGCTCGTCATGCACTACTACCCGCAAACCTACGATCTGGATCACTGCAAAAAGGTGCTCGATTCAATTCTGACATCGTATCGAGTGCGCGGCTACTCGATGTTCGCCGTCGAGCGCAAGGCCGATGGCGAGTACCTCGGTCAGATCGGATTGCTGCATTGGGACGACGTCGACGCACGAGAGGACGTCGAAGTCGCCTACATGCTTCGCCCGGAGTTCTGGAAAATGGGGTATGCGACCGAGGCCGCGCGCGCCTGCCGGGATTGGGCTTTTGGTAATCTCGGTACGGACCGAGTCGTATCGTTTATCGACGTGAACAACGCGCCCTCGATGTCCGTTGCGCGGCGCAACGGGATGACGAGGCTCAAGCGGCTCGATTCGAACCGGCTCGGCCGGCCGATCTACGTGTACGGAATCTCGCGGACGCAGTGGTTGGAGCGCGCTAGTGACAAGCTCCGACCGTGATTTCGACGCGGCGGTTCTTCTGACGCCCGGAGGGATCGTCCGTGCCGTCAGGTTTGGTGTTCGGGGCAACCGGATCGGCTTTGCCGTGTCCGGCGTATGGTCTCGACGCCGGAATGTAACCGTGCGCCGCCAGCCAATCGCGGACCGTTTTGGCGCGCTCCTCGCTCAGCGTCATGTTGTACGACTCGGATCCGATCGCGTCGGTGTAACCGTCGACGTGAATCGGCTGATTCGCCGATTTCTTGAGCATCGGTCCTAGAACGCTGAGGGTCTTCTCGGCGTCGGGCGAGAGCGTGTATTTGTCGAAGGCGAAGAGCGCATCCGCACCAACGGTATACTTCTTGCCGCACGGCTGCGTCGTCGTCTTGATCGCCTGAATGCCCTTGGGCACTTGCCACGGGCCCTTCGGTTGTTGAATCTGGCCGGGAGTTTGCCACGGACCTTTTGGCTGTTGAACCTGATACTGCGCGCCGGCCGGAGTTACAAGCGCGAACGCACCGACGATCGTAACGGCGCAAAGCGTGAGATATTTCACGGGGGTTCCTCTCTCGAAATAGAAGAACGGGGCGCGCCGCAGCGCGCCCCGTCTTTCGTCTTGAACCTCAGAGGGCGTTGGCCAAGGCCCAGCCCTTCGGAGCTCCGATTCCGGCAGCCTGATTATATTGCGAAGCGTTACACGAGTACGCTCCGTTGTTGCCGGAGGTGCAGGGGGTGTAGTACGTGCTGTAGCCGGTCGACTTAAACAGCGTGTAGACCGTCGGGTCGATCCAGCCGAGCTTCGTGGAGTGGAGCTCGTTCGCTTCGAGAATCAGCGCGACCGAAGCCGGCGATGACCACGAAGTTCCCAAGTACTCACCCCAACTACCGCCCGTATAGACGGCGACCGGGAAGAACGGCAACGAGAAGTCGGGCTGATTGCGCCCCGACGTAATCATTCCCGTAATGCCGCTTTGGTAGCTGGGCATAGCAAAGACGGTCGAAACGCCTCCGCCGCCGGAGTTTCCGCTGACGTTGCCCATCGTCACCGTCAGAAGAACGCCCTGGCTGTTGTCGGTGAAGTCGATGCCGCCGATCGAGGAGAAGTACGGCCCGCCCGCAGGCGCGCTGACTCCCTTGCCGCCGCACTCGTTGCTGCCCGAGTCGCCGCTCGAGGCCGAGAACTCGACCCCTTCGGAGGCTCCCTGCTGTGCGATTGAGTTGGTGGCGTCGGCGAACGAAACATCGCTCGATTCGCAGCCGCCGAACGACGAGTTGACCGCAGTCGCCTTGGCGTCGCTCAGAGCCTGATTATACGTGTCCTCGATGGCCTGGTCGGTGAGCGAGCCCATGTCGTAGACGATGATGTTCGCTCCGGGCGCCAAGCCCGCTATCGTCTGCACGTCGAGATCGGTTTCCGGTTCGTCACCGCTTCCGCCGCCGTCAACGGCTTCGTTGGTTACCGTGCCGGTCTCCGTAACGCCCGCGGCGGACAAGTACGTCGAGAGATAGCTCTTGTTCACCGGGTCGTCGATTGCAATCGCTGCCGTATATCCCGCGCCGTTGCACCCGTGCTGAACTGGGAAGTCAAACGGCTTGGCAACGCCCGTTGCAAGCGTTCCCGACGAGTTGGTGAGCGGTCCGTTATCCGGCGCGGCACCGTTACAACCGTTGCCCGGCGTCGAGGTTGGGGTCGGCGTTGGCGATGGCGTCGGGCTTGCCGTCGGACTCGATGTCGGGGTCGGCGTCGGGTTGGGTGTCGGAGTCGGACTTGGCGTTGGCGTCGGGCTCGCCGTCGGTTTCGTGGTCGGCGTTGAGGTCGGCGAGGGTGAGGGCGATGGAGTCGAGCCCGCCCACGCAACGTCGTCGACGTATTGATAGACGTACGTTTGACTGTAGCCGTCGCCGTAACAACCAAAATAAATGTAATCGGTCTGTCCCGCATAGGCGCTCAGGTTGACTTGATAGTTCACCCAGCCGTGCGTATTGTTGACGGTCTTGTAAAACGTCGTGAGGATGGTGCCGCTTTGGTTGAGCAGGTATCCTGCTTGCCATGCATACGTCGTTGAGACTTCGTTCGTGCCTTGGTAGACCCAGAAAGAAAGGACGCCGTTAGTGGGCACCTTCACGAGTTGGGCGACCGAGCCCCAACCGTTGATCTCGGGCGTTGAAAGCGTTCCCATGAACGCCGAATACGAGCCCGAATGTGCCTGTCGCGTGGTGACCGCCGCGTATCTGCTGCGCGTGCTTTCGTTGATCCATCCGGGACTGAACGCGCCGCTCTCAAAGCCACCATTGGCCAGGTTGCCGCCCGAATCGTTCGGTCGGATTCCGCCCGATCCCATCGGAATGCGGACTCTTCCGAGGGCGTCGCGCTGGAAGACCGGCGCGCTGCGCTGGTTCTCGACGCCATTCTGCTCGGCGACCGTTCGGACGACGATCAGATTATCGAGCGATACGTCGCGCACGAGCGACGCAATCTCGTGCGGAACCGTTGCAGGCTTCACGTTGGTATAGCGTTCTCCGTACTTTCCTTGGTGTACGGTATGGATTTCGGTTGAAAAAAAGCGTTCGACATCCGAGCTTCGAGCGATAGCGTCGACGATCGTTCGATTCGGGAAGCGCTTGACGATTTTGAAGCCGGCTCGTTCGAGCGCACGCACGACGCGCTCTTCTTGCAGCGCGGTGGGAGCGTACCGATCGTTGAACTGCTTCGGCGTCAGGGAGTGTCGCGTCAAGCCGGAACGCACATCGCCGATGCTCGCAACGAATCGATCCAGCTCCGCTTGATTATTATACCGAAGCGTTAGCGATACTCTGACCGGCGCGTTGCGTTCGCGGCGGCCCGCGTCGGTATACGCGAGGTCGCCGGCGAGCTGCGGGATCGAAATCAGCGGCCGGTCGGGCTTCGCTGCGCGCGCCGCCGAATCGGTTCCGCCGTTGCCGGCACTGGTCCAGGGAATCGAGGAGCTCTGTCCTCCGCATGCGGTGAGCGTGAGCGTCAATCCGAGCGCCGACGCGATCACGCGTGATGATCTTCGCATGTGCCTCCTTATTTGTGTCGTAGCAAAATGTTGGGTGGGAAGATAAAGGGCAAACCGGGGCCTCCTTCGTCACCCGGGCGCTGGCCAGCCTGCCGCACGGCTCGTCCGGCCGGCGAGGGAGGCGTCAATCGGTCGAGCGAGGGGCGAGGTGAAGGGCGAGTTCGGAGCGTGAGGAGATGCCGAGCTTTTGATAGGCAGATCCGAGGTGTTTCTCGACCGTCTTGTGACTGATCGATAGCCGGTGGGCGATCTCGAGATTCGAACGGCCGCCGGCCGCCAAATCGGCGATCTCGCGTTCGCGTTCCGAGAGTACGGCTCGATCCGCGGGACGCTCCCCATCTAGGCGGCGCATGTCGTACGCGGCGCCGCAGCGCCGGTAGAGCGCGAGTGCCCCCTCGACGTCGCCCGCCTCTTCACGCGCCTGTGCTTCGAGAAAGGGAAGGCGAAGGCGTCGAAAACCATCGGCGGCCGCGCGCGCGGAGGCGTGTGCTTCGCCGATTTTCTCGGCGCGGCGAAGGGCGATTGCGTCGAAAAGCGCCAGGGCCGCGCGTTCTGGGAGCTCAGTCTCGCTGCGGGCGGCGCGCTCCAGGTAGGTGCGTGCGCGCGCGCGATCCGGATCTGAGCCGTAGCGAGCGACGGCGAGCAACGTGAAGACGTTGCCGCGAATTAGTTCGCATTCGGGCAGGGCTCGACGGAGCAGCGCCGCGGCGTCCGCGTGGCGGCCGCGCCGTACCATGATCTCCGCGAAGCCGGCGCCGTTCTCGACCTCCGGCGTCGGCGAAATGGTTGCTTCAAATCCGTCGAACCACCGCTCGACGAGGGATCGGTCGTCGAGTGCCGCCCCGATGATGCTGCCCCATGCCGTCGCGAAAATGATGTTGACCCGGTTTTCGCTCGCCGTCGAAACGTGCGCGAGTTCCGCGCGGGCGAGCTCGAGGTCACCGCGCAGGAGGTAGCAGAGCGAAGCGAAGGCGTGGACGGTTTCTTCGCTATTGCGACTGCGAGCTTGGCGCGCCAGGACCAGCGCGCAATCGATATCCTTTTGAGCCTCTTCGTGCAGGCCGAAAAACGAATGGCACATCGCGCCGTTGGTGTGGGCGGTGCAGGCTGCCTGAATCGAGATCGCCTCTGCCGAACGTATCCATTGCGGATATTCGCGGCGAAACGTGTCGAGGTCGCCGAGAGTGGTCGCGGCAAAGGCCGAGACGTTGTGAAATCGCAGTGCGATCTCGTTGGCCTCCGCCAGGGCGCGACGATCCACCCGCTCGAGGTGGCGCAACGCGCGCGTTGGGAAGCCGAACGTCGCCGCGAGCCAGGCGATTCCGACATGGACGCGGCCGATTGCAAGGTATTCGCTGGGGTCGAGACGAGCGAGCATTGCCTCGAGCGGCGCCGTCGGATTCGGACGTCCCGACATATAGGCCATAATCGCCGCACTCACGCCGCATCCCGCCTCGCGTTCGTAAGCTCCGGCCGCACGATAGATATCCGCGGCCGACGAATACGTTGCCTGTGCTTCCTTCACCCAACTCATGGCCATGCGGCGGTCGGCGATCTTCTTGGTGATCGATCCGCGCCGTAACGCGTCCGTGGCGAACTCGAGCGCGCGCTGGTAAAAACCGATCGCATCCTCGTGCGCGTGGACCTCGGCGGCCGCGTCGCCCGCGCGTTCGTTGTACTCGACGGATTTTTCGGGCTCCTTCGCGGCCCACCAGTGATAGGCTAATGCTTCGAGCGAGCGCTGCTCGGCAGGGCCGTTCTCGAGAGCGAGTGCGATCGCGCGATGCCGCGGCTGCAACTCCGTGCCGAGGAACTCGCCGTAAATCGCCTCGCGCGTCAGACCGTGGCGAAATCGAAAGACGGCCGGCTTCAACTCTTCGACGAGTTGAAAGTCGCGCGCGCGGCGCAGCGTTGGGATCAGCCGATGCGGCTCGCTCTCCAGCGTCGCGGCGAGCAGATCCAACCCAAAGGTTCGTCCTATTACCGCGGCCTGCGTGACCACGCGGCGTTCGCTTGCGTCGAACGGCCGCAACCGTTCGAGCAGCGTGGCGCGAACCGTCCGCGGAACGTCCGTTTGGCTCCGCATGCCCTCCGGGCCGAGGCCCTGCTCGACAGCGCTCTTGAGCAGCTCTTCGGCGAAGAATGGGTTCCCGTCGCTCGCGAGCGCGATTGCGCGGCGGATTTCGTCGGGGAGCGCGATGCCTTCGAGTGCCTCGTCGATGAACCGCTGGAGCTCGGAACCCCGCAGCGGGCCGAGTTCGATTCGCCCGGCGCAGGCATTGCGCAGCATCTTCGCCGTGGCGAGGGAGGCGGGATGCTCGGGGTGCAGTTCGTCCGCGCGTACCGTCGCAACGACGAGTACGCGCAGACGGTGAAGTTTCGTCGTGAGATAAACGAGCAGGTCGAGCGTTGCCGCATCCGCCCAATGCAGATCCTCGATGGCGACGATCAAAGCGGTACGCGCTGCGATCTTCTCGACGCGTTCCGCAATCGCGTCGAGTTGCTCGCGCTTCGTCGCGGCGTGGCCGAGCTCGAGCCGCGTGGCGTCGAGCCGCGACAAGACTTCGAAGACCGGTCCGTAGGGCCGGCTCGCGAACTCCAGAGACGCGCCGTGTCCGATTTTCCAGCGCGAATATGCCAGCGTTCGGCAAAACTCGGCCAGGAGGCGTGATTTTCCGACACCGGCGTCGCCGGCGACGAGCACTAGGCCACCGTGCGATCGGCCCGCCTCCAGACGACGTTCGCGCAGGTAGGCGAGCTCCGACAAGCGGCCGATGAACGGCCGGCATAAAACGGGCCGCGTAATCACTACAGGCGGCCCTCTTTCGGCGCGCGCGGCGGTGCGCCTAGTTACCCGTCGGCGGCGTTCAGCTTTACGGTCAGGCGCGAGTAGCCGAGCGAGCCGATTTCGACGACGCTCCGCGCTCGCGTGTAATGCTTGCGTGCGTCGTCGTAGGCATGCACCGCGGCGGCCTCGTCACCTGCGAGTTCGTTGTACCGGATCGCTCGTCTGGAATCGCCGGCCGCCCACGCGTGATGCGCCAGCGCTTCGAGCACCGGCTCACCGCACCGCAATCTCCGCTCGAGGACGCGAGCGATTCGGCGATGGATCGGCCGGGTTCGCCCGTCGATGAACTCGGCGTAAATGATGTCCTGCGTTAGCGCGTGCCGGAACGAGTACCGGTTCTCACCGCACGGGACGAGGATCTGCAGCGTGCACGCCCGCTCGAGCGCGACCAGAACTCGCTCCTCCAAACCCACGGCGACAGCGGTTAGGACGGGGACGTCAAACTGCCGGCCGATGACGGAGGCGCGCATGATCAGCGCGCGATCGGTGCGCTCGAGGCGCCGCAGACGACGGAGAACAGTCGCGCGGAGGGCGTCGGAAATCGGCACACGGCGACTATACCGTGGCGCGCGGCCCTAAAGGATGGGGGGCGTCCCTACCTTCCGCCAAGATCGGCTTGTCCCGCCGGGGTGCCCCCGAGCTACGGCGGTAGACTCACCGTTGCGTCGATCGATCCGTAGAAGCCCGCGGCGATTGTATCGACCGGCGGGCCGCCGGCCGGATAGCTCCAAATCCCGACGTTGCCGCCTTGCAGCGCGATGACGTCGTGGTTCTGAATCCAGAATCCCGCGGCGTCGCCGCCGTCGAGCGTCGTCGTACCTGCTTTCGTTGCAGCGGTTCCGTTGATCGCGAACTGGTAGATATTCGACGTCTCTTGATCGCCGACGGCCAGATATCCGCCGTGCCATTGAACGTTACCGGCGAATTCGATCGTTTGGTCCACCGTAATCGGCTCGAATGTCGACCGGCCTTTGCGAAGCCTCGCGAGCGGCGTTACGCCGCTGCCGTCGACGTAAAGATTCCCCCGATTGTCGTACCCGCAGAAGAAGGGCTGGAACGGCGTGGTGTAGGTGGTTCCTGGGCCTGCGCCATTCTTGAAGACGACGACTTGGTTGGTGGTGATGATCGTGACGGCGAGATTGCCGGTTGTTGGGTCGACGGCGCACGCCGCGGGAGTTCCGCCGGAGATATTCAGCGTGGCGATCGCAGAGGTGCCCGCGTGCGCGTATTCGAGAACCTCGTTTGCTCCGGTCGCGACGACCCACCAGTTGCCGCCGCTCGCGCTGGAGGTGCACTCCCCCTGCGCTTCGGGAATACCCGTTACCATTCCGACCGGCTGACCGCCCGGAAATGAGTACGCGAGGACGTCGTTTCCATAGAAATACGAAACGTAGAGAATCTTCTGGCTTCTGGCCCGCCGGAGCATCCAGGAGCCGCCGTGTCGTTCTTGCGCGACGCTAGCCGATGTCTGCGCCGCGGTGCCGGGTATTCCGGCAGGATTCGGCGATCCGCCGCACCCGGCCAAGATTGCAGCGGCGATCGAAATGCCGGACGTAACCCGGACAAGACGTAGCCGGCTCACGTCAACGGCGGGTGCGAGGCCAGAGCGGAACCCGGCATCGGCGGCGCGGTCGGCATCGCCGGCGTGGCGGTCGCCGACGGCATCGCCGGCGCGGACGACATCGCCGGCATTGGCGTTGCGGGTGGCGTCGGAGTGGGCGGTTCGGTCGGCGCCGGCGGGGTCGAGGGCATGGTCTGCGCGAGCGACGACACCTGTGCGGTGCTTGCGAACGTTAAAGTGGCGCAACCGATCGCAGCGAATGCGACGACGAAAGCGAGTTGGGCGAATGTAGCCTTGCGCATAACGATCCTTCATTAAAGCAGCGAGCGAGAGTTATGAAGCGTTCGCTAGGACCATAGCGACGCCTTTGAAAATGCTCTAGTGCGCGACGTTCTCATCGCCCTCGCAGGGCAAGGCGCTACGCTGTTTATGCCGAAAGCGTTCGAGACGGCTGGTTGAAGCGCAACCGCAAGGTTGTAAGGAGTGACCAAGAAATTTGAAGAGCCCGTTCTTGCTGTTTTTCGCGCTTGCCGGCGCAAGTTGCGTCGCCGCAGACGCGGCCGGCCAGTTGCCCGCGATCGCGGCCTTCGACCGGGCGTTTGCCGTCGCCAACGATTACACGTGTATTTTGCACGTCCATGAAGTGAAGGGAACGCAGATCCAGGACCGCGTCTATCAGTATTCGTTCATGAAGCCATACTACGTCAAGACGCTGATCGTCGACGGTGCGGGCAAGGGCTCAGGCGCGGTCTGGGTTGGCGGCGACCAAATAAGCGGACATTTGGGCGGCATTTTTTCAGGCATCCATATGAAGATCGACGTGCGGGATCCGCGCGCCGTCTCGCTTCGCGGCGTTACGATTCCCGAAGCTGTGCTGCCGGGCGTCATCGACGATTACGCGACCATACCGGGAAAGCTGGTGCAGACCGACGGCGGCGAAATCGAAGGCATGCAAACCGATCGCTTGGACCTGAAGATGGCAGATCCGGCTGCGAATCACGATATCAGCGAGCAGATTCTGTATCTTTCCAAAGAAACGCATTGGCCGATGCGGCAGATCATGTATGCCGGATCGCAAATCGTGCTCGACGAGTTCGTCGACGATCTCAAAACGAACGTGGGTTTAAGGCAGAGCGACTTCCCGTTTTAGCGCGTCGGCGTGCGTGACTTCGCGGAGGCGCTGCATCGACTTGCTCGGGATCTTGATTCGATCGGCAAGTCGCAGAAACGCGAGGATCCTAACGTGCCACCACGTCATATCGATCTCAAACCAGCGCAGGCCGTGGCGCGCCGAAAATGGGAAGGCGTGATGATTGTTATGCCAGCCTTCACCCCACGAAATAACCGCGACCCACCAGCAGTTAGTTGATTGGTCGGCAGTCCGGTAGGTGCGATAGCCGAGCGTATGGGCCGCGCTGTTAACCAGCCACGTCGAATGATAACTGATCACCAACCGGACGAAAATGCCCCAAATCACCCACGACCATCCGCCCAGCGCAAAGAGTCCGAACCCTAGCGCGAACTGAAGCGGAATATTGAGGTACTGAAGCGCGCGATAGAACGGCTCGGCGCAGAGGTCGGGTGCGAAGTGGGAGATCTCCTCGTCCGACGGGAGCGCGATGTTGTGCCGGTAAACCCAGTCCATATGCGCCCACTTGAACCCGCCATGGATGTTGTGGGGATCACCCTCTTGGTCGGCATGTGCGTGGTGCTTGCGATGCACCGCCACCCATCGGATCGGATCGCCCTGTAGCGCGAGTGTTCCGAAAATCGCCGTTAGGTATTCGAGCGGCTTGAAGAGACGCAAGCTGCGGTGCGTCAGGGTACGGTGGAAGCAGAGTGAAATGCCTAAGGCTACCGTCGCATACGATACAACAGCCACAGCTGCCAGAGCCGACCATTGAAAGATGCCCGGCAAGAAGACTGCAAGCGCACCGATGTGAATTGCGAGTAATCCGAAACCTTTAATGGATCGATAGACCCTCTCCATGCGCTTCTCCCTTCAACCTTGGCGGACGCGTATTCGTTTGGCCGCTCCGCCGTTCCCGCAAAACGCATAGTGAACTATTGTCGCTTGTACGTCACGTCTCCGGTTCATGCGTAATTGGTCCTCTCAGTGTAGCGCGGAGCGGAACGAAGCGCTATCGTGAAAAGCGCCCCTGCTCCCCCGCGCTCTCCCAGCCCAGAACGCGAGCAATCAGCTCGGTGCGGTTCCGGCTCTCCGTCTTGTCAACCATGCTCCTGACGTGATGCTGAACGGTTGAGTGAGCGATGTTCAGCCTGCGACCGATCTCCTCGAGCTTCTCACCATCGAGCAGCATCGCCAGCACCTGCAACTCACGCGGCGAGATATGGAAGCGTGCGGCTGGCCCTCTTAGCGACTTCGGTGGCTTGAAGCGATCGATGCGTACGCCGATAAAGAGTCCCGCCGGGCCTGACATTGGCTGCGTTCGCACGACTAAAAACGGGACGGGGTGAGCCGTAGCCGTCTTCTGCGTACGCGAGTCACTGCGCCAGCCGGCTATCAGTCCCCGGACGGCTTCTTCAAGCACCCCTGGTAGACGATCGGCAATCCTGGTATGCAGCCCCGTAAGTGCGACGCGGCGTTGCTCCTCGGCCGTCCATGCCAGCACGATCTGAAAGTCGCGGTTCAGCACGTAAAACGATTCACCCAAAGGCGCCGAATCCTCAGCGATTCGTTCTGCGTCGAGCCGATGGTCCGCGTCGAGAGTGGCCGGGCGTCCGTTTTTGGGAGTATCTAAACGCAGCGCAGAGAGACGCTCCGACGTTGCATCGAGGGCCAGCGCCAGAACGCTGATTTCGCTCGAGGTAAACGATCCCAGCTCGCTTGTACGCAGGAGCGTGAGGATCCCAAAGCTGGCTTCGGCGTCGGCGAATAAGAGGGTGATTCCGCTTTCGAAATCGCCGAGCGGACCCAGCATCGCAGCGATGCGAGGGCCTTTCTTTGCCTTGCCGCGCTGACGGTCGAACTCGTCCTTGAGCCGCAGCAACTCGCCGCCGTTGCCCTGGGCGCCGAGCAAGAGACCCGCTAGTTCTCCGTCGGGCATTAGGCGCGCAAATGCCCAGCGCGAGGCCGGTACAACCCGAAGGATCGCTTTGATAATGGGATACGCCGGATCCGACTCCGGCAGGAAGTCGGCCTCGAGGTTCAATTCCGGCCGCCCGCGGTTATCGGACTTTTTCACGATGGTCAGTCTCTCGTCCCAATGGTATGCTGAAGAAGGTTCCTTCTTCATTCAGGCGGCGATGCACTGCCTGCACGATGCGGCGACTACTAGTCGTCCGCTTGAAAGCGTATTAAATATGGCCCGCGTATCCTGTTTGGCCGTCGACCCGAAAGATATCGTGTCGCTTGGCGCCGCGCTCAAAGGCGCGGGCGAGCCGGGCCTCGCGATCGTCGCCCATCTCGATGTGGCCGCCCTGAGAAAGCTAGCGCCTGACGTTCTCATCGCCGACATCGATCGACAGAGAGTGGACCCGCTCGAGATGTTGCGCCAGCTGCGTTTCGTCTTACCGGAGTGTGTCATCGTGGTCTTTACCGGGTCCATAGGGCCCACTTGGGCTCGCGCATGTCATCTCGCCGGCGCCAGCTGCGTGCTTTCCAAAGAGTCGCGTAAGCCACTGCTGATATCCGGCTTGCGGCACGCAATAAAGACCGGCTGCTATACCGACCCGCGTTTTGCTGCATAGCCTTGCTCGTTTACGAACCTGAAATGTCGCACTAACATTGATCGTCAACGCGAGGACTTGTGCAACTTTACGCAGGCAATTGGGTTTGCAATGGTCGGAAGGAACAAACTCAATTGAAAGTTGAGCGTTTTTATGAATACGACAAAAGAGGCACTAGCCGCTCAAGCGGCTGAAGAGGCAAGGGGTATTGCGCACGGGCACGTTGGCGAGAAGAGACGCGACTGCCGAATCTTCGGAACTTCTAGGCGCGCCGCTTACATCAGCGTGCGATAGGTTTCGACTCGTATGATGATACGTAGTCCGTTGGCGGTTGCCGCCCTCGCTATCGCGGGGGGCGTCAAAGGGCTGAAGTGTCCGGAACACTCCGAACCAGTCTACGGCGGGTACGCCAATGGACGCGGCGATATCGTATTGTTTGCCGAGGGCCTGGCCTATCGCGTGAACTTCAAGAACCAGATTTTGAAGCAAGGGCCGCCGCTAAATCTTGGTGCGCAGGCCCGCTACGATGCGACCGAACCTGGCGAGGATTTTGCGTACTGTAACAAGACCTTTCGCCGGCTGAGCCTTGCGCAGATAACGGACATCTGCACCGCGGGCCATTTTCGGCTCGGATCGAGATTCTAAGTGCGCTGCCGAGAGAGGGGCCTATGAACTCAATGGAGCGTGTCTGGACGCGCATGAAGAAAAGCGCGAACAAATCCGCAGACCAAAAGATTCTAATTAGCATGCGAGAATCGCAAAATGCGGTGCTGAAGTTCTGCCGCCTAGAAAAGGCGGAGACCCCGCCACGAGATGCGCTGCAGTTTCTAGCCAAAGAATTGATGCGCCTCACTCAGGAGGCGCAAATTCCAACGTAAGAGGTCCTATTCGGTGAGAACTCCGTGAGAAAAGTTTGACTTTCTCACGGGCATCGCTTCGAGATCGTAGCGGAGGTTTAGAGGCTTTACGCATCAGCGCGCGCAAGTTCACTTAACCCCCAAACCAAGCCTGAAAGGCCCTATGAAGCTCAAAGAAACGATAGCGGAGATAATGCTTTGTCGTATAGTAGACCCTGCCCGCGCTGCGACGCTCGAAGCGCAGGTGTTGAGGCGCGGAGCCAGCGTTACCGTCGATCCCACTGACAATCCCGAACAGAAAGCGGCGCGCGCGTTGCTGGGGCTGGTCTAAGACGAATACCTGTCCTATCTTAAAAAAGGCGCGCTCCTAGCTAGTTGATCGTGACCTCTATCGCTGATGAGGCTATACCATTGGCGACAATCGAGGCTTGAGCAGCGCCCACTGGGATTTGTTCTGGAACGGTTACGTTGGTCCAAACCACAGTTGATCCCGTGGCGACACTCATAGTTGAATGGTCGTGGGTTCGTGCATATGCGGTTGTTCCATTACCATATGTAATTCTAAATAAGGGGTAGTTTGTCGCCATGCTTGCATCATCGCCATATGAAACCGCTTGGGATAATCCATTGAAACGTAGGCCTTTTATCTGATACTGTTTACCGCGTGTTAATCTCTTAGGCGCCGACGTAATTTTAGGTCGCCATGCTTCCTTCGCCACGCCGGATGCCCGATAGATTGCGGCATATTGTGACTGGCACGTGAGCAATACGTCTCCGTTGGGAAGTAGCAACAGGCGAGTCATATACGGCGCGGTCGAGTTACCAGCGGCCCACGTCGGCGACACGTCCGTATACTGCGCAGTTGCAGGATTAAACTCGAAAACGAAGATGGGAGAGCAATATCCCTTCTCGGTAGCATCGGCGCACGGCCCTATGGGCCCTAAAACCATCAGAATGTTGCCGCTCGGTAGTAGGCAAGCCGGTGCATCTTTGGCAACGAGCTGTTTTCCATTCTTGGACGGCAGAGGCGGTCCCGAGTGCCACGTGCCTGACGCCGTTGCCGGCGAAAAGATGCAAGTCTTACCCGTTGCGCCCACCGCAAACACTCGCGAATCCGGAAGCAGTATGCCGGGGCCAATCTCGTTGTCAGTATCAAACAGAACGTCGGGCGTTGAATCGGCGGCGACCCATTTACCGATTCCGGGTGTGGGGGCCGGTATATATACCTTTGCCGCTTTCGGCGAAAAGCAGCTTACGCTCAAGACAGAACCATCGCCAAGAAGAGTCCACGTTTCTTCGCTGCTAGTGCCATACAGCGTCGTCGGCCCGGCCGTCCATTCGTTCCTCCCAATCTTCGTTGGGTCAAAAAGCGCCGTCCGCGCATCACCCGAGTCGGATCCGTCCTTAGAGGGGGCGCCGATCGCGCCTATCAAAAGTCGACCGTCGCCAAGCAAAGCGCATGGCGCGTCACCGACTTCGGTCCAGTCGGGAGGCGCCTCCAAAAGCTTCCAACTATTCGAGATCGGATCGTATAGCTCGCTAGTCGTGATTTCAGTCTCGTCCGGCGTTCCGGAATACTCGCCTCCCGAGACAAATACCGTTCCATCTCTTAGCACTGCCGATGCAAAGAACAATCGTTTCGCGTGTGCATCAGGAACAGCACCGTTGCTACCGACCGCCGGCGTCCAGGTACCATTTTCGTACCTGCCCCTTTGATCGGGTTTGAGGATGTACCAATGAGCCGTGCCGTCACCGTCCTGTCCGGCGTCCTGGACCAAGACGTGGCCATTCGTCAAGAGAAGTGCAGTGGCCGCATAGAAGGTGGGTTGCGCCGCGAAGTCTATCCAATCGCCCATTTCCTAGAACCCTCTGGTTGCGGATGAGCCTGTTCCCGATGCGCTTGCACCGCTGATCAGGTTGCGTACCCCACCAAAGAGCTGCGGATTTGAGAGCACGTAGAACATACCACCGCGCCCATTTTGGCTTGCGGCACACTTTCCGTCCAATGACCCTTGTTGATTCATATCGCCGAGGATCACGTATGTATTGACGTCGGTCGAAACACCGATCTTGGCATGGTTGGCGTTTCCGCGTGGCTGCCCTGGCCCTTCTTCAAGACTGAATTGCGTACCGGACCACTGCCCGCGCGTCGCAATCTCCACCGCGCCGGGCGTTCCGAGATTTCGATCCCAGCACGAGATGCGTGTTGATGAGGTCGTGCTCGGAATTTCGTTGGGAGTGCCCCACCAGCTCGCGACTCTCAGGGAAACACCGCCAAGACGAGCGGAAACGGCCTGCCACGGCGGCACTTGCTCCTGTGGAGGCTTCGAGATGAGCGCCACCCCGCTTGAGAGTGTATCTTCGGTCACCGTCGTGCTCGTCGATAATGCGCCGAGCCGGCTTACGATCTGTGAAACCTCAGCCGGGCCGCCGTTATTGACGATCTGCGGATTCGAAGGGTCGGTCACGACGCTGGCGTTCTGCATCGCTTTGAGAACTTTTACGAGATCGCCTTCCGTCAGTTTCAACGCAAAGAACTGCTGACTGAACATAAGGTTGTTGTCGATAACACAGCCTAACGTGTTGCCGCTCTTACGCGGGTTATTGGCGCTCCCGGAGGCGGGCCAGGACGGCGTCGTGACCTGCATCACGAGACCGTTGCCGCTGTCGTCCCATGCCACCATCCCTTTCGAGTGTCCCCATGGGGCCGAACATTCCGTCGGGGAGCAGTGCTGGTACGATATCGCAGGATCGCCGTAAAATTGGTCGTTCCAGACGACGTAGTGATACGAGCCGTTGTATATCTCGGAGTACGTTGCGCCGATTGGATCCGACGTGGTCTCCCCAGCGCATCCCGTACCCTGTTTTAACGTCGGATCCTGACTGCTCGCATAGACATATTGCAGGCTTGCCGGACCCGCATAACTCTGCGGATCGCCGCCAAACGGGCAATCTGTGGTCGTGCCCGTCCCGCAACCCGGAAAGGCGTAGCCGTTGAACTTGAAGACGAACCACCAGCTTACGGCGGTTCCGCTCGCGAGCAACGGAGCTGGGCCGTTCCCGCGGCTCACGGCGGACGTGCAATTTGAAATACAGCCCGATGCGCTCTGCGATTGCCCGGCCGCTGCGGGGAGCAGCGCAATCGCAAGCGGCAGGAGTCCGGCCGCAGCTGCGGCACCCGCCTTCACTGTACTCCCTCCCCGGCGGGTTCTGGCTTCTTCGGCCCGCTTCCGTTGCGGGACATGCTGGCATCTTTCGAATCACCGTCTTTCGAGTTAATCAAAGCCGATAGATCGATGTCGCCTTTATAGATGTTTAGCAGCACGGCGAATGCGAGAAATGTAATGATTCCAAGAGCGACCCAACCGGCTGCCACCATGAGAGTCTGAAGCATATTGGAGCTGGCCCGCTTTCGCGGAGAGTTGCTGATTGGACATCACGCGGCCTGACTCATCCGTCGTTCGAACTCCATTGGAGAGATGGAACCGATTGAGGTGTGCCGCCGGATCGGGTTGTACCACC
>JBAUYZ010000057.1:0-12985 GCA_049585055.1 Candidatus Cybelea sp. | reverse complement strand
AGGCGGCGGCGCGCTGGGCGCTCGCCGATCGCGTCGAGCGCGACGCGAGCGTCGAGCCGGTCGTCGAGGCGTATCTGCCGCGAATGCTCGCGCCGCACACGCTTGCCGAGCATCCCGATATCGCCGGGCGAGCGTACCAAATCGCGCGCACCAACTCGGCGGCGGGCGTTGCCGCCGCGTTACGCGGGATGGCGCTGCGTTCGCCGTCTGAGGATATCGCGGAGGATCTCGGGGTGCCGATGTTGCTCGTCGCGGGCGGGAGCGATCGCGTCGTCGGTATCGAAGAGGCGCGCTCGATCGTTGCGACCTTTCCGCGCGGGCATCTCGTCGTCTGCGACGAGAGCGGTCACCTGCCGATGATGGAGGAACCCGAGCGCGTAACCGAGGCGCTCGAAGGCTGGCTCAACGAATGACTGGAAGCTTCGAACGCCTGCGTATGAAGCTGTAGATATAAAACACGCCGACGCCGATCGCCGCTAAGACCGCAGCGATGACGACGATCTTGAGAAGGTTCCAAAGAAGAATGGACGCGACGATCGCAATCGCGACGACGGCGGTCGACTTAAGAAAGAGCGAGAGCATCGGATTGAGCTTCGGCCCCGTCACGTTTTTCATGGTACTCTCCGTTACCGGCGTCCCGCGCGGTAAGTTTCAGAGCGCGTGCAGGTTATCGAGTGCGAGGTAGCCCGCGGCGATCGAGCCCCCAGCGTCGATGCGGCCGTCCCCCAGCATCGTCCGGAAGAGCGCGAGCGGCGCGAGCTCGACGGCGAGGTGCTCGGTCGGGTCGAGGTTCGGCGCGCGCGCGCTGCGGGCGCCGGAGGCGAGATAGACGTAGGCTCGGGCGTTCGAGCGCACCGGCTCGTGCAGAAACTCCCCGACCGGCTCGCATGCCTCGACCTCGTAACCCGTCTCTTCGACCAGCTCGCGCAGCGCGCACTCGCGCGGGTCTTCGTCGTCGAGAAGCAATCCGGCTGGAAGCTCGAGGTGAATCGCGTCGGATCCATAGCGATACTGACGCACGAGTACGACGTGCCGGTCGGCCGTCAGCGCGACGACGACGGAGTATCCGCGCGACTCGCGGACGTAGTAGTTAGGAACGATCGTTCCGTTCGGAAGCTCGATCTCGTCCATGCGCAGCCGCATGTAGGGCGAATCGACGACGTAACGCGATGCGCGCAGGCGCCATCCCGGTTTTTCCATAGCACCTCATCTATGGCGAAGCGTTTGCAGCTCCTCTCGCCGAAGGCTTGAGCCGATGGAACGACTCCTCGTCGTCGGCGGTGGGACCATGGGCGCCGGCATTGCGTTCGTGGGCGCTCTCGGCGGCTACGCCGTCGACATCGTTGAGCCGCAAGCGGCGGCCCGCGAACGCGGTAAGGCGCTATTCGAGCGCGAGGCGCAGCGCTCCGGAGATCCGACGATCCTCGACAAGATTACATGGCTCGATTCGATCCCGCAGCCATGCGCCGCTGGGATCGCGATCGAAGCCGTCCCCGAACGCTTCGATCTAAAACGAGACGTTTTGATCGCGCTCGCGGGCGCGCTAGCACCGCAGGCGTTGATCGCCACGAATACTTCGTCGCTCGCAGTCGGCGAGCTCGCCGACTCAGTCGAGCATCCGCAGCGCTTCGTCGGCCTGCACTTCTTCAATCCGCCGGCGCGCATGGCGCTGATCGAGGTCGTCTGCACGCCGGAGACGAGCGACGAGACGCTCGAGCGCGCGTACGAGGCCGTCGCGAAGATGGGGAAGACCGCCGTGCTCGCCGCCGATACGCCGGGATTCATCGTCAATCGAGTCGCGCGCCCGTACTATCTTCAGGCATTGCATTGCCTCGAGCAAGGCGTTGCTTCGGCTGAGGAACTCGACGCGCTCGCGCGCGGCGCCGGCTTTCGGATGGGGCCTTTTGAGCTGATGGATCTCATTGGCCTCGACGTCAATCTGGCGACGAGCGAGTCCATTTACGAGCGTACCGAAGCGCAGCGTTTTGCGCCGGTCGATCTTCAGCGGCGAATGGTCGCGCAGGGATTGTTGGGCCGCAAGAGCGGCCGCGGATTCTACGCCTATCAGAATGGTAAGGCCGAGCGTTTCGACCCGGCCGTAGAACAGCCGCAGGGTGAGCGCAACGCCGACGAGCACGTTGCTATCGTTGGTTTCGGCGGCCGAGCCGACGAACTCGCCGAACGGATCGCAAACCGGTACGCTCACGTGCAGCGCATCGAAAACGACGACTTGCTCGACGAGCTCGCGCTCGGCGCGACGATCGTCATCGATGCCGGCGGGGGCGGTACGGATCGCGGCGACGTTGCGGGCGCGCTTGACTCGTTGCTCGGTGCGGAGACGGTCTTCTTCGTCGACGCGTACGCGACGGAGATCGGCGCTTGCGGCCGGCGCCTGCGTCATCCCGAGCGTCTCGTTGGATACGGCGTCGTCGGCAGCTTCGAGGCGCAGCACGTCGTCGAAATCGTCGATTCGCAGGATGTGTCCGACGACGCGCTCGAGCTCGCCCAAGAGTTTTTTGCCGAGCTCGGCAAAGGCACGGTCTTGGTTGCAGATGCGCCGGGTCTCTTTCTCGGGCGCACGCTCGGCTCCATCGTGAACGAAGCGGTCGTCGCGGTCAGTGAAGATGTCGCCTCGCCCGACGACGTGGACACGGCGATGCGGCTTGGTGCAAACTATCCCATCGGACCGATCGAATGGGGGCGTGAGATCGGCGGCACGCGCATCAGCCGAATCTTGAAACGTCTCTCCGAGGCCGAAGGCGGGGAATTCGCTCCGCATCGCGCGCTCCGGGCGCTTGACGTCGCAACGGAACCGCCCGCGGAAGAAGAGGCGGCGCAATGAATCGCGAGGTCTGGGTGATCGATGCGGTTCGCACGCCGATCGGGCGATACGGCGGGGCACTCGCGGGCGTTCGTCCGGACGATCTTGCAGCGGTCGTGCTTCGTGCGATCGTCGAGCGCACTGGTATTGCGCCAGCGACGATCGACGACGTCTACCTCGGTGCGGCGAATCAAAGCGGTGAGGATAATCGTAACGTCGCGCGGATGGCGGCACTCCTCGCGGGATTTCCGGTGGAGGTTCCCGGTGCGACCGTCAACCGTCTCTGCGGATCGAGTCTTCAGGCGATTAACTTCGCGGCGCAGGCGATCGCGTCCGGCGAAGGCGACCTGATGATTGCCGGCGGCGTCGAGTCGATGACGCGCGCGCCGTACGTTCTTCCCAAGAGCGACGCCGCCTACGGGCGCAAACAGCACCTCTTCGATACCGTTTTGGGTTGGCGAATGGTCAATCCGGCGATGCCCGCGCAATGGACGATCTCCTTGGGCGAAACGGCCGAGAAGGTTGCGCAGCGTTACGGCATCACACGCCAGGCGCAAGACGGCTTCGCCTTCGAATCGCAATTGAAGTGTAAGGCGGCAACGCAACGCGGCGCCTTCGACGCGGAGATCGTACCGGTTTTGATTCGCGACGGCCGAACCGCAGAGACGCTGGTCGCGCGCGACGAGCATCCTCGTCCGGAGACCACGCTTGAAGCGCTCGCCAAGCTCACGCCCGCCTTCAAGAACGACGGCACCGTAACTGCCGGCAACTCGTCGGGCATCAACGACGGCGCGGCCGCGCTGCTGCTCTGCGAGGCCGGCGCCGCTCGCCGGTTCGGCCTCGCGCCGTTAGCGCGATTCGTCGGGTGCGCGTCGGCCGGCGTTGCACCCGACGTCATGGGGCTCGGACCGATTCCCGCGACGCGCAAGGCACTCGACCGCGCCGGCATCGCCATCGCGCAGCTCGACGTCATAGAAATCAATGAGGCTTTCGCCGCGCAGGCGATTGCTTGCATGCGCGATCTGGAGTTTGACGCCGCGCGCACGAATCCCAACGGCGGCGCGATTGCGCTGGGCCATCCGCTCGGCGCGAGCGGCGCGCGCATCGCGACCACCCTGCTGCACGAGCTGCGCCGGCGCGACGGCCGCTACGGTTTGGCGACGATGTGCATCGGCGTCGGCCAGGGGATCGCAACGGTATTCGAGCGCGTGGAGTTGAAGCCAACGACATGACCACGACCTCGACGATGACAAAGACGCAGCTGCTGATCGGCTCGGAGTGGCGCGATGCGGCCGGCGGTGGAGTCTATGCCGACTCCAACCCCGCGACCGGTGCGAAGATTGCCGACGTCGCCGATGCGACGCGCGAAGACGTCGAGGCGGCGGTCGTTGCCGCGCGACGAGCTTTCGACGGACGCTGGCCGACCATGGCGGCGTCGCGGCGCGCAAAGATCGTTTATAAGATCGCGCAACTGCTCGCGGAACGCGCGGCCGAGATCGCCCTGCTCGAAGTACGAGATAACGGCAAGAGCATCGCAACGGCGAAAGGCGAGCTCAGCGCAATCGTCGATACCTTCGAATTTTACGCAGGCGCAGCGACGAAGAATTACGGCGAGACGTTGCCGCCGCCGCTGCCCACCTATCTCGCGAACACCGTGCGCGAACCCGTCGGCGTCGTCGGCGCGATCGTGCCGTGGAACTTTCCGCTGCTGCTCGCGTCGTGGAAAGTTGCACCGGCGCTCGCTGCGGGCTGTACGGTGATTCTCAAACCTTCGTCCGTCACGCCACTGAGCGCGATCGAGTTGGGAAAGATCGCGCTCGAGGCGGGTCTGCCCGAAGGCGTGCTCAACGTGCTGACGGGATCGACGCACCCGATCGGCGCCTGGATGGTCGAGCATCCCGGCATCGACAAGATCGCCTTCACCGGATCGACCGCTACCGGAAAGCACGTCGCCGCTTCGGCCGCGCAGACGCTCAAGCGCGTCACGCTCGAACTCGGCGGTAAGTCACCCGCGGTCGTCTTCGACGACGCCGATCTCGAAGGCGCGGTCGCCGGCGCGCTCTACGGCGTTTACTACAATGCCGGTCAATGCTGCGAAGCGCGCTCGCGGATTCTGGTTCAGAATGGAATATACGATCGCTTCGTGAGCCTCTTTACCGAAAAGGCAAAGCGATTGCGGGTTGGCGATCCCGAGGATCCCGCGACGCAGATCGGCGCGATCACGCTCGGCGAGCAGTATCAAAAGATTCGCGATTACTGCGAGATCGGCATTGCCGAAGGTGCGAACGTTCTTCTCGGTGGTACTCCTGCGCAGCTCGGGGATGCCTTCGCCGCGGGAACGTTCTGGAGCCCAACCGCCTTCGAGGCGCAGAACTCGCACCGCATCGCGCGTGAAGAGATATTCGGCCCGGTCGCGACCTTCGTACGGTTCGCCGACGAAGCCGAAGCGATCGCGCTTGCCAACGCTAGTGAGTACGGTCTCGCGGCGAGCGTCTGGTCGACGAACATCGGGCGTGCGAATCGCGTCGCCCGCGCGATTCGCAGCGGTTCGGTCGCAATCAACGCGCCGTACGCCGTCTTTCCGGGCGTGCCGTTCGGCGGTTACAAACAGTCCGGGTACGGCCGCGAGCTGGGAATGGAAACAATGCGGCTGTACAGCGAGACGAAGAGCGTGCTGACCTTCATCGGCGAGAAACCGATGGATCCGTTCAAGGTATAGTCGGTTAGCCTATGGACGAGCCGTTAAAGATCGGCGCGGCGTACAGCACGACGTACGGCACACTCTGGAAGGACGGAACCTACTTTCCGCGCGGCACCGAAGTGACCGTCGTCGGCCTGCACCTCGATCAGGGCTTCTGCGTACGCTTTCCGGCTTCAGCCGACGGAGAGCTGCTGGAAACGTGGGAGGACTGGAGCGAAGTGGAGTTCCTCGCCGAGCAGGGTTCCATCGAGCCGCCGAGCCGGCCGTTATCGACCGCGGTGCTCGCCGAGGCGCGCGACGTGCTCTCGGAGGCCGAAGATGGTTGCCATCTCCATTTGCACGATGACGACACCTGAAGACCAGCCATTGACATAAAGGCCTTGATTTGTTCGGGTCTAGGAGACGAGGGCCGAAGTTTACTAACGGTAAATCAGGCCCGAGTCGACAACGACCCGGGCAAATCAGGGCCTTTATGTTCCGAGATTGATGGTGCTGCTCTGCCAAACTTCCCAAGTGGCGCACGCCGACGATTTGAAGCTCGGGCTAATGATTGCGACCCAGCAATAGAGCTTGCTCGGCTTGAGGTCGTGGAAGTGCGCGAGTCCCTTCTTGCCCGTATACTCGGTGTCGAACGGCGTGCCCGGGCGCGGGCTCGCGGTGTTCTTCGGCGTCGATTCCTGGACGGGTACCTTGGCCGCCGGCGTTCCGTCGACCGAGACGAAGACGGTCGCCTTTTTAATCGAAGGATTCGGAAACGGCGAGCCCGGCGAGACGGTGGGACTCGGGGACGTCGAGCCGCTACTACAGGCCACGATCGCGAGGGCGGCGGCGGCGAGCGCGAGGAGCAGGCGTTTGGGCATGGGCGGGTCGCTTCGACGCCTCGCCGCATGCACCCGTTTCACGCGCTCGTACAAAGATGAAAGTATCGTTGCGATTTCGCCTCGAGCGCCGCATAGTATTCGCGGAAGAGCGCAGCCGCGGCCGTCCCGGGCCAGTGTGCCGGCAATAGCTCGCTGGGTAGTCCGGGATCGACGTATGCGAACTTCCGATAATCGTGGACGAGCCAGAGCCGTTCGACGAGCGCCGCCTCATCGCTGGAATCGTCGCGTTCCCGTTCCCGCCGAAGACGCGGCTCGTAACGAGCGATAAAGGTCCGGTATGCGGCGGCGATCGCCTCGATGTCCCAGCATCGTTCGAGCAGCTCCCGATCGCTCTGCGGGCCCCGGTATTCGCTGGTGAAGAGATTGACCCCATCGAGCGTGCGGGTCGCCTCGGCGGCCTCGCGCGCCGCGGTCAAGGTATCCGACGGTGAGATCCACGTCGTCGGCGAGAGCTGCGCCCAGCCCAGCGCACCGAGCTCCTTGCGAAGTCGCTCGCGCCGCTTGCGATGGGCCTCGCCGATTGCGTAGCTGAGCAGCCGCCAGCGACCGTCCCACTCGATTACCGGACCGTAGATCCGCGGGCTGAGTTCGTCGATTCGGCGGCGTCCGCGCTCGGTAACGCGGTAGAGGGCACGACTCCCCTCCCGGCGGCCAACCAGCCATCCCTGGCGTGCCATTCGCGAGACGGCTTGGCGTACGGCGGGGGCCGAAACGCCGAAGGAGGCCATCAGGCGGATGAGGGCGCCGATCCAGAGCGATCCATCGCCCGGGAGGCGGCGCACCATGTCGCCGTAAAGCGTGAAGATAAAGGAATTGGGCCGTGCGACCTGCCGCTCCGGCAGTGGGTCAATTTGAATCTTTTCGACGGCTCTAGACAAGGCGATTTCTGTGGCGTAACACTTTGCCGACAGTTCTCTTCGAAAGCGTTATAGGCTTGCTCTCAGCCCTAGCTCTCGTCGAGCATATCGAATGCCCCGGCCGACACTAGTAAACCAAACCGCGAAGTTAACGGACCCTCATACCAGCGCGGGTTAAGGCGGCACCAAACATACAAGAAGGGTCCGCCCACGCCGAATATGATCATAAAGGCGATGAAGGCCCGACCCCATCGCGTTAACCTACCTGGGAACCACACGTTAGGCGTCTTCGCCTTGCATCAGCGCGCGAAGCCGGGATCGCGCATGGCGCAATTCTAGCACGGACTCAGCCACCAAGCGCAGATTTGGTGTATGTTAGTTGACCCACTACCGCCGCTCCGCCACTCTTGACACCTCCCCTCGCGGCGTTTAATATGACAATATTCCCGACGAACGACGAAAATCCGTTATATGCTGAAAGGCACGTACGATGAACCGCATTTCGACCTTTGACGACTGGATATCGATGCTCGATGAATGGAGGCGCGACATCGGCCTCGATCGCGAACTGGTCGACCGTTTCATGCCCGGCTACACCTTCGAAGCGAAGTACGGCCAGCTCCCGACGAGCGAGATCTACTTCGGGGACTTTAAGGGCGAGCGCCGCTGGGAACGCGTTCGGGAGATCCCGGATCAGCGAATGCGCGATGCGGTGCTCAACATGGTCGTCTATCAGGGCGACACCGAGTTCGCCTCCAACGAACAGCAGCGATTCTTAGTCAATAACGCGCCGAGCGAGTACGATTTGGCCTCGCTCGTCCGCATCATGGTCGAAGAGACGCGCCACGGGTATCAGATGTGTCATCTCATGGTCGACCACTTCGGGAGCGAAGGGAAGATCGAAGCGCAAAAGATGCTCGAGCGCCGAGCTTTCGGCAAGAAGAACCGGTTGCTCAACGCCTTCAACGACGACGTAACGCACTGGCTCGATTTCTTCGCGTACACGAACTTCATGGACCGCGACGGCAAGTTTCAGCTCACGATGCTCTCGCACTCGAGCTTCGCACCGCTGGCCGCCTCGATGGGCCCGATGCTTCGCGAAGAGTCCTTCCATATGGGAACCGGCATCACCGGACTTCGGCGGATCGCTAAAGCCGGCGTCATTCCGGTCGAGATTCAGCAAAAATATTACAACAAGTGGTTCTCGGGCTCGCTCGATCTCTTCGGGACGGATCATTCGGGTTCGGCGCAGTGGGCATACACGTGGGGCATCAAAGGCCGCGTCGACGAGGATAAGGCCGGGGACCATCCCGACAAGGAACACCTCAACGAGCGAGCGCGCACGCAGTTCTACGACGAAGCGTTGGCCACGGTCGATCGCGTCAACGAAGTGAATGCGAGCGAAACGAAGCTCTATATTCCGGATATGCGCTTCAACCGGAAGATCGGCGACTATGCCTCGAAACAATACGCCGTCGACGGACGCGAGCTCACCGAAGCGGAGTGGGCGGCCTACGCGCCGACCGTTCTTCCCACGGAAGCCGACGAAATACAACTCAAAGAGTACTTCAAAGATCCTAGCTGGATCGCACCAAAGGGGAACCTTGCATGAGCACGACGGTCAACGGAGCAACCCAGACGCCCTTCGGACGCGAGGCGCGTCAGCTTGACGGTAAGCGCGTCATCAACTATTGGAAGGACGGGCACGTCGGCTTCATCGAGATGGACGATCCGCCCGCGAACACGTACACGCACGAGATGATGCGCCAGCTCGACGAGGCAATCTTGGACGCGCGGTTCGATTCCGACGTCGAAGTAATCGTGCTCACCGGCAAGGGCGAGAAATTCTTCTCGGCGGGCGCGAATATCGGCATGCTCAATGCGGTGACGCCCGAGTTCAAGTATATGTTCTGCCTGCACGCCAACGAGACGCTGCTGCGTCTCGAGCAGACGCCGAAGCTCGTGATCGCGGCGCTCAACGGCCATTGCGTCGGCGGCGGACTCGAGATCGCGATGGCCGCCGATCTGCGCATCGCACGCAAGGACGCGGGGAAGATCGGGCTTCCGGAAGTCGCGCTCGGCGTCTTACCAGGCACCGGCGGAACGCAGCGCTTGGCGCGGCTCGTCGGCAAGTCGCGGGCGATCGAGATGATGGCGACCGGAAAGACCGTCAGCTACGAACAAGCCCTCGAGTGGGGTATGGTCAACGATCTCTACGAAGGCAGCGCTCAAGAGTTCCGCGAGCAGATCACCGATTACGCCAGGCAGTTCTGCTCGCCGAACAAGGCGCCGATGGCCGTCGGCCACATTAAGCGCAGCGTCCAGACGGGCGCCGAGCTTCCGCTGCAGGATGCGCTCGCGCTCGAACGCGAGCTGCAATCGCTCCTCTTCAAGAGTGAAGACGCGAAAGAAGGGCTCGCCGCATACAACGAAAAGCGCGTCGCCCGCTTCAAGAACAAATAGCGAGCTGAAGGGCGGCTGCAACAACGTCGCAAGGCGAGCATTGCGGCGGGAGCGCCCGGGTCCTTCGACTACGCCGCTCCGCGGCGCGCTCAGGATGACAAGGGACCTGTCTACTATCGGCTAGTCTACCGTTATCACGAGCTTGCCGTTGACGGCGCCGCGTTTGCTCTCGTCGAGCGCCGTCACGGCGTCGGAGAGCGGGCGTTCGCCGGCGATGTCGACGCGAATGCGACCCTGTTCGAGGAGCTCGAGCAGTGCGCGCAGCCCGGCGTGCGATCCTTGCGGCGTGTCACCCATATAGAGGTTCGCGGCGGCGATCTTTCGCTGCGCGAACCACTCTTCGTCGGCCGCGCCGATCGTCGAGACGATCGCGCCGCCGGCGCGCAGCACCTCCGCCATCGCTTTAATCGCGTCGGCATCGTCGACGAGATCGAGCACCGTATCGACGCCGCCGGGATGCGCCGCCTTCACCGCTTTGACGACGTCTCCACGATCGTAGGCGACGAACTCGTCGACGCCCAGCGAGAGCGCGTACTCCTCGTTCGAAGAATGCGCGGTACCGATGACGCGTGCGCCGCGATCGTGCGCGATCTGGACGGCGAATCCGCCGACGCCGCCCGTCGCTCCAAACACGAGCAGCGTCATCCCGTTCGCAACGTGCAGCGCCTCAACGCCGGCAAGTGCCGTCAGTCCTGCGGTCGGCAACGCTGCGGCGTCGGCGTCGCCGACGCTATCGGGAATCTTCGCAACGGGCTGGCCGGGGCCGACTTCGGGGACGAGCGTATACTGCGCGTACGCGCCGCGATCGCGAGCGATTCCGAAGATGCGCTCGCCCTCGCGATACTTCGTTACGCGATTGCCGGTCGCGCTGACGACTCCGGCGAAGTCCTGACCAAGCACGAAGGGAAACGGCCGATCGTCGCGTTCGCGCCGCTTCCAGTCGATCGGATTTACGCCGGCCGCCGTAACGCGGACGAGAATTTCGTCCGATGCCGGGCTCGGTAAGGGGATTTCTTTGAGCGAGCCGAGTTCGCCGCGATGCTCGATCACGATAGCCTTCATGCGTTTCGCTTCTCCGTTGCCAGGGGTCGTCAGGATGGGAAGCATATAGAGCCTCTTCAATGAAAAGCTCCTGCGAGCGCTGCGAACGGCCATTGCCGAACCGTGCGGACGCTCGCATTTGCTCGTACGAGTGCACTTTCTGTGCGGCGTGCGCCGACGCAATGAACGGACGCTGTCCGAACTGCGGCGGAGTGCTCGCCGCGCCTACGGGGATCGCTTAACATGGTCACCGCGTTTATCCTGATGAACGTCGAACGGCCTCGGCTGCGGACGGTTGCCGACGATTTGCTCGCAATCGACGGCATCGCCGAGGTCTATTCCGTCGCCGGTCCCTACGATCTCATCGCGATCGCTCGCGTCCGGCAGCACGAGGAGCTCAACGATTTGGTAACCGAACGCGTCGCCGCGCTCGAAGGCATCCTCAGCACCGAGACCCTAATCGCATTCCGCTCCTTCGCCAAGAAAGACCTCGGCCTACTCTGGGACATCGGCAGCTAGCCGGCGTTCGGCTAGGGAAGTTCGACGCGATAGAGCGGCGTTGCGTCGAGCCAAACGCGTTGCGGTTTCTTTCCGGCATACACATCGAAGCGCACGACCGAGCTTCCGAGCGCGAAGTCGCCATTACGGAGCGGCGTGAGCTCGTCGGTCCCGTCGAAGGTTAGCCGGTTTTTGACGATCACCACGCGCGAAATTGCCGGTTCGCCGAAGAAGGTGTTCTCGTAGCGTCCGGTCAGCGCGTTCCAGGACGACGGGTGGGAGAACGTTCGCGGACCACGATAGCGATCGTTTGGATACCACTGCGATCCGTACGTCATCTCGACGACGGTTTTGCTCGAGTCTCGCCCGAAGACGAGCAGAAAGAGCGCGTACTTCGGATCGTCGGCCCAGAAGTGATCGGGTCCGCGCGGATAGAGCGCGATCGTCTTCGAACCGTCGATCAGTTGCAGGCGGTCGCCCTGGCTCACGACGCGCAGCGCCGAGCCGTCGGCAGCGGTATACGTGCCGCCGTACTCGCCGGCGTTACGGACGTGCGCGGGATCCGGCGGCGCAGGCGGCGCGGGAAGGGTTGCTCCGAGACTCTGCGCGCGAAGAACGCTCATGGCGTATCGCACGACCGCGCAGGGGTGGAGCGGAGCTTCGACGAGATTGGCAAACGCGATCACACCGAAGCCTCGCGTGAGATTCATCTGCATGCAAGCGGTGTAACCGGAGATCCCGCCGGTATGACCGACGAGATGATCGCCGCCGTCGTTGAAGACCGAGAGCCCGAAACCATAACTCCGGTAAAAGGCCGGCCATTCTTGCAGTTGCGCGCCCGGCGAACCGGCCGGCTTTCCATCGGTTAGCCGGTCGGGATGCGTCATCGCGGCGAAGGTCGTGGGCGCGAGGAGCTGGGCGCCGCTCCCGGTCCGCCCACCGTTGAGATAGAGCCGCATGTAGCGCGCCATGTCTTCGGGCGTCGAGAGCACCGAACCGGCGGGATCGACGAAGTCGAGCTGTGGCGAAGCAACCAACGCAGGATTCTGCGGTTCGGGCCGGTCGTTATCGCGCAACTGGTAACCGACGGCCGCATCGGTCATAGCGGCAGGCGTAAATACTGCGGAACTGCTCGTCATGCCGATCGTATCGAAGATACGCGCGGTAAGCGCATCGGGCCAGGTCCGCTCGTCGAGCCGCGCGAGAATCGCTCCGGCCGTCGCGTATCCGTCGTTCGAATACGACCACGAGGTACCCGGCGCAAAGAGCGTCTTCGCGTGACGCAGTGCGACGATGTCGTATCCGTAGCCTTCCTCCGCGGCGTAATCGTCCGGAATCCCCCCGGTGTGCGAGAGCAGCTCGTGGACGAGGATTGGTTTTCCGCCGCTATCGATCGCGAACCACGGAAGATAGCGCTGCACCGGGGCGCTGTAATCGAGGCGCCCGGCGTCGTGCAGCTGCAGCAGCGCTAGCGCCGTCATCGACTTCGTGATCGACCCGATCGCGAACCGCGTCTGCGGTGTCACCGGTGCGCTCGCCTCGCGATTCGCATATCCCAGCGTGATGATACGAAGCGTCTGCGTGCGGTCAGTGATCGCGATGGAGAGCCCCGGCGTGCCCTGCTCGCGCATCGCTTGCGGCGCATAGGCAGCAATCGCGTCGAGCGCGGCATCCAGCGTCGGGGCGTCCGCCGCAGCTGCGGGTCCGGGCGTCGCGCTCCGCG
>JBAUYZ010000056.1:0-34336 GCA_049585055.1 Candidatus Cybelea sp. | reverse complement strand
CAGCCATGGATGGCTGCTTCAAAACTTCGTTCTCCCGAAAAAGCGGCGGAGTAGAAGCGCGCAGGATGCGCGCGACGAGCGTCTTCGCATCAGCCCGCCGGTTCGACGCGCTCCGCCAATTTCTCTAGATGCACGCGCTCGACGATGGCCCGCAGCCGTTCGATGAACCGCTCCGGCGAGAATTGCTCCGCATGCGCACGCAGACGCTGCGCATCGAAGCGTGACCCGTCAAAACTCCGCAGTGCCGCGGCGAGCGATTCGGCATTCGGCTCGTCGAAGAACGCGCCGGTCTCGCCCTCGACGATCGTCTCGAGCGCACCGCCGGCACGATAGGCGATGGTTGGGCGTCCGGCCGCGGCCGCTTCGAGCGGGATGAGGCCGAAGTCTTCCTCGCCCGGAACGATCGCCGCGCGCGCGTTTCCGACCAACTCATTGAGCCGGGCGTCGGATACGTAACCGAGCAAGGTCGTCGTCGTACCCTTCGCGAGCTCGCGCAGCGAACGTTCCGCCGGACCGGTACCCGCGACGATGAGCGCTACGTTTGCGAGTGCGGCGGCGCGGACCGCAAGCTCGACGCGCTTGTACGGCAAGAGGCGCGTCGCTACGATGAAGTAGTCGCCACGGCCGTCGCCGAGCGTGAAGCGGTCGAGGTCGACCGGACAATGGAGCACGTCGCTCTCGCGCCCGTAAAACTTTCGGATTCGATCGGCGACGTTGCGAGAGTTCGCGACGAAACGCGTCGGCCGCTGCGCGGCTTCGCGATCCCAGGCGATCAGGCCGTTGACGAACGGGCGCGCGAACCCCGGGACGTACTCTTCGGGCGCGAACGCGAAGCGGCTGACGGTGTTGATGTAGCAGATGTGGGCCGCGCCGGGAGGAACGCGGATGCCCTTCGACCACGAAGTCGTCGAGCTGACGATCGTATCGAACGCGCGAAGATCGAACGATTCGAATGCGCGCGGATAGAGCGGCGCGAGCGGCCGAAAGTACCGGTTCGCGAAGGGTATTCGCGCCAGATACGAGGCGCGTACGCGCGCGGCCGCAAAGGTGTCGCCGAGCGCGCGCTCGTCGTAGAGCGAGGTATAGATCGGGGCGTCGGGCCAAGCTCGCGCGATATGCGCGAAGACACGCTCGCCGCCGCCGCGCTGATTCAGGTAATCGTGAACCAGCGCAACCCTCATGGCAACGCGAACGAGGTGCCGATTCGCTTCAGCCCTCGTTTAATTCTGAAGGTTGGCGCCTCGTGGTAACACAAGCGCGATCATCGGATTGCCGAGATAGGTCCGTGCGACGCGTTGAACGTCGTCGGGGGTCGTCGCCGCGATCGCTTCAAGGGCTCTGTTGATGAAGTCGGGTGAGGCGCTCTCTCGGGAGAAGACGGCGGCGAGCCAAGTGCGCGTTTCGAGCGTCGTCGCATCGTTCGCGAAGTCTCCGGCCGCCTCGGCTTTGAACTCTTCGATCGAGCCTTGCAGACGGGTTGCGGCGAGCACGTTGACGATCGAGAGCGCGGTCGCAAAGGCGCGGCTCGGATTGCCGTTGAGTCCGCCGTTAACGTAGAGCACGAGGTTTGCCGGCGCGCGATCGTAGGCATAGACGGCACCGACGGAGCGCGAAGCAAACGTGGGCGACACGACGCCGGGCACTTGCGCGATATCCGAGAGCGTGCGCCGGATGAACGCCGCCAAGACGAGCATCGGACCGAAGTCGCGGCTATCGACCTTCGGCGCGGGATACTGGGCAATGAGCCACGGCGACGCGATGTCGCGGTGCGCGACAATCTCGTGCGTCGCGCCGCTGAGCGCCGGCACGCGTACTGGTACCGCGGCCGTCGTCCCCTCCGGCAGCGCCGAAGCGAGCGACGTCAATGCGTCGGGCGGCAGCACGCCGAGGCGTCCGGCTGCGCTGACCAGCACGCCCCCGCGTCGATAGTAGCGCTGATAGAACGCGCGAGCATCGTTGGAGAAGAACTGTGCGAGCGAGTTCGGCGTTCCGAGCTCCGGCAAGCCCGCATTCGCTTGCGAGGACGAAGCGGCATTGAGCATATCGAGGCCGACTTGCAGCGCGATCTGTTGCGTTTGGGCGATCTCCCGCACGAGCGTCGAACGCGCTTGCCGCACGGTCGCCGGCGAGAAATCGGGAGCGGCGACGGCATTGCGGAAGAGCTGGAGCACGGCGGGCGCGTCGTCGGCGAGCGACTCGACGTAAAAGCGTACGTCGCTCGGATCGACGGTGAAGCGCACGGAGCCGCCCCGAGCGGCGATCGCGTCCTCAAGCGGCATCGACGGCATGTCACCCTGAGTGACCGGCGTGCGGACGATCGTCTCGGCAACGAGCGCCGACAAGCCGTTCTCTTTGAGCGTTTGGCGGTCGAGGCCGGCGCGTACGACGTACGCGACGCCGACGAGGGACGCCGCGCTATCGGACTGGCGAACGATCGTCGCACCTGCAACGTTTTCGACAGTCGGCACCGGCACCGCGGCGGCCGCCATCGTCGGGCTCGGCGATAACGCGATAGCAAACGCTGCAAGCGCGCAGAGCGAGAATGGCGACCTCACGGGTTGGACTCCTTCTGCGGAGTGGTCGCGACCAAATCGACAACCACGGGCTTGCCGAGATAGCGGCGAACGATGTCGGCGACGTATTGCGGATCGAGTTCGCGCGCGGCGCGTTCGTAGGAACCGTTCCCGATGCCGGGCGCGTAATCGAGATTTCCCTCGACGCTATACCAGCCGAGATTGTCGGCGCGTTCTTGCGGCGTCTGCGTGTCGGTGGCGACGTGATAGAGAAATGCCTCGCGCGCCGATTCGAACGTCTGCCGGTCCATCGGCTGTTGCAGCGCGGAGAGCGCCTCGAGCACGTGCTGTTCGGCCTGCTTCTCATGATCGCCGCCGATCGTCACGAGCATGACGCCGGGGTCGTGCAGCGTGATGAACTGACCGACGACGAGCGCGTCGCTCTGCGCTTTGTTAAGCGCCCTCGTCACGACGCCGGTCTGCTCGCGAAAGAGATAATCGGCGATGAAGTCGAGCGCGGTAGCTGCCTTCTCGTCGGCGATCGGTGGACCGATCCACGCCAAACCGACACCGTCGACGGATCCGGTGCTCGTCGCCGACGCCGGCGTAGCGGCGAGCGTCGAATCGAAGGGACGATCCATCGACCCGCCTCCGGGGCCGTCGGTAACCGCTGCGACGCTCGAAGCATCGACGTTGCCCGTCAGCGTCAGCACGCCGTTCTCCGCGCGGAAGGCGCGTTTGGCGAACTCGCCGACTTGTGCCGTCGAGATGCTCGTCAGTTGCGAGATCGAGGTCGGTAGCGGCGGATAGTGCTCCGGACCGTTCGCGAAGATCTGGCCGAAAAGCAAGTCGTGCAACGTGGTATCGGATTCGTAGCGCTGTTGCACGCCAAGGACCGCGGCGTTGGCTCGCGCGGTCTTCACGGCCGTGTCGTCGACGGCCGGTGCGAAATAGGCGGCGGTCATCGCCGCGACGACGCGGCGCGCCGCCGAAGCCGGAACGATCGCCGCGATTCCGACGATGTCGGGATAGACTTCGATATTGAGCTGGCCGCCGACCGTGTGGACCAGTGCATAGAGCGATCTGCCGCTGGCGAGCGGCGCTACCGCCGCAGCCGTCGCCGCCAGGTTCGAGATGCCCGGGGTCGCGTTATCGTACCCCGCGCCCGGCACGCGAAACCAAAGCCCGATGGCGGCCGTCCCGACGCTGGGGTCGGGATCGAGCACGTACGAGCCGCCACGCGGCAAGGGGTTGAGCTGCTGCATCGCCGCATCCGCCCGGTACGGGGCGAGCCAAACCGATGCGACGCCGAGCACCGCAGCCGCGAAGGCCTTTCGAAGCATCAGGCCGGTTCCGGCGATATCTTCGGTGGAAGACGCGACGGCTTCTCGGCGCGCTTCGGCTCTTCGGCGGCTGGGCGCTCCGACTGCGCCTCCGCCGCAGGCGCGACTTCCGCACCTGGAGTCCGATCGAACGGAGACCCAGCGAGGATCGCGCGCACTTCCTCGGCTTCGACGGTTTCGTATTCGAGCAAGGACGCGACCATGCGTTCGACTTTATCCCAGTTCTCGTCCAGCAACCGCCGGCCGTTCTCGTAGCACGACTCGATGATCTTGCGCACCTCGGCGTCGATCTTACTCGCGACTTCCTCCGAGTAGTTGCGCTCCTCGCCGAAATCGCGACCGAGAAAGACTTGGTGCGCGCCGCGCCCGAACTGAATCGGGCCGAGCTCGCTCATGCCGTATTGGGTGACCATCCGCCGCGCGAGCTCCGTCGCCTTTTCGAAATCGTTGCTCGCGCCGGTCGTGACGTCGCCGAATCTGATCTCCTCCGAGAGCCGGCCGCCCATCGCCATCGTAATCGACGCGAGCAGTTCCTCGCGCGTCTGACTATGGCGGTCGTCCTCGGGGAGCGACCACGTGATGCCCAGCGCCATTCCTCGCGGAATGATCGTCACTTTGTGAACCGGGTCGGCCTTCTCGAGCATCCCGCCGATGATCGCGTGACCCGACTCGTGGTAGGCCGTTACTTCCTTCTCTTTCTGCGACATCACGAGCGACTTACGCTCGGGACCGACCATGACGCGGTCGATCGCCTCGTCGCAGTCGATCATCTCGATGAAATTCTTGTTCTTGCGCGCTGCAAGCAGCGCGGCTTCGTTGAGCAAGTTCTCGAGATCGGCGCCCGAAAAGCCGGGCGTGCGCTTCGCGAGCGTCTCGAGCGACACTTCCTTACAGAGCGGCTTGTTGCGCGCGTGTACTTCGAGTATCTTCTCGCGTCCCCTAAAATCGGCACGCCCCACGACGATCTGTCGATCGAAGCGCCCCGGGCGCAAGAGCGCGGGGTCGAGCACGTCCGAACGGTTCGTCGCCGCGATCAGGATGACGCCGGTGTTTTGATCGAAGCCATCCATCTCGACGAGCAACTGGTTGAGCGTCTGTTCGCGCTCGTCGTGGCCGCCGCCCAAACCGGCACCGCGTTGCCGTCCGACTGCGTCGATCTCGTCGATGAAGACGATGCACGGCGCCGACTTCTTCGCTTGGTCGAAGAGATCGCGCACGCGCGAGGCACCGACGCCGACGAACATCTCGACAAAATCGGAGCCCGAGATCGAGAGAAACGGCACTCCGGCCTCTCCCGCGATCGCGCGAGCGAGCAATGTCTTGCCCGTACCCGGCGGCCCGAGCAGCAAGACGCCTTTAGGAATCCGAGCGCCGAGCGACTGATACTTCTTCGGATACTTTAGGAAGTCGACGATCTCGGCAAGCTCTTCTTTGGCTTCGTCGACGCCAGCGACGTCGGCGAAGGTTACCTTTGGGCGGTTCTCCGAGAGCATCTTCGCGCGCGACCGCCCGAAAGAAAGCGCCTGGCTTCCGCCGCTCTGGGCCTGACGGAGAATGAAGAAAAGCAAGAGTACGGTGATCGCGAGGGGTCCCAACGTCATGAGGCTCGAGAGCAGCCCGGTATTCGACTGCTGGTCGAAGCTGATCGCTCCGCTCTTTACCCGTTTGTAGACCTCGTCGACAAAGGTTTGATCCACGTTGGGGACGGCGACGGAGTACTTCGTACCGTTGGCGAGATCGCCGATCGCATTGAGACCGGTAGCGTGGAACGATTGAACCTGGCCGGCCTCCAGCTTTTGATAGAAGGCGCCGTAGTCGAGCCGGGTCTCGCCCTCGCTCGGTTGGACAAAGCGCTCGACGATAATGAAGACGGCGATCACCGCAAGGATGATCAGAACGATGGACCGGAGATGTTTGCTCACGTTGTGGCTAGACCGTTTTTTCCTCTCGAAGCTCCGCGAGATAAGGGAGGTTGCGGTAGAGTTCCTTATAGTCCAAACCGTAACCTATAGCGAAGACGTCCGGGATCTCGATGCCCAGGTATTCGACGGCCACGGCGACCTCACGTCGCGCGGGCCGGTCGAAGAGCGCGCAGCTGCGTAAGCTCGCCGGACCGCGCTCTGCTAGCAACGCTCGAAGGAAGTGCAACGTGCGACCGTTGTCGACGATGTCGTCGGCAATCAGCACATTGGCACCGGCAACGGCATGCTTGCAATCCATTCCCATCCGAGGCTCGCCGCCGGTGCTCCCGAGGCTGCCGTACCGCTCGACCAATACATAATCAATCATCATCTCGCTCGGACCGTCCGCCTTCCCCGAGATCGCGCGTGCGAGGTCGGCCGTAAAACAGAGCGCTCCTTTTAACACGCCCAGGAGAAGCAGCGGTTTCCCTCGGTAATCCTCGGCAATGCTAGCTGCCAAGCGCTCAATCGCTTCGGCGATCTCGGCCGACGTGCAAATCGTGGGCCCAACATCCGCTCCGCATTCGGCCGTCACTCTCTGCTGATACCTGTGACCGACCCGCGTTCGATTCTCAGCGCGAGCCCAGGCTTCATATGAAAAGTACCGGTTCCGCCGCGCTCGAGCGCCCGCACCACCTCCTCCACGTGCAGAAAGTCGATATCGCGCAGCTCGGCATCGGTGCAGAGTTGTTCGCGCACAGATCGCCGGAGCGCGGCGCGCCGGGTGACGAGGCGTTCGTCGGCAACGACCGCGGCCGCGCGCGCAACCGCCGCGTCGAGAGCGGGAAAGAGGGGACGCAACGCGGCCAGTGCCTCCCGCACCGCGTTGCGCCGCAAACTCGTGTCGGAGTTCGAGGGATCGACGGCGTAAGGCAGCGCGCGCACGTGACAGTACGCGCGCAGCGTCTCAGACGGAATTCCGAGGAAGGGGCGCGCGAGATCGAGGCCAGGCGCGAGCCGCCGGCGGCCGCGCATTCCGCGCAGCCCGGCCGGTCCGGTGCCGCGGAGCAGGGCCAGCAGAACGGTCTCGGTTTGATCTTCGGCATGGTGCGCGGTCGCGACAACGTTGCACGCCCACCGTTTTGCGGTGTCCATCAACGCGGCATACCGAGCCGTCCGCAACCGTTGTTCGCCGCGCGCTTGCACTGCGAGCGCGATCACTTCGAGCGGCATGCCGAACTGTGCGGCGATCTGCAGGGCAACGCATTCGTCCTGCCATGCCGACGCCCGCACTCCGTGATTGGCGAACGCCACGTGAAGGGTGAGTTCCATGCGCTGCGCAACCGCGCGGAGCACCGCCGCGAGAGCGACCGAATCGGGTCCGCCGCTGCACGCGATCAAGATGCGCTCTCCCCGCCGAACGACGCCGCTCTCTTCGACGGCGCGTTCGACCTCGCGCTCGGGGTGAGCTCCTCTCACGATCTCCGTACGTGGGCCGCGATCTCGCGCTCGACGTCGCGCTTGGCCACAGCGGCCCGCTTATCCCACAGCTTTTTACCGCGCACGAGGCCGAGCTGTATCTTGGCGATGCCGCGGGTGAAATAAAGGCGCAGCGGCACGACCGTCAAGCCCTTCTCCGCGACGCGGCCCTGCAACCGCAGAATCTCTTCCTTATGCATCAGGAGTTTGCGCGGCCGCGTCGGCTCGGCGTTCGAAAAGCTCCCCTGACGATATGGAGGGACGTGCATGCCGAGCAACCACGCTTCGCCGTCGCGAAACCGCGCGTACGCCTCGGTCAAGCTCGCGCCGCCGGCCCGAATCGCCTTCACCTCGGTTCCGGTCAACGCCAAGCCCGCCTCGAGCGATTCGAGAATATGGTATTCGTGGCGCGCGCGCCGATTATCGATCGAGGGAGCGTTGCTCACCGCGCGAGCGATATCCAGGGATTGCGGCGATCGTCGGCGGCATCGAGCGTGCCGCGCGAAACGAAACTTCCTTCGGCGCGCGCGAGCACCGCGCCATGCACGTCGAGAACGGTTGCCTCAACGCCGAGAACCCTTCGGCGCTGCCACGTTACGCGCCCGCGCACCTCGATCGGCGCTTCGAGCGGCACCGGCTTTCGGAAGCGGACGCTGACGCTCGCGGTGACGCCGCGATGACCGGCAAAGCCGGCGGCATGCGCCATCGCTTCGTCAAGCAGCGCCATGACGATTCCACCGTGTGCAATGCCACGCCAGCCCTGATACTCCGCCGCCAATTCGACTCGGGCGACGACGCCCTCCGCGTCGCCGGCGCGATCGAAGTGCACGTGCATTCCGATGGGATTGGCAGGGCCGCACGCAAAGCAGTTGCCGTCGTCGAACGGTACGTCGCTCATCGTCCGGCGCTCAAGCGGTTGACGAGGTGGGCCGGTAAGCCGACGGCGCGCATCTTCTCCTGCACTTGCGCGATCGGATACTCGTATCGAGTCCACTCAACCCGGCGCGCCTCGGGATCGTAGGTGACGAAGCACGCCTGCGGGTTGAGGTCGCGCGGCTGCCCGACGCTACCGACGTCGATAACGTACCGCTTGTCGTCCTCGAGATTCAGCGCGCCGCCCTTTTGCATGTGTTTGTGCGCGATGTTCCCCTCGGTATCGAGCATCCAGTACTCTGCGATATGCGTGTGCCCCACGAAGACGATGCGCGCCTCGGTCTGTTCGAAGGCGCGCGCCGCCGCACCCTTGTCCAGAATGTATTCGAAGTAGTTTACGGGCGCGCCGTGTACGAGAAGAAAGTCGGGCAGGCGCAGCTCGTAGGGGAGCGAGTTCAGCCAGAGGCGGCTCGCCTCGTCGAGCACGCCTTGCGTCCAGCCGATCGCCGTGCGTGCCGCGGCGTTAAAGCTCTCGACGCCAAAGTTCTCGACCGCGGCGAGGTCGTGATTTCCCAAGACCGCGTGGCGGCAACGATCGCGCAGCAGCGTGACGCATTCGTTGGGATTCGGACCGTAGCCCACTACGTCGCCGAGCGAGACGAGCGCGTCTTCTTCGGACATTGTCGCAAGAACTCGCTGGAGCGACTCTAGGTTCGCGTGGACGTCGGAAACGATTGTGTATCGCATTCGGTCAGACGAAGAGCTCGACCAAGACGTCGTGCAGTGCTGCGGCGAAAGCCGCGCGCATCGGCTCCGTTCCTGCACTGACGCGAACGTAGGAATCGAGCGGCGGCGCTCCCGGCTTGCGAATCCAAACGCCGCGAGCGAGCAGCGCATCCATCACGCGCCGCGCTCGTTGCGCCGTCTCCATCTGGATGCAGACGAAGTTCGTGCGCGATTCGATGTATTCGCGACCGAGCCGGCGCGCGAGTTGATAGTCCTCGTCGCGCGCGCGCGCGGTCGCATCGACGACGTACCGGCGGAACTCGTCGTCGCCCAGCGAGGCCAACGCTCCGATCTGGGCGTTGCGGTTGATGCCGTAGTGAAGCCGGATTTTTTGAAACGTTCGCACGTTACGCTGCGTCGTCAGCGCGTAGCCGATCCGCGCCCCCGCCATGCCGTACGCTTTGGAGAAGGTCCGCAATCGAATTAGACGGTCCTCGTACGCCGGCGCGAGCAGCTCGCGCTCGTCAACGAAATCGGCGTAGGCCTCGTCGAGCAGCAGAAGGCTCTCGTGCGGGAGCGCATCGTAGAATCGCGCGATCTCCGATTGGGAGATGAAGCGTCCGCTTGGATTGTCGGGGTTCGCAAGGTAGACGATCTTCGGTTGCGCGCTCCGAATGGCCGCGAGCATCGCGTCACAATCGGGGGTCCCGTCGCGGCCATATTCGACCTCCACGAGTCTTCCGCCGTATCCGGCAACGTGATAAGCAAAGGTAGGATAGGTACCGCGCGTAGCGAGTGCGCCATCCCCCGGCGCCACGAAGGCCCGCACCGCCAACCCCATCAGATCGTCGATGCCCGAGCCGACCACGATCTCTTCGGGCCGGCAACGGTGTTTGGCCGCAAGCGCGTCGCGCAAATCGAGCGACTCCGGATCGCCGTACCAGGCAAGGCGCGGCAGCTCGTGCGACATCGCCTCGATCGCCTTTGGCGACGGACCGAAGGCGCTTTCATTCGCGCCCAAGCGCACGAGCTCGCGCTGACCGGTTTCCCGCATCAACTCTTCGGGACCGATGAACGGCGTCGTCTCCGGAATCGCTTCGACGGCGCTCGTGGGACGAATCACGGACTGCCCAGGAACCGATGAACGCTAACGAGCGCCCCAGTTTCCCACTCTTCGTCGCGCTCTTCCATAACGATGTAGCCATCGGCGCGCGCCGTCAGGCTCACCGAAAAGGAGCGCAACGCCAGCGGATGCGCGAGCGGCAATCCGCCATCGTCCTCGAGCCGGACGGGAACGTACCACGTCCAATCCCGCCGGCTGCGCGACGGGGCGGCAAGGCGAGCTTGAAGCGACGGTGCGGCGAGCGGCGCGCCCGCAAGCGCCGCTACGATCGGTAGCGCAACTGCCTCGAGCATCATCAACGCCGAGGTGGGATTGCCCGGCAATCCGACGATCGGCTTGCCGCCATGCGCTCCGAAGAGCGTCGGCTTCCCCGGCTTGACGCGAAGTCCGTGGACGACGACGCCCGGATTGGCAATCGCGGCAACGGCCCGCGGCAAGCGGTCGCGCTCTCCAACCGACGAGCCCCCCGTGACGACGACCGCGTCGCACTCCGCGAGCGCCGACGCTATCGCCGATTCAAACTCCGGCGCTTCGTCACGCAGCGTGGGGTAGTGGTGCGGCAACGCGCCCATCGCGCGTAAGGAAGCCGCGACGGCGTGACGATTCGAATCTCGGATCTCACCCGTCCGGGGTCGCCGCGCGGGATCGATCAGCTCGTCGCCGCTCGAAAAGACCGCGACGACCGGGCGTCGATAGACCGGAACGGTCGTTCGGCCCAGCGTTGCAAGCACGCCAATTTCCGGCGCGCGAATTCGCCGGCCTGCAGCCAGAATCGTCTCGCCGCGGCGCATGTCGCCGCCGCGCTCGGCGACGTTCTCGCCGGCCGCGACCGGTGCTCCGACCACGATCCTGCCGTCGACGACGCGCACTTCCTCGACCGGAACGACTGTATCGGCGCCGGCAGGAAGAACCCCGCCGGTTGGAATCCGGCTCGCGAGCCGATCGGAAACGGCATGGATCGGGGCGCCGCCCATCCGCACGTCTTCAACGATCTCGAAGCTTCCGGGCGCCGCCTGCGCGCGCAGCGCGAACCCGTCCATGAGCGACCGCGGTGCAGCCGGATAATCGTCATCGGCGGCGATCGATTCGGCAAGAACGCGCCCCGGCGCCTCGTCGAGCGAAACGAGTTCGCTCGAGGGCCGTGGGATTGCGACCCGCGTCAAAAACGCTACGATCGCCTGGCGCGGCGGCAGCAACCGTTCGAGCATAAACCCCCTCTCCGGTAGGAGTGGATTTACGGACTGCATAAGGCGCGCTTCTCCATGCTCGACATCGCTTTGATTCGGCGCGATCCCGACCGCGTGCGACAGGCTCTCCGTCGCCGCGGGCTCGATGACGCGCCGGTCGGCGAGCTTCTGCGCTACGACGAAGAGTACCGCTCCGCGCTGACCGCCGTCGAGCGAGCGAAGGCCGAGAAGAACAAACTCTCCGCCGCAATCGGGGAGGCGCAGGACAAGGCGGCCGCCGCGCGCGAGCTGCGGCCGAAGATTGCGGAGCTCTCGCAACGCATCGCCGACTTCGAAGAGCGGGCACGCACGCTCTCACTCGCTGAGGAACGCTCGCCATTACGCACCCGGCTCGACAATATGCCGAACCTGCTCGACGACTCCGTTCCGGACGGAACCGATGCGAGCGCGAACGTCGAAGTGCGCACGTGGGGCGAACCGCCGCGCTTTGACTTTGCGCCGCTGCCGCATTGGGAGCTCGGCGAACGGCTCGGGATTCTCGATTTCGCACGCGCCGTGCGGCTTTCGGGAAGCCGGTTCGCGGTGCTGAGCGGCGCCGGCGCACGGCTCTCGCGCGCGCTCGCCGCGTTTTTTCTCGACCGGGCGGTCGAACGCGGCTACGTCGAAATCGCTCCGCCGTTGCTCGTCTCTCGCGAAACGATGTGGTCGACGGGCCAGCTCACCAAATTCTCGGACGCGATGTTTGCCGACGCCGACGGCGATCTCTTCATGATTCCGACCTCCGAAGTTCCGCTGACGGCGCTGCGAGGCGGCGAGATCCTCGAGGCGCAGGAGCTTCCGCTCCAATATGCCGCCGCTACGCCCTGTTTTCGCAAAGAGGCCGGCGCGGCGGGAAAGGATACGCGCGGATTGATGCGTTTGCATCAGTTCGATAAGGTCGAGCTTGTCTGGCTGACGGCTCCCGAAGCTTCGTTCGACACGCTCGAAAGGCTGACGCACCACGCCGAGATGCTGTTGCAGGAGCTCGAGCTTCCGCATCGCGTCGTCGCGCTTTGCGGCGGCGATACGGGTTTCAACGCCGCCAAGACCTACGATCTCGAGGTCTGGATCCCCAGCGGCGAATCGTATCGGGAGATCAGCTCGTGCTCGAACTGCACCGACTTTCAAGCGCGACGCGCCTCGATTCGCTTCCGCCGCGATCCCAACGCCAAACCCGAGCTCGTTCACACGCTCAACGGCTCCGGGCTCGCAATCGGACGTACGCTCATCGCGATCATGGAGAACCACCAGCAGCGCGACGGCTCGATTGCGATTCCGCGCGCACTCCAACCCTACACGGGTTTCGCGCGCTTAGGAAACGTCCCGAATTAGTTCGAGCAGTACTTCCCGGTCGAGATAGCGGATGTGTCCGTGTTCGCGGCGCAGCGCCTTGCGCGACTCGAGCTCCGCGATCGCCCGCGCGGCGACTTCCTTGACGGTGCCGCCCGCAGCAGCGATTTGCGACTGCGTGATCGTCGAGAGCGACGCGGAGGCGGGCACTAACCCGCGTTCCGGCATCGCGTATACGAGCAGCACCCGAGCGATCCGTCCGAGGATCGGCAGCGATCCTTGGATCGCGAGCGCGTCGGCCAAGAGGCGAATGCGCTGGGCCATGACGATTCCGAGCGCGTTGGTGAGCTGCGGTTGGCGTTCGGCAATCCGCGAGACGACCTCCCACGGAATCTTGAGCACGTATGCCGTTTTTGAGAAAACCGCGATTCGCGACATCTTGAATCCGCGATCGAAGTACTCGGCTACGCCGAAAAGCTCGTAGGGAAAGATCTCGTAGAGAATCCGCTCTCGCTCGCCGCCGCCGCCGTTCGCGCGCGCGACGATCCCTTCGGTGACCATGCCGATGAACGTCCAATCCACGTTCTCCGCGACGAGGGTCTGTCCGCGGCGGCCGGTCTGCCAGAGCGCCGAAGCGGCCAGCTCGGCGCGCACGCCGGCATCGAGTGATGCAAAGGCCGGGCATCGGCTCAAATGCTGCGCGGCGGAGTTGCGCTCGCTCGACTCGCCGGAGCGATGCGTCAGCCGAAGCTGCCAGAGACGGTTCGCAACGCGGCGCGTTTCGACGACGAAGCGATCCGGCCGGTCTTGCGTAATACGCGAGGAGAGCGCTCGCGGCTCGTTCTCCGTTATAAGGGTAAGCGTGGCGCCCGATGGAAGACGATCGAGGGCTTTGCGCACGAGGTCGGTGCGCTCCCACGCCGGGACGGCGCGAAGGTCAATTTCGGCTGGTTGAACCACTCTCGTCACGTTCTCGCCGGGCCGAGCGCTCTACTCCCAGACAGGCACGAGAGAGGAGTTAGCATGGTAGGGTCGTTGGTAAAGCGGTTGGTTAGCTGCGTTGGAATCATCTGGCTGGGAGTCGCTGCGTCGGTTAGCCCGGCGTCGGCGCAGTCCACGATGTCCTATTTCAGCACGGCTATAACCGAGGTCTACGGATCGACGTATCCGATCACCGGAAAGCTCGACCTGGAGATCTTTCCCGACGGTCACCTGCGCGGTTATTATCACACGTCATATTACAAGCTCTTCATCCCGGTCGCAGGCGGCCGGGATGGGAACTATATCTGGTTCGACATCGGACCCTCGAGCGTCGATCTCGGGCTCGGTGCAGGCCCCGAGGGCAAGCTGCACGTCGTCGCTACGATGAATAACGACGGTTCCTTCCGCGGCCAGGTCTATCCGGAGACCGCGGCAGTTCTCTCCGGGCTGTCCATGCAGTACAACTTCGCAAACACCTCGCCGAGCGCGCAAAACTCGACCGATCAGTACACCTTCGCGGCGGCGCCGACGTCGGAAGTTGAACCAACGCCGGCGCCGTAGCGAACGAGTGAGCTTCTAGCCTCCGAGCGAGCGTTGGCCGACGACGCGGCCGACCGCCGGGGTCGAATCGGCGCCTTTGCCCCAGATTCCGTTGAAGCTGTTGTTGTCGCCGTTGAACCAGAACGAGAACCATCCCGAACCCATGGGACCCGTCCACGTCGCACGAACCTTATCCTTCGTACGGAACTTCCCATTGAGAGTGATCGGGCCGGTGTGGCAGACGACCGTCGGTCCCGACTCCGTGCACTTCATCGCGCCGACGAAGGCCGTCGGTCCGCCGGCACCAACGACGTTCCAGGTTCCCTTCGCGGTAATCGGCGAGGGCGGCAGGACCTTATTGCCGACGAACGAGCCGTTTGCGGCGCGCCCGTTGTAGCCCCAGGTTCCGTTGAAGCTGTGCCCGTTCGCGCTGACGTAGACCGTGAGCCAGCCGGCGCCGCCGGGGCCATGCCACTTTCCGTTGATCTTTCCGTCGGTGACGAAGGTCCCGGTAAAGCCGTTTCCGTTCGAGGCGTTGTTCCCGACGATACCCATGCCGGACTGGGTCAGGGTGACCGTCGAGGTGGAGCTGCCGTTCAGGCCGGTCTGCTGAACGCTCCAGGTCCCGGTGATGTTCGGCGGGCTGGCAAAGACCGCGACCGCCGAGGTTGCGGCGATGGCGAGTCCGCAGCATAGCGAAATAACAAGACGTTTCACAAAGTTCCTCTCCTCTGCAACTGATTTTGGTAGGCAAGCCGATTCTATCGAAAAAGTGCTTGCCGTGCCACCTCCCAGGCAGCAGGGACCGCGTCTCGGTCATGGTACCTGCTGCGAAATGAAGGTTTTCTTCGCGATCGCCGTGACGATCGCGGCGCTCGCGGCAACCTCGCAAGCGGCAGGCGCCACCGGCACGGTCGTGATTGCGTACTCGGATGGATCCACGAAGCTCTATCGCGACGTCCGGATCATCATCTGGAACGAAAGCATTGCGATTACCTCGGCCGACGGCCAGGGCACGGTGGTCTTTGGTAAGGCTTCCTGCACGAAGATCGGTGAGCTCCTGCGATGCCTCCCCTACGACGCGACGCTCTTCCAGAACGGCGGGAAGCTCCACATTACCCTGGCATCGGGGACGGTCTGGCTGAATCCAAGCCGGGAGTACCAGCCGATGAGCCATTCCTCGACCGAGATCCCGCCGCGCGGCGTTCTGCTCGCCGTCCGAACCCGGCACGGCACGGAAGTGACGATGACCGGCACAGTCGACGAGGTACATCGATGAACGGGCCGCGCGCGGCTACGATCGCGCTGGTTCTATCGCTCGTGCCCGTCGCCGCCCTGGCCCGTCGCGGTGGCTTTGCGCGTCCCTCCGGCGGATTCGATTTTCACGGAGAACCCAGCGGATCGCATCCTCAAAGCTATAGCCACTCGAGCACCGGACCGAGCGGCACCAACCGCACGACCAACGTCACGAACACGGGCAACGGTTACAATCGAACGACCACGGCGACGAACGGTGGGTATAACCGCACCAGCACCGGGGGCGCTTCGAGCAACGGTAACTACTACCACAGCAGCAACGGGTCGAGCCCGTACGGCAGCCACAGCAGCAGCACGAGCGGCAACTACAGCAGCGGCAACTATACGCACAATGGAAGCGGAAACAACCCGTACGGTTCGTACAGCACCTCGGGAAGCGGCAACACCCATAGCCACACGTACAGCGGCTCGACGACGGCGACGAATCAGTGGGGCCAGACCTACCACTCCAGCACCTACGCGAGCGACGGATACGTTTATCACGGCGCGGTCGTTACGAATCCCGTCTACGCGCACTATCCGGTGTGGGGCTGGAACGGCGGCTACGCTTGGTACGCCGCGCCGTACTATTGGGGCGGCGGCTTCTGGGGCGCGTTCGCTATCGGTGCGGCCTCGGCGGCGGTCTACGGCTCGATCGTCGCCGCCAACAACGCCACGTACACTTCATATCAGACGCAGCCCGAGAGCCCGGGGGCAAAGCTGCTTTCGAGCTACCATCTCACGCAGACGCAGTGCGGACCCCCGAATCTCGTCGTAATCTACGGACCCAACAACAGCGTCATCTGTGCGTATCCGAATAACACCGTCTCGGCGGGCAACTACAGCGTCGACACCCAGACGCTGACGATCGTATCGGAGAAGCCGAGCTCGTAGCTTCTAAAGTTTTTGCGCGCTCGCGACGGCCTTCCACGCTCGCTGCGCCGGGGGTGGTAAAGAATCCATGTGCTTCAAGAAGAGCGCGACTTGCCAGATCTGTTCGTCGCGCAGCGACTCTCCGAATGAAGGCATCCCGGTAAACCGGATGCCGTGGGCAACCTTCCAATAGGTGATTCCCTCGGGATCGTCTTCGACGCCGTCTTTCGCCAGCTGCGGCGGTTTCTGATAGAGTCCGCGGGCGGTGTTCGATGGCTGACCGTTGGCTGCACCGTGACAGACCGCGCAGTTCTCAGCGTAGATCTTGATGCCCGCGATGAGATTCGCGTCGCTGAGCGCAACGGGGTTCGGCCCCTTCGGCGCCTCGCGGGCGAGCGTCGCGTGCAGTGAGGTTGACGCCGCCCAGCGCTCGAGTCTCGGCGGCTTGGCGTCGGCGTTCGCGGGCATCGCGCCCATCTTGATTCCGAGATAGAGGCAAAGCGCGATTGCGACGAGCGTCGCGACGATGCCGATGACGAATCCGCGTATCATAGCCCATCGCTTCGACGCTAACCAGGACTTAACCGGCGCACCCTGCGCTCTTCAAGCCGGAGGCAGTACCTCGTTCGAAAGCCGCCCGGGAGCCGGGACGCGGGCAACGATTTCGCTTCCGCGCGTGTAGAAGCGTGTATGAGCGTCCACGTATACGGAATCAATCACATCGCCATCGAGGTCGACGACGTCGCGAAGGCCGTCGCATTCTACCAAGACGTGTTCAACCTCGAGAAACTCGACGAAGGCGAGGGCGATGCATTCTTCAAGATCGGCGAGCATCAGTTTCTCGCGATGTTCGAATCGCCGCGAGGGCCGGCCAATCGCACGCGCCACTTCGGGTTGATGGTTCGCGACGAAGCGCAGCTCGCCGAAGTACGCGAGAAACTAACCCATAAATACGGCATCAAACTGATTCCGCCGTTTCGCTGCGACTTCATCGATCCGTTCGGGAATCGGATCCAGGTCGTCGATTTGCACGATGAGTCCCTGGTTTGGCTACTCCCGTACCGGGAGGTTCAAGACGTGTTCGGGCCGGAAACCAAGACCGACCAGCCGTCCGGGAATCCGCGGCAGAAACGGCAGCCAGCGTAATAACGCCGGCAACCGGTGCAGAAAGGGCGCGCGCCCGTTCGTCAGTACGCGACCGATGATTCGGCGCTGAATGAAGAGCTGAATCGCCTGCGTGAGTCGCGCGGCCGATTCGCGCCGGCGTTGGACGGCGGCGAGATCTCGCTCGTCGACGCCGCCGCGTAAGAGCTTTGGCGCCAGCGTGTTCGCGCTCGCGACCGCATCTTGTATCGCGAGGTTGATCCCGACGCCGCCGATCGGCGACATCGCGTGCGCCGCATCGCCGATGCAGAGAAAGCCGGGACGATACCACTGGCGAAGCCGATTGACGCGAACCGTTAGAAGTTTGACGTCATCCCAGCCCGTCAGTTCGTCAACGCGATCGGCCAGGAACGGTACGATGGCCGCGATCTGCGCGTGAAATCCCTCCAACCCGCGCTCGTGCAGCTCGGCGAGCGTACCCTTCGGAATCACGTAGGCGCACTGCCAGTAGACTCCGCGGTCGATGAGCGCCATGATACGGCCATCTCGAATGTATCCGAACGTCTCGTGCGGGTCCTCGGGGCGCTTGCTCAGGCGCAGCCAGAGCACGTCCATCGGCGCGCCGAGCTCGATAACGTCGAGACCGGCACGCCCGCGAAGCAGCGACTCGCGGCCGTCGGCGGCGATCGTGAGATCAGCCCGAACGTCGAGCGAACCGTCGGGAGTTTGAGCGCGCACGCCGGCGACGCGTCCGTTCTCCCAGAGCAACTCCTGCGCACGCGCCTGCATGCGCAAGTCGAAGGCGGGAAAGCGCCTCGCCTCCTCCGCCAAGAAGTTTAGGAAATCCCATTGCGGCATGAACGCGACGAACTTGCAGCGTGTGGGCAGATGCGTGAAGTCGGCGACGGTCACGAGTGTGTCGCCGAGGTTGCCGGCCAGCGTCGTTACCTCTTGGTGCGGGCGTTTCAGAAACGAGTCGAGCACGCCGAGCTCGTCCATTACGTCGAGCGTCGACGGATGAATCGTGTCCCCGCGAAAGTCCCGTAAGAAATCGGCGTGCTTCTCGAGCAGTACGGTCGACACGCCGGCGCGCGCAAAGAGCAGCGCCGCCATCATTCCCGCCGGTCCGCCGCCGACGATGCAGCAGCCGGCGCGCACCTCGCTCATCGCCGCGTTTGTGGGTAGAAGTGGTAGCGAGCGAACTCGGCTTCGCGCTGGTTGACGCGGGCCTCACACGCCGCACCGATCTCGTCGATGAAGTTTTCGAGCGAACGCTCTGCGATACCGGGCGTGAACGCCGCACCGACGAGCTTGCCGAAGAGCTGCATCGGAAGCTCGTAGGTCCCCTGAAAATGGAGCGTCGACTCCCCAATCGCCTCCAGCGGTTCGACGCCGATTCGTCCTTTGAAGCCGGGAAAGGCCGCCGGCAGGCTTGCCGACGTAAATGCGATCTCGAAGGCGCGCGCTTCGTTAGGGACCTTTTCGACCGTGAGACAGATCGGAACCGCAACATACCCGACGTCGGGAAGCCGCAGATCGCCGAAACTCACATGCAATGCGAACCCGCGCCACGGTCCGTCCTGATCGGCGATTGCCTTTAAGAGCTCGCCGAGCGCCCCGGCTGCGGAATCCGCGGGAACCCCCAACTTTCGTTCGAGCCGTATCTCCGGCACTAAAAACCTCCTTGCTGGCACTCTCCATTCGGGGCCGGGAAGCTGCGGCTCCTCGATGGGTAAGACGGAAACCATGGCTCAGCTTATCGCTCGCTTCCCGGTCGCGGCTACGGTGCTGTTATTGACCGGCTCGAACCTATTCATGACGGTCGCCTGGTATGGCCATCTCAAGAACACCAAGAGTCCGCTCCTCCTCGCCATTTTGGCGAGTTGGGCAATCGCGCTGCTCGAATACTGCTTTCAGGTTCCCGCGAACCGAATCGGATACGGCGCACTGACGCTGACACAGCTCAAGATCGTGCAAGAGGTCATAACGCTCGTCGTCTTCACCGCGTTCGCCTTTCTCGTCTTCGGCCAAACACTAAAGTGGAATTACGGCGTGAGTTATCTCTTCATCATCGGCGCGGTCTATTTTGCTTTCAAGGGTTAGACGTTTGCCCATAAAGAGACCCGGCTGCCGCGGGGTCGATCCCCGACGTGAAAGCCGCCTTGCTACCGCTGCGAACGATGCGGGCAGGAGTGGCTGCCCCGTGACAAAGCGCTGCGGGCGACCCTCTGCCGCCTATTGTTAACCTCAGAACGGTTGTGCCTTAAGGACGATCAGGTAGAATCTAGACATGCGAACCAGGGGATCAGTGCCCATGCCGCCGCCACCGCCCGCGCCAACGGCGCAGAGCGTTCAAGTCATTCTCCGCGAGGGTAGCCCGCCGCCGCGGCCCTAAAAATAAACCTAGGAGATTTTGTCCGACGAGCCTCTTGCAGCGGATGCGATAAGTGACTACCGAATTGCGCTGGAGATCGCGCTGCGACGACCTGATAACGAGCGTAATCGGCTCGACCGTATCGAAAGCAAGATAGCCCCAATTATCGCTGGCACGATCGCCGCCTTTGCATTGTTTCTCGACAAGGCAACAAGTTGGCTCGATATCGCCGCTGCGGCACTTTACCTCTTACCACTTTGGCAACTCTTCGTTGCGTTCATCATCCGTAAGGCGGACTATAGCCTGGTTTAGATTAGGCTACTACCTCGGGCTATCAGGATGCGAAGCAAACCTCCGAAGCGGGAGCCCCTTCTTAGGGAACCGCCCGCGTTGATGGAGTCCGAGTAAAGTATCTCGTCGGCAAAGGCTTCGGTTGGGCGTTTAGGCGGCTTCAGATCGCGCCACCGGTCGGGGCCGCGTTTTTAGACCGCGGCAACTCCCCGACGAATCAATTGCCTGTCAACGGTGGCCAATAGTGTCGAACCGATCCTTCAGTAAAAACCCGGTCACAGGGCGGCCCCACGTCTTTCGTGGGCAGGAGCCATTAAAAGAGCAAAGCCCCCCACCGGGGCGGGATATCGGTGCGCCTAGCTGCAATCTTAGGCATACCTAAATGAGCCTCTCGCTTCGGCCGGCATGCGCGGCGATCATTGGCGCGCTTGCCCTCCTCGTTCTGCTGCCGGTTTCGGCCCTTGCGGACGGCGACGATCAGGCCGCGTCGGCAAACTCGACGACGCTCGGCCTTCAGCCCATCCGCGGACCGATACCCCAAGCGACGCCGGCGCCGGGCGAATCGCGAGTCTTCCAACGTCCGGACGGCGCCTATCAAGCGATTCCGAGCGTTGCCGGCCGAACGAAAACGTTCCACATCGTCGAACGCGCCGCACCTTGGACGCTCGCACCGGGCCTCACCGTCATGGCGAACACCTATAACGGCGTGGTGCCGGGGCCGGCGCTGGTCGTGCGCCAGGGCGATTCGGTGGCGATCGATTACGCGAACGACGGCACGACGCCCGACTCCATTCATATGCATGGCGTGCACGACATTCCGGTAACGATGGACGGCGTCGGCGGCATCTCGCAGAAACTCGTGCCGCCCGGTGGTCATTTCGTCTATCGTTTCGCCGCAAATCAACCCGGCACGTTCATCTATCACACGCACGACGACGAAGTGATGCTCGACTCCGGACTCTACGGCGCGATTATAGTCGAGCCGTCGAATCCGCGTCCGGTCGAACGCGGTCTGGCGCACGACTTTCTCGAGATGATCTCGTCCTGGCAGATTCAGAGCGCGGCCGAGAACCATTTCACCCTCAACGGCAAGGAGTACCCGTTGACGCGTGCGCTCGACGTACACCGCGGCGAGCGCTTTCGCATTCGCTGGATCAACATCTCGGGCGAAGAGTTTCACACCATGCACACGCACGGACACTATCAACGGATCGTCGCGCGCGACGCCGCGCCCGTCGACTATAACGACGTCGAGGACACCGTGCTGGTCGCGCCGGGACAACGCGTCGACGTCGTGGTCGAAGCGAATGCGCAGCCCGGCACCTGGCTGATTCATTGCCACGTGCTCGACCATATCGAGGACGCGAACGGCATGCCGAGCGGCCTCATCACCGCCATCCACTATGTCGGCACGCCGAACACGCTGGCCGCGATGTATCGCGCAATGATGCCCGCCGCGCGCCCCCCCGCGCGTGCATTGAGTTTCTGGACGACGGTGCTGCTCGGCGCGGTCGCCGGCTTTACGATCTTCCTCGGCTTGCCGATCGCGCGAGCGCGCCGCCTTTCACCCCAGACGGTCGCGCTGCTCAACGCGCTCGCGATCGGCATTCTGCTCTACCTCGTCGTGGAGATCGCGCAGAACGCGATCCTCCCCATATCGCGAGGAATGAGCGCGTGGCACGTAGGCGCGGAGGCGTTTCCCGTCGCCGCAGTCGTGGTATTCATCGCGGGCTTGCTGATCGGTTTGGTCGGGCTCGGAAGCGCGGCGACGCATTTTGCGCGTCAGGCCGCGTCGCACGCCGAAAACCCGGTCGTTCTCGCCGCCCTGATCGCGATCGGAATCGGAGCGCACAACTTCGGCGAAGGTTTGGCGATCGGCGCATCGGCGGCATCGGGTGCGACCGCGATCGCCGTCGCACTCATCGTCGGCTTTGGCCTTCACAATGCCACCGAAGGCTTCGGCGTAGCGGCGCCGATGGTAGGGAAAGTCGTACCGACCTGGGCGCAGATCGGCCTCGCCGGACTCATCGCCGGCGGCCCGACCTTCATCGGCACGATTCTCGGGTACAGCTTCTACTCGCCGACGCTCTCGGTCTTCTTCCTCGCTATTGCCGTCGGCGCGCTCATCTTTGTGATCGGAGAGTTGTGGAGCGTGCTGCGGCGTACCGGACTCACCGGGTTCGTCACCGCGACGATGTGCCTCGGCTTCCTCATCGCGCTCGCAACGGAGCTCTTTCTCGACATCAGCGGGGGTTAGATCGAGCGCGACTTTTACGGCGTTACGCTAAAGACCGTTCCCCAGCCGGTCTTCACTCCACCGCCCTGCGTGGTGCCGAATAGCTTGCCGTTGAACTCGGTCACGCGAGCGAACGGGTTCGCGCCATCGCTGCCGCCGTGATTCTGCGCCTGAAATGCGTGAAGGACGCCCTCGGTGCCCGATGTGCCGACCTTGTAGACCGTGCCCCAGTTCAGCTGCCCGCCTTGATAGGTGGTTCCGTAGAGCGTGCCTTTTATGGCGAGAAGACCGGCGTACGGATACGCTCCATCGTTCCCGCCTTTAAAAGAGTAGAGTACGCGTTCTTGACCCGAAAGCGTCGACTCGAAGACCGTTCCGTAACCGGCCGCGCCGCCGTATTTAGTCGTCCCGTAGAGTTTACCGCTCACGTTCGTTAGGCCGCCGAAGGGATATCCGCCGTCTTTTCCGGCCTTGAAATTGTAGAGCACGCGTTCGGCGCCCGAGGTGGTTAGATTGAAGATCGTGCCCCAACCGGCAGCACCGCCTTGCAGCGTGGTTCCGTAGAGCCTGCCGTTGACGGCGAGCAGCTTGCCGTACGGATAGCCGCCGTCTTTTCCGGCCTTAAAGCTGTAGAGAACGCGTGCCGGTCCCGAGGTCGTCGTTACGAACGCCGTTCCCCAACCGGGGGCGCCCCCTTCGACGGTCGTGCCGTACAGCTTCCCTTGAAAGAACAGCAGGCTCGCATACGGCGCCGCGCCATCCTTCCCGGCTTTGAAGTGGTAAATCACGCGTTCTTTACCCGCGATGCTCGTGGCGAAGATGGTGCCCCAACCGCCGGGAGTTCCGCCCCCGGACGTCGTGCCGTAGAGCATCCCGTTGACGTTGACCAAGCCGGCACACGGATACGCGCCGTCACTGCCCGACTTGAAGCTGTAGATCACGTGCTCCAGACCCGAAGCGTCGAGTTCGAAAACAGCCCCGTAACCGAGCGCTCCGCCCTGCTCGGTCGTGCCGTAGAGCTTACCGTTGACTGCAATGAGTCCGTCGTATGGCGATGCGCCGTCGGGCTGCGCTTTGAACTTGTAAAGCGCCTCGTACCCCGGCCCCGCTTCCGCCGCAGAAGCACTGCCTCGTGTGCGCAACGATGGCGGCTGCGTGCACGTCCACGCCGCGGCCGGACGTATGATCGACGCGTCGTCATTCGATGGTGCAAACGGAATCGGCGATTGCGCGAAATGCGCGCAGCTTGCGAGCAAGAAAGCGGATGCAAGGGCCGATAGAGTACGCATCATGCTGCGATGCATACCATAGCCGCATCGCCGAGTCCCGTTCCGGCGCACGTGCTTAGCCGACCCTCGCTACGCCGCTAGCACTTATTCGTTACGAGCGCGCCGGCGAAAATCTCGATGGCACCGGTTTTTTCGCGGAACGTCTGTCTTTCGAAGACGGCGCCGAGGGACGCGAGCGCTCCACCGTATTTCGACTTAGCGGCGACTTGATAGCACGAGGCCTCTTCAGACCAGCCAAGACCGTAAAAATACTCGTATAACCCGATCGTGTAGCTTTTCTTGGGAGTCAGGTGTGAGCTGACGAGCGGGTTCCCTTTGGGAAGCGTCGGAAAGAATCCCGGGAAGCTATTGAACGCGATCTGGAGATAAAAGATGGGCTTTTGCGAGCCGGCGGGAGGGAAGCTCCCCCCTGGGTATGCCTTGGTGCTGCTAATTAATTTAACGTTGTATGCATAGCTGCTATACGTCTTCGGATATTGCAGCGCGCCGCCCCAACCCGAGAAGGCGGGAACGCATAGCGATCCCCCGGACATTTTCATTGCTTCTTTCGCCACCTCGGCGTATTGTTTGGTGATCTTTTGACCCTTACACTTTGGGGGCGGGGTGAAGTCCGGGACGTTCGTTCCTAGGCGCTGCAGCGTATCGGCGGCACCTAAGGTCGCCGGCGGCGGAGTGAGCGATGACTGACCGGCGCAGCCCGCGAGCAACGCGATCGCAAGTGCCGAAATGAGGAATCCCCAACGAGGCGATCCCGACGAATTGAAGCGCACCATGATACCTCCTGCATGGCGAATGGTCCCCGGACTGCGCCGGGTCGTTCCAATGGTACTATCGGCCGTGCCGGCGAGGTATGGGGGGCGACCCTACCTTTGGGGGTCAACGTATGATGACCAGCCCGCCCCCATCCGTAAAGAGAATCACCAGCAGCATCGAGATCAACGTCAACTCGTAGTACCAGCCGAGTCCGTCTCGACCCCAAAATCCGGTCTTCCAGACGAAGATTTTCTTCTGCAGCGCCCCGAGCATGATGACGATCAGTCCGAGCGCGGCGAGCTGCTGGAGCAGGCCCAAAACGATGCCCGCGCCGCCGGCAACCTCCGCAACGGCGAGGAAGAACACGAAGCCCTTCGGCAGGCCGATACTCTTGCTGCGTTGGTCGGGGTCTTTAAGATCGTTGTAGCCGCTTCCAATAAAGATTAGACCCGCCATGATCCGAAGACCGAGCAGGCCGTAGTCCGTCAACCATGCGAGATGGAACATCGCTCAGCTCACCGCGGCGGGTCGATAGACTAAACCGATCGCAACGCCGGCGAGTGACCATCCCACCAGCTGTCCGAGAGCCTCCACCAGCTCGACGTCGGAACCGACGTTGACGATCACAAAATCGTGCACGACGCACCCGAAGATCACGAAAAGACCGAGCAGAACGCCGAACTTCAGCCCGGCGCCGGCGCCGCCACCCTTGTAACCCATTGCGTAGATCATCGACGCAACGAACATCGCAACCAGCGTTCCGGCGAGACCGTAGGGCAGATACCCCATGATCGCCTCGCGTGGGCGAAAGACGCCGGGGTACGCGCGGTAGACGTTCGAAAAGGGTCCCGCGCCAACCGCCCCAAAGACGTAATAGGTGATGGTGCCCGCGATCGCCGCCAGCGTGATACGGCCAAAGTTCATGGCCTCTCTCCTTTCATTTACGGCGAGGTGCGGCAACTCGGCAAGCCTCGCCTGCAAATACCGCCGCTCCGGATCGCTCTAGATGCGCTAGGGTTCGGGGGGTAGGGCGGCGTCGTGTTCGATCAACCCTTCTGATCGAAGATCCGACCAAAACTCCCGCGGAATTCTTGTCTTGAGCGAGGCGTAGTCCGCGAGCACCTGCGCCGGGGTGGCGCAGCCAACGACCAGCCCGGACACGACGTCAGGTGCGATCGAGAACTGCAACGCGGCCGTGCGAAGGTCGACGCCGTGGCGTGCCGCAACTGCGCGCAGCTGCACGCGTTTCTCGATGGCCTCGGCGGGGATCTTATAATTATCCTTGCCGTAATTGAAGCGGGCACTGCCGCTGATGAAACCGGCGTTCAGCGACGAACCGACAACAAACGTCATTCCGCGTTCACGCGCCTTTGGAAAGACCTGATGCAGCGCATTCTCATGAGCGACCAACGAATATTGACGCGCCAAGAGACACACGTTTGCGTCGGCAACGTCCATTAGCCTGAGGATCGGTTCGGGTGAATTGACGCCAAGCCCCCATGCTTTAATCGCGCCTTCGTCGCGCATCTTGCTCAGTGCCGGGAACGCGCCTTTGCGCGCGATCTCAAATTGCTCTTCCCACGGTCCCGGCAGCCACGGATTATCCGGTGAGAGGTCGTGGACGAAGACGACATCGAGCGCGTCGACTCCCAAGCGCTGCAGGCTGTCTTCGATTGAGCGCTTTGCGCCGTCGGCGGTGTAGTCGTAATGGAGATTGTTCGGCGAAGGAGTGAACGGAAAGTACTCTTTCGCGTTGTTCTCCGGCGACGCGGTTAGTAATTTACCGACCTTCGAGGATAGTACGTACTCGCTCCGATCCTGTTTGTGCAAAAACGTGCCTAGACGCCGCTCTGCAAGTCCCAGACCGTACCACGGAGAGGTGTCGTAGTAGCGCACCCCGGCGCTCCACGCGGCTTCGACTGTAGCGTATGCATCTTCATCGGTAACATACGCGAACTCATTTCCGAACGGCACGCCGCCCAGGCCAAAAAATTTCCCCCCGAAGATCTCAGACGGGTTCATGCATCGCTTATCCCCTCATGCCGCAAGCCCTAACGGTCGTGACGCCTGTAATGCCATGCTTAGCGAGGGATCCGCGCAAGGGACGAGCGAATCGCGTAGTCAAGAGTACCAGGGTCGCCCGATGGCACCCCGATACCTATAAGGCACACTCGATTTACATAAAGGATGGTCTATGTTCATTTCGGTCATTCATAGAATCAGCGATCCCGATGCTTTTGGGGCGATCGCGGCGAGCGCCGCTAAAGAAATTCCCGCCGACCTCAAGCTGCATCAAACCGTGACGAGCACCGACCGCTCGACGGCAATCTGCTTATGGGAAGCCGCCTCGGTCAACGGCGTCAGGGACCTTCTCGAGCCGCTCTTTGGACGGATCAGCAAAAACGACATTACGATCGACCCCTCAAGCTCGATGGGACTCCCGACGGCCGCAAGCGCGACTGCTTGAGTCGATTGAGTTCTTCCACCCGTGGAGCATAAGCCCGGAGAGGGAGCTAAACAGCCCTACATATTTTCGCACGAACGCGCCGGCGTGCTCGACGATCCCGAACGAGAAGGCTGGCTTCCGACCGCCGCGCTCGTCGAGTTGCTTTCCGCTCCCTCGGGTTCGCGAGTTCTCGATTTCGGCACCGGTACGGGGCGTTATGGGCTTGCGTTTGCCCAGGCTCGCCCCGACCTTGGCGTCGTCGCCTATGACGTGCAGCCCGAAATGCTCGACATCGTTCGCCACCGGGCGGCGGACTTACATCTCGAAAACTTCAGCGCCGCAAATTGGGAAGCGACCCAGGCAAGAGCGCCGTACGACCGCATTTTCGCGCTCAACGTGTTACACGAAATCGACGACGATACGCTTCGTTCCCTCGCGCCGCTGCTGGCGGCACAAGGCGACGTTCTGATCTTCGACTGGGATGCAACCATCGATCGCCCAACGGGCCCACCGGCCGAACACGCTCACAGCCCCGCTGAAGCACGCGATCGCATCGCTCGCAGCGGCCTGCGATGCGTGGAACGTATCCCCGACGCGCGTTTTCCCTACCACTTCATTTTGCGAGCCGAGCGCCGCAGGTCACTCGGAGCAGCCGTCGAGGAAGCGGGCCAACGCACTCTTCTGAACGGACGGTGAACGTCATGCCCCTGCACCGACGAGTACTCCCGCGCGATTCCGATGCAACCGACGTCTACGCGACGCGGGCTATGGACGCCACAATCCCCAAACACCGCGTGCCTGTAGAGGGCTTACGCCCGGATGTAGCATTGCAGCTTGTCGTCGACGAGCTGATGCTCGACGGTAATGCTCGGCAGAACCTCGCAACGTTTTGCCAGACGTGGTTCGACGACGGGATCCACAAGCTCATGGATCTCAGCCTCGACAAGAACATGATCGACAAGGACGAGTACCCGGCAACCGCAGAGATCGAAAGCCGATGCGTGCACTTGCTGGCACACCTATGGAATTCGCCGGCAGCCGGAACGACGATCGGATGCTCTACGACCGGCTCGAGCGAAGCCGCGATGCTCGGCGGCCTCGCCCTCAAGTGGAACTGGCGAGAACGTCGCGCGAAGGCTGGTAAACCCAGTGACAAGCCAAACATCGTTACCGGGCCGGTGCAAGTTTGTTGGCACAAGTTTGCACGATACTTCGACGTCGAGCTTCGGGAGATTCCGCTGGAGCGCGACCGTTTGGTCATGACGCCGGAGGAAGTCGTCAAGCGTGTCGACGAGAACACGATCGGGGTCGTGCCTACCTTCGGGGTCACGTTCACGTGCCAATACGAGCCCGTGGCGCAAATTGCCGAAGCGCTCGACACTCTTGAGCGCGAGACCGGACTCGACATACCGATCCACGTCGACGCCGCGTCGGGCGGATTCATCGGGCCGTTCGTCGAGCCCGAAATCCTATGGGATTTTCGCTTGCCGCGCGTGCGATCGATCAACGCGTCGGGCCATAAATTTGGATTGGCGCCGCTGGGTGTTGGGTGGGTGATTTGGCGCGAAGCGAGCGATCTACCCGAAGGGCTCATCTTCCACGTCAACTACCTCGGCGGGGATATGCCGACGTTCGCCCTCAACTTTTCGCGGCCAGGCGGGCAGGTCATCTGCCAATATTACTTGATGCATCGCCTGGGAATGGATGGTTACCGGCGCATCCACCAACGCTGTTACGAAGTCGCGCAACACGTCGCTAGCCGGATTGCAGCGCTCGGGCCGTTCGAATTACTCTTCGATGGCGACAGTCGCCATGGAATCCCGGCGGTATCTTGGACGATGCGCCCGGGTGCCGGATATTCGCTATTCGACCTCTCCGATCGACTGCGCGCGCGCGGCTGGCAGGTCGCCGCATACACGATGGTCCCTAACATCGCCGACATGGCCGTGATGCGCGTGCTGATTCGACACGGCTTTAGCTTGGATTCTGCCGACGCATTGCTCGAAGACCTTCGCCGGTCTCTGGAATACTTCAAGACGCACCCGCTTTCCAAACCGATGACCGCGGCGGAGGGCGCCTCGCACGATCACCATGCGCGTTCCGGAGGTCATGGGCACCCTCCCGCGCCTGCGCCGGGAGTCTAACAGGCATATACGCCCGCGTACGTGTTCGACAGTGCCAACCATCTGGCACCACCGCGTAGCACACATAGCTGTAATGTCAAAAAAGAAATTCGTTCAGCTCGGAATGCCAATTGGAACTGCGAGCAATCGCCTTAAGAAGATGGTTTTGCTTAAGCTACTCCGCGAGCTCAAAAGAGATTCGTGTCTTCGATGCTCTGGAATCATCGAATCCGCTAAGGATCTTGCCATCGATCACAAGCGCCCGTGGCTAGACGTTTCCGCTCACCTTTTTTGGGACCTTAGCAATATCGGCTTCTCCCACTCGCGCTGCAACTCGATAGCTCGGCGAACAACAGCTCTGGCTGGTACAGCCTGGTGCACCGGCCATGCTGCTTTCTTGCCATTACGCGACTTCGGTAAGAATAAGACAAAGTGGGCGGGAGTGCAAAGCTTCTGCGAATCCTGCACGGTCGAGCGGTATCGCAGTAATCATAGCCACCAGCGGAGCAGTACTGAAACTCGATCTTAGGGCCAGGAGAGGGAGGGATTCGAACCCTCGGAACGTTCGTCACGTTCAGCGGTTTTCAAGACCGCCGCATTCAACCACTCTGCCACCTCTCCGTGCTAGATTTTCATGCGGTTTTCGCCGCACAGACCCTCGCGTTGTCCGCCGCGGTGCAATTTCGGAACCGGCCACCGAGCTATCTTATCACATCTCCTTTAGGTCGCGGCTCGATCTCCGTCGCGCCAAAAGGTTCGACGGAGCCCGTCACTGAATCTGATGAGTTCCTTCGACGGAGTTGAGCCGATGTTTGATGCTAGCGTATTAGAAGTATTCGTCGCTTCGACAACGGATCTGACCAGAGCGCGTGATGCTGTTGAGGACGTACTGCGGGATTGGAACTCGCGAAATGGCAAGGCTCGCCAGCTCATGCTTAAACCCCTCCGCTGGGAGAAGGACTCAACGCCTCAGCTCGATCAGGGCGGCGGTCAAAACGTCATCAACACACAGCTCCTCGACGGCGCCGACCTGCTCGTTGGAATATTCGGCAAACGACTCGGCTCCCCGACTCGGACGAACGTTTCCGGAACGGTGGAGGAGATTGAGAGGTTTCGAGCCGCCAAAAAACCGGTGCTCCTATACTTCTCCGACGAGCCGGTGACCTTATCCGAGATCGACCCTGCGGAACTACAACGCGTCAATCAATTCCGAACGACGATGGAGGCCTGCGGACTTTATCAGAAATTCGATAGCGTCGAAAACTTGGAGCAGCTCCTCCGCAGCCATCTCGATACCGTCCTGCAGGACTTCCAAGCGCTATTGATTCCCGCCGCGAAGGCGTTGGCGTACGGCTACTTTAGGAACTTCATCGAAAAAACCCACGATGTTCTTCGTAACGCAAACGTTGACTTACCCGATTTCGAAATAGCGCTCCGTTTCGAATCGTCGCGCATACGGATCGCGCAGCCCACGTCGTTAGACGAGGCTACCGACGAAGGTGCTCGCAATTTAAAGGATCGCTGCGCCGAAATCAGCATTCTGGGCCCTGGTGGCGCCAGGCGCGCGTTCCGTATCTACGTCGTGAAGAATCTCTTGAAGCGACTGGAGCGCGCGAAAGGCGATAAACAGGACTTAACCGTAAAGAGTCTCGAGGTGTTCGACTTCCCCACTCCTCTCATCGCGCTGCAAGACTTCGTTAGCGACGTCGAAAGTCGTCTCGTACCAAAATCGAGCACGGGGCTTGGTTACTGGCAGCAGCAGAAGGTCACTCAGTACAACGACTTCTTCTCTTACCTCGACGGACGCGTAACGAAGGGAGGCCTTGGCAAGGGGCCCTGCTCCATAGAGCGTTTTGACTATCACAATAGCCCCGACTTCGCTCTTCCGCCGTAACTTGCGCGATCAGGCTTTAGATGAGTTTGTCGGCCCTCGTGCTGTCTCGAGTGCTATTGAATAATTGCCCAAAGATGTCTTGCAGTTTGTCCGCAGCCTGTTTTGAGAACATCCCGACTAAGCCGCCTAGAGCGGCTACACCAAAAGGATTAACGTCCGCGCCCGTGGCGTTCGAAGTAAAGAAACCGCCCCTCACGGCGAGATAGAAGAGTACCGACAGAGCAATCCCGATGGGCAGCCTCAGGATGTACCACCACAACCACCGCGTGTAGAGTCGCTGATTACCCAGATATGTGGTAAATGAGGTGGCGACGGCGATGAAGGAACCGATGGCTGCCGCTACGACGACCAAAAAGATGAACCGCGGCTCCGCCGGCACCGTGATATGAGCACCGAAGATGTACACGTCCGGCGACCAGGTGTCGGCTTGCGCGGCGCTGCTGTGCACGGGCCAAAGCACGATTAAGATGTAGAGTAGCAGCGGAACGCTTAAGAATAGGAACAGGCCGATGATTGCGACGGCCGGCCTCGGAACCGCGATGCCGGTGTCGCCGTCGCCGCCATCGAGGTCGATTGCCGACGCGGTGGTCACCTGCTGCGCACTGGTCACGTCTGGCGGATTGGCGGTCATAGAGCCCTCCCCGAGCTTTTCACAGGTCTCTACCTGATCGGCCGCTTCCACGCTTCACCCTAAGGGTCCCTTTGGATCCTAGCATCTTGGGCTTGGTCACAATCGGGAGCCAGAAGTGCGGTGGATTTCCAAGGTGTATTTGGATCGACTGCTACATCCCACCGGGGAACGTTGATCCGAATTCAAACTACATTGCGACAGCTTACTTTGGGCCGATGGGCCCCATGGCGTTGGTGAGGAGTTCGCAGTCGTTTGTACCGACTTCCTTTGCCATGAGGTCATTGAGGAGCGCATTCATCCGCAAGATCAACGCTTGGTTCTTTTCGGGATCTACCGCAAGATTTTGGACCTCCTGCGGATCGTTTTGCAGGTCGAAGAGTTGCACGTCGTTGTTTCTAAAAATCTCCTCCATGGTTCGCGGTGTGTTACACGCAGTCGGCGCGTAGTACCGACCAAACTTGTAGCGCCCGTCAAACACCAAAACGAGGAGCCCGCGCTTCGTTAGATTCGCCTCGGAGAGCGGTGGCGACGTTTCATTCATAAACTGCGTGTCCATCGTTTTGTTGAGGAAGGCTCCGTCAACCGTCGCCGGACCAACGTAGTTGAAGAGAATCGCCGGACGTATCTCCGTCAAACTCGCTTTTTCGGGCTCCGCGAGCAGCGACGAGAAGTCGTGACCCGGCAGCGCGTTCACCACGGATGGCCGTTTCGAGTCGGGAAGTCCCGTGAGGCCAACGAACGTCGGAAGCAGGTCTAAGTGACTCGTGAGTGCGGGGCAGGTCGTGCCGGCCTTTGCGCCCGGGTGCGCGATGATCAACGGTACGTGGATGTTTTCCTCGTAGACGAACGGCCCCTTACCCTTGAGCCCCCCGTGCGCGCCGCCCAACTCGCCATGATCGGCCGTGAAAACTACAACCGTATCCTTCCATAAGTCCATTTGATCCATGACGTCGACAATCTGTTGGATGCTGCGGTCGACGTCCCGAATTGCATTGAGATAGTAGTTGTAAAAGATCGTCCACATGTCTTTGCGATCCGTCGGGATCGTGCCAGACCAGCCGTCCCATCCTTTCTTGTATTCTGAAAGCGCACCCGGCATACCGGGGGCAGCGAGCGATTCGTCAAGGCTTGCCGGAAGCGTGAAAGACCAAGTCTTCTCGTAAATCGAGTTTGCCGGTGGTGGCGGAATTGCGGACGGCACCACCGGCTTCTGCACCTCGGGTTGGCCGGGAACGTTGCCGTCACCGTACATAATGTCGTGTGAATTGACGAAACTTGCGACCATGAAGAAGGGCTGGCCCATCTTTTGGGCCTCCGGAGCGATTTCGAGCAGGCATCGAACGCTTTCGCCCGCGATGAAGGGATCGTTGTCGTAGCCGCTATCCGGCGTGCTGCCAATGTCCCCGCCGGCGCTGAATATATCGAAGCCGTAGGCTTGAGCGGCGCCGCTGTAGTTGACGCTCGGCTTCGGGTCGAGAATGCTCTTGTCCATTTCGAACTTTCCGAAATAGGCAGTCTTGTAGCCCATCGCTTTCAAAACGGATCCCATATTGGGCATCCTCGGATTCAGGCTGCGCACGAACGAGAACTGCATCTGATCGATAACGCCCGTAACTTGAGGCGGCTGCCCCGTAAGGAAAGATGCCCTGGACGGCGAGCACTGGGCCGACGAGATAAAGTGCTTCGAAAACGTGACACCATGGCTCGCCAGCGCATTCATGGCCGGCAGCGAATAATCAGAGCCCGCGAGCAACTTTTCGACCCGCTGGTCAACGATGATGAAAACGATGTTATACGGCGGTTTGCCGCTCGAGTCCGAGGCGGCCGCAGCGCTTTGCGGAGTCTGGGCCATCGCGTATTCGGGACGGACGCGCAACAGGCCCAAGCCTGCCAACAACTGCGCGCATCGTGTAAGGAATTTGCCTCTCGTCTTCCCTGCGCTCGCGCCCTCGGCATTTTGCAACGGCTCGCGCTTCATTTCCATCTCGCACTTCTCCGTGTACGCGGCAGAACGAAAGTTGACGCTTAGTAATAGCAGCCCTTCGGAACCAATGACCCCGCGATTCGCCTCCGGATATTTCGACCCCTGGTGAAGAATTTGGCGCGATGCACAGCGTTCTCAATTTGCGGCGCTATTCGCGCATGTGACGCTGACGCCCCCACTTGGAGCTCAAAGCGCTCCACCACCTACACCGTGCGAAAGCAGGGAATCTACAAGCCTGTTACAGGTTCCCTCGCGATCCCTTCGTGGCGTGAGCATGGCGCGCGAGAGTGCGTCGCGCACGACCAATCTGAGTCGCTCTCCTGCGACAACTATCCTTGGTATCTTGATCCGCCGCACGAGCATGGGGCGACCAGGCCATGATGACAGGCTCGCCGCGTTTGGGGACTGGGAAGAGGCGCTGCCGGCCGCGATCGCGGACCGCCTCGGCCGCCGGCTCGGCGGCACTTTAGCGACTAACCCCTTGGCAAGCGGCTTATCGTGGTCTATTCTTAGAGCTAGTCAAGCTGGCTAGCTTCAGAGAGCGAGGGCGCAAAAATCCCAGGTTTGCAGTGCTAGACCTCAGTCAGCTGTCTCGACTCGCCGTCGACGCAATCCTGATTGCATTCGCAAGCCTCGTCTTCGTCCAACTGTTGACCGGCCAGATCAACACGCGCGACCTGCTGTACGGCAGCCGCGCCGACGGTGGGCGTTATTTTAGTCCCGGGCGCGTGCAGCTGCTCGTCATCACCATTTTCACCGCGCTCGGCCTATATTCTGAACGTGATGCGCAGCGGCAATAGGTCGTCGCTGCCTGACGTTCGACGTATCCACACTCACATTGTTGTTCGGCAGCCACACAGTTTATCTCAGCGGTAAAGCGCTCGCGTTGCTCTTCGGCGATCGAAAGGAGAAATAAGATATGGAGCTGACCCGGTTTCGTGGATACTTTCCGCTTGGCGGAGAAAGGTCCACCAATGGCACGAAGACAGCCCCGATCCTACCCGCCGGAGTTCCGACGTAACGTCGTCGAGCTCGTGCGATCCGGCC
>JBAUYZ010000055.1:0-65747 GCA_049585055.1 Candidatus Cybelea sp. | reverse complement strand
CCGCAAGCGCGCGCGCCCGTCGCCGGAAGGCTGCCACGCCGGCCGCGACGACCGCAAGGATGGCGGCGATCCCAAGCAGCCAAAGGATCGCGCGGAGCGCGAATTGCAAGCTCGCGCCGAGCATCCGCGAGCCGCTCTCACCAACGCGTAACGTCAGGCCGTTCGTGTACCATTCCTTCGCTTTACCGTCGTGCGCGTCGACCGCTTGCAGCGTGGCCGGCGCGATCGCAATCGGTCCGGTCGAGTGAGCGACGACCGTAATCGTTTCGCGGTACTCGGTACCGCGTGAAGCCGCGACCGTCTCGCGGTAATCGCCCAACAGCTCGAGTTGCGCGAGCATCGGGAGGTCGAGGTTCTGAATATGCGTTAGGCGCTGTCGAACGCGAAGTTTCAAGATCAGATGGAATGGAACGTCGATCTTCGGCGACGCTGCGTCGGCGCTCAAATCGAACGAATCCACTGTGAGGCGCTGCAGCGTTTGCGCCGCGCTCTCTGCGCTCGTGGCGGCAAAGAGCCCGGCGATGAACGCTAGCGTCGCGGCAGCGCTTCTAACCACTCTGCGAAAAGCCGCCTGGCGTCGAACGGGCCGGGCGAGGCTTCGGGATGAAACTGAACTCCTGTGACCGGATGTTTTCGGTGGCGGAATCCCTCGTTGGTATTGTCGTTGAGATTCGTCATCGTTGCTTCGAGTTCGTCGGGCAACGACGACGCATCGACCGCATATCCGTGATTGTGTGCCGTTACGAGCACTTCGCCGGCGAGTATATCCTTTACGGGCTGATTCCCGCCGCGATGACCGTAGGGTAGCTTGTACGTACTCCCGCCGCAGGCAAGCGCCAACAGCTGATGGCCGAGGCAGATTCCGTAGAGCGGTTTGCGTCCGATGAGTCCTCGCAGAACCGCGATCGTTTCCGCGAGGTCGGCCGGATCGCCCGGACCCGGCGATATGAAGACCGCGTCGGGGTCGAAACGCAGAACGTCTTCCTCCGTCGCGTTATACGGCAGAACCTCGACCTGCGCGCCGAGGGCCGCAAGCTCCCGCAGGATCGCGCGCTTGACGCCGCAGTCGATCAGGACGATACGCGGTCCATCCCCGTCGCCGGCTTTGAAGGGCACGCGCGTCGCGACGCTCGGAACGAGCGAGCTGGTGCTCGCATCGCGCACGAAATCGCGCAACGCGTTGCCGGCTTGCGTTAGCGCCGCCTCGCCGACGGCGAGTGCCGCCCATATCGTTCCGTGTTCGCGCAAGGTAATCGTGATCGCGCGCGTGTCCGCGCCGATCAGCGCCGGAACCCGCTCGTCATCCAGCCACGAGCCTAAGCTTTGCTTGGAGAGATGGTGCGATGGGTGATCGGCGATCTGCTTCATGACCGTTCCCGCGATGCAGGCCCGGTGGTACTGCGCGGCGCTTCCCGAGATTCCGTAGTTGCCGATCATCGGATAGGTGAAGGTCAGGATTTGGCCGGCGTACGACGGATCGGTTAGCGCTTCTTCGTAGCCGGTCATACCGGTATAAAAGACCGCCTCGCCGAGCGCGGTCCCTTCGAATCCTAGCCCGTGACCCTCGAAACGGCTGCCGTCGGCGAGAAAGAGTGCCGCCGGCTTCTTCCCATCCGTCACGCCGCACACTCCGCATCCCGGTATCGCACGATGCCCCCGACGATCGTCGCCAGCACTCTGCGCGGCAACCGTCTTCCGGCGAACGGCGTGCACTTTCCCTTCGATACAAACGTTGCCGGGTCGACGCTCCATGGCCGCTCGGCGAAGATCGTCACGTCGGCCGGCCCACCGATTGCCAAGCGCCCTGCATCGAGTGCGAGAATGCGCGCGGGATTCGTCGAAAGCAGTTCTACGAATCGCACGAGCGATAGACCGGGAAGCGCGGCCGCATAGGCGCCCACTGCGATTTCTAGGCCGGAGAAGCCGGGCGCGGCGCGCTGCACGTCGCCGATCTTCTCCGCGGCGGTATGTGGGGCATGGTCGCTCGCGAACGCATCGATCGTGCCGTCGCGGACTGCGGCTTGGAGTGCCTTCACGTCCGCCTCGCTTCGCAGCGGCGGATGCACTTTTGCCGCAGCTCCTTGCCCTTCGAAGAGCGCTTCGGTAAACGTGAGATGGTGTGGCGTGACCTCGGCCGTTACGTAAGTTCCGGTCGCGCGCGCCGCTCGCAGCAGCTCGACCCCGACCGCGGTCGAAAGATGCGCGAGATGCCACCGTTTCTGCGTTCGTGCCGCGACCGCGAGGTCGCGTGCGACGATCGCCTCCTCGGGCTCGCAATGCGCGATGAAGGGTTGGCGGAGATCTCGTGCGCGCATCGCCGCCTCGGCGAGCAGGTGCGCGTCTTTTACCGTATCGCCGTCGTCGGAGAAGGCCATCGCTCCCGCCGATGCGAGCGCGGCGAAGTCGCAGGCTTCCAGGCCCGCACGGCCGCGCGTAATCGCCCCAATCGGATAGACGCGGCATCGCGCGTGCCGCTCGATCTCTTCGCTCAGTTCGCGTAGAACGAGCGGATCGTCGAGCGCCGGCTGCGTATTCGGCATGCACGCGACCGTGGTGAATCCCCCTCGAACCGCGGCTTGCGTTCCGCTCGAGATCGTCTCTTTCTCCGGAAAGCCCGGCGTGCGGAGGTGCACGTGAATGTCCACGAATCCGGGTGCCACGACGCAGTTGCGCGCGTCGATGACCTCTTCGCCCGGCGCCGGCTCGAGGTGCTCGCCGATTTCGGCGATCTTGCCATCGCGTATGCGAAGGTCGCGCAGCGAATCGAGGGGGGCCGCCGGGTCGACGATTCTTCCCCCTGCGATCAAGAGAGAGGTCATTTACGGATGCCTTGCGTTGACGAGAAGATCGAGAACGGCCATCCGCACCGCGACGCCGTGCATGACTTGGCGCGCGTATCGCCAGCCGGCGAACTCTAGAACGGAATCGTCAAGCTCGATGCCGCGATTATACGGTCCGGGATGCATGACGATCGCCTCCCTGCGAAGCAGCCCCAAACGCCGGTCGTCGAGGCGGAAACGGTCGATGTACTCGCGATCGGAGACCGGCGCCGCGGCAAACCGCTCACGCTGGATCCGCAGCAGAATGACGGCATCGACCTGCGGCAGAATGGCATCGAAATCCCGTTCTACGCTCACCCCGTTTCCCGCGTAGCTATCGGGAAGAAACGCCTCTGGGCCGACCAGTACGATCGAGGCGCCGAGCCGCGCGAGTCCCCGGATCGCAGAATGCGCGACGCGGCTGTGCAGGACGTCGCCGACGATCGCGACCGTGCGTCCGCCGACCTCGCCGAAGGCTTCGATGAGCGTATAGATGTCGAGGAGCGCCTGGGTGGGATGCGCGTGCGCGCCGTCGCCCGCATTGATGACGTGGCCGTCGAATGCCAGCGCCATACGCTGCGGAAAGCCGGCTTCGTGATGACGGACGACGACGACGCAGATTCCGAGCGCGCCCAGCGTGATCGCGGTATCCTCGAGCGTTTCGCCCTTCGTCGCCAGACTCAAGTTCTTCGGCGCGAGGTTGATGACGTGCGCACCAAGGCGCATCTCCGCGAGGTTGAAGGACGTGAACGTGCGCGTGCTCTCCTCGAAGAACATGTTCGCGCAAGCTTTGCCCGCGAGCAACGCTCCCGGTTCCTTTCGTTCGAACTCCGCCGTGCGGTCGAAGACGAACGCGAGCTCCTCGGCCGTAAGATCGTCGAGGTCGATCAGGCTACGCCGAATTCGCACCGGGGTTCTCCGCTGCGCTCCGCGTGATCGTGATCTCGTCGCTGCTTGCAGCTTCTAGCGCAAGGATGACTTTGACGCGCTCGTCGGGTGTCGTCGGCGTGAAGCGACCGACGTAATCCGGCTGAATGGGAAGCTCGCGCAGGCCGCGATCGATGAGGACGCAGAGGCGAATGGCGGCGGGCCGTCCGAGGTCCGTTACCGCATCGAGGGCCGATCGAACGGTTCGTCCGGTATAGAGCACGTCGTCGACGACGACGACGACGCGTCCGGCGAGATCGAGGGGTATCTGCGTGTCGGGCAATTCGTGCGAGACGCGGTCGTCGCGGTAGAGATTGATGTTCAGAAATCCCAGAGCGGGAGCCCGTCCGCTGATGCGCTCGATCGCGGCAGCCAGCCGGCAGGCCAGCGCTTCGCCCCCGCGCCGGACGCCGAGGAGGACGAGGCCCTGTTCGGCCTCGATCGGCTCGAGGATCTGGTGCGCCAGGCGCGCGACGATGCGCTCGATTTCCGCGCTGCGTGCGAGCACGCGGCGTCCGGCCGTATTCGTCATGCAGGCTCCTTCACTGCCTCGAGCGCCGCCTCGACGCGCGCGAGTTCGTCGCGGTACCCAGCGAGCTTCTCGCGCTCCTTCTTCACCACGTCCGGCGCGGCTTTGGCAACGAAGTTCTCGTTCTCGAGCTTCTTCTCGCCGCGATTGATTTCAGAGTGCAAGCGTGCGGCTTCCTTGCGGTACCGTTCCGAGAGCAGTTCGCGCGGCGCTTGCGCAACGATCGCGGCGATCGCCTCCTCAAAATTCTCGCCCGCGCGCTCGCGCCGCTCGACGGTCCCGCTCGCCAGCAGTGCGACGAGCGCGGTGGCCGCCTCGGGAAGGTTATCCGGCACCTCCAGCACCACGCGGTCACGCGGATGGAGTCCCATCTCTGCCCGCAGATTGCGTATTCCTTCCACGGCTCGTTGGACGAGTGCGAAGCTTCGCGCGTCTTCGGCGAACTCCGGAACTTCGAGCGGATCGGGCCAATTCGCGGTGACGATCGTTTCGCCGTCGTGCGGTAGCGCAAGCCAAACCTCTTCGCTGATGAAGGGAGCGATCGGATGAAGCAGGCGCATCGCGGCGTTCCAAACGTACGAGAGGACGCCCGCTCGCGTCGCCCGATTCGATTCGGCCTTCGTCGCTTCCAAATACCAATCGCAGAACTCGTACCAGACAAAGCGCCAAATGGTTTCGGCGGCGTTGCCGAAGTCGTACTCTTTGAGCAAGCCGCCCATCCGAACGATCGTCTCTCGAAGGCGGGTGAGAATCCAGCGATCGGACATCGTGAACGCCCTCTCCTGCGGCAGCGTCATCGGCGGCGGCAGTCCTTCGGGGAGCGCAAGGATATATCGCGTCGCGTTCCAGATCTTGTTGTTGAAGTTGCGAGCCTCTTCGCAGCGCGACTCTTGATATCGTAACTCCTGACTCTCGAGTCGCATCTGCCGCAGGATCGAGAGCCGGAATGCGTCGGCGCCGTATTTGTCGGCCAAGACGATCGGATCGACGACGTTGCCGAGCGACTTGGACATCTTACGTCCGGCGGCATCAAAGACGAGCGGCGTAATCACGACGTCGCGAAACGGGATCTCGCCCATCACGTGGATGCCGAGCATCACCATGCGGGCGACCCACAGGAAGATGATCTCCCCGGCCGTGAGCAGCGCCTGCGACGGATACCAGCAACGTAGCTCGGGCGTTCGCTGCGGCCATCCGAGAATCGAGAAGGGCCAGATTCCGCTGGAGAACCAAGTGTCGAGCGTGTCGGGGTCGCGAGTCAGCTCGCGCGTCGCGCAGGTTCGCTCGGCGATCTCGAGCGCTTCGGCCTCGCTTTCGGCGACGATCTCCTTTCCGTCCGGCGTATACCAAACCGGAAGCTGATGCCCCCACCAAATCTGTCGCGAGACGTTCCAGTCGCGAATGTTCTCCAGCCACTGTTCGTACGTTCTTCCGTAGCGCTCCGGCACGATGCGCAGGCGGCCGCTGCGGTAGGCCTCCAGCGCGGGCGCGGCAAGCGGTGACGCCTTCACGAACCATTGCAACGAGAGCAGCGGTTCGACAACGTCACCGCTACGTTCGCTCGTCGCGACGGCGTGACGATGCGGCTGCGCATCGACGAGAAGGCCTAGCGCTCGCAGATCGTCGACGATTCGCTCGCGCGCCTCGAAACGATCGAGCCCGGCGTAGCGACCGACATCCACGTCATCTCCGCAGATTCGAGCGTCGAGCGAAATCACCGAGGGCATCTCCAGGGCGTGGCGCACGCCGATCTCGTAGTCGAGCGGGTCGTGTGCGGGCGTGACTTTCACGGCGCCGGTTCCGAACTCCGGATCGACGCCCTCGTCCGCGACGATCGGAATCGTTCGCTCGAGCAGCGGTGGAAGCCGGACGCTGCGCCCGATCAGAGAGGAGTAGCGAGGATCGTTCGGGTGGACGGCGATCGCAACATCGCCGAGCATCGTTTCCGGGCGTGTCGTCGCGACCTCGACGCCCACGTTGGAATCGTCGCCGGCAAATGGGTAGCGGATTCGCCAGAGGGTGCCGTCGCGCTCGACGTGCTCCAGTTCGGCGTCGGAGACCGTCGACTGCGCCGTAGGATCCCAATTGATCAGACGCGTCCCGCGGTAGATCAACCCTTCGCGATAGAGTTGGACGAAGACTCGACGAACGGCCGCCGAGAGTCCCTCGTCCATCGTGAAGCGCGAGCGCTGCCAATCGGCGCCGAAACCCAGCCGGCGAAACTGCGCGTCGATCGCGCCGCCGTAGATTCGCGACCATTCCCAGGCGCGCTCGACGAACCGTTCGCGTCCCAAATCTTCGCGCGCGATGCCTTCGCGCGCCAGCTCTTTCACCAGCACCGTCTCGGTCGCAATTGCGGCGTGGTCGACGCCGGGCAGCCAGTCCGCGTTGTCGCCAAGCATCCGATGGTAGCGCGTTAGGACGTCCATCGGGAGATACGTCGATCCGTGGCCCAGGTGCGCGCGCGCCGTTACGTTTGGCGGCGGCATGCAGATGATGAACGGCGGACGCGCCGGATCGGGCTCTTCGTGAAAGTAGCCGTTACGCTCCCAACGCTCGTAAAGGCGCGGCTCCACGGCTTGCGGGTCGTAGTGTTTGGGGAGGTCCATCGGTTCGCCAGCGTTCAGCACCGCGCGCTACGCTGCCTCTCGACCCGTCGGTTACGCCCCTAAGGGCTCTGATTTGCCCCAGATCGCGAAGCGGCCGGTCGAAGTTTACAAATCGGTAATCGAGACCGGCCGCGACAAAGAGCTGGGGCAAATATGGGCCCTTAGGCCGGCATGTCCTTTTTTTGTTCGTGGTAGACCAGCGTCGGCGACTCTTTCTTCTCGATGACGTCTTTGTTGACGACGCACTTCTTGACGCCTTGGAGCGACGGCAGGTCGTACATGACCTCGAGCATCGTCTCTTCGAGGATCGAGCGCAAACCGCGCGCACCCGTCTTGCGGCTCTGCGCTTTGGTCGCGATCGCGACGAGGGCCTCCTTCGTGAACTGCAGATCGACGCCGTCCATGTTGAGGATCTTCTGGAACTGGCGTACGAGCGCATTGCGCGGCTCGGTGAGAATTCGGCGCAGCGCGAGCTCGTCGAGCGCGTCGAGCGTCACCACGATCGGAAGGCGGCCGATGAACTCCGGAATCAGCCCGAACCGCAGCAGATCTTCGGGCATCAGCTGCTGCAGCAGCTTGCCGACGCGCACCTCGCGCTTTCCCTCCGGTTGCGCGCGGAAACCCATGTTGTTCGCCGCGACCCGTGACTCGATGATCCGCTCCAGACCGTCGAATGCGCCGCCGCAGATGAAGAGCACGTTGGTCGTATCGATCTGGATGAACTCTTGGTGCGGATGCTTGCGGCCGCCTTGCGGCGGCACGTTCGCCGTCGTGCCTTCGAGAATCTTGAGCAGCGCCTGCTGCACCCCTTCACCGGAGACGTCGCGCGTGATCGAGGGGTTCTCGCTCTTGCGCGCGATTTTGTCGATCTCGTCGATGTAGACGATGCCCTTCTCGGCTCGCTTCACATCGTAGTCGGCCGCTTGAATGAGTTTGAGCAGAATGTTCTCGACGTCTTCGCCGACGTAGCCCGCCTCGGTTAGCGAGGTCGCGTCGGCCATCGCTAGCGGCACGTCGAGAATCTTCGCGAGCGTTTGCGCGAGATAGGTCTTGCCCGAGCCCGTGGGACCGACTAAGAGAATATTCGACTTCTGGAGCTCGACGTCGTCCGCGGTACCGCCGACGTTGATGCGCTTGTAATGATTGTAGACCGCAACCGCGAGCGACTTCTTTGCGCGCTCTTGCCCGATGACGTACTGATTGAGGATGTGGTTGATCTCTTTGGGCTTAGGTATGTTGCGAAGACGCAGGTTCTCGTCGACGTTCTTATAGAGCTCCTCCTCGATGATCTCGTTGCAGAGCTCGATGCACTCGTCGCAAATATAAACGCCCGGGCCCGCAATAAGCTTGCGAACCTGCTCCTGCGATTTTCCGCAGAAGCTGCATTTGAGCTGACCCTTGTCGTCCCCAAACCGAAACATCGGGTGCCGGATTCTCCTCTGCCTACGCCGGTATCGGCAGGCCTCCACGGCCTTCGATAATCTGGTCGATTATCCCGTATTCCTTGGCTTCAGCGGCGGTCATGTAGTAGTCCCGCTCGATATCCCTCAGAATCTGGTCGAGCGCCCGTTTCGTCGTCTCTTGGTAGATCCGCGCGACCGTCTGGCGGGTGGCAAGTAGGTCCCGGGCCGCGATCTCCACGTCCGTTGCCTGGCCGCCAATCTGCGAAACCCAAGGCTGATGGATGACGACCTTCGAGTTCGGAAGCGCATACCGTTTCCCGGGAGCCCCGCCCGTGAGGAGAATCGATCCCATCGAGGCGGCGAAGCCCATGCAAATCGTAGCGACGTCCGGCTTGATGAATCGCATCGCGTCGTACATCGCCAGCCCGGCAGTAACGCTCCCGCCGGGGCTGTTCAAGTACATATCGATATCCTTATCGGGGTCTTCCTTCTCCAGAAAGAGGAGTTGCGCGATGACGAGATTCGCCAGGTGGTCGTCGATCGGACCTCCGACGAAAACGATGCGATCTTTGAGGAGGCGTGAATAAATGTCGTAGGCGCGCTCCCCGCGCGCGGTCTGTTCCACGACCATCGGTACGAGATGTCCCATGTCAGCTTCTAACTACGACGCGCTGCGGGTGGTTTCTTCGTCGTTGGTGATAACGGCGTTGTCGACGAGCAAGTCGAGCGTTTTGTTGCGGACGATGCCGTCCATCAGCGAGAGCAAGCTATTCCCAAGCGCCTTGCGTATTCGATCGGCGGGCTGACCGTACCGCCGCCCGAGCGCGTCGAGCTCCGCGGCGATATCGCCGGGCGTGGCTGTGACGTTCTCCGCCTTGGCGATCGCTTCTATCAAGAGTCCGGCCTTGACGCGCGATTCGGCCTCCGCGCGCAAGACGTCGCGCCGTTGGGCGTCGGTCGTTTTGGCTTCGACCGGCTCTGCGCCGACGTCGGCGACGAGACGCTCGAGTTCGGCTTCGACCAGCGATCCCGGCAACGGAAAATCGTGGGTAGCGAGGAGCTGCGTCACGATCGTGTTTGCGAGGCTGCGCCGCGACCGGCCGGCGGCAACCGCTTCGAGCCGGCGGCGCAGGTCCGCGCGGAGCTCGGCGACGGTCTGGTTCTCCGAAACCGCCTTCGCAAAGTCGTCATCGAGAGCGGGCAGCTCGAGTTCCTTGAGCTCGCGCAGACTCACCCGAAACGTAGCCGGCTTTCCCGAAAGCTCGGCAGCGTGATAATCGTCGGGGAATCGGATCTCGATCTGCTTCGTCTCCCCTGGGCGCATGCCGGCGATCCCCGCGGCGAAACCCGGTATGAAGCGTCCCTCGTCGAGCTCCACGGCCTGGCCGTCCGCGCGTCCGCCTTCAAAAGGCACCCCGTCGATCGTGCCCTCATAGTCGAGGGTCGCAATATCGCCGAGCTGGGCCTCCCGCTCGGCCGGAACGAGCGTCGCGCGTTCTCGTGCGAGCGCCTCGAGGCCCCGTTCCACCTCGTCCTCGGTGACGGTGACGGGCGGTCGCGACACGACGATGCCTTTATACGCTCCCAACGCAATCGCCGGACGAACCTCTACCGTGGCCTTGAATCTCGTCGGCCGCCCGTCGGCCGACTCCACGACCTCGAGTTTCGGACGCTCCACCGGCTCGAGATCGTGCTCGCGCAACGCCTGAGCGTAAACGTCGGGAATGACCTCGTCGACGGCTTCCTTCGTTACGGTTTCGCTGCCGTACGTCTGCTCGAAAATCTTGCGCGGGACTCTTCCTTTGCGAAAACCGGGCAGACGCACGTTGCGCGCGAGACGGCGGAATACGCGCTCTTCGGCGGCAGCGAGTTCCGTCTCGCTCAACGAAAACTCGAGTGCCACCAGCGTTGGAGCGAGCTGGGTCAACGTAGATTCAGTCATCAGAAAATCAGCGGAAGACGAGATTCGAACTCGCGACCCTCGCCTTGGCAAGGCGATGCTCTACCACTGAGCTACTTCCGCATCTCTCGCTTGCTGCTCTTCGCGCCCGCTGAGGTTGTTCTTGCGGACTCTTGCGGAAACGCATCCTGCGTTCCGCGGCGCTCGGCTTCGCCGCGGCAACCGCCCTCCGTGGCTTCGCCACGGCTCAGACGCCGCTCGAACAACCTTAGCGGCCCCCAAAAGCAGCTCGCTTATAAAAATCTGTTGGTCAGAGCCTCCTCGACCGCACGAATCTTCGCGGAGGTGTGGTCGAATCACATTATACAATCCAAAAATAGCTCGCTTGTTAGAGTTTTGCCGGGAGATCCACGCAGTATGGGCAAGCAGAGACTCGAACTCTGACGGGTCGCCCCACTGGATCCTAAATCCAGCGCGTCTGCCAGTTCCGCCACTTGCCCGGCGACCTCCATAGATAGAACGTGCCCGGTGCATTTCCTCCAAGGACCGCCGATCCGGGGCGCGCCGGCGCTGCGTGCGCCGAAACGATCGATTCGGCTCGCCCGTTTTGTCTATAGAAATGGTAAACGGGCTGCAAGAGGTAAGACCGTAGAGCGTTTTCGATGGGCGACGGTAAGACGGAGGTTACAATCAGCCGCAGGGATCTCATTGCCGCGGTGCTGGCAGCGACGGCTGCTTCCGCCATTGGCGCGAAAGTGAGCGGCGCACCGGCAGGAAGCCTTGCCGTGGCGGCCGCGCGCAACGGGCGCTACTTTGGATCGGCCGTCCGCATCGACGAACTCGACGCCGAGCAGGACCTCCGCGACGCCGTCTTGCGCGAGTGCTCCTACCTCGTGCCCGAGATCGACATGAATTGGAACCAGGTCGAACCCGCGTACGGGCAGCTTTCCTTCGAAAAGATGGACGATCTCGCCACGTTCGCGATCCGCAACGGCAAGCGGATTCGCGGGCATACGCTCTTGTGGCACCTCGGCGTTCCGGAATGGGCGGTTCAGATGCTGCGCGAGACCCAAGACTGGAACGTCATCGCGCGATACTTCGGCTCGGTGATGCCCCGCTACGGCGACGTCATCAGCGAGTGGGAAGTCGTCAACGAGCCGATCGATACGGGCCACCGGATGGACGGATTGCGCCAAAGCATCTTTCTCGACGTCTTCGGTCCGCAGTATATCAATCGAGCGCTCGCGCAGGCCCGCCAGTTCGCACCGCACGGGCAGCTGCTCATCAACGAGTACGGACTCGAGTACGACCTGCCCGAGGAACGCGATCGCCGATACCTCTTGCTCAAGCTCCTCGAACGCTTGCGCAATCAAGGCGCTCCGCTCGACGGGCTCGGTCTTCAAGGGCACCTCGACCTGCGCAAAGGCCATATTTCGGAGACCGCAATTGCAAGCTTCCTCAACGACGTCTCGAGCATGGGCCTGTCGATCGTCGTGACCGAACTCGACGTCAAGGAGTCCGAGTACGTCGCATCGGCGCAGGAGCGCGATCGCATGGCCGGCGACGAGGTGCGGCGGTACCTGGACGTCGTGTTGCGCTATCCCCGCGTGCTCGGCGTGACGACCTGGGGTCTGAGCGACCGGCACTCCTGGCTGCTAGTGACTCCCGCCGATTACGCACGATTCCCGGGCGCATGGGCCGACGGCAGCGGCCCGGGACTCAATCGCGGGCTTCCGCTCGACTCCTCGATGCAGCGAAAGCCGATGTACTACGCGATTCGCGACGCGCTCTGGTCGGTTCGCCCAAACCGTCAGATTCGCTGATAGTAGAGCGCTTTGAGATAGACTCTCGGGGTGGAGAACCCCGACTCCCACGCAACGCCGCTGGAGAGTCTTAGCTCCCCGCGCGGACCCGTAGCGAAAATGGCAAGCGGACCGACTTGCTCGAGCGAATACGACGGATTCCCCTCAAAGTAACCTTCGACTCCCAGATGCGCGTACTGCGAGAGAGAGTGGGTAACGCCGACGAAGGCTTCGTAATCCTGCAGCCGCGTGCCGTAGTATCCATCCCAATCGACCCGCCATTGATTGCCCGACGTTCCGCCGTCGGTTAACAATCGCAACTCCGTCTGATCGCCTTCCAGCTTATTGGACGGATCGTTGGGCGTGAGATTCGTCGACGTGTAGTTGACGCCCGCGCCGAAATCGGCCCAGACGTCCTTGTGCGTAAACGCGTAGACGCCGTCCAACTCTCCCCCGGTGAAGTTCGCCTTGACTGTCCCGATGGGATTGCTGACGTAGTTGTAACCGCCGGTATCGCCGAGAATGCGCACGGCGACGCCATTCTCAATCGTCGACCCCGGCAGCGCGAGCGTGACCCCGGCGAAGACGTAGTTCGAAAAGTCGAGCTGACCGCCGGCAAAGACCGCCGCGTTATCGGCGGCCGGCGCGGCCGCAAAGCCCGCAAGGACGAAGAACCCGGTTGCGGCGACGGTGGTGAGGAGTGAAGTTCGGGACCTTAACGGCATCGCACCCTTCCTAGACAAGAAGTTTTTGCTTTTCGAGCTCGGCAACGCTGGCCTGAGTACGGTCGATCGGCGTCTTTGTTTGCGCCACCCACGCGATGAGTTCTTGCATACCCTCTTCAAACGTGCGTCGCGGCTTGAAGCCGAACTCTCTTTCAATTTTTCCGAGATCGGGAAAGCAATGACGAATATCGCCGACGCGGTATTTACCGAGAAACTCCGGCTCGATATCCTTGTGCAGCATGCGCGCCAGCGAATGCGCCATCTCCGCGACGGTGATCGGCGTTCCGCTGCCGACGTTAAAAACGTCCCAAACGGCGTTATCGCTCTCCAGCGCGGCCAGAAACGCTTCGGCTACGTCTTGGACGTGGACGAAATCGCGTTGCTGCCGTCCATCTTCGAAAACCAAAGGCGGCTGGTCGTTTTGAAGTCTCGAGATAAAGATTGCCGCCACACCGGTGTACGGATTGCTCAGAGCCTGACGGGAGCCGTAGGCGTTGAAGAGCCGCAGTGCCACGGTGGGAATCTGCAAGGCCATTCCGACGGCTAGGAACATCTCTTCGTGGTCCCGCTTGTTGATTGCGTAGATCGAGGCCGGCTTGAGCAGCTTTTCCTCCGACGTCGCAACCGGGACCAACTGCTCGCCGTTGCGCGATAGCTCCCATTGGCGAGCGGCGAGTTGTTCGTGCGTGCGCAACGGCGGCGCGACGACCGCGCCGGTCGAGGGGACCCGATACGCGCCCTCGCCATAGATCGACATCGACGATGCGACGACCATTCGCCGCACGGTATGCGGGCGCTGCGAAAGCACTTCCAGCATCCGCGCCGCCGACATTACGTTGTTGCGGGTGTAGTCGACGATGTTCGTCATGCTCTGGCCGACGCCGACCGAGGCCGCGAGATGGGCGAGATGCGTGACGCCGCGCAGGCTCGCTTCGAAGACTCCGTCGTCGAGCAGGTCGGCATTGATCCGATTCGCCCGTCGATCCAAATAGACCGGCCAACCCTCCGCGTCGCGTTCCTCGTCGCCGTGAACTTGGGGTAGCAGAGCGTCGAGAACGGTAACCTCGTAGCCGCGCTCCAAGAGAAGATCGACGAGGTGCGATCCGATGAATCCGGCCCCGCCCGTAACGAGAACGTGTTTACTCAACGCGCGACTCCTCTGCGGTCTCCGGCAAATCATCGCCCCGCCGGAACTTGCGGCGTATCAACAGCTTGTTCGCATCGATCTTCTCGGTGCGCTGCCAAGCGAGGCCTCCGTCTCGAACGTACATCCAGAAGCCGATCCAAATCGGTATGATCCAGAGGAACCACCAAATGAACGCGGAGATCGGGTTGACGCGGAGCATGTACCAGACTCGATCGGCCCAACGCGTGCAAACCAGGCCGGTTCGCCTCCACGTATTGACGTAGAGCAGCGTCAACTCGATCACGAGCAGAACGAGGTTGACGATCGCGAGCCACACCGTCCAAACCGGCAGGATATCGGCACGCGTGAAGTACTCGTACGCGGCCCAGATGCCGATCGGAACGCCGATCACGTTGATCGTCAGCGACAAGCACGGGAAGAATATCAGCCAGGATTTAAACCGCTCCCACGGCGTCATCTCGAGGTAGCGCAGCGGCCGGCCGAGCGACTGAAAGAAGCCGCAGATCCAGCGTTTACGCTGGGTGATGCCCTGCAGCCAGGTCTTCGGAACCTCTTCGATCAGCGAGCTGGAGAGGATACCGAGCCGCTTTCCGTTCTTCCAGTAGCGCAACCCAATCTCGGGGTCCTCGATGGTAATCCACGGATGGAAACCGCCCAACGGTATGAGGTCCGAAACCCGATAAAAAAGGCCTTTTCCGAGGACCCAATAGGGCTGGCGTCCGTGCGCCGAGAGGTGCGTGTACTTGTATCCGTCCCACGCCATGTGATCGAACGCGTGCCACGACGTGGGAAGCGTCGCGTTGAGATTTCCGACTACGTTTTGAGCCTGCAGCACGTCGTAATGCCGCAGACCGATCAACGCGCCTTTGAAATGGTCGACCGGCGGGCAGCTGTCGGCGTCGATGTAGTTGATCACCAGCTTCGGCTCGTTCTTGAGCGTTTGCGCGATGTTGTAGAGCCCGTAGATCAGCTGGCGCGTCTTCTTCGGGGGCAAATCTTTGACGCCGGCACGCTTGCCCTTGTGCCACCAATAGGCCTTGGGATTTCCATCCCAGGCATCCCACACGACCTGCCAAGACGGATCCGTCGTCGGCGGCACGATCATCATCTCCACGAATGGAAACTCGGCCGTTAGACGCCGCAGACTCGCAATCGTCTCGGCATCGTTACTGTTCGGGATCGCGACGACGCGGCAACGGTCGGCCGGATAATCCATCTTCGCCAGCGAGACGAACGTCGTGCGCATCGTCGCTTCAAGCTCGCGTAAAACCGGATAGAAGAGGACGATGTACGGCCACTGGCTCTCGGGCTCGTTTATCGGCTCGGACATGTCGACCCAGTCGACGGGGAGGCTCAGGAAGTACGCATCTACCACAAACGTCAGGAAATACGCTATCTGTGTAGCGATGAAGACGACTATGAGGACCTGCGTGAGTGGGTCTAGCGCTGGAAACGTGGAGTTCATGATTCCTTCATTTTCAGTTCAGTGTGAGAATTTCACTGACCCCTTCCGTGGTGCGAAAGTACTCCAGCGTCGATCTCAGACCGTCCCGAAGGCTCACCTTCGGTTCCCAGCTCAAGAGCTCGCGTGCGAGCGCTATCACCGGCCTACGACGCGTCGGGTCGTCGGGCGGCAGGTCGCGAGCCACGACCCTTAGGGGTACGCCCGCGAGCTCCGAAACGATCCGAGCAAGCTCGGATATCGTAAACTCGCCGGGGTTCCCGATATTGACGACCTTGCCCTTGAGAGCTTCGCCCTTGGCCAACCGGAGTACTCCCTCGGTTAGGTCGGTCACGAAGCAAAAGCTCCGGGTCTGGCTGCCGTCCCCGTAGACCGTCAGCGGCTCGCCCTTCAGGGCGGCTAGACAAAAGTTCGGTATCACCCTCCCGTCCCCGGGCTGCATCCGGGGTCCGTAGGTGTTGAAAATCCGCACGATCCGGGCGTCGATGCCCTCCTTGCGGATGGCTGAGGTGATGTAGGCCTCGGCGTAGCGCTTCGCCTCGTCGTAGCACGCCCTCACGCCGATGGGGTTGACGTTTCCCCAATACCCCTCCGGTTGGGGGTGTTCGAGCGGGTCACCATAGACTTCGGAGGTCGAAGCGAAGAGAAGTCTCGCACCGGTCTGGCGCGCCAACTCGACGCCGTGCATCGCGCCGAGCGCGTTGACGGCCATGGTCGCCAGCGGTTCGCGGCCGTAGTCGACCGGGCTCGCCGGCGAGGCGAAATGCATGATCAGGTCCGGCTTGTCGAGATCGCGCGCCCAACTCCAGGGGAGGGACACGTCGGCCTCGACGAACGCGAAGTTGCGTTCACCTGCGAGGTGTGCGAGATTGGTCCGCGACCCGGTCATCAGATTGTCGATACCAACGACACGGTCGCCGGCCGCGAGCATTCGGTCGACGAGGTGCGAACCGAGAAAGCCCGCGGCTCCGGTGACGAGTACGTTCAAGCGTTCTTATTCGCTTAAGACTTCGTACTCGCTCAGGACTTCGGCGTATTCGACTTCGAGCGCCGGCTCTTTCGCGCGACCGACGCCGATGTAGCGCAGCCCTTCCCGAGCGACGTCGTCGGCTTCGAAGGCGTTCCGGCCGTCCAAGACGACATTGCCGCGCATCAGTTTTCGTACCATTCGGAAATTGAGGCCTTTGTACTCGTTCCACTCCGTCGCTAGCACCACGGCATCGCATCCGTCGATCGCCTCGTACATTTGCGTGCAGTACGTAACGTCGCCGACGATTCGCTCTCGTGCCTCTTCGATTGCGATCGGATCGTGTGCGGCAACCGTCGCGCCCGCCCGTACCAAGTGATCGATGAGGTGAAGTGCAGGCGATTCGCGGACGTCCGAGGTGTTTGGCTTGAACGCTAGGCCCAGCACGCAAACGGTCTTACCCTCGACCGAACCGCCGAGAGCGTTTTGGAGCTTGTCGAAGGTACGATGGATCTGCGACCGGTTCACCGTCTCGACCGCTCGCAAGAGCGTCGCCTCGTAGTTGCGGCCGTGCGCCGTGCGCTCCAGCGCCCGGAGATCCTTGGGGAAACACGAACCGCCGTAGCCGATGCCGGGGCTCATGAACTGCGCGCCGATGCGATGGTCGAAGCCGATGCCGCGAGCCACCGCTTTTACGTCGACGTTGACGAGCTCGCAGATGTTTGCGATCTCGTTCATGAACGAAACTTTCGTTGCCAAGAACGCGTTTGCGGCGTACTTGATCATCTCACTCGTCCGCACGTCGGTGATGACGAACGGCGCGTCGAGCGGCTCGTAAAGATTGCGCACGATCGCCTCGGCGTTCGGGTTGCTCGTGCCGACGACGATCCGATCGGGGTGCATGAAATCGGCGACTGCCGATCCTTCGCGCAAAAACTCGGGGTTGCTGACGACGTCGACTCGGTGCGGCCGCGCCGCGTTCTCTGCGATAATCGCGGCGACCATCTCGCACGTCTCGACGGGTACCGTCGATTTGATAACGACGAGCTTCGGTCCGTTGAGCTCCCGGCCGATTGTCGCGGCGACGTCCCAGATCGCGGAGAGATCCGCGCTGTCGTCGTGGCGCATCGGCGTTCCGACCGCGATGAAGATGATCCCCGAGTCTCGCATACCGGCTTCGACTTCGTCTGAAAACGCAAGCCGGCCGGCGTGATGATTGCTAACGATCATCTCGAGCAAGTCGGGCTCGAAAAACGGCACTTCGCCGCGGCGAAGCGTTGCTATCTTTGAGGCGTCGTTGTCGAGGCAAACGACGGAGTTTCCAAGTTCGGCAAGGCACGTTCCGGTGACCAAGCCGACGTATCCGGTCCCAACGATTGCGATTCGCCGCTGACCGTTTGAGCTATGGGCATGGGTAACGGTCATCGATTCTACATTAGGTAGTCGATGCGACCCATTCATTGTCACAAACGTTGGAGGCGTTAATGACGGACCAATGATTTCCATCGCGTCTCCTTTTCGACTTAGGGGGGGGGTTGGTCGACGAGTGACTCAAGAGTTATCGTTCGCTAACTTTGCCTAGCGGCCCTTTTTAGTCGTTATCGGGCGGCCGCAGGTCGAGCGGCTCGCTTTCGAAATAGCGTTGATCGTAGGGGGCTGCAATAGGCGTGAACTTCCGTGGCTTCTGCTTGAAATCGAAGCAGTACGGACCGGGCGACTTCGCGCGCGTGTCGCTTGCGGCTAACCGCGCGAGCCCGAACTGGTCTTCGACGAACTTCAAAATGCTGCCGTGCTCGTAGTGCACGTGGGAAACGAGGCCGTGTTTTGCATACGGCGAGATGATTAAGAGCGGGAGGCGGAACCCGAGCCCGTCGTTGTCCACGTACTCCGGGGCGACGGGGTCGAACCAGCCGCCCGAGTCATCCCAAAAGATGAAGATCGCACTCGACTTCCAGTATTTCGATTCTCCCACCGCATTAACGATCGACGCTACCCACGACGGACCCGTCGTCGAGCCGGATCCTCCGTGATCGGAGTTCTTGTACGTCGGCGTAACCCACGTCACGGCTCGCAGGTTGCCACTCGATACGTCCGTGAAGAACTGCGTCGACGGTGTGATCACGTCGTTGTCCCAGTCGGGGCCGTAGCAAATATACTTGATCGCTTGATAGGCGCTCCAGATGCCGCTATTTCCTTTAGAGACGTCGGGCCCGCTGCGTCCTCCGCAGTTCTTACCGCCTTGCGATCGAACCGGAGATGCGTAGTAGGCCCATGAGGTTCCGGCATCGTCGAGTTCTTTTGCGAGCGTGTTCGGGTTCCAGCACGGCCTCTCCGTACCGACCGGGAACTTTCGGTCCTTGCCGAGGATGTCGATCGCGTCGGCCTTGCCGCCAGGGCAGCCCCAACCGCCGTCGGGATATTCGATCGACTTTTTCGGGTTGACTCCGGCGACGATGTACTGATGCGACTCGAAGCTGCTCGTGTCGAAATCCGAGGCGAACATCTCATCGGCCAGCACGTACTGGCTGGCCATCTCGAAGTACGGCTTGATCTCGTCGTGCGGCACGTAGCTGTACGGAGGATTCTTGTTCGGACACTGCGGCGCACTCGGTTGGTCGCAAGTCCACCGCTGATTATCGAAACCGTTCATCTGGCAGTCGGTTCCGGGAATTTTTCCCGTCCCGTTGCACGAGTTGATGAATGCGACGGCGTTGTGCTGGAGATCCCACGTGGTCGCTAACGTCACCGGCTGGAGCGCGATCTTGTGGCCCTTTAAATCGTAGCCGAACTTGGCCGTCTTCGCGCCGGGGTATCCGTAGAAGAGATTGTTGAGGCTGCGGTTCTCTTGAACGACGATGACGACGTGCTGAATTTTGCCGTGCGCGCCGCCCAGCGGTTCGATCGAGGCTTGGTGCGCCAGCGTACCGGCCGGCAATCCGGCGGTCGCTCCAAGGCCGCCGCTTCCGTGGCAAGCCGATAGCAACCACGCCCCAGTTAGAACCGCGGATAGCCCCCGCCGCGGGGCAATACGACGCATCTGCGCTCTCCTTAAAAGCAGCGTAACCGCGGTCAGAATACTACGGGACTGGTTCAAGATTCCTGCCTTCGCTTATTCGGTGTCGGGGGGACGCAGATCGAGTGGTTGGCTGGTAAAATAGGCCGGCCCGTATGGAGCCTTGATTTTTTTGAACTTCCTCGGCAGCTGGGTAAAGTCGAAGCAATCGGGCTGCAGTGAGTTCGCGCGCGTGTCGCTTGCACCCAACCGTGCTAGGCCGAACTGATCCTCGACGAACCTCAGGATGCTGCCGTGCTCGTACTGAACGTGCGAGACGTATCCGCGCTTGGCGTACGCGGAGATAACGAGCAGCGGCAGACGGAAGCCGAGCCCGTCATTGTCGACGTAGGCGGGAGGCTGGGGATCGAACCAACCGCCGGAGTCATCCCAGAAAATGACGATGGCAGTCGAGTCCCAGTACTGCGATTTGCCGATCGCGTTGACGATCGAAGCGACCCACGAGGGGCCGGTCTTCGAGCCGGAGCCGCCGTGATCTGAGTTCGCGTACGTCGGCGTCACCCAGCTGACCGCTCGAAGGTTCTCGGACTGCACGTCGCTCAAGAACTGCGTCTGCGGCGAGATGACGTCCTGACTCCAGTCGGGACCGTAACAGATGTGCTTGATCGCCTGATACGCGCTCCAAATGCCGCCGCGGCCTTTGGAGGCGTCGCCGCGCGGACTGCCGCCGCAGTCGAGCGTGCCGTAACCCTTGACCGGCGATGCGTAGTAGGCCCACGAAATCCCCGACGCGTCGAGCTCGTCGCCGAGCGTAGTCGGATCCCAGCACGGCACTTCGTACCCGCTGGGAAACTGCCGGTTCGCGCCGAGAACCTTGATTTGATCGGGAGGTCCACCCGGACAGCCCCAAACGCCATCTGGATAATCGACCGAGGACTCCGGATTCACCCCCGCGATGATGTACTGATGCGACATGAAGCTGCTCGTATCGAAATCCGAGGCGTACATCTCGTCGCCTAAGACGTATTGGTTGGCCATATCGAAGTACGGCTTCGTCTCGCCGTGCGGCACGTAGCTGTACGGCGGATTCTTATTCGGGCATTGCGGCGCGGTGCCGACGCCGCAGGTCCAACTCTGCCGATCGAATCCGTTCATCCGGCAATCGGTCCCGGGAATCGCCCCCGTTCCGTTGCAGGCCTTGATGAAGCCTTGCGCGTTGTGCTGAAGATCCCAGGTGGTTGCCAGAGTTACCGGCTTGAGGACGATCTTGCTTCCATGCAAGTCGTAACCGTAGGCCGAGGTCGTTGCTCCCGGAAATCCGTAGAAGAGGTTATTGAGGCTGCGATTCTCCTGAATAACGATCACCACGTGCGTTATCTTGCCGCTCGAGCTATCGCGGTGCGCGAGCGGCGCGCTCGCGCCCGGCAACCCGAACCGGGACCCTTCGCCGGCATTCCCCTGACACGCGGCGAGCAGCAGCGCCGCCGTCACGATCGATAGCCGTCGCATTATTCGGTATCCGGGGGGCGCAGATCGAGCGGTTGGTGGAAGAAAAAGTTGAGGCCGTACTTCGATTTAATCGGAACGAACTTGCGCGGCTTTTGATTGAAGTTGAAGCTGTCTTGAGCCGGCGACTTCGCCCGCTTGTCGCTGGCCGATAGCGTAGCCAGGCCGAAACGATCCTCGATGAATCTCAGAATGCTGCCGTGCTCGTAATGAACGTGCGAGACGTACCCCTTCTTCGCGTAGGGTGAGATAATCAGCATCGGGATCCGTCCGCCGAGGCCGTCGTAATCGACGTAGGCCGGCGGTTCCGAATCGTAAAAGCCGCCGTAGTCGTCCCAGAAGACGAAGATTGCGGTCGAGTTCCAGAACTTCGACTCGCCGATCGCGTTTACGACCGAGGCCACCCACGACGGCCCGGTATCGGAGTTGCAGGCGGGGTGGTCGGAGTTCGCGCACGTTGGCATGACCCACGTAACGCTGCGAAAGTCGCCGTTTTGGAGGTTGGTGAAGAACGACGGTGTCTGCGGAGTGAATACGTCTTTATTCCAGTCGGGACCATAACAAATATGTTTGACGGCCTGATAGGCAGCCCAGATGCCGTTACTCTCTTGGTAATCGGGGCCGATACCCCCGCTTCCACCGCACGGCTTTCCGATATGGTCGGGCGAGAGCCGTCCTGAATAGAACGCCCACGTGAGGCCAACGAAGTCCAACTCATCGGCGAGCGTGGTGTAATCGAAACAGACCGGGATTTTCTGACCGTACAACGAGCGCTGCGCGTTCGTCGTGTAGATCCAATCGGTTCCTGGAGGCTTGGCGCCCTGTTTGACTCCCGGACATCCCCAGTTGGCTGTCGGATAGTTGACCGATTTGTCCGCTTGCGCGGCGATTATGTACTGGTGAGAGACGAAGCTGCTCGTATCGAAGTTCGAGGCATACATCTCGTCCGCGAGCACGTACTGCTCGCCCATCGAAAAATACGGAGCCGTCTCGCCGTGCGGAACGTAGCTATACGGCGGATACTTGATAGGACATGCCGATTTGCCGGGCATGCCGCACGTCCAGCCCTCCTTGTCGAAGCCGTTCATTCGGCAGTCGGTGCCCGGAATCGATCCGGTTCCGTTGCAAGCCGTGATGAAGCCCTGCGCGTTATGCGTGAGGTCCCAATCGGTCTTCAGTCCGACCGGCTTCAGGGCGATCTTCTGGTTTTTTGAATCGAGTCCGTACGTAACGGTCTTTGCGCCCGGAAAACCGTAGAACAAGTTGTTTAGGCTGCGGTTCTCTTGCACGACGATGACGACGTGCTTGATCTTATCGATGCCGCGCCCCGCGAGCGGCGAAATCGTCGCGTCTGCGCTCCGGATTCCGTCCGGCGGCATGGGGATCGAGCCGCCTCCCACGTTACCCCGGCAAGCCGCAAGGACGACGGTAACGGCAGCAATCGGCAAGAGCCGGATTCCTAAGGGAACGCGACGCATCGGGAACTCCTCTGGTGACGGGTGACCCAGAGTTGTGCTATGACGCCGACACCCCGGAAATCCTCCGCGCAAAGGTGCGTTCCATCATCATTTCCGCAACAATTTAGAACGTTAAGAATCCTTTACGATTCGGGGGCCGCGTTCGTGCGAGTCGAGCCGGCGCTCGCCGGTGTCGCCGGCGACCTCCTCCAAATTACGCGGGTTCGTCGCCGGGGAAAGCAGGGAAGCTTCGACGGCATGTCCGAATGGAAGCCCCCGCATCGCGCATCCAGCAGGGCCTTTTTGAATCGCCCTTGGGCCATATTTACTTCCGCGTGCGACTCGCTGGTTAGGTTTGAGTTTTTCAGCCGGGCGTTTTCAACACGAAGCTAATCGTTATGAGGAGCATGCCATGACCATTTCCCGTCTTTCGCGCAGCGAAGTTCTCCTCGGGGCGGGCGCCGCAAGCATCGCAGGCCTCACCGGCTGCGAACGTGGTGCCTCATCGACGCTCCCGGGATTGCAGAGCGCGACCGCTTCCGGTTCGCAGTTCAGCCGAGTCGCCGGGCCGAACGTGGCGGTGACGACGCCGACGGGCGACGCGATTCAGCAGGCGATCGACAACCTTCCCCCGAGCGGCGGCACCATCAATCTGATGTCGAGCAAGCCCTACGTGATCAAGAAGCCCCTCGTCATCAACAACAAGACGAACGTCACGCTGATGGGCCGCGGACCGCTTGCGACCAGCCTCGTCGCAAAGGACGGCGCGGTCCTCCACGTCTCCGGCCACGCTGAAGAGTACGTGCTCGTCGTCGAGAACTCGTCCAACGTCACGATCTCGGCGCTAACCGTCGACACGGCGAATCAATCGAACAGCTCCGGAAACCCGCGCATCGGAATCGGGGTCTGGAGTTCGAGCTCGGTGACCGCAAGCACGGTCTCCTTCGTCAATAACCTTGGCGCGAACGGGCTCAATTCGAGCTTGAGCTTTAACCAATGCCAGACGGTTCTCGCAGAACGCTGCAAGGTGAGCCAGTCCCGCATCGGCATCTCGATGTGGAAAACCAAAGGCTTCACCGTTAAATCCTCACAGATCGAGCAGTGCGCATCGATGGGGCCAAACTATCCGGGGCCGGTCAGCGGAATATCGATCGTGCAGAGTTCCGGCCTGGTTACGCTCTCGTATATCTTCGAAAACACCGTCGACGCGGGAGTCTTCATTAAAGATTCCGAGGGCGTTAGGATCACGACCACCAAGATTGCCAAGACAATGCCGTTCAACAACCATGGAAACAACGGGATCGTTATCGAGGATTGCAAGGGGACGACGGAATCGCATCGCGTGCACGTTCAACGCTGCGCGCTGACCCACAACAGCGGCGGCGGCATCGTGGTCAGTAAGTCCTCGAAGGTGACGATCGGTCAATGCACGATCGCGAACAACAACGGTGCCGGCGTAACCTTGAGTGGGACGCAAGACGTTCAACTCCATGCCGACCACATCTCGCGTCTGCACTCGGCCGACTACCCCGGTATCAAGGCCGGCTACTCCGCCACCGACAGCGGTGCCTACATCCACGATTGCGCCGTCCACGGTCTCGGCGCGGGAATCTCGCTCGGATCGATGAGCAAAGATTGCACGGTAGCGTACAACGACTTCCGCTTCAACGCTCAGTGCTACGTCGACGGTGGCCAGGGCAACAACCTCTCGAACAACCTTTGCTAAGGCGTCTCCTCGGTAGGCTGGGGAAGGGTCCGGCGGCTTCGCCGGGCCCTTCCGCTTCTCCCAATCCCAAGTCGGCAGCAAAAGCAAGCAGTCACGCGACAAAACTACTAAAAAAGTGAGAAAAATTACAAAAATGGTACAAATGTACCAAGGTACCGAAAGCCAATAATCCAACGCCCGAATGGCTTAGAACTAGCTTCGCCCACCTACCGAAGGAGGCTTCTAGCAATGCGTTTCTACGGTTCAGCGCTTTGCGCTGCGATCGCTTTGGCACTCCTCGCGGGGTGCTCGGCGAACGCCCCCGCGACCGGCACCCTTCCGAGCACCGGTGCCGCCGCCCCATCCGCCGCGCACGGGCGAGCCCCAGTGTGGTCGGAACATGCCACCTTGGTGCCCGATGCGCTGCGACCGGTCGTACCGATGCCGCTGCACGGGCGCTCCGGTCCCAACGCCGTAGCCGGCGGCGTCTACGTCAGCGAGTTTTACTCGACTACCTTATTTGGCTACCAACGTCAGAACAAAGCCAATAATCCCCCGAGCTGCACCCTCCCCGGCGTCGTCTTTCCAAACGACATCGCCTCGGACGATCGCGGCAATATCATCGATCCTGACGGCGGCAGCCGCTCCGTCATGGTCTTCAAGGGCTCCGGCAAGTGCGGCGCGCTCATCGGCGCGTTCCACGATAGGTCCGGTCAGCCGTCGGACGCGACGAGCGCCAACGCCGAAACCGGGCCGATCGCCGTCGCTCACATCTATAGTTCTAAGGCCTTCAAGCATCGTGGCGGGACCGTCACGCTCTGCACCCTCGCCGGCTCGTGCGCCACGCCGCTCGTCAGCGCGAACATGTACGAGGTCGGCGGCGTCGCAATGTCACGCGGCGGCGACTGCTGGGTAACCGCGCTCGACGGCAGCGGCAACCCGACGATGACCTACTTCCAGGGCTGCACGGGCGCCGGAGCGACCGCCACCGGGTTCCTCAATGCGAACATCGGCGGACTCGACATCGACAAGGACGGCAACATCGTATCGATCAGCTCCTACGATGCGCAAGTTTACGTCTATTCCGGATGCAATCCGGCCTGTAAGCTCGTCTCGGGACCATTCAAGCTCAACGGTCAGGCCATCTTCGGCCATCTCAACCGGCAAGCAATGGCTTTCGCAACGGCGGACTTCCAGTATGGCCAAGTCGACGTGTACATGTACACGCCGAAGAAAATCAAGTATCTCTACAGCTTCAACAACGGCCTCTCCGCAACGGACGTGGTTGAAGGCGTAGCGTTTGCCCCGAGGTCGCACGAATAGCGGAGACTTTCCGTTGCATCATCGCTCGGAAAGAGCGGAAGGACGGAGTCAGTACCGTCCTTCCGCTCGATTTTTTAGTTAACCCGTCCTCGTAGAGAAGGCGGCCAGGTGGCTCGCCAAGCATTCAGGCAGCCGTATGAAGGTATGCCATGAACTGCCGCAGCTTTCGAGAATCGCAACCGCCGCATACCTGCTGCTGCAAACGATCTTGGAGGCACGGTTAACATAATGATAAGGCTACTCATAGCCCTTGCCGGCGGCTTTTTGGCGCTCTCAGGCTGCTCAGCCGCTTCCACAGGCTACCTCGGCTCGACACATCAAGCACCGATAACGCGAAATTCGGATCGGCGACCGCCGTCGCAAGGCGGTTCTTTTAGCGCGAACGATTCCGGAGAGTGGAACGTTCACAAAGGGCAATGTGGCACCTTTTGTGATACCTGGAGGTTCCACGGTACCGGAAGCGCGACATCCCTGGGCTACACCCGCGAACATGGTGCCGTGAAAGGCGGTTTTGGCGCCGGCGATGCGGTCATGATGGAAACGGCTTCAAAACAAGACTTCATCAGGGTGCATCTGAGCGGCGGGTTTTGCTCTCCGCATATGAGCTACACCGTCTCCGGCGGAAAAGGGATGTTTAAGTCCGCAACGGGCAGCGGAACGATTCACTTTTCTTGTAGCGGAAAGAATAGAGGCACCTACCAAGACAGGTGGAGCGGAACGCTTTACTACTAGCGTCAAGCATCTCTCTCGGTAAGAAATGCAAATCCTCGGGAACTACGGGTTTCCGAGGATTTGCTTAATCTTTGCACCGCGAGGGACTTGAACCCCCAACCAAGTGATTAAGAGTCACCTGCTCTACCATTGAGCTAGCGGTGCACGATTTTGCGCCCTCCGGGACTCGAACCCGGGACCAACGGCTTAAAAGGCCGCTGCTCTACCGACTGAGCTAAAGGCGCTCGCGTCGTCGCGCCGGGTTTCAGTTGTACGCAGTGCTTATCGAGAGTCCTCCGCGGCTAGTGGGGTGACTGACGGGGGTCGAACCCGCGACCTCCGGTGCCACAGACCGGCGCTCTAACCAACTGAGCTACAGTCACCACAAGCGGCCATTGTACCATGCGCCCGGAGGGACTCGAACCCCCATCTTCGAGTTTAGAAGACTCGTGCCTTATCCCGTTAGACCACGGGCGCGGGGTGGTCGGGGCGACAGGAGTTGAACCTGCGAACCTTCCGCTCCCAAAGCGGACGCTCTACCAAGCTGAGCTACGCCCCGAATGCGTGAGGCCAGCGAAACCGTTCAACTGTTCGGCGTCTATGGCAGTTTGCACAGCGTACTTCACATTTGGCGACCTCGGTCGCTATCCTTTCCCGAGCCCATCCTTCGCGTACCAAGTTGCTGATATTTCGTTCCTTCTTGCCTCTTACGTGATCGAACTCTAAGACACGCGTGTCTGCTTCGCCGCAGTCGACGCACGGATGTGTCAACAGATACTCCCGGATCCTCTTGCGGTTTCGATTGCGGTAGCGGCTCTGGTTTACAAGTCTACGCTGGTTGTGGATTTCTTTATTCCGACGATAGTGCGCTTTGCAATAGGCGCTTTGGCAAGCGCGGCAGTAGCTACCACCGCGTTTCCGGTTAATCGACTGCGAGAAACACTTGGGTGGCAGAACCGCGCAACACTTTGGACATCTCTTCATACGCACACTTTCGCACTGCAGTGTGCCAACTGTATTGCACTGTGCTACACGCCTCGCAATTATTTTTTACAACAGCATGCGATGATAGGCCACGTACGTCGACATATCGCCGATAAAGGAATCGTGCGCGAGCAAGAACGACTCCTCGATCCGCAGGCCGGCGCGCAATAGGGCGCGCGCGATGCGACGGTTCGAGCTGGGAACGAGCGCGGTGCACCACGACGCGCCGTGGCCCCGCTGCAGCGTTACGAGCGCATACGCCAAGATCTGCACGAGATACGCCTCCGACGCGCAAGCCGTTGGTCCGATACGTCCGTCGGGCCAGACGTAGGCGTACCCCACGCACTCGCCGCTCAAGAAGAACGCGTGGCCGGAGGCGGATCGCGCGAACTCTGCATGGTCGCCGGGCCTTACCACCCCGCGCGCCTGACGATCGAGCTCGTTCAACGCGCCGGAATGAATCGCTGGATCGATGGCGTCGACTTGAAACCGGTAATCGCCGGCCGCCATTTTCGCTAGCTCTTCTTCTCGCGGAATCGCCCCGGCAAACCGAAGCAGCATTTCTCGCGGCGCCATGCGATACCGCAGCGCGAGCGCAAGCGCCGCGTCGTCGCCGGCCGCTACCAGCATTGCGCGGCCGGCGTCATCCGTCTCGCCGAACGCCGCCTCGATCAGGCTCGAGCCGATCTCCTGGCCACGGTATGACGGCTCAACGAAGAGCTCTCCGACGTACCGCTCAGTCTCGGAATCGTGCGCAACGGCGATACCGATAACCTCGCCTCCATCGCGCGCGCTCCACACTCTACCAGCCTCGGCAGCTTGCAACGAAAGCTTGAGACCCGCTTCGTCGATATTCCGCCGCCGTTGAATGCGTCGTACGTCGTCGGGCGACGCTGCGGCGATCTCAGCCACGTTGCGCGAGCATCGCGAGCAGCGCGTCGACGGCACGCCGGCGATGGCTAACCGCGTTCTTCTCCTTCTCGCCCAGCGCGGCGAAGCTCCGGCCGAGCGGCAGACAAAGAAAGACGGCGTCGTAACCAAAGCCGCCGGCGCCGCTCTCGCTTTCGAGAATGTGGCCGGCGACTTCTCCCGTTGCGAGAACCGGGTCGCCGTGCGGCTCGATGAGCGCGAGCGTACAGACGAACCGCGCGGTACGCCGGTAGGGCGGAACTCCTCGCAACTCCGCCAGCAGCGCAGCGCGGCGTGCGGCCCAATCGATCTCGGCTCCGCCGTAGCGCGCCGAGAGCACGCCCGGCTTTCCCCCGAGCGCGTCGATCTCCAAACCGCTGTCGTCGGCAAGGACGGCCGCGGCGACGTGACGCTCGCGTAAGTCTGCCGCGAGCGCTTGCCCCTTGAGAATGGCGTTGCCTGCATACGTACCGGCGTCTTCCACCACCTCAATATCGAAGCGCTTGCGCGGCGTCACGATCTGGATTGCCGAGCGCGCAAAGAGCGCTTTTAGCTCGCGCAGCTTGCCCGGATTCTGAGTCGCGACGTATGTCTTCATGAGGAGCCCAACCGCAGGACCGCCATGAATGCTTCTTGCGGCAGCTCGACCTTGCCGACCCGCTTCATCCGCTCCTTTCCGACCTTCTGCTTCTCCAGCAGCTTACGTTTGCGCGTGATATCGCCGCCGTAACACTTCGAGAGCACGTTCTTGCGCATCGCACTGACCGTTTCGCGGGCGACGACCTTGCCGCCGATAGACGCCTGAATCGGCACCTCGAACATCTGGCGCGGAATCAGCTCCTTGAGTTTCTCCGTGAGCGCGCGCCCGCGCTGCACGGCCTTATCGCGTGCGACGATGAACGAGAGCGCGTCGATCGGCTCGCCGTTGAGCATGATCTCGAGCTTGGCGAGCCGGCCCTCCCGGTAGCCGATTACCTCGTAGTCGAGCGAGGCGTAGCCCTTCGTACGTGATTTAAGCGCGTCAAAGAAGTCGACGATCACCTCGATGAGCGGCATCTCGTACGTGATGATCACTCGCCCGTCGTGCAGATACTCCATGTTCGAAAGCGTTCCGCGACGGTTCTGCGTTAGCTCCATGATCGCGCCGACGTAATCGGGCGGTGAGATGATCGTTGCCTTTACGTAGGGCTCTTCGATCGTCGCGATGACGTTGGGCGCCGGAAGCTTCGACGGGTTGTCGATCGTGAGGGTCGTCCCGTCGGTGCGGACGACCCGGAAGACGACCGACGGCGACGTCGCGATCAAATCGAGACCGTAATCGCGTTCGAGCCGCTCCTGGACGATCTCCATGTGCAGCAGCCCCAAGAAACCGCACCTGAAACCGAAGCCGAGCGCCATCGAGCTCTCCGGTTCGTAGACGAGCGCGGCGTCGTTGAGTTTCAGCTTCTCGAGGGCATCCCGCAGGCCGTCGTACTCGCCTTCGTTCGGATAGAGCCCGCAATATACCATCGGCACGGCCTTGCGGTAACCGGCGAGCGCCACGTGGGCCGGATCGGTCGCCGACGTGATCGTGTCGCCCACGTCGATCTCGCCGAGCGATTTGATGTTAGCGATTATGTAGCCGACATCGCCGAGCTCGAGACCGCGCGTCGCGCGCATCTGCGGCGCGAAGACCCCGACCTCAGTGCACTCAAAGACGCGTTCGTGCGCCATCGACATGAACCGCATCCCGGGTGAGAGCATTCCGTCAACGACCCTCACGTAACTCACGACGCCGCGATAGGGATCGAATTGCGCGTTGAAGACCAGCGCGCGAAAATGGTCGCGATGACCCTTCGGCGGCGGAATGCGATGCACGATTGCTTCGAGGATCTCTTCGATCCCTATTCCGTTCTTGGCGCTGGCGAGAATGCACTCGCTCTTCTCGATAACGAGCAGCTCTTCGACCTCGCCCATGACGCGCTCCGGATCGGCGGCCGGCAAGTCGATTTTGTTGATGACCGGAACGATCGTCAGATCGTGCTCGAGCGCGAGATGATAGTTCGAGAGCGTTTGCGCCTCGATGCCTTGGGCCGCATCGATGATAAGCACCGCGCCCTCACAGGCCGCGAGCGAACGCGAGACTTCGTACGAAAAGTCGACGTGGCCCGGCGTGTCGATGAGGTTCAGCGTGTAAAGCTCGCCGTCTCGAGCGCGATACTCCAGCGTTACCGGATGCATGCGAATCGTGATGCCGCGCTCCCGCTCCAGGTCCATTGCGTCGAGAGCCTGAGCCTCTAGATCGCGCGAATGCAACGTCCCGGTGATCTCCATCAATCGATCGGAGAGCGTCGTCTTGCCGTGATCGATGTGCGCGATGATGCAAAAATTACGAACCTTGCTCGCTACGTCGATCCGGCGGGGTCGCTCGGATTTCAGCGTCAAGTCAATAGCTCGGTATGCAGCTGTTAGCCAAGGCGTAAAGCTCGGGACGAACCAGAAGCTGGAGGACGAGCAGCACGATCAGGAACGCGAGATCGAGGCCTCCGACCGGCGGAATGATCCGGCGAATCGGCATTAGCACCGGCTCGACGATCGATGCCAGGAAGTAAACCCATCGGCCGCGCCGCAGGTCCGGAAACCATGAAACGATCGCATACAGTAAAAGTACGCCCGTGTAAGCGTAGACCGCGTAATAGAGAACGCTTGCGATGCTGCAAATGAACTGATTCACGGCGCGGCGGTTCTACGATGCGGCCTGACGCGCCCGCTCGATCGCCTCAAGCTCTTCGCCTGAGGCTTGGACCGTAGGCTTGAAGCCGGCAACCGGCTTGCCGAACGTGCGCGTATCCTCGCGCGAGTAGATGCTGGTCAGCACAACCCCGTCGCCTTGCCGATTCAACAAGGCAAGCGCGTACGAGAGGCCGGAACCGCTCCCTGCAAACGCGTCGTACCGCACGAAGCCCGCACGTGAAAGATCGGACGCGGAGAGAGCCTCTAACTCGCCGATGCGCGCATCGAGCCGACGCAGCGAAGCCGACGTCTCCTTCCGCCCAGCCTCGAGAGCGCCAAGCCTGCCGGAGGCCGTGCCGTCGCCTCCGGCGATCAGATGGTCGTGCAGCTCGATCAACTCGTGGGCGCGCCGCAGTGCTGGACGAACGACCGCGGCGTGATAGAGCCCGAGCGCCACGATGGCGCCCACGAATGCGCCTGCGGCAGCGTAGAACGTTAGCAACTGCATCCTTCTTGAGAAAGTCTCCGGGCGAGGCCACGACGAGAGCCAGGGGGCTCACGGCACCCGTAAGGGCCCGCTTACCGTTGCTACCTTCCGGTTCTGGCGGGGTTCGCGGGGTTACGCCGCGTGAGGCCTGACTCCCATCATGGCCACGACATGATACCATACGGCCATGCACGGATTACTCGCGGTAGCCGGCATGGCCGTGGCGCTTGCCGGCCCCATGCAGCTGGAGAGCTTGGACTTCCCCGCCGGCGGCATCATCCCGAACTCATTGATGGCGCTCGAGTGCGGCGGCGACAACCACACGCCGCGCTTGACTTGGACCGGCGTTCCGGCCGGCGTTAAATCCTTTGCCCTCGTGCTGCACGATCCCGACGCACCGATCCCCGGCGGATTCTATCACTGGATCGTCTACAACTTACCCGCAACCGCGCGCTCGCTAAAATCCAACCCGGGACTCCCCGCAAGCCAACTCGGTGAGACGTCGGTCGGGAAACAGGGCTACTTTGGGCCTTGTCCGCCGCCGAACTCGACGCATCACTACGTCTTCACGCTCTATGCACTCGACATCGCTCGCGTCGCCGCTTCGCCGCCACTGACCGTCACGCAGCTGAAGCAACGCATCGCCGGGCACATTCTAGCCCGCGCCGAGCTCACCGGTACGGCATCGACTACCGGGTCGAACCCTTAGGACCCCGTCGCCGCAGCGTCGAAACGCAACAGCGATGGACGACGCAACACTCAACGAAGTGACGATTAAGGTGCGCGAAAGCGGTCCGTATCTCGTACGCGGACCGGTGACGCTAACCGACGTGGACGGAAACCCTTATACGATCGAAAGCCCCAACGTGGCGCTCTGCCGGTGCGGCGGCTCGCAGACGAAGCCGTTCTGCGACGGATCGCATAAGACGAACGGCTTCACCGCGACGGAGCGTGCGATCGTTACCGAGAGCGAACCGGCGTAATGCCCTCGTACGTTCGGGAAGGCTCCGTGCCGCACAAACGCCACATTCAGTTCCGGCGGCCCGACGGCGGGCTGTACGCCGAGGAGCTTTTCTCGACTAAAGGCTTTGAGAGCGTGTACTCGCTCCTCTACCACGTGCGCCCACCGACCGCGACGCTCGACGTCCGTCCTTGGGAGCGTCCGGCGACGCTCTTTACGCCGAACGACCCGCTCCGTAACCGGCATCTAAAAACGGGGTCGCTTCGGCTCGACGGGCTCGACCCGGTCTCGTCGCGCACGCCGCTGCTCGGCAACGACGACGTGGTTATCGCCGCTGCGCAGGCGCGGGAGCCGATGGAGTACTTCTATCGGAACACCGGCGGCGATGAGCTCCTCTTCATTCACAGCGGCTCGGGGCTTCTCGAAACGCAGTTCGGCGAGCTCGCCTATCGCGAGCGCGATTATCTGTTGATTCCGACCGGAACGACCTACCGCGTGATGCCTGCATCGCCGACGCGAATGCTGGTCTATCAAACGATCGGCGCGGTCACGATTCCGCGCCGATACCGTAACGAGTTCGGTCAGCTCGAGGAACATGCGCCTTACTACGAGCGCGACTTTCGCGCGCCGGTCCTCAGGCCGCCGGTCCAAACGCAGGGCGAGTATGAGATACGCGTCACCAACGGCGGGCGCAACGCGATCTATATCGTCCAGAACCATCCATGCGACGTCGTCGGCTGGGACGGCTACTGCTATCCCTACGCCTTCAACCTCGACGAGTTTGCGCCGATCACCGGCAAGCTCCATCAGCCGCCGCCCGCCCACGCGACCTTCGACGCTCCCGGTGCGGCATTTTGCGCCTTCGTCCCGCGCTTGTTCGACTATCACCCGCTTGCGATTCCGGTGCCCTACAACCACTCGAGCGTCGATTGCGACGAAGTGCTCTACTACGTAAGCGGGAACTTCATGAGCCGCCGAGGCGTTGAAGAAGGCTCGATCACCTTACATGCCGCAGGCGCGCCGCACGGCCCGCAGCCCGGCGCGGTCGAGCAGAGTTTGGGCAAAAAGTCGACCGACGAGATCGCCGTCATGATCGACACGTTCAAGCCGCTCATGCTCGCGCAAGCCGGACTCGAATGCGAAGATCGCGAGTATTTCCGCTCGTGGATTGAGACGCCGGCGCCGGCCTAGCCCGTTAAATCGCCGGTTCGATTCGCCCGCGTGCGCTGCCGAAGCCGATGCGTCGGACGCCCGGTCTCTCGCACCAGCCGCGCAGCGTAATCTCGTCGCCATCCTCGAGAAACCCGCGCCGCTCGCCGTCGGGCAGTTCCAGCGGACGTTCGCCGTTCCAGCTAAGCTCGATGAGACTCCCTTGGGTGCCGGGTGCCGATCCGCTGATCGTGCCCGAGGCGAAGAGATCGCCGGGACGCGCGACGGCCCCATTGACCGTCGCGTGCGCGAGCTGCTGCGCGACGTTCCAGTACATGTTGCGAAAGGTTGTCTGCGAGATCGTCGCCGGCGCATTGCCCTCGTCACGCATTCGCTTCGTTTGCAGATCGACCGCGAGATGAATCGCGTACGCCCAGGCTTCGTCGACGCGCAGATACTGTAGCGGTTCGGGCTCCTGCGTCGGCCCCTCGACGCGAAACGGCTCGAGCGCGTCGAGCGTAACTATCCACGGCGAGATCGTCGTCGCGAAGGACTTGCCCAGGAACGGCCCGAGCGGCTGATACTCCCAGGCCTGGATATCGCGCGCGCTCCAATCGTTGACGAGCAACATCCCAAAGATGTGATCGGCCGCATCGGCCGCGGGAATCGGTACGCCGATCGAGTTGCCTGGGCCGGTCACGAAACCCATCTCGAGCTCGATGTCGAGGCGCCCGCTCGGCCCGAACTGCGGCGCCGGCGCGTCGGGCGGCGTTCGCTGTCCGGACGGGCGGCGCACCGGCGTCCCGTCGACGACGATCGTGCTCGAGCGTCCGTGATAACCGATCGGAATCCAACGCCAGTTCGGAAGCAGCGCCTCGGCATTGGGACGAAAGATTCGCCCGAGATTCGTCGCGTGCTCGATCGATGAATAGAAATCGACGTAGTCGCCGATCTCCATCGGGACGCGCATTTCGACGGCACCCCGCGGCACTAATAAGTTCTCGGCGCCGGCCTCCCGCAATCGCGGGTCGCCGCCCACACGAAGCAGCTCGGAGAGACGCTCGCGCAACGCTTCCCACGCCGGACGCCCCGCCGCGAGCAGAGGATTGAGCAACGGCGCTTCCAGTAGTTCGGGTTCGCAGCAGTCGTCGAAGAAGCCCCGCTCAGACGCGGCGCGGCAGTCGAGCAGCATTTCGCCGATCGCGACGCCGATCCGCGGGATGCCGCCAGATCGAACGAATACGCCGAAGGGAAGATTCTGGATCGGAAAATCGCTCTCTGCGGCGACCGGCACCCACGAGCCGAGGCACGGATCGGTAGTAGCCGACGAATCGATCATGCCGGTGGCAATAGGCGCAGCGCCGTGAGATCCTCAACGGGTTCGTCGAGGCTGCAGCTCCCGTAGGATATGAATGCAGAGCGCCGAGCCGTTTGGAGTTCGGCGATGCTGACGCGCTGGTCCCTCCAAGCGAAGGCAGTTTCGTCAAACGAAAACGCGCCCGGGTCTTCTTCAGCAACTATAGCCGTGAGCGTCTCTCGCGGCACCCGCGGCGCCAGGGCGGCTGCGGTGAGAAGATTTAGGAAGCCGTGCATCATGAAGCCCGTCGCGTGGTCGAGCCGGCGCACCGGATGGTGCAACCCGGCCGTCGCCTTGAACGGAGCTCGCGCATCGCACGCCGCGGCGATGAACTCGGCGAGCTCATCGACGCTCGGAAACGCGTCGGCGGTGACGCCGCCGCAACGAATCTTCGCGGCTAGCCCAAGACGCGCGATCTCCTGCAGCGTCTCCGGCAGTAGGTTCTGCCAAGGCCGCGTGCGCGGAATCTCGACGAACGCCGGAAGGGCTCCCGCGCCGGAGCAGACGAGCTCGGCCTCGAGCGCACCGAGCACGTCGAGCATCTCATCAAAGGAAAAGTGTTTTCGAAAAGCGGCGACGGTTTCCGTCAGCGGGATCTCGAGCGCTTCCACCTTCGCGCCACGCTCTTGGAGCGCGGCGACGCGATTGAGCGCTTCGATGTCGGGGTCGACGATCGCGGAGAACGGGGCATCGAACGGCTCCGCCAGTTTCGCCAAGGTGGCCGCCGGAATGACGAATCGTCCGAGCATCCAGGCGTGCGAACCGCACCGGGCGGCCCGGTACTCGCTCTGCGCACCGGCGAGCGGCAGCGTAGCGGGCGGAAAGAGACCAGCATAGTCGATCAGCGAGCCGAATGCGGCGCGTACCGAGGGGAGTAGCGCCGTCGACGAGGTCATGCTCCCCTGCTTCGACAGGGCACCCCTAGAGGCTTCGCCAAGTCGGTCCGTCATGAGCACGGCGACCGAAGCGCGCAGCAACCCGCTCGCGCAGATCGACTGGGATTACGTCGAATTTTACGTCGGGAACGCGAAGCAAGCCGCGCATTTTTACATGTCGGCCTTCGGCTTCGATCAGCTCGCTTACGCGGGACCCGAAACCGGCGTGCGCGACCGCGTGAGTTATCTGCTCGAGCAGAACAAGCTGCGCTTCGTGCTGACCGCGAGCCTTCTCCCCGATGATGAGATTGCGCGGCACGTCGCGCTTCACGGTGACGGCATCAAGGACATCGCGATCTTGGTCGAGGATGCGAAGGCCGCTTTCGAGATGGCGGTGCGCGGCGGCGCCCGCGTGATGCTCGAGCCGACCGCGCTCGAAGATGCGAACGGCCGCCTCATGAAAGCAACCATCGCGACGTACGGCGAGACCGTTCACTCCTTCATTCAGCGCGACGGGTACGCCGGAATCTTTGCGCCCGGCTTCGTGGAAGAACGTCGCACGATCCCGCACGCCCTCAAGCCCGGGCTGCAGTTCATCGATCACTGCGTCGGCAACGTTGGCTGGGGCGAGATGGATGCCTGGGGCGATTTCTACGGCCGCGTCTTCGGTTTCTCGCAGCTCGTTTCGTTCGACGACAAGGACATCTCGACCGAGTACACCGCGCTGCGTTCCAAGGTGATGACCGATCCGCGCCATCGCGTCAAGTTTCCGATCAACGAGCCGGCCCAAGGCAAGAAGAAATCGCAGATCGAGGAGTATCTTGAGTTCTACAGGGGTGCCGGCGTCCAGCACATGGCGATTCGTACCGACGACATTGCAGGCACCATCCGCGCCCTCAAGTCGAACGGCGTCGAGTTTCTGGATACGCCGGACTCGTATTACGAGCTGCTCGGCGAGCGGGTCGGCTCGATCGACGAGGCCATGGAGACGCTGCGTGAACTGCGCATCCTCGTCGACCGCGACGACATGGGATACATGCTGCAGATCTTTACCAAGCCGCTCCAGGATCGCCCGACCGTCTTCTTCGAGATCATTCAGCGCAAGGGTAGTCTCTCGTTCGGCAAGGGCAACTTCAAGGCGCTCTTCGTTTCCATCGAGCGCGAACAAGAAAAGCGAGGCACGCTATAGCTACCGCCGTCGCCCTCGATCGCGCGCATCTGCTCGAGCGCTACCGCCGAAACCGGGAGCGCTCCGCGCGCCTCTTCGCCTTGATCGACGATGGCGCGTTCTACGATCGTCCGATACCGTTGCGGCATCCCTTCGCGTTCTACGAAGGGCATATACCCGCGTTCAGCTTTCTCACGCTCAACGCGCGCGGACTCGGCGAACCCTCGATCGATCCCGCGTTCGAGCGTCTCTTCGAGCGCGGCATCGATCCGGGGAACCTCGACGAGGCGCGTCGTCACGGCCGAACCGATTGGCCGGATAGAGCGACCGTCGCGGCGTTCGCCGCCGCTTGCGACCAACGCGTGACGCGGGCGCTCGAATCGGCCAAGATCGAAGATCCGGGCGTGCCGCGCTTGGTTCGAGCGCAGGCGGCGTATACGATCCTCGAACACGAGTTGATGCATCAAGAGACGCTGATGTACATCGTTCATCAGCTACCCTACGATCGCAAGCGCCCAATCCCCGCGCGCCACGAGGATCACGCAGTTGCGGACACCGAGATGCGCAGCGTCTCCGCCGGTTCGGCGACGCTCGGTGCGGACCTCGACGAGATCGCGTTCGGCTGGGATAACGAGTTCGGCCGCACGCAGGTCGACGTCCCCGCGTTCGAAATCGCGGCCTATCCGGTGACGAACCTCGATTGGAGCCGGTTCGTCGCGGATGGTGGTCCCGCTCCGATCTTCTGGCGCGAGCGCGACGGCGCGTGGTTTCTGCGATGTCAGTTCGAAGAGATTCCGCTCCCGCGGTCGTGGCCCGTCTACGTGACAAACGAACAGGCCCGCGCCTACGCGGCGTGGCGGGGAATGCGCTTGCCAACGGAGGCCGAGTATCATCGCGCCGCCTTCGGCACTCCGGCGGGCGAGGAACGTGCCTTTCCCTGGGGGCTGGAGCCTCCCGCGACTCATCACGGAAACTTCGACTTCCAACGATTCGATCCGGAGCCGGTCGACGCCCATCCAGCGGGCGCGAGCGCCTGGGGCATCGCCGATCTCGTCGGCAACGGTTGGGAATGGACCTCGACGCCGTTTGCTCCGCTACCGGGCTTCGAGCCGATGGCATCGTACCCGCAGTACTCCGCCGACTTCTTTGACGGCAAGCATTACGTCATGAAGGGTGCCTCGCCGGTAACGCCTCGCGAGCTGATTCGCCGCTCGTTCCGCAACTGGTTCTACGGCAACTATACGTATATGTACGCGAAGTTCCGCTGCGTCGCGTGATGCGATTCGTTGCAGTTCTCTGCGCCGCCGTCCTCACGCTTTTTTCCGTTCCGGCATGCTCGAAGAGCGCCGGTTCAAACGGAGTCCCGTCGGATCGCTTGCGAGTCGCGATCCCGATCAGCCCGACTCAGCTCAATCCAATCCTGGCACAAAATACCGTCGAAACGTTTGCCGACGGGCTGATTTTCAATTTCCTCGTCACGCACGATCAGCATCACCATCAGATAGCCGATCTTGCGGCGATCGTACCGTCGCTTCAGAACGACGGCGTTAGCCACGATGGCATGAGGATCACGTACCACTTGCGGCACAGCGTCAAGTGGCAGGACGGCGCGCCTTTCACGAGCCGAGACGTGAAGTTCACCTGGCAAGCCATCATGAACTCCAACAACAACGTCGTCTCGCGACGGGGCTACGATCAGATCGCGTCGATCGACGCTCCCGACGACTACACGGTCATCATGCACATGAAGCGGATCTTCCCGCCCGCGGTCGACACGATCTTCGCCGAGAGCGATACGCCGATGTCTGTCCTGCCCGCGCACTTACTGGCGAAGTATCCCGACCTCAATCACGTGCCCTTCAACGCCACGCCGCTCGGTACCGGGCCCTACGAGTTCGTGAGTTGGGCGCGCGGCGACCGCATCGTCCTTCGCGCGAACCCAGCGTACTTTCGCGGCGCGCCGTCCATCAAGAACTTGACGCTCGCGATCATTCCGGACGATAACACAACCGTCGCGCAGCTGCAGACGCACGAAGTCGGCCTGGGAATTGAAGTTACGAGCAGCGTCTATCGTGACGTCGCCGGCGCGCCGGGGGTCCGACGCCAGCTTGCGGAGAGTCCATCCTACACCGCGGTCGACTTCAACGTGCAGCGTCCGCCGCTCGACGACCTGCGCGTCCGTCAGGCGCTCGTGCTCGGCATGGATCGCCCCGCGATCGTCCGCGACGACACCTATGGGACCGCTCAACTTGCCGTCGCCGACCTCGCTCCCTATTACTGGGCGTTCGATTCCACATTGCATCCGGTGCCCTACGATCCAGCGAGAGCAAAGGCGCTGCTCGATGCCGCGGGCTGGCACGCCGGTCCCGACGGCGTCCGGGTGCGCAACGGGAAACGACTCTCGCTGCTGCTCGTCTACGGCCTCGGCAGCCAAACGGTCCACACCATTACCGCGCAAGTGCAACAGATGTATCGCGAGCTCGGCATCGAGCTGGAGCTCAAGGGTTTCGACTACGCCACGCTCTACGCAGCCGCCCAGAGCGGCGGGATCCTCAACGGCGGGAAGTTCGACCTCGCGATGTACGCATGGGTCTCCGGTTCGGATCCCGACGATTCGTCGCAGTGGACGTGCGGCATGATTCCTCCGGCCGGTAACAACGTGACCCGCTACTGCTCGCCCGAGATGGAGGCGGCGCAACGCCTCGCGCTTTCGACGTTCGACCAGGCGACGCGCAAGCGGGCGTATGCGCAGGTTGAGCGGCTGCTGCTGCGGGATGCGCCGGCGGCATTCATTTATTATCAAAACTTGCGTTACGCGCACGCGGATGGCCTGGAGAACTTCATGCCGAACGGCATTAGCGAGGCCTGGAACGCCCAGGAGTGGCGGCGCTAGACGCCGTACGAGAAGCGGCCCGCTACGCGGGCAGCGCCTTTTTAAGGAGAACGAATTGTCCACGACCATCGCCACGGCGAAGAGCGTGCCCGTTACCGTCGCGTACGGCGACGGCATAGGTCCGGAGATCATGGAAGCGACGCTGCGAGTCCTCGACGCGTCCGGTGCGCGCTTGACGTTAGAGCGAATCGAAATCGGCGAGTCGATCTATCACAAGGGGCTCAGCAACGGCATCGAGCCAGAGTCGTGGGAGTCGCTCCGGCGAACGAAGGTCTTTCTCAAGGCGCCGATCACGACGCCGCAGGGCGGCGGCTTCAAGAGTCTCAACGTCACCGTGCGCAAGACGCTCGGAATGTACGCCAACGTGCGTCCCTGCGCGTCGCTCCATCCGTACGTCAAAACGAAACATCCGAACATGGATATCGTCATCGTGCGCGAGAACGAGGAAGACGTCTATGGCGGCATCGAGCACCGGCAGACCAACCAGGTCGCGCAGTGCCTCAAGCTGATCTCCCGGCCGGGCAGCAAGCGCATCATTCGCTATGCCTTCGAGTACGCGCACGCGAACAAGCGCAAAAAAGTGACGTGCTTCACCAAAGACAATATCATGAAGATCACCGACGGCTTGTTCCACAGAACCTTCAACGAGATCGCGCAAGAGTATCCCGCGATCGAGAGCGAGCACTGGATCGTCGACATCGGCGCGGCGAAGATGGCCGACACGCCGGAGGCCTTCGACGTCATCGTCATGCCGAATCTCTATGGCGACGTCCTCTCCGACGTCGCCGCACAGATCACCGGTTCGGTCGGGCTCGCGGGCTCGGCGAACATCGGCGATCACTGCTCAATGTTCGAAGCGATCCATGGCTCGGCGCCGCGGCGCGCGGGCCAGAACTTGGCCAATCCGTCGGGGCTGCTGCACGGAGCGATCCTAATGCTCGTGCACGTCGGGCAGGCCGACGTTGCCGGGCGCGTCCACAACGCGTGGCTTCGCACGATCGAGGACGGGATCCACACGTACGACGTCTTTAAGGAAGGCACGTCGCGTAAAAAAGTCGGAACGAAGGAGTTCGCCGACGCGATTGTTGCCCGCTTAGGCCAAAAGCCCGAGCACCTCAAAGCCGCCGAGTACGAGACCGAGGCGCAGATGAACCTCGCGATCCGCCCGGCCGGCAAACCGCCGATGAAGCTGCGGGCGGGGGTCGACATCTTCATCGACCGGCGCGACGGCGATCCCGACCAGATCGCGGGAGTCATGCAGCAGCTCAGCGTTCCGGGCGTCAAGCTGACGACGATTAGCAACCGCGGCACGAAAGTCTGGCCGAACGGCAATCCCGATACGTATTGGAGCGATCATTGGTCCTGCCGGTTCGAGGGCGACGGTGAGCTTTTCACCGCGGCGCATGTCGTCGCGCTCCTTACGGCCGCCGAGCGCGCCGGCTTCGACGTGATCAAAACGGAAGGCCTCTACACCTTCAATGGCGAGCGCGGGTACTCGCTCGCTCAGGGAGAGTAATCCTTACGCCGAGAGATTGATGCGATAGCGTAGCTTTACGCTATCGCCGTGGGCGCGACCGGCGGAGAATTCTTCGATCAGAACACCGCCATTGGCTAGGATTACGCGTTGGGAGGCTTCGTTATCGAGGTCGGTCGTAATCTCGACGTACGGTAAACCCTCCTTGCGTGCCTCGGGAAGTATTTGCGCCAACGCCTGCGTTGCATAACCGCGCCGCCGTTTCCACGGCACGACGCTGTAACCGATGTGACCGAGGCAATGTGGCGGCAACTCCGGCGTTCCCGACTGCCAGCGCAGCCCGATGCTTCCTGAGAACTCGCCATCCCAGATCCATCGGCGAAATCCGGGCAAACGCGGAACGAGCGAGCCGTCCGGCAAACGAACCGGTCCCGCTTCGGCCGCGCGATCGTCGAACCGCTTGAGAAACGTGCCGGGGTCGTGCAGGATGGCGTGGAGCTCGTGAAAGCGTGCCTCATCATGCTCGGTAGAGGGCGACCAGCCGCGTTCAAGTGCGTCGGCGTATGCCGCGAGATACTCCTGTGCGGCTTTAATCAGAATGATACCCATGGTTGAGTTCGAGTTCGTCCTTCGCCCTTCGACTCCGCGCCTCCGGCGCTCCGCTCAGATGACACCATTATGCCTGCGCGAAGCGCAGTCCTGAGCGAGGCGCAACGCGCCGAGTCGAAGGGTCAGGATGACACGAAGGTTGCTCCGAAAGGGGTTTCGATGCGGATCGTTAGCCTATTGCCGAGTGCGACGGAGATCTTGTTCGCGATCGGCGCCGGAAACGAAATCGTGGGCGTCACGCACGAATGCGATTTTCCCGACGAAGCGCTCCGGCTGCCGAAGCTGACGTCGGCCACCCAATCGGAGGCCGCGACGCCCGCCGAGATCGACCGTCACGTTCGCGAGAGCGTCCATGCCGGCTCGAGTCTCTATCTGCTCGACAGTGCGCTGCTCGAGCGACTCGCGCCGGACCTGATCGTTACACAAGAGCTGTGCGCGGTCTGCGCCGTTTCGTACGACATCGTGTCAATCGCGACGAAACGGTTGCGCTCCGATCCGCGCGTCGTTTCGCTCGAACCTTGCTCGCTCGAGGATGTATTTGGCACGATGATATTTCTCGGTGAAGCCACGGACCATGCGGACGAAGCAAGGCGACTCGTTGCCGGCCTCGAAGGGCGGGTCGCTGCAATCCGTCCTGCAATCCGGCGGCGCGAGACGCTCGTGCTCGAGTGGACCGACCCGCCCATGAGCGCAGGTCATTGGATTCCGCAACTCGTCGAAATCGCCGGCGGCATACCGGTTCTCGCCGATCCAGGTGAGAACTCGCGACGCTTGGAGTGGGAAGCAATAGCCGCAGCCGATCCTCAAGCCGCGATCGTTTCGCCGTGCGGATTCGATCTCGAACGAACGAAACTGGAAGTTGCCGCTCTCGATCGCATCGCGCAGTGGCGCTCGCTGCGCGCGCGCAAAGAGGGACGCATATTGGCGATGGACGGCAACGCATACTTGAGCCGGCCCGGCCCGCGCCTGGTCGATGCGGCGGAGATTATGGCGCAGTGGTATACTAGCGGCGCGGAGTACGCCGGATGACCGCCCTTCGACACGGTTGAGGGGAGGAAAGTCCGGGCTTCATAAGGGCTGGGTGCAGGATAACGTCCTGTCGGGGTGACTCGAAGGAAAGTGCCACAGAAACATACCGCCTCAAAAGGGAAGCGAAGCGGGGGCCCCGGCGGCTTTGCCGCTGGCCCCCAAAAATGCGAACGCATTTTTGGGGTAAGGGTGAAATCGTGAGGTAAGAGCTCACGGGGTTCTGCGGTGACGCAGGCCCGGGCAAACCCCACCTGAAGCAAGACTGCTCGACTGTAGGGACGGCCCGTCCGAACGAGCTATGTCGCACCGAGGCGGCCGGTAACGGTCGCCCCAGATAGATGGTCATCACCCATTCGTGGGGACAGAATCCGGCTTACAGGCGTACTCCGCTCGCAACCGGTGGGGCCTCGCGTGCGTTCTAGCGAAGGAAACACCAGATGAACACGCAGCAATTTACCCCCGAAATGACCGTCGACGACGCATTTAAAATGCATGCGGGCGCGCGGCGGGTCTTCGCGCGATTCCACCTCGGCGGCTGCTCGAACTGCGCGATCAGCGAAACGCACACGATCGGCGCGATCAGCGACGATTACGGCATCCCGCTTCCGATGCTCCTGGAGAGCTTGAATGCGCTCTTCGACCAAGGCACCCTATCGGTCGGCGACCATGTGAAGATCCCCGACGACATTCGCTCGCGGATTCCACAGTTGGCAAACGTTCCCGAGGTTGGCGAAATCACCGCCGCCGAGAGCGGAGCCTACACGGCCGATTTCGGCGAGGTGCGCCTACAAGGGCTTGCCGAGGACTTTATCGCCGTCGCGAGCTAGAGCGGCAAGGCCTTGCGAGCCGAGAAGCCCTCATCAGCCCCGTGCCAGTAGGCGACGCCCGATTCTCCGAGCTTCCAGCAGAGATAGATCGGTTCGTCGTCGAGCGTCGACGGAAAGTCGACGAGCCCTAGGTCGATATCTTTAACGACGCATCCGAGCGATTCGATCCGATAGATCAATCGTCCGATTTCGTGTTTGAGTTCGCCGAAGCGAGGCGTCGGCAAGGCGGAGCGGGCGGCTGCGAGCCGCCGGCGCGGTTGCGCATGATGCAGCGCCGGGTCCGATTCCAGCAGCTTGATCGCCAGCTCTCGCCGCCGAGCGAGGAGCTCCTCGATGAGCGGCTCCAGCTTGGGAATGAGGGCGTTGGCGCGTTCGGGCGAAAATAGCTTCATAATGAGTTCGTTGCGTATCGTCTTCGTGACGGGTCTCTCGGGCGCGGGTTCCAGCCAGGCAATTAAATCGTTCCAAGATTTGGGCTTTTATTGTATCGAACACCTGCCGCCGGCCGTCCTCGAGGGCGCGGTTTCCGCGCTCGAACGCTCCGGCGTTCGTGAAGCCGCCATAGCCCTCGATCTTCGCGGCGACGCCGCGCTCGGCGACCCCCGCAGCGCCATCGATGGCGTCGCGGCGAAGCACGACGTGCGGCTGCTCTTCCTCGACGCGACCGACGACCTGCTCGTGCGGCGCTTCAGCGAAACGCGCCGCCGCCATCCTTTTTCGCTCGCCGGTTCCGTGCGCGAAGCCATCGAGATGGACCGGCGGGTTCTCGCTCGTTTGCGCGAGCGCGCCGACGCGATCATCGATACGACGAGCCTTACGCCCGGAGCGCTTAAAGCGCGCATCGCAGCAGCCTTTCTCACCGATCGTGCGGCGCGGCTGACGATGACCTTCGTTTCATTTGGTTTCAAGTTCGGGCTGCCGATCGACCTCGATCTGCTCTTCGACGTTCGCTTCTTGCGCAATCCGAACTACGACGAACGGCTCGCACCGCAGACGGGTGAGGACCCCGCGGTTGGAACGTTCATCGAAAACGACCCGTCGTTGGACCCGTTTCTCGCAAAGGTGAGCGACCTGCTCGAATACCTGCTTCCGCGTTATCTCGCCGAGGGCAAGACGCAGCTAACGGTCGGCATCGGCTGTACCGGTGGACGCCATCGTTCGGTCTACGTTGCGCGCCGGCTCATGCAGCGATTCGCCGAGGATCCGCGCCTCGACGTCGCGTTCGAGGCGCGCGATCTCGCGCGAGCGGCATAATGCGCGAACGATTCGCCGGCTCGCTGAACTGGCTCTTGCCGGGTGTCGGGGTGAAGCGCTGGATTCTCGTCGCTATCTTTGGCATCGTCGTCCTGGTCGACACGGCGACGCGCTGGCTGATCGCCGAAGGAACTGGAATACACATCAATGAGGTTCTCGACGGGATCGTCGACGACTATTTCCCGCCCGCGTACCTTACGTGGATTCTTGCCGTCGTCGGTCTCGCGCTTCTCGTGCTCGGCCTCTGGATGTGGCTGCGCGCGGTCGTTCGGATCGCCCGCGCGCATCATCCCAAAGGCTTTCGTGAGGCTTTGGCCGGCCGGCGCCTGCAGCAGGGCTACAAGATCGTCGCGATCGGCGGGGGCACGGGCCTTTCGACGCTCCTGCGCGGGCTGAAGCGCCGCACCAGCAACCTAACCGCGATCGTCACGGTGAGCGACGACGGCGGTTCTTCAGGGCGCCTGCAAAAAGAGCTCGGGGTCTTACCGCCGGGCGACGTTCGCAACTGTCTCGTTGCGCTCGCCGACGATGAAGCGCTCGTGACCGACCTCTTCCGCTATCGCTTCACCGAAGGCGCAGGCCTAAGCGGCCACTCCTTCGGCAACCTCTTCTTGGCCGCAATGTCCGGCATCACCGGAAACTTCGATCACGCGATCAAGGAGTCGAGCCGCGTCCTCAACGTGGTCGGGCGCGTCCTACCCTCCACGCTCGGCGTGGTCCAGCTCTGCGCCGAGCTCGACGACGGAACGATTCTCGAAGGGGAATCGAAGATCTCGATGGCGACTCGCCCAATCACCCGAGTTTTCTTCGATCCGCCGGCGGCCGCGCCGCTCGACGAAGTGATTGCGGCGATTCGCGACGCCGATGCGATCGTGCTGGGGCCGGGCTCCCTCTTCACTTCCGTAGCACCGAATTTCTTGGTGAGCCGGATCGCCCGCGAAGTGGCGCACGCCGGCGCCGTAAAGATGTACGTTTGCAACGTCATGACGCAGCCCGGCGAGACCGACGGTATGACGGCCGCCGACCACGTTGACGCACTCCTACGCAATGCGGGAGAGCGCGTCTGTGACTACGTGATCGTCAATGACGAGCCGCCCTCCCGTCTGCTCGGCGCCTACGCGCAAGAGGGTCAGGTGCCGGTAGAGCCCGACGTCGATCGGATCACCGCGCTAGGTCTCGAGACGGTGCTTGCACCGGTGATCGGCGAGACCGAGATGGTTCGCCACGATCCTGAGAAGCTCGCAACCGTCGTCCTCGGGATCGTCGATCGCACCGTTGCGGAGCGCGCGACGCTGATGAAGCCTGCCAGCGCCTACCGCCGCTCGGCCGCGTCGGCCTGATTTACGGCGGCGGTTTCTGCGGCAGTGTTAGATTGAGCTGGAAGGGTTTGCCCGGTTCGATATTCACCGTCGCGGCGAGTGATTGATACCCGTTCGCTTGCACCCCATAGTCGGCAATTCCGCTGGGCACTTTCTCGATCGAGAATTTTCCGGATGCGTCGGTCGTTGCGGTGAGCACGGTGTCGACCGTCACCGTGGCGCCGGCGACCGGAGCGTTCGTCGCCGCGTCGACGACGACGCCGGTTACGCTTGCAAATCCCGCGGCCGGCGGGAGCGAATCGTCGTTGCATCCCTGCGTACCGAATAGAAGCAACGCGATCGCCAGGTAGAGCGCGCCGCGATACCGTTTCATAGGCCAACTTCTTCGGCACGCCGAAGCCGCCGCTCCTATGGCAACCCCCGTCGAATCGCCCCAAACGGCCCGCCTCATCTATTGCGAAAACGCCCTGGGGGCAATCGGCCGCACGCCGCTGGTGCGGCTGAATAAGGTCGTCGACGGCGCCGCCTGTCTCGTACTCGCAAAAGTCGAGTACGTGAACCCGGGCGGGAGCGTCAAAGATCGGCCGGCGGTTGCTATGCTCGACGCGGCGGAACGTCAAGGTCTGCTCAAGCCGGGTGGGACGATCGTCGAGCCGACCAGCGGTAACACCGGAACAGGCTTGGCAATGGCGGCCGCGATCCGCGGATACCGCTGCATCCTCGTCATGCCCGACAAGATGTCGCGCGAGAAGATAGACCTCTTGCGCGCGTACGGCGCCGACGTCGTCATTACGCCGACGAACGTTCCCGCCGATTCGCCCGAATCGTACTACGGCGTCGCGAATCGCCTCGCCTCGGAGATTCCCGGCGCGTTTCAGCCGAACCAGTTTCACAACCACTTCAACCCCGAAGCGCACTATCACTCGACCGGCCCCGAGATCTGGGAAGATACGCGCGGCGAGATCACGCATTTCGTGGCCGGGCTCGGGACCGGCGGGACCATCTCCGGCGTCGCGCGTTATCTCAAAGAGCAGAACCCGGCGATCCACGTCGTCGGCGCCGATCCCGAGGGCTCGATTTACTCGGGCGACATCCCCCGCTCGTATGCAGTCGAAGGGATCGGCATGAACTATCTTCCCGAGACCGTTGACCTGCGCGTCATCGACGAGATGGTCCGCGTTTCGGACCGCGATTCGTTTCTGATGGCTCGCCGGATCACCCGCGAAGAGGGCCTGCTCGTCGGCGGCTCGTCCGGAACCGCGGCGGTCGCGGCCGTCAAGCTCGCAAAGACGCTTGCGCCCAGTGCGATCGTCGTCGTGATTCTCCCCGACTCGGGACGCGGCTACATGTCGAAAATTTTCAACGACGACTGGATGATCGCCAACGGCTTCCTCGCCGACTCGAAGCGTCACGCCACCGTCGGCGACGTATTGCGAAGCAAGACGCCCGCGCCGCCGCTTATTACCGTGCAACACGACGACACCGTGAAGACCGCACTCGATCTGCTTCGACAGTACGAGATTTCCCAGGTTCCGGTGATGCGCGGACCCGAACAAGTCGGCAGCGTCAACGATATCGGGGTGATGCAGAGCGTCTTCGATCACGCCGACATCATCCATCAGCCCGTCAGCGACGTCATGGGGCGCCCCTTCCCGGCGCTCGAGCAATCCGATGAGATCGAGCGCGCCTACAAACTGCTCACCCTCGCGAATCCCGCGATCGTCGTGACCGACGACGGCGAGCTGATCGGCGTCTTGGCGCGCCAAGACATCATTAGCTTCCTCTCGACCAGCTCCGACGTTGTCCGCAAAGTATGACCCTTCGATGAAATTTTCAACTAGGGCGATTCACGTCGGACAGGATCCGGATCCCGCGACCGGCGCGACGGTCGTTCCGATCTACCAAACCTCAACCTATACGCAGACGCGCGTCGGCGAGCACAAGGGCTTTGATTACAGCCGAACGATCAATCCGACGCGACTCGCTTTAGAGCGTCAGCTCGCCTCTTTGGAAGGTGCCCACTACGGCAGCGCCTTCGCGAGTGGAATGGCGGCGACGTCGGCGGTACTTGGTCTGCTATCGGCAGGCGATCACGTCGTCGTCAGCGACGACCTTTACGGCGGTACCTACCGGCTCTTCACGCGCGTGCTGCAACGGTATGGTCTCGACTTCGACTACGTCGATATGACCGACGTGGCCGCCGTCCGGGCCGCGCTGAAACCCGCGACGAAGCTTTTCTGGGTCGAGACGCCCACCAATCCGCTGCTGAAGCTCGTCGATATCGCTGCGATCGCGTCCCTGCGCCGAGCCGATCAGTTGGTCGTGGTCGACAACACTTTTGCCACGCCGTACTTTCAACAGCCGCTCGCGCTCGGAGCCCAGATCGTGGTTCACTCGACGACAAAGTATATCGGCGGTCACAGCGACGTCGTCGGCGGAGTTGCGATCACCGATGACGAGCGGCTGCACGAACAGATTCGATTCCTGCAGAACTCCGCCGGCGGCGTTCCCGGACCGCACGACGCATGGCTGACGATGCGCGGTGCCAAGACGTTGGCGCTGCGCATGCGCGAGCACACTCACAACGCCCAGCTCGTCGCGGAGTACTTAGCGGCGCGCCCCGACGTCGCTCGCGTCTACTACCCAGGACTGCCTTCGCACCCGCAACACGAGCTCGCGATGCGACAGATGAGTGGCTTCGGCGGCATGCTTTCATTCGAGCTCGAAGGGCCGCCCGCGCGCGCTCTCGATTTTGCGAGCCGGTTACAGTACTTCAGCCTCGCCGAAAGCCTTGGGGGCGTCGAGTCGTTGATCTGCCATCCGGGACGAATGACGCACGGCTCGATACCGCAAGCCGAACGCGAGCGCCGCGGGATAAGCGACGGACTCCTGCGTCTTTCCGTGGGAATCGAGGATATAGCCGATCTGCTCGACGACTTGCGTCAAGCGCTCGAAGCTACGGTTGCGACGCGGGATAGCGGACTGCCGTCACCTGTTTGAGCACGCTCTTCGCCTCTTCAGGTGAGGAATCGCCTAAGCGCGACGTTTCCGAGAGCACGACGCCGCGCTGACCGTCGGCCCAGACGATCGCGTACTCTTTCTTCGCATCGAAACCGCTCCCGAAGGCAATCTCAACGAAATACGCGGGCATTCCATTGAGTAGCGCCATTGGCGTCTTGCCACGAATGAGCGTTCCGTCTTGTTGTCCGTGCGTCTGACTCTCGAACTGACCCTCCCACTGGTCCGGCGCAGCGCTGTACGCCTCCATCGAAACCTGGATCAGCCGTGCGTTCTCTTTGCCGGGCCGGAGCAGCCAGGTTGCAACGACCTGCAGATCTTGGGTGAGGTCGCCCAACGACATCTCCTGCCGGTTCACCAGCACCGCGTCGGGTGGTGCGAGGAACGTCATCCCCGGATCGGTATACAGGCGCGGATCGGGTGACGGCGTCGGTTGGGTTACTTGCGCCTTTGCCGCGCCTGCCACGAGCAACGTAAACGTTAGCGCCAGAAAGAAAGTTCTCTTCATTCCTTATCCAGAGCGCCGGCGAGCGCCGGCAGCGATATTTCGTACCGGTATCCGACGTTGCGATGGTCGTCGTCGAATTCCTCGTGGCGCACGCTAAGCCCGAGCTCGTGGATCCGCTGCGCCACCACGCGCGCTCCTATGTCGAGGTTGTACTCGTCGCGACGCCCGCAATCGAGATAGCGCAGGCGCAGCCGGCTCAGCTCGGCGCGATGCGTTGCGACGCGCTCGGCCGGATCGTACGCAAGCCAGCGTGCGAACACGTCGTCCCGCAGTTCGCCGGTGGCTCGATCGAAGGGCAGATCGAAGTCGAATGCGGTGGCGCCTCGCGGCGAGTAGGCCGCTGCATAGGCGAGCATCTCCATTGTCGTATACTCGGGCATGCTCCGTTTGTGCTTTCGCTCGAACGCCTCGACGTACGCCGGAATATCGAAATCGTGCGCCTCCAAGATCCGATGGACCGTGGCGAACGCCGGCGGATGGGCATAGCGAAAGTACGAGTCGCCGCTATGCGACGCGAACGCCCCGAACGTTCCGGGATGCGCGAGCACCAAATGCATCGCGCCAAAACCGCCCGACGATTTTCCCATCACTGCCCGGCCGCCCTCAGCCGCGATCGTTCGATAGGCCCGATCGACGTGACCGACGACGTCGCGCACGACGTACGTCGCGTACGCGCCGTTGTGCACCGAATCGAGGTACTGCGAGCCGCCGAAACGCGTGAAGCCGTCGACCAAAACGACGAGCGCCGGCGGCATGCGCTTCTCGCGAACCAGCCGATCGGCCCATTGAAGAACGTTCGTCTCCCACGGGCGCGTCGAAACCAGCGCAGCGACGTCACCGGTGTATCCATGCAGCACGTAGAGCGCCGGATAGCGGCGCGAGCCTTCCGGATCGTACCCGGGAGGTAGGTAGACGGCGACCGGCCGCGTGGCGGGATCGCCCAGCGGATTCCCGGTCAGGGCGCCGCTCTCAATGAAATCGACGCGCGCGTCGCCCTCGAGCGCGAGGAGACGCGCGAAACTCGAACGTTCGTGCATGGCGCAGAGCTTCGTCGCACGAAATCGTGGCGCCTCGGAGGTGTCATCCTGAGCGAAGCGAGTGTAACGGTGTCATCCTGAGCTTGTCGAAGGGCGAAGGAAGGTTGAATCGCGCGATCGATTTACGCGGGGCGCTTTCGCTTAACGTCATCACGATGATCGGCATCGGGCCGCTGGTGACGATCCCGCTGGTGATCGCAGCGCTCGGCGGTCCCCTGGCGCTCGCCGGGTGGATCGGCGGCGCCATCGTCGCGCTCTGCGACGGGCTGGTCTGGGCCGAGCTCTCGTCGCGTTATCCGGGATCGGGCGGCACGTACGTCTATCTACGCAACGCCTTCGGGCCGCGCGGTCTCGGCCGCGCGCTCGCCTTTCTCTTCAACTGGCAGTTTCTGTTGGCCGCGCCCTGCCTGCTGGCCAGCGGCTATATCGGCTTTGCCAACTACGCCGCCTATCTCGATCCCGCGCTGGGTTCGAGCGTCGTCATGCACGACGCGGTTGCCGTCGGCATCGGCATCGTCACGATGGTCCTGCTCTATCGCCGGACGGCGCAGGTCGCATCCGTGGGATCCGCGCTCGCCGCGGCGGCCGTGCTTACGCTCGTCCTCATCGCGGTTGCCGGCCTCTCGCACGCAAACTTCGGGCAGGTGTTTCACCTGACGCACTCCGCGAGTCTCGGCACGGGCTTTCTCGCGGGCTTTGGAAGCGCGCTCTACATTACGCTCTACGATTACTCCGGCTACGCCGACGCCGCGCTGCTCGGCGACGAAGTCGTCCAACCCCAACGGACGATTCCGCTCGCAATCGTGCTCTCGATATTCGTCGTAGCGACGCTCTACGTGCTGCTTCAGCTCGGCGTGCTTGGCGTGGTGCCGTGGCAATCGCTGCTCGACGCACACGGCCAACCCACGACGCAAGCGCAGTACGTCGGCTCCTTCGTCGTCGAACGAACCTGGGGGCATCCGGCCGCGGTGGTCGTTACGCTGCTCGTGCTCGTTACCGCCTTCGCTTCGCTTTACGGCAACCTGCTCGGATTCTCGCGCATCTCCTTTGCCGCCGCACGAGACGGCGCGTTCCTTCCGCTTTTCGCCCGGCTGCACCGGCGCAAGGCGATCCCATACGTCGCGCTGATCGTCATCGGGAGCTTATCGCTCGTTGCGAGCCTCTTCACGCTCGACCAAGTGATCGCGTTCCTCACCGCAGGCATCGTGCTGATCCAAGCGGTCGCGCAAATCGCAGCGCTCGCACTTTTACGCGCGCAGCGAACGCAATCGGCGTTCATGATGCCGCTCTATCCCTTGCCGGCGATCGTCGCACTCGGCGGCTGGATCTGGGCGTTCGTCGCATCGGGCGCGGGTGCGATCGCGCTGGGCGTCGGCTGGCTCGCCTGCGGCGTCGTAGTCTATTTGATCGCCGCGCGAGTGCAGCGCTGGTGGCCCTTCGTCCTTGCGGCGCTGCTCGCGTTCGTCGCGGCGGACCCGGCTCGCGCCGTTGCCGCGCAAGGATGGTCAACCTGGAATACGTCGCGCGTCGCATTCGACCACGGCTATCCGGTCTTCACCGTCGGCGGACGCCCGTTCTTCGTTTACGGCGGGGCCTTCTTCTACGAACGGATTCCGCGGACGCAGTGGCGCGCCTCGCTTTTAGCATACAAGAGTCTCGGCATCAATACCGTGGATCTGTACGTCATGTGGAACTGGCACGCTCCCTCGCCCGACGTGCTCGATTTCACCGGGTCGACCGATCCGCGGCGCGATCTCGCGGGCCTGCTGCGGCTCACGCACGAGCTTGGTTTTAAGGTCGTGCTGCGACCGGGCCCGGTGATCCGCAACGAGTGGCGCAACGGCGGTTATCCGGGATGGCTGCTCGAGAAGCCCCCGTACCAGATGCCCCTTCACGACGTGCTCGAGGGGCGCTACCCCGCTACGGCGACCTTCCAGAACGCGCACGCCGACGCGGCCGCGGCGCAGTGGCTCGCAAATCCGACGCATCTCGCCAACTCGGCGCAATGGCTTCGCAACGTACTACGCACCGTCGAGCCTTACTCGCACGACGTTCTCGCGATCGCGCTCGACGACGATCAGGGCGCCTATCTCGATAACGATACGTGGCCCGCACCGCACTGGCACGCGTACGTCGGCTGGCTGCGCGAGACCGTGGAATCGGTGGCAGGGAGTCGCGTGCCGCTCTTCGTCAACACTTACGAAATGCGCGTTCCGAGCGCCTCGCCGGTGTGGGCGTGGGGAAACTGGTACCAGAGCGGCGCCTACCGCATCTCCGGCCACGATCTCGCCGATCTCGATTTCGCGACCGGGCTGCTTCAGACGCAGTCGCGCCTTCCGGTGATGCAGTCGGAGTTTCAGGCCGGCTGGTTGCAAGGCGCCGACGAAGCCGAGCCCCGGCCAAGCGATCCGTCGAATACGGCCATTGCCTTGACGGAGTTGCTGCGTGACGGTGTGCGCGGCGTCGTGAACTTTCCGGTCCAAGATACGATCGATCCGCACGGTTGGGAAGCTCCGTGGGCAAACTGGTCGTATGCGTGGAACGCCGCGCTCACCGTCGACCTGCGCGCGGCGCGGCGTTACGCACCTACGCGCGCCTTCGGCGACGTCGTACGCCGGTACGGCAGCCTACTCGCCGCAACTCACATTGCGGCCGATGCGTCGATCGTCTGGCCACCGACCCTGTTTGCGCCCGGATCGCTGAGCGGCGACGATTTCTCCGCGCTCGCTGCGGCCACGAGCACGATGCAGCAAGCCTGTAACGCGCGCGCTCTGACCTGCACCTTCGTCGATTTGGCCGCCGCGCCAGTGCGAGCGCTGCATTCGGGCACGTTTCTTCTGCCGTCCTTGTCGCCGCGGCTGCCGCAGCACATGTTGCCGGAGCGCGCCTCGATGCTCCGCGACCTGCAGCGTGCGGGGCGCCTTCTCTCCAACGTTTCGTTAGTGCGCCAATCATCGCGATTTCCGCACGTGCGCGATTCGACGCTCCTGCTTGCCGACGACGGATCGTACGGATTCCTCGTCGCCGTCAATCCCGGCGACACGGCGCGCCGCGTCGCGGCAGGCAGCGTTCGCCTCGCTGGTCGGAGCGTGAACGTCGGCGTGTTTACGGTACCTTCTCGCGGAGCCCGTATCGTGCCGATCGGCATGGAGCGCGCTGCGCCGGTTCCACTGCCGGCGCCGTCGCCTGGAGCGCCACCCCAGTTTGCCGATCCCGACGGCACCGCAATCGGCAACGGGCATCTTCGCGTCGTCTTCGCTCCGTTTGCCGGCGCGCGCATCGCCGAGTTCAGCGACGCCCACGGCAACGCCGCGACCAGCATCGGGCTCTTACGAGATGCGATCGACCCCGAGCCGGCCGTCTCCCCGCGCGATTACATTGCCGCGTACACGCATCCGCTGCCGGCCGGGACGTTCAACCGCGCGTACGTCTGCACGCGGCTCGATGCAATGACCACGCAGCGCGAAACCTGCGCGTACGACGCACCGGATCTGCCGCGCGGTGGAGCGTCGTTCGAGCGGACTCTGACGATGACGGGAAGCGGGAGCGAGCTCGCCGTCGACGAGGAGTTTCACCCGCACGACACACGCTCGACGGCGCGACTCGAGAGCATTTCGGGCCTCGCATTCGCGCCGTCCGATCGTCTCGTGACTTCGCCTGTCGGCGGTACGCTCGGGATTCTGCACGGGCAGCGCCTAATGCGCATGCAATGGCGCCGCGATGACGTCGCGCACGCCTATTGGCGGCGGACGCGCGGCGCCGAGATCGTAACGCTGGTTTTCTCGCGGCGCTCGGTCGTGATTCGGCTCGGCTTCTACTCCGTTTCCAGCGCCGCCGAGGCGCAGCGCTTAGTCGACGCGAAACAGTAGGCCATCGTTACCTGCTCGGAGGTGTTCGCAATGTCAAGCGTTTCCTGTCAATGTCCCAATGCTGCCTGCGCAGCAGCGCCGCACCGAGGCAATGCGCAATGCACCTCGTTCTCGCGGTCGCTGTTCAACGGCGGGCCAAAGGCTCCGGCCGGGTGGTCAGACGTCCCCGGCAAACCGCTTGCATTTCGCTGCGGAGCATGCACGCAAGCTAATCCATAGAAACCGGCCGGCGCGCTTACGCCATCATGAGGCCGAGGCGCAGCGCTTGGTCGACGCGAAGCAGCGCTAGCCGCCGGGGAAGTGGCGGAATGGCAGACGCAGCCGCCTCAAAAGCGGCCGAGGCAACTCATGTGGGTTCGACTCCCACCTTCCCCACCAGAAACTTGTACACGCGCCCGCTTTGCCTTATCTTTCTTTCCAATCGCGGTAGCGAAGGGGAAGCGCGGAACCTTCCGCAAACATTTCAGGTAATGGAGCTGCGATGAAAGCGCTCAAGAAGGATAACGTTTCGACGATATGGCACGGGAATGCCATTGTTGCGCCGGACGGAGCGTCGCGGCAGCCGTCAGCCTTGCCGAGTAAGAAGCAAGCACACCAATAACATTATTCGGAGGGAAGGATGTCTGCGAAGCGGTTTCTCGTCCTTGCATTCCTGGACCTTATCGTTGCAGCAGGATGTTCTTCTTCCGGTAGTACGCCTGCGGTTTTGACTCGCGCACTGCCGCAGAGCGGATCTCCGAGCCAATACATTACGCACGTCGTCGTCATCATCCAAGAGAACCGCAGCTTTGAAAACTTCTTCACCGGTTATCCTGGTGCCAAGGCGCCGGCGTCGGGCTGCGCGATTCCGGAGACAAACGCGCGACCGGAGATTACCCGACAGGTCGCGCGCCGCGGCTCGAGTTCGGATTGTCCCCCCGGAGACATCTCGGTGGCGCTCAAACCGATCACCTTCAACTCTTTCGACTTGGGGCACGACTGGCAGTCGTCCCAGGTTTCTTGGGATAAAGGGAAGATGGACGGCTTTTCCAAATTTTGCTGCAAAAATGGTCCATATCCGGCGTATTCGTACGTCAAGCGGTCTCTGATCACACCATATTGGGATATTGCGAAGCAGTACGTGCTCGCCGATGAGATGTTTCCGACGGAGTGGGGCGGGAGTTTCACCGGACATCTGACGCTGGTCGCCGGCACCGACGACATCGATCAATCGCCATCTGAAGCCGAGATCGATAACCCGCAAGCGGCACCCTACGATTGCGATTCGCCGCCGGGCACGAAGAGCTCGTACGTAACCTCCACACAGAAAGTGGAGATGAATAAGGGCCCGTTCCCGTGTTTCGACCAGTGGAACTCGATTGCCGAGGTGCTCGATAATGCCGGCGTTTCGTGGAAGTACTACGCGGCCAGAAAACTCGATGCAGGCATCTGGGAGCCCTTTGAAGCGATGAAATACGTGAGGTACGGCCCCGACTGGGCCAACATCATCGCTCCTCAGACGAAGATATTAACCGATCCCGGCAAGGGGGACCTGGCAGCGGTGAGCTTTGTCACCCCGAGCACGGCCGACTCCGACCACCCGTTGGCGAAAAGCGATTTCGGCCCTTCGTGGGTAGCATCGGTGGTCAACGCGATTGGAGAGAGTTCGTACTGGAACTCCACGGCGATCGTCGTCCTATGGGACGACTGGGGCGGATGGTACGATAGTTCGAAGCCGCCGCAGCTCGATTATCGCGGGCTCGGGTTCCGCGTTCCTTGCCTCATCATCTCGCCTTACGCCAAGAGCGGCTACGTCGATAGCAAGCAATACGAGTTTGCCAGCATTCTGAAGTTCATCGAAGAGGTCTACGGGACCGGAAGCATCGGGCCGACGTCACGTGGCTACACCGACCAGCGCGCAACGAGCTTGGATGCAGCCTTCGACTTCAATCAGCACCCGCGTTCCTTCACAGCGATTCCCTCGAAGTATCCGCTGTCGCACTTCCTGCACGAGCCGCCGTCGAATGAACCGGTCGACACACAATAATGAGACGGGGAACACTCAAGCCTGTCGAAGTCATACGGCTTCAGGGAGACGGACGAATGAAAACCTTTGCTGCAGTGATTCTAGCCGTGATGGCAGCGGGGTGCGGAGGCGGAAGCACACCGCTGAGCCCATCGCCTGCCGGAGTTGCGGCGGAGCGAATGCACGTGCGTCCCGCGTATAGCGTGCTCTACAGTTTCAAAGGCGGGAACGACGGCAGAGACCCGCACGCGGGTCCTCTAATTAAGGTCAAGGGCACGCTTTACGGCACCACCGAATACGGAGGCGGCGCCTGTCATGCTCGTTGCTTCGGCGGCACGGTCTTCGCGATCACGACGTCCGGTAGCGAAACCGTGCTCCATAGCTTCGAAGTTGGCTCGGCAGACGGTAAAAACCCGCGGGCAGGCGTCATCGACGTCGCGGGCAGACTCTACGGCACCACCGTCAGTGGTGGAGTTGCGTCCTGCTATTGCGGAACCGTGTTCAAGGTCACACTCTCCGGCGCGGAAACGGTGCTCCACAGGTTCGCAGGTGAACCAGACGGCTTCGGCCCGGAATATGGCCTCCTCGACGTCAACGGCACGCTCTACGGTACCACGGCGAACGGCGGCGCAAACGGCGACGGAACGGTCTTCGCGATCACGACCTCCGGCACGGAAACGGTGCTCCACAGCTTCGCAGGCGAACCAGACGGTGCACACCCAAAAGCGGCCCTCATCAACGTCAACGGCACGCTCTACGGCACGACGTTTTACGGCGGCGCAAACTGCAGCTCAAGTGGCGGTTGCGGAACGATCTTTACGATCGCGCCGTCCGGCGCGGAAACCGTGCTCTACAGCTTCAAAGGTGGCTCAGGAGACGGCGAATACCCAACGCAGGCGCCCCTCCTCGACGTCAACGGCACGCTTTACGGCACGAGTAAACGCGGGGGTAGGAAGAACCGGGGAACAGTATTCTCGATAACGACCTCCGGCAAGGAAACCGTACTCCACAGCTTCGGCGGTTCGGAGGACGGCGTGTATCCATATGGGGGCCTCCTCGATGTCAACGGCGCGCTCTACGGTACGACCTCCAACGGTGGTTCGGTTTCATGCGGTCTGCGATACGGCGGCATCCCTGGATGCGGAACAGTTTTCAAGACTACAAGCTCCGGTAATGAAACGGTGCTCCACAGCTTCGGCGCCCCTAAGGATGGCAAATACCCGTATGCGGGCCTCATCGATGTAAACGATACGCTCTACGGAACGACTACTGCCGGCGGCGCGCATAACGCAGGAACCGTCTTCTCGTTATCGCCGTGAAACGGCTACGCCATTACATATCGTTGTCGATCGGTAATCCAGAAGGCTCGCGGCTCCTGAAATACTGCTCTGAGTACTTTGCGTCGATCTTCCTGAATTTGAGTGGCCTCTGCGAATAGTCGAAACAATCGACGATACTAGCAGACGTTTTGTCCGTCGTCCCAAGCGAACCAAGGTTCCAATTATTCTCTATGTATTTTAGTATGCTGCCGAACTCGTAGTTAGTCTGAGATATGTAGCCGGCTTTGGCATACGGAGATATGATCAGCGCCGGAACGCGAAACCCCAGTCCGCCGAAACCGTGCTGAGCTGGGGGTACATTATCGTACAAACCTCCCCAATCGTCCCACACGACAATAATTGCCGTAGACGCCCAGTATGAGCTTTGACCTACCGCATTCACGACGCTTGCCACCCAGGAAGGCCCGTTGTCGATTGTTCCGCCAGGATGATCAGAGTCTGGCTTGTCAGGAATTACCCACGACATCGCGGGGAGGGTCCCGTTGTAAATGTCGTCAAAGATTTTCGTTTGTGGCGTTGCGATGTTTGTCTTCCACTCAGGTCCATATCGCACGCTAGAGATCACGTCGAAGGCAGTCATGAGGCCACCGTAGTTCTTCCTTAGCGGGAGGACGTAGTATTTCCAAGAGACGCCCTGGGCATCAAGCACGTCTCGAAGAGTGTTGTAGTTATACGATGGTGGGAATTGGTTCGAGCATGGGAACGGACCTTGTCCACCTTCATAATGGCCATTTTCAGTTATTAGCGACGTTACTTTTCCCGGAGGCGCGTCGCATCCCCACGGTATTCCGGACGGATCATTGACGAGCGCGACGCTGGAGCTGATCTGACTGCTGCCGCGGATGAGATCCTGATGAGCCGCAAAGCTGGTACTGCCTTGCGTCGTAAACATGTGCTCAGCCAGCGCGTATTGTTGCGCAAGGTTCCAGTACGGCTGAATGTCTGCGGGGTCCGTATACTGATATGGGTACTTGCATTCTGGAGTACCATTGCCAAGTTTAATGTCATCAAAGTCGTCCATGTTGCCGCTATCGTATGCCGTCCAATAGGCCTGGTACCGGTGAACAAGATCTTGGGGGACCGCGAGCGGCACCTCCTTAAGGGTAACGGTGTGAGTTTTCTTAACGTGGCACGTGCTACTTTTCTTTATGACGCCAGTCGTGGTGCCGTCTGTGCCGGGATACGTTGCAAAGAAATCGTTAAAGGTTCTGTTTTCTTGAACCATCAAAATAACGTGCTGAATCGGAGACTGGGAGCCTGAGCTAGATTGGTAGGTGCCCGCCCTTGGAGTGATCGACGACTGCGACCCGCCGCAGCCAGCAAAAAGTGCGGCTGCGCCAATGCTCAATGCGTAGCGAGACAAAGTTCCCATGTGCGATGCCTCCCGGAACCTGAACGGACGAGCGGCTAACGACGTTCGCCGCTACTGTCAGCTATCCCAGCGGATTCCCAATGCCGCGGATGCGGCACCCTCGCACCGGGGTGAGCTATGACTTCGCTCTCATCACTTGCTCGTGAGGCTCACGTTGTCGATCCAAAGGCCAACCCACTTCTTTTTGTGCGCTTCGCCATACACGCCAAAGAAGAACTCAACCCGCTCTTACGGGCGCCAACAACGCGGGTGGATTTTGGATTTTTGGGCCTAGGCTCGCCCCGTATTGCTGGGTCACCGATTTTGAGCCGCGACAAACGGTCCAGGAGCTGATTTAGCAGCGACGAACGAGGAGCAAGCGGCGCGTGCGTGCGCCCGGTGAGCTCTAGTGTTACACCTCGTGCGTTTGCGGTAATTCCGAACCGCAGAAAAGGACCGTGACCATGCTCTCTGACCTCAAACATCCTCTTGGCGCGGCGACGGCGATCGCGCTCCTCACCGGCTGCGGTGGCGGATCACCGACACCGGCAACGCCGCCCGCGTTCCAACAGAATCAGTCGCATGTCCGCAAGCACTCTACGGTTTGCCCTTGTCTCTACGTCGCTAACTACAGCGGCACCAGCGTCACCGTCTACGCAGCAGGTGCGACCGGCAATCAGAAGCCGGTCCAGACTATCGCAGGCTCCAACACCGGACTCTCAAGCCCCTACGATATCGCCGTAGACGCCAGCGGCAATATGTACGTAGCGAATGCCGGTAATAATTCCGTCACCATCTATGCCGCGGGCGCGACCGGTAACGTCGCACCTACGCATACGATAAGCGGGTCTTATACCGAATTGAGCACTCCCGAAGGCATTGCCTTAGATCCGGTCTATGGGGACATCTACGTCGCGAACGCTGGAAACAACAGCGTGACGATCTACGACCCAGTTGGGTACGGCAATATCGCGCCGGCGGGGACCATCGCAGGCGCGAGCACGGGGCTTTCCTCGCCCGAGGGGCTCGCGTTGGACGCAAGTCGTAAAGTGTACGTTCCAAATCTCAACAATTCCATAACGGTCTTCGCCGCGGGCAGCGTAGGCGACGTCGCACCGCTGCAGACGATCATCGGCTCCCGCACTAAACTCAACGGGCCGTATGAACTCGCTCTGGATTCCAGTTTGAACATGTATATTGATAACTACTACAGCCCGTACAGCATTACGGTCTACGCCGCCGGAGCGAATGGCAATGCCCGGCCAGTCCGAACCATCAAGGGCGGCGCAACGAAGCTAAACGGCCCCAACGGCATCGCCATCGACGGCAGCGGCAACACCTTCGTCGCAAACTACGCCAGCAACTGGATCACCGTCTATGCGGCCGGCGCAAACGGCAGAGTCGCGCCGATCAACGAGATAAAAGGCGCGAGGACTGGACTGTTTGGTCCAGAGGGGATCACCATTCGATAGACTTACCAAGATCGATCGAGGGCCGGGGTACGTCACTTGCACGGAAACGACTATCCGCCGTCGAAGGCTCGCCTCGTAGAAGAACTGCGCAAGCTGCGGGCCTTCGCAGCCCGCTCGAAAGGTAGGGGCCTCTTGAGAAGGATTCTGGCGCTATTTGCTTTTGCCGTTGGCTTCGCGGTACCCGCCGCAGCACAGCCGTCGACCGGCATGGCCGCCATGCAGTATTACGTCGGCACGTGGTCCTGTATGGCCGGGAATGTCGGACAACCGCCGGTCAAAGCGACGGCAACGTTTTACCATCGATTCCGGCCTTATGCATCAGTCGGTCGTCGTGCCGGCGCAGGGCAAGATGACGAAGCCCTACGTGCTCAGCATTTCTACGTCATATGACGCGAAGAAAGGTCGCTACGTCGAAATCCAGCTCGACAATTTGTCGGACTGGACAGTCTCAGTCGCGAGACCATGGACTGGAAATACCGAGCAATGGACGGACCAATCTTCGAGCGGCGCTAAGCTCAGCCACAGTCGAACCATACGTACCAACCAGAACAGCTTCGCTTTCATGAGCTATCCCAGCATGACTTCCATGAAGCCGAACTTTAAGGGGAGTTGCACTCGCTCTTCGTAGGCTGCGTCTAGCCGCCGGCGTGGCTCGCGTTATCGGTCGAAAACCATCCGGGTTGGCGATCGACGACGATTGACTACCGTCAGCCGGCGGGCAGCCTTTCCCTGCCGTAGCGGGACCCAAGCGTGATTTCGGAGTATTGAGGCGCCTATAAGCTGCTGCTACAGGAGAGCGCTCATGCGTCGCACTTCCTTTTTTTGGGTGCCGTTTGTAATTGCTGCCGCGGCGATACTGCCGGCCGGCTGCGGAGGCAACAACGGCCTGACCGGGCTCGGATACGCGGCTCACGGCCAGGGTACTCCCGCGCGAGGGGAGCGCTACCCCGGATCGAGCGGAAAGATCCAACACGTGGTGGTGATCATTCAAGAGAACCGCACCTTGAACAACCTCTTCATGAACTACCCAGGCGCCGCTACGCAGAGCTACGGCTACAACACCAAAAAGGTGGAAATTACGCTTCAGCCCGTCACGCTTGCGACCACCTGGGACCTTCAGCACAACGCCAAGGGTTTCATTAAGTCATGTCATGGCACGGGGAGCATTCCCGGCACGAACTGCCGAATGAACGGGTTCGACAAACAGACGTGGACGTGTGGCACGCCCTCAGGACCGTCCTGTCCGAATCCGGATCCGCCGTACAGTTACGTGCCGCAGTCCGAAGTCCAACCGTACTGGGACATGGCAAACCAATACGTTTTGGCCGATGAAATGTTCTCGTCCGACTTCGACGTCAGCAGTTTCGTCTCGCACCAATACGCGATCGCCGCAGTCAATCCGAACAACTCCGTGAACTATCCGGTGAGTCTTTGGGGCTGTACCGGCGGCCCTCCCGATACGATCCAGGTCCTCGGTCCGAACCGTAAAGTCCCCGCCGGGAACGAAGTGCCGTGCTGGGACCCGACGACGCTCGGCGACGAGCTCGATTCGGCCGGACTCTCGTGGTCGTTCTACGCCGCGAATGTTAAAGGCGGCGGCAGTTTCAGTTGCGGCGGCAGCCGGATCCGCGGCGACGCATCGAAGGGCCGCGTCGGCATCTGGAGCGCCTATCAGGCGATCAGGCACATCTGTTACGGCCCCGATTGGAATGCCGACGTTATCTCACCGCCCTCGCAGTTTTTGACCGACGTTGGGAATGGACACCTCCGTACGGTAACGTGGATTACGCCGACCTTTGCTAACTCGGATCACGGCGGCTCGGGATCGAAGACCGGTCCGTCGTGGGTCACGCAGATCGTTAACGCGGTCGGCGAATCGCCGTTTTGGGATTCCACCGCCATCTTCATCTTCTGGGACGATTCGGGCGGCTGGTTCGACCCGGCCGCTCCGACCTACGTCGACAACGACGGGCTTGGATTTCGGTTACCGCTCTTGATCATCTCGCCGTACGCGAAACAGAACTACGTCTCGCACGTCACCTACGAGCACGGCAGCATTTTGAGGTTCATCGAGGACCAATTCGGACTCGGCCGGCTCGCTGCCAGCGACACGCGGGCGAACTCGCCCGAAGGCGATGCCTTCGACTTCTCAGGAGGGCCCCGCAACTTCGTGCCGATAACCTCGCCGTTCGACCGGAACTACTTCTTGAGCCAGCGGGCGGACCTGAGGGCGCCCGACAACGAGTAGCCGCGCATCGCGGCGCAGAGCATTTGCGCTCGCCCTTGGCTCGCGCCGGTCGTGAACGCCATCCCGTCCCGGCGGAAGTGTAATAGCAAGTGTGCGAACGGGTACTACCTAAGCATGGTATAATCGTACTATGAAGAATCCGTTATACTTCTCGCTGGCTATCCTTATATCGCTCGCAGGCTGCGCGCAAAACTCGGGCGCCGGTCCGGCCGCGCTGACCCCTGCCGCCGGCCCGGGCACGCGGCTGCACCACCGGGGCGTCCGCCTCCAGTCGCCGATCCAGCACATCGTCATCATCGTTCAAGAGAATCGCAGCGTCGACGACCTCTTCCAGTTCCTACCCGGCGCCAACACTCAGTCGTACGGGTACAACCACGCGCACCAGCAGGTTCACCTGCAATCCGAATCGCTGGCGGCGCCCTTCGACGACGCTCACACGCATGCGGCCTGGCTGACCGAGTACAACAACGGTGGGATGAACGGGTTCGACTCGGAGATCTGCAAGGGGACATGCCCGCACGACGCCGCGTACGACTACGTTCCTCAGAGTCAAGTCCAAGAGTATTACACGCTCGCCGAAACGTATACGTTCGCCGACAACTTTTTCGCGACCGATCAAGGTCCGAGCTTCCCTTCGCATCAGTACCTCGTGAGTGGAACCTCCAACGTCAGCGACGGTTCGCCGAACAAAGCCGCAAATAATCCGGCATCGCCGAGCGGTCAACTCGTCGGCGGCTGCGACGCGCCTTCCGGTTCGCTCGTCGGCGTCATCAATCCAAAGGGCGGGGAGCCGTCGTCGCTCAAGACGTTCCCGTGCTTTCATCGCCAGTCGCTCATGAACGAGATGGACAGTCAAGGCGTTAGCTGGAAGTACTATCAAGGCACGCCCGGCTCGGGACTCTTTAATGCCGTCGATGCCATCTATTCGATCTGGTCCAACCACTATGAGATGCAAGCGAACGTGATCACGCCGCCCCAGCAAGTGATCACCGACATCAACAACGGCCAGCTCGCCGACGTGGTCTGGGTTACGCCGACCCAAGCCGCTTCCGATCACCCAAAGGTCAACGACGGCTCCGGTCCGTCGTGGGTCGGTTCGATCGTCAATGCGATCGGAAACAGCTATTACTGGAACAATACGGCGATCTTCATCACCTGGGACGACTGGGGCGGGTTCTACGATCACGTCTCGCCGACGATTTACAACTCGTTCGAACTCGGCTTCCGGGTGCCGCTGATCGTCGTTTCGCCATACGCCAAGCAGGGCTACATTTCGCACACCCAGCACGAATTCGGCAGCATCCTAAAGTTCACCGAGGAAACCTTCGGTCTGCCGTCGCTCGGAACGACCGATTCGCGCTCGGACGATCTTTCCGATTGCTTCAGCTTCGACAAGCAAAAGGCGAAGTTCAAGCGGATCAAGACGCGCTTCCCGGCGAGCTACTTCTACCACTTGCCCGCCGTCGAGCCGAACGACTAACCGTCGCTATCGGGCTCGATCGTCACAAAACGCAGCGGCCGGGGAAGATCCCCGGCCGCAGTGCTTTCTCGCCGGCTCCGTCGCCGGCGCGACGAAGCCCTTACTGAATCGTAACGCTGGAGGGCGCCGACGCGATGCCGTTCGTGACCACGACTAAGCTGCTCGCGCCCGTTTCGATCGTCGACGGAACGTCGAACATCGTCGAAACCTTCTTGTTCGATCCCACGCCCATGTAGCTGTGGTTATGCGTACGGGCATAGAAGACGTGACCGGTTGCGGTGTTCGTGATTCGTACGAGCGGGTAGTTCGTCGCCTGCGAAACGTCGTCGCCGTACATATTCGCTTGCGAGACGCCGTTGAAGCGACGCCCCATGATCTTGTAGGTGTTTCCGTGCGTTAGCGTCGACGGTACCGACGTGATCTGCGGAGCGTAGCTCGGCGAGCCGAGGCGGTGCGGCGTATAGACCTCCACATCCAACGATCCGTCGTCCTCCAAGACCTGGCCGGTCGGCAGCATGAGGAGACGAATGTTGTAGGAAGAGTCGTTCGGCGCTTGTGGGAAAGCCGGTATGCTCTTGAGCTTCTTCCCTGTGTAGATGTAGAGCGATGACGGTGCGTTATACAACCCCGGACTTGCGGCCACCATCACGGTACCATCGGTCAGCAGCGTGGACGGGCCGTCTGCCACGTCGAGTTGTTGGCTTCCCAGGAGCGGGAAGGTGGGACCCTGGGTCCACGTTCCGGTTTTGATGTGATAGACCGCGGATAATCCGCTCGCGCCCGCAACCCAGACGGTATTGTTCGGACGCAGCGTCTGCGGTCCGATCTCGAATCCCGACGTCAGGTTCACCGGAAGCGTCCCGGCGCTCTGCCACGCCGAGGTTTTCGGACTAAACAATTCGGAGTTCGGCTCGCTGCCGACGTCGGCGGTCAGAATTTTGCCGCTCGGCAGCAGGCTCCAACCCTCTTCGCTGTTGGTGTCGGCCTTGCCGGTGCCGACTTGCGTCCACGCCATCGTACTTTCGTTCAACTGCGCCTGAACGGAGGTGCAGCAGTTGCCGATCATATAGGTGCCGTTCGCAAGCACGACGCTCTGCGCATCGCCGATGCGAGACCACCCGCTCGGAGGGGAGACGGAGGTCCAGGTGTTACCCACCGGGTCGTAAATTGCACCGAGCGTCGTCTCGGTGCCGCTGCAGAAGTTATACTCGCCGCCGTTGATGATGAGCTTGCCGTCGGGGAGCACCGCCGAAGCAAAATAGAGCGGCGCGTAACTGGACGGCAGCGAGGCGAGTTGCGTCCACGTGCCGGTGACGTAGCTGCCGGTCTTATCCGGCGTCAGCTTGTACACGTTGGTGCCGCAATAGTCAAAGACCAAGACCGTTCCGTCGGTCATCAGCTCTTCGG
>JBAUYZ010000054.1:0-11265 GCA_049585055.1 Candidatus Cybelea sp. | reverse complement strand
TCCCCGAGCTGTGGATGCAGACCACCGTCGAGTTGCAACAGGAGCTGGCACGCGCATTTGAGGCCGTGCTGGCCGAGAGCCCGCAGTTCGGGGGCCTTTTCGCCGACCCGGCCTGCCGGGGAAAGCTGACGTTTCGTCCTGTCGCAAAGCAGCTTAAAGCAGATGCTTTGCGCACCATCGCGACAAGGAGCGGACTCCTTTTCGTCGCGCGCCGAATTCGTTCAAATATGGAAGGAAGCACGGCCCCTGACAACGCTCGTCATTCCCAAGTGGGCCGGCCGGCAGGTAACGGGCGACCTGCTAGCCTTCCGACATCTTACGAAAATGTAGGGGGCCCGCAAACCCCTCCGGCCCGCAGCTAGAGAGCCTCACTAACCGCCCAAGTCGGCCGCAGTGTTCCTCTATGCGATCGGCGCCGTTATGCTGCGCAGCGGAACCTCCCACTATCCAACAAAGCAGTGCCGCATAGCGTGCCGCGCGGTGCGGAGAGGGCGAGGCACGAGCTGTACTAAACAAAACAAAGGGCGCCCCGCTTTCCTAGGGGCGCCCCCGTCGCTAGAGCTAACTTTGCGTATGCTAACATCCGTTATGCCCACCTCGCCGACACGGTAAACCGGTTCGCTTACGGGTAAGAGGCACTGCGGCCGGAAGGTTCCCGATTGCTTCCTGGCCCCGGCCTTCGGAGCGTTGTAACCGCGCACCGTGGGCCGCATTGTCCCACATCCAAACCGAACCAGATACCTCAGCGCGCTGGGGGCTGGACGACCTAGGGGGTTCGTCCAGCCCTCTTGATATGTTTGGTAAAATATTTTTGGGCTCGAAGGGTTTACCTTCGGGTCCGGGGCCCTTTGGCGGTGACGAGTGCTGTCAGAGGGCCCTTTTGCTTCGCGAGAAGCGCCCGCGATCTGCGAGCGCTTTTTGAACCTTTCGAACGGTTGCTCTTGCACCTCCGAGGACTTCACGAATTCAGGTCTTCGGCATCAACTTCTCGACGATCTGGTCACGGTGAAGCTCGCAGCCTTTTGGCGCGGGGGAACTCCTTGAAAGCTTTCGAGCCATTCCTGGACGGTGACCTGAGCGGCGTATGGAGTGGAACGTGCTCAAGGAACCAATCGCCGTACCTGAAGCTCTGCTCCCCACGCTCAGTGGATCGGAGCGAAGGTCGAACATCTTCGGAAGACGCATCTGCGACAGCGGCTCACGCCAGACGTCCAATCCCGTACTCCCGCTGTTCGGAAAACACAATCTGTATTGTCGAACCCGTAAAGCCATGAGGTCGCGTCACTCCAACAGAAAGTCCTCGCGCGGAGACTTCTCCGACTCACCGACGAGGAAAGGCTTCAGATTAAAGCCATCAAGATGCGCTTGAAAGTTACGTCGCCGATTCTGTTGCCTTTCTTGACTTTCTCGACAGATCAGGCTCGCCCGCGACAGCCGCAAACGTCGGGATGAAGTCTTGAAGCGAACAGATGTCGTTGACGACGCGCCCGGTTCAATAACGCCGGGCCACCGCATCGCAGAGAAATTTGAAGGGCCGTTGAGGCGGCCCGTGTGTTGGGTAAATGGCAACCATGAGTACGGCCGTCAACGCCACGAATTACGCTATGATTCCGACTTTCGTACCCAAGGAAAAGGATCTCGTCTTCGCGGTGATCGAGACCCCGGCAGGGATACGCCACAAGTTCGCATTCGAAGCGAAGTACGGCATCATGCGCTTGAAGATGACCCTCGCCGAAGGGCTCATGTGGCCGTACGACTATGGGTTCATTCCGCAAACGCTCGGCGACGACGGCGATCCCATCGACGTGCTGGTGCTCAATGATGCCCCGACTTTCTCCGGGTGTCTGCTAGACGTTCGCGTCATCGGCGGGATTTTGCTCAAGAAGAACGGCGTCGTGAACGACCGCCTCGTCGCCTGTCCGCGTCAGCGAAAGGGCGTTGCACTCAAGACCGACCGATTCGATGAAATGGACGATGTCCCCAAGGAGATGCTCGAAGGCATCGAGCGTTTCTTGGTTGAGTACTCCGAAGAGGAAGGAAACAAAATAACCCTTGAGGGGAAGTGCTCGCGTAAGGAGGCCTACAAGCTGATCGAGCGCGCGCACAAAGAATTCGAAAGGAAGCAGGCCTAAACGGCCTCGCAATAGCCCTCCAACATGCCCGATCGTCAACGCGTATTACAATGCCAAGCGATTTATTATTGCGTGACCGGTCTTGCGCCGTTGGTTTCCATGCGGACGTTCGAAGCGGTGACGGGAAAGAAGCACGATCGCTGGCTCGTGCAAATGGTGGGACTGCTCGCAACCTCGATCGGGCTCTCCCTGTGGCTCGACAGCCGCTCGGAGGAGGCGCAACCGCCCTCGCTCGCGCTGTCGTATGCCTTGGCATTAGCGTTCGCCGGTATCGATATCGTGCACGCCTGCCGGCGGCGAATTTCCCCGATCTACTTAGCCGATGCGGCGATCGAACTGGCGATTCTCACCCTTATGCTTCGATCGTGAAAGAATCTTGCTACGCCGGAGGCGCGCGGCGTTTACCGCGGGCCGCCTTCTGCTGGCCCAGCGATGGCCGGCCGCAAATTACGGCATGCGTTCCAACGGCAAGCAGCGCGCCGATGAGCGGTCCGGCCACGTATACCCAGAGATCTTCGAAATGGCCGCTCACGATCTGAGGGGCGATGGTTCGAGCCGGATTCATCGATGCACCGCTGATCGGTCCCGCAACGAAGCCGCAGGCTGCAACTGTAAAACCCACCGCGAGGGCGGCCTGCTTGCCGACACTCGGCTCTTCTTGCGCGGTCATCAAGATGACCAGGATGAGCGCGAAGGTTAGTATGGCTTCCGCGCCGGCGGCCGTAGCCGGTGAGAACTGAATGCCAGGATGGCTGGCGCCGAGCGCCAAGTCGGCGCGCCCTTGCAGCACGAACCATATCAGCGCAGCCGCGAAGGCTCCCGTGAATTGTGCGCCGATGTAAAGCGCTGCCATGGGGGCTGGAAAAACCCGCCGCGCCATGAAACCGATCGTCACGGCGGGATTGACGTGAGCGCCCGACGTCTCCGAAAATGCATAGATCACTGCGGCGGTCATGAGTCCTCGTGCAAGCCAGCGTGACGCATAGTCGATGTTGCCTTGCGTATAGTAGAAGACGTCCACACCAATCGCTGCGCCGGTAACCAAGAACGTCCCGATGAACTCAGCCGCAAGCTTTTGTACGGTCGTGGGAACGGGGACGGAGGCCCTAGCCACGGCGTCTCTCCCGCGCGTCTGTGTGCGCAGTGTTATCGGCGGCCCTCTCGAGAGACGGCCTTCTTTTTCGACGATTTCTTGGCGGGGGCGTTGCGCTTCGGCGCTCGGGACGATCGCGACATCATCTTGTTCTTTGCGGCCTCCATTTCGGCACCCAGCTCTTCGAGCTCTTCGGCGTCCAGGGTCTCGCGAGCGAGCGCAAAAATCGTCGACTCCTCTTCCTTGACGTGATGCTCCACGTTTTCCGCCAGCACTTGCAGTTCTGCCTTGAACTGTTCGTCGGGCTGGCGCCCGGATTTGAGGAGCGAAATGAGCTTCTTGATCAGCTCGTGCTCCGTGTAGGCTTCGAAGACGTCGACGACATCGTCCGCTTCGTCGGACCGTTCGTGCAGGCGAGGGTAGAAATATTTCTCTTCGATAGCGGCGTGCACCGTCAGCGCGCTTTCGATCTGCTCGGCGAGCGCGGCAAGACGTCCGTCACCGGGCTCGCATTTCTTGGCCTGGTTAAGGAGCCCACCTACGGTCTTGTGGTCGTTCTTAAGCAGCGTCAATACGTCCATGTTATCTCCCTCATTAGCAAACTAGGCACTGCCAGCATTCCCGGGATACTCAGATCTAAAACGGTGCAGAAGCGGGATGGCGATCGCACTTACCCGTTAACGACGGTCCCGCCGTTGACGTGAATCGTTTGGCCGGAAATGTACGAGGCATCGTCCGATGCTAGAAAGACGACGGCCGCAGCCACTTCGTACGGCTGTCCGGGGCGTTTCATCGGCGTGTCGGCTCCGAAGCTTGCGACGTCCTCGGGTGGAAAGGTGGCGGCGATTAGAGGCGTCCAAATCGGTCCCGGCGCTACGGCATTCACGCGTATCCCGCGATCGACGATTGCATTGGAGAGCGCTCGCGTGAATGAAACCAAGGCTCCTTTCGTCGCCGAGTAATCCACTAGCTTGGGGCTTCCTTCGTAGGCCGTAATGGAGGCAATATTAATGATCGAAGAGCCGCTTTGAAGATGCTTCAATGCCTCTTCAACCGTAAAGAATTGCGCAAACACGTTCGTCCGGAACGTCCGCTCGAGCTGTTCTGCCGAAATGTCCTCGGGGCGATCTTGTCGGTGCTGTTCCCCGGCGGCGTTGACGAGGACGTCGAGCCTGCCGAAGCGCTCCACTGTTTTCGTGACGAAACTCCGTGCGACGCTCTCCCGACCGATGTCCCCGGCCAGCAGCTCACATCGTCGACCCTTTTCCTCGACGAGACGATGGGTCTCTTCGGCGTCGTCGTGCTCCTCTAGATAGGCGATGGCAACGTCGGCGCCTTCCTTGGCCGCAAGCACTGCCACGGCGCGCCCGATACCGCTGTCGCCGCCCGTCACTAAAACCACCCGGTCCTTCAGCCGGTGCGAACCAGGTGTGTTGGATTCGCTCTGCGGCTGGGGCCGAAGCTCATCCTGGCGCCCCGGCTGACGATCCTGGTGCTGGGGCGCCAGCGTTGTGGTCTTGCTCATGCCGCGTGACGTACCCTCACGGCCCATGCCTTATTCCCGCGCCATCAACAGCCGTCGGGCGCAGCGCTCCTATGTATGCGAATCGCGCATTGGGTAGATTTTCTCCCTAGCGGCTCGAGCGTCGCGATGCAGACCGCTTGTTTCGGAGCGAAGAGACGATCTTGGAGTAGCACTTTCAGGCGGCGGAAAGATGAACGGGCGGCCACAGCCGGTCCCGTTCATCTGGTTCAACAAATTCTAACCAGCGAGTCCTTTCCGCCCTAGGACTTTAGCGACGCGTTTCGGAGTGCAGCTCGCCGGCATAGTCCACGTCACGGTCGACTCCGTCGTAGCTCGCGGAATGGTCGGAGTCGAGCGCCTTGCGTACGTCGGCCCGATGTTCCTTACTTTTCGGACGAACGGCGACGAGAATGCCGCCCTCACGCAAGCCCTTCTCATAGTCTTTGGCGCGTTTCTCGCCGATTCCGACTCCGATGAGCCCGCCGACAATGCCGCCGCCGGCCGCGCCGGCTCCTAGTCCGGCTAATGCAGCCGCTAATGGGCCCACAACCAGGGGTGTGGCAAGTCCGCCGGTCCCGGCAATTGCAACCACGCTACCCGTCGCGGTGAGCCCCGCCACGATCGCGCCGAGGACGCCCCCTACAGTAGCACCAGCCGCAAGGCCTTCGCTGCCTTTGGCGCTCACGACCGCGGAGAAAGCCTTCTCGCGTGTTTTGTCATCCATCATAACGCTTATGTCATCGCGACCGTAGCCGAGTCCGTGCAGGCGATCGACCGCGGCGCTAGCGGGCTCCCGGTCGTAGTATATCTCGGATTCGAATGCATCGTCTTTGTCGTACATGAGTCCTCGCTTTCCGGCTTTTTCTACCCGTCGCTCTGCACCACCAAACGATACTGAAGGCTGAGGCTTGACAATGCCCCATTCGTTATTAGGGTATCGCCAGACGCGAACTTGATACCGCGAACTTGATAGGCTGAACAGCGCGCTAAGTTCACCGGGGCTGGCGCAGAAACGACCTTCGTCGAAAGGGACACCAAAATCTGAAGCCAGCGAACATTTTACTTAGTGGGCGAGCCTCGTTCTGTCATCTAGCTGACATCGCGGTCGCCGCGGATCGCTGCCGGGCCCCAAGTATTGGGCCCACGCCGGGAGCCTCAAGCATTGGGAAACCTCTCGGGAATTAATGGCTACTCGGCAATGCAGTCCCAAGCAGTCCGTGCCGTGACCCTTGTTCGTAAGACCATGGATAGTGCCCGGCTGAGCAGCGGGTCCTTGCACATCGTAATCGATCAGAATACGCGCGGGGCGACGCGATGATCAGCTTGCCGCGGGCGACCTTCCGGTGGCTTAGTGTTCTTGGCTCTCGGATAACTTCGGATGCACCTTGCGAACTGTTTCACGATGAAAGGCTGGTCATGACCAGAGGGTAGGATCGGGGACGTTTCGTGCCATGGGTGGACCCTTTCCGCGCCAATGCGGAAGTGTCCACGAGACCCGGTCAACTCCATCTTCTAGCCCTCACGCCCAACGGCCGGTTGAGTTACGCTCGTGCACAAGATCGCGAGCTTGTAAATGGTTTCGCGGGTCCTGGAGGCTCGCGCCGAGATCGCCGGTTCGAGCCGCTCGAGGAGAACGTTGAACGCCACGATTCCGCCGTGCAGGTGCGGCCGTCCACCACAGGCCGAATCCGGCCAGCGCGCCAACAGCGCCCGCCGCCCCACATCATCGCCGCGGTATTGACCCCAGTAACGCTCATCTCGGTGCGGAAGATAACGCCGCCGCCTAGGAAACTGACGCCGGTCACAATGCCGGCGATGATGCGCGTGTGGTCACTTGGCAGAAGGGTGTCAAGAAAGGTGAATGGCTGCCGAATATTTCTGCTCGAGATAGCGAACACTTGTTACGCGTAACACGTGTTCCAACGCGTCCTGCAGCCGATTTGCGTATCCCGCGCGGAACACTTGTAACCAGAGGGCTGCAGAGAATGCGGTATCTTCTTATAACGATCGCCCGGTACCGAAGTTCACCTCAGGTTCGCCTTCATGGACTAGCCGAATCAGCTCGCGAGCGTAAAACTCTACAGCGTCTTCGGGGAATGGCCCATCCTCGCTAAGGATGATACCGTTCACGAGTTTTTCAGCCTCCGCATGGCTCGGGCGGTGCCGACTTGCGATGCATCGCTGCGCGGTCCCCTTAATTCGCTGCCAAACACGTTCCGTCAGAGGGGCGGCCATGATGACCCATTTTACCCGGCCCGCCGATATATATATAGCCCAGCGGTTGCATGCTAACGCGCAAGGATCGCACGTTGCGGTCGGCTTCTCGATCTTTTAATTCGCCCCCCAGGGGTCGAGCAGACTCACGTCTGCCGACAGCGGGGTGTGTTTATACTAGAGACCTCCACTGGATTCGTCTTGACCTTCTACGAACACCGCGGCGATGGCCCTCCGCGATCGCAATCCCACGCCATCGATTTATCTCGGGATCCTTGCGCGGATCCCGGCCAGCCGCAGCTTGAGATGCGAGCGCTTTGCGCGCCGCTATGACGGTTTTATTAGCCTGCGCGGCCTTCATTCCAGGGATACGAGCATCGCAGTGTCGCCGTCGGCGTTTCACGACCGGGCCGCGGCATGCGGCGCATATGCCGGCACGAGGCGTAGCGCTTCGGGGCGCGGCGCTCCACGCTTTACTCTCGTACGGTCGTGTTTGCCGGTACTTGCGAGGCGTCGCGGCGAACGGCGATGCAGTCACCGCGGGCTTCGCAGCGGTGCGCGAGGTCGCGCGAGGTATTGCGGCGATCGGCGCCATGGCGCGCCCGATAGCCGTCCGGATTGCCTGCGCAAGCTGCCCAACGATTGGCGCCACGAGTTGTCTCCAGCGCAGAAGGGTGAGCGCGAGATCGTGCGTCAGCGGCGCGCGCACCCGGCAGATCCCGTTAGGCAGCTCGACGAAATCGCGCGAGGTTAGCCCAATTACGGCCGACTAACGCCTCCCCTGATTAATTTTCGCCCTTGAGATAGAGCGTCCAAGGCTTTTCAGGGTGGTGATCTGGCGGGAACGTCTCACCGCCGGATAGGTGAATGCGGTGCCCGCATTCCGAGCATTCGTACGCCCCGCCGACGACGACCGCATCGCCGGCACTGCCAAAGATCTCTGCCATGTCCTTACTTTCCACGCTTGTCCCAAGCTCAACCAGCGGCGTTTCGCGGCCTGGCGCAGCGGGGATACCGACGGCATGAACGAGCTGAAAGAGAAACGGATAGCCGTGGTAGTGGGCGACGGCTTCGAAGAGAGCGAGCTTCTCGAACCCACGAAAGCACTGCGCGACGCCGGCGCGCGCGTCGACATTATTTCGCCAAAAAGCGAGCCGATTCAAGCTTTCAAACACCATCAACCGACGATCAAGGTCGATGTCGACGCCACGCTCGATAACGCACGCCCGGAAGAGTACGACGGGCTGCTGCTTCCCGGCGGCGCGCTCAATGCCGACGGATTGCGAACCGATCCGAAAGTCCAACAGTTCGTCAAGCAAATGGACTCGCAAGGAAAGCCGATGGCAGTAATCTGCCACGCGCCGTGGGTTTTGGTCTCGGCCGGGCTCGCCGAAGGACGCACGTTGACGAGCTGGCCGACGATCACCGACGATTTGCGCAACGCCGGCGCGCAATGGGTCGACCGCGAAGTCGTCGTCGATCGTAACTTGGTAACCAGCCGCGGCCCCAAAGATCTTCCCGCGTTCAACGAACAAATGATGACCTTATTCGCCCACGCGAAAGGCTCGGGAGTTGTCGATGCCAGTAGCCGTCTTTGAGAACGAACCCGATGCCGAGGCTACCGCAGTGACGCTGCGCGCACGGTGCAGCGCCACTACGGCACGGTGATTGGCGGCGACGTCTAACGCCGTCGGCGCGGCAGAGTTTCTACCGGCGCGCCGCTCGCTTCGAAATCTTCGCACAGCGGCGGCCGGCTGCCGCGGTTGCGATCTCTACGAATTCGCTACCCAAACCGTCTTTGGAGAGGGCGCGGCGCGGGCGCGCTGCATGCTCGTCGGCGAACAACCTGGGGATAGCGAGGATCGTTTGGGGCATCCGTTTGTGGGACCGGCGGGCAAGATGCTCCACCAGGCCATCGAAGCAGCCGGGCTGTCGGAACGCGACGTCTACGTCACCAACGCCGTCAAGCACTTCAAGTTCGTCGTTCGCGGCAAGCGCCGCATTCACGCTAAGCCGCGCGCGATCGAGATTCGCGCCTGCCGGCCCTGGCTCGAAGCGGAACTCAAAGTGATACGACCCGAGCTCGTCGTCGCGCTCGGCGCGACGGCGGCGCAGGCCCTCTTCGGATCGTCGTTTCGCTTGATGGCCAACCGCGGCCGCGTGTTCGACGGGTTGCTCGCAATGCCGGCGCTGGCAACGATACATCCGTCGGCGATCCTGCGCGCGCCCGACGCCGATGCACGCCATGAAGCCATGGCCTCGTTCATCGAAGACCTTCGAGCCGTAAATGAAGTCCTCAATGGTAAAAGGAAACATGAAAAACGTTCAAGATAACCATGCCGGCTTCTCCGTACTCGAGAACGGCGGCGATATACAAGCTGCTGTGATGATATTAGAGCCAAGCGAGGCCAGCAAAGGGCGATTGAAACGAATTTGACCGGACCATTTCTGTGCTGCCGTGCGTTCGTACGGAGGTACGATCGGCATTCCAACGGCGGCGGGCGCATTATTAACATTAGTTCGGTGCATCAAGACATTCCGCGCGCCGGGGCGGCCGAGTACGATGCATCCAAAGGCGGGATTCGAAATTTGACGACGACATTGGCGCTCGAGCTCGCCGAACGAAATATAACGGTCAACTCGATCGGACCTGGAATGGTGCTCACGCCGATGAACCAACAAGCAATCGAAGACCCTAGAAAGCTCGCCGAACAAGTCGCGAGCATGCTGAACCAGGGGCAGGGCGCTTGACATCCGACGGACGATTCGGACAACCAAGCGTCGCTCCGGTACGGCTATCGCGAGGATCGCAGGCTGTAGGATACCGTCTCGATTCCACAAGATTCCGCGGCCACGGGGCCTATTTTGATTGATATCAAATGAGAATTGGCCTATTAAACGCATTCGCTCTCGCTCGACTTGAGCCACGCGCGCATGGCGGATCGCAGCGAGAGGTGCAAAGGAATGCCTGGGAAGGGCCGGCTCTAACAGAGCCGTCTGACGGATTTCGCAAAACTCGCCGGACCGCTCGCCGGCGTCGCCGTAGTACTGGCACGAGCAGCGCTACGATCTCATCGACTTGCGCCCACGTCACCGCCCGGACCGCCTCGCGGCCGTCATCGGTGCGCTACGAACCGCCCGGACAGGCGACGAGGCCGCCCTGCTCCGACGCCACGATCGAAGTTCAAGGTCAAAGCAATGTAGCGTGGCTCGGTGTTGCAATGCGCGATGCGAATCGGCGCCGCTTTGCCGCTGTGGCACGCAGCGTTAGTTGCCTGCGAGTCGCCAAAACGAACCGGTCAGTCCGAGCTCGGCGAAGAGTGCCTGGGCTTCTTGCGGCGCGCGGCGGCGCCAAAGCGGGTCGCGGCGATCGGCTCCGTACCACGCCTCGGCGAGTCGCCAGCACTGCCCGAGGCGTAAGATCGCCCCGCGGTCGAATCGCCAGTCTCGGCACCATTTGTCGACGTGGTCTTCCGACCGGAAGACAAGCATTGTTTTTCAATTGAAGATGATGTCATCCCACCAGTGGGCTGCCGGAATTGCGAAGTGGGCCACGCGATGATCTTCGTCGCGGCAGTCCCCGGGAAGCGCGAGCACGATCGCACTGCCACAGCACCCGCAGGACGCGTCGAGCGTCGCTTCGGTGTGAAGCATTGCAGCAATCCCCATCCCGTCCCAAATACAGTTTCCATACCATTGTCGCGTGCCGGCCCGTACAATGAAGGGCGTCGGAACGGCAGAGAAGGGGTTCGCCATAAGAATCTCGCCGCCGTCGCGCTGGAGCACCAATACGTGGTCATCGGCGAGCTGCCCGAGTGCCTCGGCCACCTCTTCTTCTGAGTGTCCCGTCGTCGCGGCGAGTTGGGCTTTGCGCGGGATCACTCCCAAACTGATTGCACCGTCGTAGACAGCACGTTTGAGCTCAAGTTCGAATGGCGTCATTGCTAGTGACTGCTATGCCGCCGCGCGATCGGCCTGCAACGGGGCCTCGTCTTGCGGGCCCCCTCCCGGGCGCTGCGATTTGAAGGTGCAAAGCTGTGACGATTGGAGGCCGTTCAAAACAAGACCCTCCCGGCTGACTGGCTGCTCGGCGCCGGAGAGTGGTTACCGACGTAGATTGCAGCCGCAACACGCGCGCGCGTACCATGCCAAGTGCTCGCTTGCGGCGCGTCTCTACGTTGGCCGATCGAATATCGTCGCGTGACAAGTGTTTCACGGTGATCGAGCGATAGGCAGCCGTTACCATTGTTCCGTTCGGACAACGCTCCGGCATTGCAATCGGCCCGTCGGGCGCGGTGGAA
>JBAUYZ010000053.1:0-38437 GCA_049585055.1 Candidatus Cybelea sp. | reverse complement strand
CGCTCGCGCTGGTCGACGATCGCGGCCGGATCATCGAGGGTAGTAGGCTGTTAGCGCTGCTGACGGTGCTCGTTTCGAGCGTCGTGCCCGGCGCGCGAATCGCCGTGCCGGTGATGGCGCCGAGTGCGATCGAGACGGTTGCCGAGCAGCGCGGCGCGACCGTCGTGCGCACGCGCACCGATCGGCGGTCGCTCATGGCGCTCGCCGCACAGGAAGGCTCGGCGCTCACGTTTGCGGGCGGCGCGAACTACGAGCTCGTGTTCCCGGAGTTTGCGCCGGTTTTCGATTCGCTGTACGGCGCGGCGAAGATCATGGAGCTCATCGCCGCGCAAGGACGTTCCTTGAGCGCGATCGTCGACGAACTGCCGGCGTCGCACCTTGCCTCACGCCGCGATCAGTGCCCGTGGGAACGCAAGGGCCAGATCATGCGCCGCCTCCTCGACGAAACCGACGGCGAAAACGTTGAGCTCACCGACGGGATCCGCGTCGCGCGCGAGGGCGGATGGGTGCTCGTGATTCCCGACGCATCGGATCCGCTGTTCAACGTCTGGGCTGAGGGGCGGTCAGAGGAAGAGGCAAACCGCTACGCCGACGAGATCGCTACCCGGATAGATGAGCTAGCACGGGGATAGCGACCGTCTCATCGGCGCCGATAGCCGCGTGACTTCTTACGTTTTGCCTTGGAGTGCTTACGCCGGCCGACGGGTGCCGCGTGGGAAGTTGGCCGACGGCCGTGAGTCTTCTTGCGGCTGCGCTTGCGATGCGGCTCCAATCGCTTTTGCGGTGCGGCTGGACCGGCACTGAGCGCCTTCGCCGCGGTGTTTGCGACCTGCTTTGCCTGCTTCGGCCGCCCAAGGACCGGAGCGTCGAAGTGGACGAGCTGGCGGTCCGCCAAGCTCACCGTGACAAAATCATCCGGCGTTTTGGAGCTGGTACCATCGCTCGCTGGATGGTACTCGATGCGCAGCTGCTGTGCGTCGGCAATGATTCGTAGGTAACCATAGTTTTGGTCGTCGTAGTTCTCGAAAACTACTTGATCCTGTAACGGCGACGACGTACCGCCGGGGGTCGCCTCTTGAATTACTTGGGGCGCGCGCAAGACGTCTCCGTTTACCGGGCTGAGCTTCTGTACGTTATGCCCGCCATTTCCGCATACGACGTAGGGAACTTGAGTGCCGTCGCTACGACGGCGGGTAAATCGCTGGTAGTTGTGCGCGTGGCCTGCCAGGTCGGCGTGCGGCCAGAGCCCCACCTCGTCGCAGATCTTATCGATTTGTGCTTGCATATCAATGCTCCAGCCGTGACGCGAAAGCGTGTAAGCCGGATGATGATGTGCGAATAGCAGGGCGCCGTTGTAGTTGGCTTTCTTCAGCCGCGTCAGCGCCGCGCGCAAGAAGAGGAGTTGTGAATTACCGATGTCGTTGTCGGCGATCACACCGGGATCCTCGAGTGCATTGCTATACAGGAAGATAATCGTAACGAACGGCGCTTCGAACGTGAAGAAGACTCCGGGCTGAATCTGAGCCGTCCGCGCGAGACCGCCGGCTTCGGGCATTACCGCAAACTGATCGGCACAGAAATTCCGCAGGAAGCCTTCGAGCGATTGTGAGCCGGAATCGGGTGCCGGCAGACCGTCGTGATTGCCTGCTGCTGCGAGAATCGGGGCGGGGTAGTCGCGATATGGGTCGTAGAACTGGTCATAGTAATATTTGACTTCCCCGAAACTGTAGACGATGTCGCCGAGGAGTACGTGGAACTGTGGGACTTCCGTATTACTCGCTTCGTTGAAGTCGGCCACCATTTTGTCAACGACGAGGTTTTGGGTTGAGGGTCCCCGTGTGCTTCCGCAGTCTCCCAACGCGTGAAAAACGATCTGCTTATTGTTCGTGATCCACGTAATGCCGGTGCCTGCGCCCGTTGAAGCGCTGCCGCCAAGGACGTCGTGCAAAGTTAGGACCGGCTCGCCTCCGTTCGCGCTACCACGCGGAGGCGGAAACGGGAGTGCATGGATGCCATGCTTGGCATTGAAGGCTTTAATTGCATCATAGAACGGACCATCCGACGGATGCCGGACGAGAAATGTGGTTGGGTCAGCTGTCGGGCGCGGTTCACCCGTCGCCGGACGAGAAACCTGCGTGGGTGCGCGGTTCACGAGAACGCCGCTCTCGTCGGTCGGTGCCTCTTGAGGATCGGTGGCCATGGCGTCACTCCTTTCCTAAAGCTAAGAACCCCGTTTCGAAGTTGTGAATGCCAACGAGGGCCGTGGTACTACGACTCTAGCTCATGTAGCTATATTAGGTAGGCTAGCACTGGACGGCCTCCTACGCAAGTGGTGGGCGTCCCCCAAAAATTGGGCTCGGGAAGCCGCTTCTTCGACCTGTGACAATTCAGGCGGGCTCTTTCTTGGCGGCGATCTGTCCCTTGCGCACGGCGTCAACGAGCCGTTCGTAATCCTCGTCGTTTTGCTTGGAATAAGCTTGGGCAAACTCGAGAGCAGCTTCGTCGAACGATGAGGAGCGGCCTAGGTAGCCGGCAGTCATCGCCGCGTTTCCTCCTGCTTTTGCGTGTGCGCGCGCGAGTGCCCAGCCGCAGAAGGCAGCGTAATCGTGCAACTCTCTTGCGTTCATGTGCACCACGGTAAATCCAGCTTTCACGTCGTGAAGCTGACGGACGTAATAGTCGCGCCCGTCGCTGTCCGTGGTGAATCCCAGAAACGCATCGGTCGCCGCTTGGAGTATGCGCTCGCCGTCGACCACCCGAGCGCCGGGACTCCTACCGCCCGGCGCACCGGCGTAGGTTTCAAGAACGGATGCTCGCGCTTCTTTCATCTGGAGAATCAGCGCCGATCCGTCGTTCGCCGTGAAGAGCGCGACGAGACAGCGTGTGCCGACGCTGCCCACCCCGACGACCTTATACGCGGCGTCCTGAAGGGTAAAGCGGGCGAACAGCGCTTGGCGGTCCGCCGAGAGCGTCCTGCGGTAGAGCGCAAACGTTGCGGAGATCATGTCGAGGAAAGCAGGCACGTCGGGCGGATGAAAGAGGAGCGGAGGCTGATCGACGATCTTTACCGCCCCGCGCATGCTCGAAACAAAGCTCGGATAGGCGTGGGCGCTCGAGACCGCCTGCAGCTTTTTCGACCGAGCGTCGCGAGCGCGCTTCCCGGTCGCGGCTTCGATGATCGCGGCGACGTTCGACTCGTCGAGCCGATCGTACCACAACTCGAGCACCGGCATCGTTGCATACTTGCGCATGTGCTCGCGATAGGATCGAATCGCTTCCAGGGCCGCGCCGCGCGTTTCCGAGCCCGCCAGTCCGAGACTCTTGCCCGCTAGAATGACGGAGGTCGCGAGCCGCTTCGCATCCCATTCCCACGCTCCGAGCGCCGTCTCGTCGAAGTCGTTCACGTCGAAAAGACAACGCTGCTCGGCCGTTCGAAATGCGCCGAAATTGAGCAGATGGCAGTCGCCGCAGACTTGCGTCCGGATCCCCGAAACCGGGAGTGCCGCCAGATCGCTCGCCATGATCGCCGCGGCGCCGCGATAGAAGGCGAAAGGATCGTGCGCCATACGGCCGTAGCGAATCGGCAACACATCCGGGAGCCGCCCGGCATCGCTCTCTTTCAATATCTGTAGCGGATCGCGACTCGCGCGAGGTTTCCAGGTGGCTTGCTGATGCCGGCCGATTCGTGTACGCAGCGTGCGCCCCGCCTCTACCGATTGCTCGACCGAACCGCCTTTTGGCGGCGCGATCCACTCTATAGGCACGGCTGTCGTCGTCATCGCCGCCCTCCTTATTTCTCATCCAACGCCACGCCCAAGTCGCCTTCGGCGGCCGCCTGGCGGGGGCGTGGCCGGACTGGTTAGCCTAAACCAAGCTCACGCCTCTTTCCACCTAGCGGCGCGGACTCGGTCAAACGCCACGGAGATTCGATCACGAGATCGTCGATAGGCGAGTCGCTCTGCATTTTGGCCGACGCGGCTTTCGAGATCTGGGCTCGGGTGCTAAGATGAAACTAAAGAATCTCGCGTTTTTGGAGTCCTGACGATTTAATTGAAAGTACCCTGCTCCAAATCGGATGCTGGCCTTTAACCGTGCATCACAATTTGTTCTGGTGGCTCGGCGGAGCATGCACGATCTTAACTGTCGTTGCTCTTTACGTACAGTTCCTGACCGGAGACAACGATAGGGTTATCCGCGATCGACTCGCCGACTGGTATGTATACATTGCTGATGGCGATTGGCCTCGTTTATTTGTCTATTCGGCTGGAACTACCGAGAGTTTCTTGTCTTATCTTTTTGGGAGCCGGCTGCTATCAGTGCGTTACTTCTTAATGGCTTCTGTCATTGCCTTAATTGTCAACGTCGTGGTGTTAAGTCGAGTCGGGGGGTACACTATCTACGACGTTGAAGTCTCACAGGGACGAGTCGGCGCGCTTGTTGGCCTAAATGTCTTCATCGACGTCACGGCGCTCGCGCTTTCGAGGCTCTACTTCCGAAACATTGCTCGGCGTAACAACCTAGAGTTGTCCTAGGCCGGCGACATTCAGCACGATTCTGCTCTTTGCGGCCTATTTTGGAACAGTTCTGGTGTATTTTACCCGACCGATCATACAAAAACCGCTAGCAACGACGTTAGAGCATCTTGCCACGGTAAAGAGTGGCGTTTTGCCGACCATCCTAGGTGCCCTGGCCGCCGCCGCGGCATTCCTTGGATACTTCAAGAGGTGATGCGAACAAGCTAGGGACAACCGAACTTCGATGGACGTCACTTAGGAGGTGGGAATCCAGTTTTGCGAACATCGGGCGGGGGATTTCCGATGGGCTGCGCTCCCGCGGGCAGCGTGATTGCACGGTACGTTGCTCGGCCCGGCGTCGGGAGGAATGCGTTCGGGCCGCGGAAGATTGGTTTAGCCGATGCGTCGGCGATTGAAACGAAGAGCGGTGTCGGCGTGCCCGATGGTGGCTTGCCGCCGTATCTGAGCAAAAAGTAGCCCGTCTTATCCGTGTACGCGAATCCGTAATCGGTTTGATACGTGTTTTGTGCATCGACCAAGAAGACGGTATAACCTTCGGCGGGCTGCATTTGGGAATCGAAGACTCGCCCCTGGAGCGCAAAGGAGTCGCCAACGATCGGGGCTTTGGTGGCGAGTTGCTGCTTCGCCGTTACGACGCGCGTGTCGGTCGCCCTGGTAGCGGTCACCGCGTCTTGCGCCGCTTTCGCTTGGGGCGATCCGGCGCCATACTGTGCGGTAACGCTTGCCACGGTTCGTGTTTGCCGCGCGATGCGCGCCTGCTGAACGAAGCTGAGGTGCTGGACGCGCTGCGTCGCCGTGGCATCGGCCGAAGTGAGAACCGAAGTAATTTCGGGCCCCACGGTAGGTTCCGAGCTTCCGGCGGCAGCGGCTTCTCCGCTAGGCGATGTCGTACTCATCGATGATCCCTCTCAACGCGTGATGTTTCGGTTTACCACGTCAGGTTATTCAAGTCCGTCGCGGTGCTTGGGAGCGCCACGAGCTCGTGGGTCGAAATGTTCAGCGACGTAATGTTTTTCAGCCCGAACGTCACGCCCGAATATGCGACCGACTCGTAGGACTCCTGGAAGCGGTTGGCCGTGGCTTGCAGCGTCAACCCGATCAACAATGCATTGATTGCCGCGCATTCCCCTCTGGCATCGAGCCAGCATAAATTGTTGGCAAAAAGCACGTGATCCAAACTAAGGATCAGGACCGAAGCCATGCCTCGCTCACCGCTGGCCCGGGCCTCAAGCTGGCACACATTATCCGTAAATAGGACGGTACCGTTCGTCGCGGTCATATGAATGGCAGCAATCGTCTCTTGCGCGTAGGACGCCGATGGATTGTAGAGATCCGTGAATCCCCCAATGATATTCGCGATATCGAGTGCGATCCCGAGATTAAGGATTCCAACGGTCGTGTCGACCTGGTAATCGCGCAGTACGACCGTCCCGCCTGTGGCGAAGTTGTTGTTCACGATCGAGAACGGACCGAATCCGAGCACCGCCAGGGCGTGACCAAGCGGAACGCGGACGACGTTGTGCTCGACGCGAAGTGCCGGGAGCCCAGGCTGGTGCGTCGGCACCGCGAGCGGCGTGTACGCTGCAAGGTACTCCGTATTCTGTTGGCTCGTTTCTTGAAACTGCGACGGAACCGCGGCTTGCTCCGAAACGCTTCCGATTGCCTGCCCCGTCGGAGTGCCGCCTTCGTGCACCGCGATGGTGTCTTGGGCGCGTACGGGCTGGGCGGCTACCGCCGTTTTTTGGGCTGACGTCGTCGCTTTTGCTGAAGTTGAGGGTTGCGCTGAGGTTGAAGGTTGTGCGGTAGACGGAGCAGCTTCCTTGAACGCGCCTGACCATGCATGCTCGGTATTGATGGATTTAAACGTGGGCGGGGTGACCATCATAACGACAATCCCGCCTAACAAATCATTGGAAATCGCCCCAGCATCGGACTGAGCCGCGGACAAATCGCGTAAGTCGCGAATTTGGTTGCGACTGATATCGGCGACTTCCACGTTTAGCGCGAAGATGCCGCAGACTTGGTCGCTGCCAGGCTTGGCGCCGAACTCGGCGATGACGTTATCGGTGATCACGAGATCGATTACGTCGGGCACGCAGATTGCGCCGTAGGCAAACGCGGGATTTTGACTGGGCTCGATCGCGTCCTTTACCGTACGAGTAATCTCGTTGCCGGTGATAGTAAGGTTCTCGATGCTGATGACTTCGGGAATCTTTCGAAGGTCGAAGAAGCCGATTGGCCCAATTCCGCACAAGCCCATGTTGCGGATGCGGTTGCGTTCGATCCAGATGTTTAGCAGCGGTTCGCTCGCAACGTACGTGCTCGCCGTGGCACCCGAACCGAGCATTCCGGGGATTAAGAAATTGCGGGTCGTCGTACATTGGCCTTGCTCGTTGAAAGTGACGCCGGTCCACAGCTTCGTATCCACGCCGTTGCTGTTGAGCATCCTGATGCTACCCAGGGTGACGCCGTTGTGGCCGCCGCCGTCGATTTCGTTCTCGACGATATACACATCTTGCGACGGTCCGCCTATTTGAATTCCGCCGGGTGTCTGGGTGAAAACGTTTACCGCCGCCTCCTTCGCCATCGTAGAGTCAATGTCGCCGATGATGCTGTCGGGCATCCACGGAGGCTCGTTCTTTGCGTTCAGCAGGCCGACTCGGTTGCGATCGATGTGTACTTCTTTTCCATCTGCGTAAATCGCCGGCCACGAACTCCATTCGTCCTTCATTGCGACGCGATTGTCGTCGATCGCGAGGACGTCGACGCTCGTCGCGAAAATGGCCGGACGCGTAGACGCCGTGATCGCGACCTCCGCAATCGTAACGTCGGTGTTGCTGGGGCCATAATTCTCATTGTCGCTGCGCTTGTCGAGCAGGATGCCCGCCTCTTTGTCGCCTGCCTCCACGCAAAGCGAGGTGACGGTGATATGGTGCGAACCGATGATCGTAACGACGGCCGCGAGCCCGCTCATCGCTGTAGGATCTTTCGCCGAGCGCTTTGAGGCGTCCGGGTTGAGCGAAGGCGAGGCAAGTCGTGTTTGCCGGCCGCAGCCGCGGATCACGACGTCGCTTTGACTGTCGATCGTCACGCGTTCGAAGTAGCGGCCGGGCAAGATGCAAACTTCTCCACCCGTCGGTAGCAGCGCGTTGACCGCGTCTTGGATCTTCGTATACTGACCGAAGCTTTCGACGCCGTCGCCTACCGTATAGCTGCAGCAACCGCAGTCCCCACCGCCCGACGGTGGCCACTTCGTGCGACAGTCGGGATTGCTCGTGGGTTTAAAGCCGACGATGGCGAGCTTGGTGTAGTGGTGGTACGGTCCGAACCACCGCGCCTGATTGAGCTCCGGCGCGGTGGTACCGGTGCGTTCGGCGAAGCTCCAGAAATCGTCGGTGTTAAAGGAACCACCGGTGATGGTGCTGTCGAGTCCGAAGTTAACGGTGACGCCGTTTTCCAGAATGAGCGTCTTGTTGGAATTGGGAACCGGGATCACGCCGCCGGTAGTGCTCAAATCGCACCAGACCGTCTTTTGGATGTCGCTTTCGTATACGATACCGGATTGATCCCAGCGAATGATGCGCGTGCAGGTCAAGGGATTAGGCGTCGGTGTCGTAAACTGCTTCAGCGTCGTCGTCAGCGTGATACTGCTGCTGGCAACATCGATGCCGTCGATTTGGCACATCTCTCCGGGGTTGCCGTTGAGCACGTGATTCTCGTCGGTGACTTCGATCCAGTTACCGGGCAAAAAGCCCAAGACTTGATCGCGGCCGAGACTGGTTACGGTCAATACGCTGGCCGCCTTTTTTTGCGAGTTTGAGCCGGGAGCGATCGCGGTGACGCCCGTTTGTACCGAGGCGTTCTCGCGCGACCATTTGAAGGTGGCGCCGGGCTTCTTGGGATCGTCCGTTCCGTTCCCCGGATCGTGAATCTCAACGCGGTAGCACTGATTTTCGACGCCCGTATAACCAGCGGCCGATGCAAGACAGCAGGGTCCCGTCACCGCCTCAGGCACGACGCTGGTCGTCAGCAAACCCGCGGAGGGCGTTGACGTGAATGGAATTTGCGCATCGGGTGTTGCGCACGTGATGCCCGTGGGCAACGGCATCAACTTGACTTGCCAGACGGTCTGAAGCCGCCCGGTCGTGTCGACCGCGATCGCAGGATCGATGAGATTAGGATCTTGCAGATAGTTGACCGAGCGCGTCCATACGTCCAGATAGGCGAGAAATGGCCCATTGCCCGTTAAGCTTTTGCCGCCGATCGCCGGAGGGTTCGGATAGTACGGCTGCTGCGTGTAGTCGATCGTGTTGGTGCTAGTCGCGGGTGGTGGCTGCGGCGAGCCGGACATCTCGGCCAACGCGGGGTCCCACGTATTGGGCGTTCCGTGGTTCTCCGCGAGCAGGCCATCGACGTACATCCGCCCCGCTCCGATGGAGATCGAGTTTTTGCCGCTTGGCGATGTCGCGGTAACTTGGAATGCATACGGCGTCGTGGCTGCGTAAACGGCATGGCCGAGAATATCGAGCGTGCCGGCTTGGATGCGCCGCCCGAACTCCGCGAGCCACTCGTTCCAGTCGGCGTCGGTCTGAACGCGGCCCTGCTCCATCACGACCCCGAAGTAGTCCTTCAACGGGTCGAACGTCAATCGGCTGATGTCGCTCACGGCTATGCTCCTCTACGCTTCGTTACGTCTGGTAGATCAATCCGAACTGTAAACCAACGGGAAGATACTCGAGCATTCGTATCTTCAAATCGCTCTCACGCTGCGGCGCGAGCACGCTGTGGTAGGCTCCCATCTCGCCCCCATCGGACGCGCCGCGGCGAATCGAGTCATCCGTCGACGCGAGCAATTTCATATATACGGGCGTGCCGTAACGTGTCGAGATGAAGAGCGGTTGCACGCCGGCGAGTTGTTGTTCGACGCACTCGAAGCTGCGCGGAACCACGGCATCATACGGAAGAAAGCTGAACCGGACGCAGCCTTGCTGCTTCCGATCCGCGATCAAGCTCGAGGGCGACGAATCGCTCGTGGGGAGGGCCGACCAAAATATTGTATCGCAGACCATCGTCAAGGCCGACGCGTGGACTCTTCCAACGACCGTGCATCCGGTCAGCGTCAGGGCTGCGCCCGCGCTCGAACCGTCAAGTGCGGAAAAGGCAGTGCGCGTGCGCTCAGTCGCGTCGAGTATGCTATCGCAGGCGGTTATCGTTGAATATAACGGGGCCTGAATCGACCCGAGAATCGCTCGCGTTATTTTTACTCCGGCACTTTCAGGTTCCACGATCAGTACGGGAACGTTTGGGAAACGAGGCTTGCCGTCGGTCTGGAGTCGCCAACCCGGAATAAGCGTGCAGTCGGTGAGCTGCAGTTCTCCGAGCAAATTGGACGTTCCGTCGGGACGGTGCAGCGGCAGACGTAGGAGCGTCGCCGGCCCTGGAGCGCCGGGCGACATGGCCTCGCCAGCTGCCAGCACGGTTCCGTTGATGATGAACGTGCTCGCATTGCCGCCGCTAATCGAAAACTCGCCGCCCAGAAAAAGCGTCGCGCGCGCTCCATCTTCGGCGCGTAACTCAAATGTGGTACCGCTGGGCAAGTCGATCGAGAATGCGCTCGTAAGCGCCTCGGTCCGGCTGCCGTGGACCTCGAGCGCGACGTGTCCGTTCACCGCAAGCTGACCAACGGCGTACGTCAAGGCGTCCTGAATGTTCTTATAGCGCGGCGGCGCTGCGGTGTCCGGATATGGAAAGATCCAGGCCGGGTCGTTGACGGTAAATGAGCGTCCGTAACTGCCGCCGCCCATGTCGGCGGTGAAGCCGTAGTAGTACGAGACGGTTACCGCCGGCCTTTTGGGGCCTTTCGCTTGCGGCGGGAGGGCGATGCGACCGAGTTCCGGATCGATCACGACCGCATACGTGCTCGGCAGATTTGCCCAGCTGCCGTCCGCGCCGGAGAGATTTGCCACTTGAATTTGGAATGGATTGATAAGCTCGCCGTCGACCGAGACCGTTAGGCTGTTAGTTGGACCATAGTACTGAGCGCCAATGCCTTTTTCGATATCGGCGCAGAGCTCGCGCCGGTGCAAGTAATCGGGAACGTTGACCGGTTGCGCGGCAGCAGCGATTTGCTCGCCTTGGGACACGGCGCGGTGGAAGAGCGGCATGTCGGTCCCAAGCTGGCTAAAGCGGTAGCAAAGCGGTGCGCCCGCCTTGTTCGTCGTGGCCGGCGTCGCGCGTGCGCCGCTGATACGGTAGGCGTTGAGCGACCAGAGAAAGATGCCGATGTTGGGAATGTTGTATCGGCCGCGTAGCGCGGCGATCGAACGAACGTCCACGCGATGGCAGGTCCGGTCGAAGCCCGTCCCGATATAGAGCGCGTTCTCCCATCGCCGCAGATCGGGCGCGTAATGGTTGAAGAGTCGGACGTGCTTGAGGTACTCCGTATCGCCGAGCATGCGAAACATTTCCACTGCGTGCGCTCCCCAGCCGGTGATGTCGCGCGCGAGCTGCTCCATCACGTGCACCGTACCCTTGCGCCGGCGCAAGGAGATGGTTTCGGCGACTTCAGCGCGCGGATTGTCGACCGTCGCAGTGATGTTTTGGATCGGCTGGTACCCGACGAGATCGCCGATGTACGGGATGACCCAGGGCGCGCACGTCTCGATGAACTGATCGTCGTAAAGCTGATCGATGTCGTATGCAACGGCGGCGACCTGCTCGCCGATCAACATGAGAAGCGATTGCAGCGGCCCGCGAGAGGCCTTGGCCAGTAGTTCGTCGAGCCTTGCTCGCTCGTCGGCCGCAAGCGGTGGCGTTAAGGCCTGGAGTGCTTTGAGCTCTACTTCCTCCGCTTTGGTCAACAGCGATTGGGTCTGCGCGATCTGCGCGTCGCGTATTCGATAGATCGCGGGCAGTAGTTCGAAGAGGTCGACGCTCATTTCAGCGTCCTCAGAACGACTTTCTTCGGATCGGGATCGAGCACCAGGATCTCCGCCGGTGATGGCAAGGTGCCGGAAGTCGCCACCGGGACAAACGGACAAATGATGAGATGCGATCCGGAGGACGGACGCGGCAGCGGTGTAGTCAGCCTTCTTTGCATCCAAGCGTTGTAGGCGGAGACGGAATAGCCGGTTCCGCCTAGATCGCCGGCAGTGCTCGACGCTATGATTTCTATGCTCTTCACGTTGACCGCCGTAACACCGGCTACGCCCTGGATAAGTGCGGCGACTTCGTCGCCTGAGACGCCCTGGCCGAACGTGCGCGAAGCGAAGCTATAGGTCTGCGTCAATCGCGCGAGGATCGCCGCCCGCACGGCGCCGGCATCGTACGATGGGTCGTAGCCAACAGCCGCCGACAGGCTAAAGATGGTTTCGATAAACGAAACAGGCCAAATCGCGACGTTTGGGTTACCGTAGGTTTCCAGGGCGCTGACGAGGTTGGCGAGGGTCGCATTAGGGGGCACGAGAGCCGTTCCGCCCGCACCCGCCAGCGTGAGAAAGACGCCTCTATACGTGCCGCTAGGGATCCAAATCGCGCTCGCTTTAGCAATACCCGCGAACGTTGCGGCGAAGTTCTGATAGTCGGTGATCGAGACCGCGCGCCCGAGTGTAAGCACCGTGAGGGGCGCGCTTGCCCGAATGTCGCCGACCGTTTGCGCGTCTTGCCCGCCGGTTGCAGAGAGCGGATTGGTAACGGCGGCAACGCCGAGTGGGCGATTGATGAGCGTCGTGAGCGCGCCCGTCTCGACGTTACCGGCGGAGCCTAGCCCCACGCGGAAGCTTGCCTGAATATTCCCCAGACCGGTCGGCAGCGTGGCACCCTCGACACCGTCTCCAAAATCTACCTCGCCGATGCCGCCCGGCAAGTTTAGGGTCGCAAAGACTCGCGCCGCCGGCGCTTGATTGTAGAGCGTTTGCACTCCCTTCCAGGCGACGCCGTTCGCTCGAACCTGCAAGGTTGAATCCCTACCGGTCGGCGTAGGCGCCGAAACGTAGGTGAGGGGAGACTGCTTGAGCGTGAACTTTTGGTTCGGTGTTGATGCCGAGCCGCCGCCGAGCACCTCAGTCACCGAACTGCCGGCCGTCGCCGGACCGACATTCGCATTGACGGTGGTCTTCGTGCCGCGCTCGTAGCAATTGACTAGCGCGTTTTGCAGCACGATGCGCGTGCGCGGGAAAGGATCGGGCTTCAATGAAACGGTGGAGACCAGCGCGACCTCTTGGACGATCGGGTCGCTGTCCGCGGAAGCCGCCAGGCTTAAATCGGTCAAGTAGCCGGTGATCGTGCCCGTACGACCGTTGGAGTCGGCGACGTACAGTGTGAGCTTGGCAGTCGCGGCGTTCCAGTTCGGGACCGAGCCATCCGAGTTCAAGAAGTCCGGGGGCCGTACCAGAGTGACAGTTTCGCCTTGGGCGAGCGATACGTGTGGGGTCCCGTCGTCGGGGACGAATGTGAGAGCGGCGCCGTTGATCGTAAGTTTCTGGCCCTTTCCGGTCACCGCGATCGCGACGACCCCGGCGAGATCGTCGCGCACGATTGCAAGATCGATGCAGCTGCCGTACAGCGGGTGGTCGAACGGCTGCTGCGCGACCGCGAGTTGCTCGCTTTGCGCGAAGACGCCGGTCGAGCGCGTCGCAGCGTAGTAGTCATCAAGACTCGTCGCATTGTCGACAAGGAGTCGGGTAATCTTGCCGCTTGCGCCGTAGTCCGAACGGGTCATCGCCGTTACTGACGTGACCCGATACAGCATGAGTTTGCCCGACGGCGATCCCGACGTGTCGCCGTTCGGACGTGCCAGCACGAGCCAGCTGCCCGGTAAGATCTTCGGATAGACGGCGTCTAAATCTACGAGGCGATTCTTGCCGAGGTCCGTCCCAGTACTGCTATCCGTAGCGAAATACCAATCTCCGGTCTCGGTAACCTCGATGAAACCGCCGACAAATCCAAATGGCGAGGTGAGAGGCTCGTAGACCTCTTTGGTGGATATTAGCCCGGCATTCTCGAGTTCGGTCTGGGTCGCGGCAGCTAGCAGCAGCGGGTTGACGGCGTTGTAGCCGAAAAGCGCGGCGCGTTGCCGCATCGCGTAGACAGCCGTGGCGCTCGACCCGCTCGTAAACGCGGTCAAGGGCTCCGACCAGCTCACCAGCGTGCGACCGTTGGCGGTATCGGCTTGGACGGCAGTCAGCGTTCTGATCGCCCACACGTTGCCCGGGTCGAGGATCAGTATCGTGTCGCCGGGATTCAGCTGAGACGACGTGCCGTCGAGATAGACACTCGTCGTGGTGCTCGTTGCCATCCACGGAGAGCCGCTTTGCACGGGCAGCGCATTCCAATCCGCCTTAGCGAGAATGTTGCTCGATGTCTCAAACGTCTGCGGACTCTGCCCTTGCGCCGGCACGCTCTGCACCTGGGTGCCTGCCGGGATCGTTATGGCCGTTGTTGCGGGATTGCTCGGAAGACCGGTCGCCGCTTTGATCCTAAAAGCGAGGTACGTCCACGCCGCAACGCCCGGCGACGGCTGAAAGCCGATCAATTGACTCAACCGCACCATTGAATAGAGCTGCGTTGCGGTGCGCAGATAGCTTTCGTTGGCCAGCCGTTCCTGATAGAACGTCAAAATATCGAAGACAACGGCGCTGGCGTCGAGCAGCGCGATCGTGAAGTCGTCGTTGTCCCGAGTCTTGAGCGCCGCTAGAGCCGGGTAATCCGAACTCGAGAGACGCGCGAGCATCGATTCGAGGAACGACCCCCACGTGCCGGTGCGATAGGCGATCGCGCTCAGTCCAGGCAGGTTCGATTCGCCTCGCGGCGTCTGGAGGCTGATGCCGGCGCAGCACCCACACGTGCAGAGCGCCGTCATCTTCCACCCATCATGGTAAGCACGAGCTGGCCGTGATTGGGGAAGTTCGGATCGTTGTCCATGCGCGCAACCTGGAACGGTCCCATCGGAATCTCTCCGCCGCGCAAGTATTGATGAGTCGATACGCCTTGCGGCTGAAAGACCGTTGCGGTGACCGTACGGACGCCCGCGACAGAGCGCACCGCAGCGTAGATCGGGCTCAAGTAGGCAGTCTGACCAAAAGTGAACTTGCCGGGCGCAAAGACCTCGCTCAGTGCCTTATTGACCGACTGCTCGACGTTGCCTTGAAGGTAGTTGGGCTGAACGCAGACCGTTAGCTCGATCTCGAGCGGCACGTAATCGGGACCCTCGACTTTTAGATCCTGCCCGGCAAGCCGATACCGATTGACGTATTGTGCAACGTTCTTCTGCAGCGATGTGCTGAGATCGGCACCGCCTTGCGGTTCCGCTGCGATGAAGACCGTGTACCAGCTTCCCGTCCAGCGCAGCGATGCCGCAGCGTCTTCGACCTGCGAACTGGCAGCCTCAGTCACGATGGCGTAGTCACCCATGGTAATGGCGCGCTCTTGAGTTAGAAACGCTTGCGGCGCGCGGCGGCGGATCTGCTCGTTCGTCTCAGGATCTACGCCGCCGCCCGCCGCCATCGGATTGATGCACGCCGTAATCCTGGGATCGCCCGCCAGGAAGATAAGGGTACCGGCACCGACATTCCCGGCGGTGCCGTTACCGATGCGATACGCAGCGTGGAATTTGGTCCCCGCGTCGGGTGAGGCGCCGTTGTTGTTATCACCAAAGCGTAAGTAAGCGGTACCGTCGTACTCGATTTCGACGACGAAATTGTGGTCGCTAGGGGCCGATGCAAGAAGGTTTAGAGCGGGTAGCCACGTGCTGTCGCCGATGCGCGGAACGATCCTCAACTTGATAGACGGCAGCGCTTGGCGCGCATCGTAGTGCATCAAATCAAAGGCCGACAGCGTCGGATTCGGTCCCTCCTCAAAGGTGATCACGCTGATGAGATCCGATGCATCCGCGATCGCGCCGGCTATACTGCTGAGGTCCAGCTTCGTAAACTGCTCGACCACGACCGGAATATTGACGCCGACGGCGCCCGACGCTGGCTGGTAGATCAACAGGATGTTGAACGTCTTTGGGTCTTGCAGATAGCCTTGCGCGAGTACCGCAAAGTTCGGCGGCCACGAGAGCGGATTGGTTGCCCCAACCGTGAGGTACGTGCTGTTGCTGGCATCCTTCAGCGGAACCGTGCCGTTGTTCACGAGCATCGTTGGCCCGCTCGCAAATTGTGTCGGGTTGGTAGCGGGCGGCGCGTAGGTCGGCGGGACGTTGACGAAGCGCGAAAGCGTGTTGAGCTGCGTCACTGCATAATTGTCGGCGGTTGGGTCTTCGAGCGTTAGGTTGGCGAATGTCTCGAGCGTGACGGCGCCCGTCATCCCGGCGGGGCCGCCCGCGGGAGCGAAGACGACCGACAGATCGAAGTTCGACTTGTTGCCCGAATTTTGGGCGGCTAAGACGCCGAAATATTGCGGCCAAGACGACGGAGCGTCCGGCCGAACCATCGCACTGGTGAATCCGTTTGCGTCTTCAAGGCTCACGAAGTCGTTCGGAAGCAACGGAATCGGATTCGCCGTCACAGGGCTGCCGGCGATCGGGAGCGGCACGGCTTGCGTGATGGGGCTCTCAAGTATTTGCGGCCGGTAGCGTACCGGAAGAGGAGCCGATTGCGCTTGATTGCAGTGATCGCTCAACGGCGCAATGCGAAAGAGCGTCGGCTCGGGAACGGCCGGTAATGCAACGCGTGGCATCGAGAGACCCTGATCGGCAAGCACCACGTTGCCGAACACGGTGCTGACCCCGGTCAGCACCGTCTTTCCCTTGATCGGGTCGGTGAGCGTCGACGATATACAAAGCGGAAACGGAAGCGCGTCGTCGGCAGTCCACCGAATCTCCGTGACCGGCGTCGGCTTTTGCGAGGATGACGTGATCGGCGCCCCGGTTCCGGCCTCGAAAAGGGGATCGACCAGAGGATTTCCCGCGGCATCTTGGGTAGCGACGGCGGTGAGTCGCACGGCGTAGCGATGGCGAATATCCGCGTCGGCCGCTACGCCCGTCTGCGGCCCCATCATCTCGACGAAGATCAGGACGTCGCCGACTTGGAGATTGGGATAAGACCCCAGCAGCGTCGCCTCGGTCGCGCCCTGCGGCAGACAGCAGTTTGTGTCGCCCCAGGTGTAAAACTGCATTTGATTGTGCTCGGGAAATAGATTCGCGTCTTGCATCGGCTCGAAGGCGACGGTGCCGGCATCGAGGGCCGCCTGCTCGTTGCCGGAGCCGATTGCGAGCGACGAAGGCATCTCGGGGGCGTAGGTGTAGAAGCGCGTCTTTTTTTGGTCGAGAAATACCTGCGCTTGCACCGTCAGGCAGATCCATGCGCGGGCATTGCATCCGTCGTGCACGGTATAGTCGACCAGCAGCGCGTGGCGGCGAAGCGAGATACGGCTGCGCGCCGTCAGTAGGTAGGATTCGGTCGTTACTGCGTCTTGATGATAGCTTAGGCCATCGGTAACATAAGCAATGATCTCTGCTAATGCAACGCCGATATCCGCCTCGGTAGAGCCTTGCCATGTCGGCAGCAGCTGATTCAGCCGATCGAGCATAATCGTTCTGAACGAACCGTAGTCTTTCGCCAAATAGTTGATTGGCGGCGGAGTAGGAAGCTGCGGCTGGCAGATCGTCTGCGGCGGCTTGCAGTCGAATCCGAGGTCACATTCGACCTTGAACGAGAACGTGGCCTCGGCGAGCTGCGGATCGAATCCCGTGAGCGCTTCGGTAACATCGAACGTCTCGACCGATGCTTGCGACGAATCGTTGACGAGGCGCAACGCATAAGGGGAGAAGTCGCCAGCCTCACTCGTGCGAATCACCAACACGTTCGCCGGGTCGACCAGCATCGCAAAATAGGTAGCCTCTGCCGGCGATGCCTGCGTCGGTGCGGGCGAAGCGGGCGCGATCCAGAGCGTCCTGATCCCCGTGATGCTCTCGCCGCCGATGATCAGCACGTTGCCGGGCGTCAAATTTGTCGGCGCCGGCTTAATGCAGTAAACGAGCAACGTCTGCTGGCGCGGGCTTCCAGGGGGCGCCGAGCGATCGAGCACTTCGAGATAGTCGATGCCATTTAGCGTCGGATTGCCCAGGACCGCGGCTCTGCGGTTCTCGTCGCAACAGGCGTAGATCACGTGTTTCCTCCGTAAACGAAGGTCTGCACCTGACTCACTTCCTGGTTGAGGGGCGTGTAGGTGACGGTGACCGTCAGCGTTGATTCCTCGGCGGTTGCGACGACGGATGCCACTTTAATGAGGCTGCTCAGCCACTTTTGCAGGGCAGCTTGAACGGTGAACTGAGTGGCGGCCGCAACTTCCATGCTGTTAGGCGCGAACGGAAGCTGCAAGAGGCCGCTGCCGAAATCCGGGAGGTTGACACGCTCGCCGGGCGAGGTGAAGAGCACCTGTTCGACGAGCTGTCGCAAGTAATTGGTCTGTGGGTCCATCGTCCGCCCGCGCCCGTCGAACAGATACGAGAAGTTGACGTTCATCGTGAAGCTCCGCTCACGTCGCCAACACCAGCGTCTGAGCAGAAACGGGCAACAACGGCGTTCCGGTGGGCGCACAGATCGACACGCCGGTCATAATCGCAACGGGCTGACCGTGCGAGAGGACCTGCACGGCACCGACGATCCACTGACCGGTGACGCACGGACCATTGCCCCCGGGTGGTACGAACGCACAGCCAGCGACGGCATAAGGCGCCGTAATGGTCGCAATTGGCATTCCAGATACGAAGACCGCCGTACTCGGTACCGTCGGCATCGCTTGGCCACCGTGCGCGCACGTCACGACTGCGCCTGTATGGAGAATCGGTCCTGGCATCGATTACGGTCCCACTACCGTCAGCGCGCTGACGTTGATTGCAACGGTCGGACCGATCAGCGTAATGGTGGCTCCCTGCCCGTTGCTGATGTAAATGCCGGTCTCATTCACGACGATCATCGCGCCACTCGCGCCCTTGAGCACGATCCCACCAGTCGCCGGCGTCGGCGCGGAGTCGCTGAGGATGAGCGAGTTCTGACCGCTCGTCTGCAGCACGATATTCTGCCCCGGCGGAATCGCGGGCGGCCCGGTTGCAAAGATCGGCACGTCGGCAACCAGACCCCAAAAGCCGCCGCTCCAAATCGGATAATCGGGATTACCTTGCTCGAATTCAATCCAGACCTGCGAGCCGATCGGCGGAACTATAAAGCATCCGGCTTGGATGCCCGCGGCGGGAACGCACGGCATCGCCCAGCTCGATGGAAGTTCACCCAACACGTCAGGCACTTGCGCCATAATGCGGCCGGTCTGCAGCGGATCGATGTTGTCGATTACGAGGCCGCGATACTTGCCGTAGTGTCGAGTGGCGATCGACGACGTGTTGGCACCCGCAGTGGTCGGTGGCGCGTAACTCACAAGTTCACCGTGGAGACGGTCGAAACGAGGCCGTTGCGGGTTAAGGTGAAGTTTTGCTTGTACTCGCCGCGCTTAATTTTGTGCGTCACGCGTTTGACGTAATAGAGACCGTCAAATGCGGGGCCGGCTCCGCGTACGCCGACCAGTTTTCGTGCACTCAAAACGTTGCCGTAGCGCTCGACGTCGAGGCTGCCTTCGCAGGAGACTGCTTCGGCGTTTTGTGCCGCGGCCGCCAAGCCGAGCATGATCGCCTGCGGAATGGGCAGCTTCGCGAGGTCGTTGCGCAGCGGAGAGAGATCCGGTGGAATCAGATTTGTCGGCAGCGGCGGAATGAGACCGAGCGGCGGATTGAGCGGGGTAATCGGCGGCATCGGGATCGGGATGCTGATCCCCGTCTCTTGAATATAGATGTAGACCAGCGGAATTTTGTTCTTCTCTTGATCGAAGCTGAAGTGCAAACTCTCGACGTTGGTGTACGCATCCATGTCAGAACTGAGCGCGGGTTGCACGGGGCCGACTTTGATTTGGGGTCCCCAGTAGGCCGTGCTCGTGCCGACTGCCGGGCCCGGCTCGATGAAAAAGACGTAGCCGACGTCTTCGGCCATCCCGCGGATATACTGAAGGTCGGTTCCCTGCTGGCCTGGGATCGTTTCGATCGGCAGCACGACGTCGATAAGCACGCTCGGAATGATGAGCGGCAACACACCGAAGAATGCATATTTTGCGAGGAGCAAGGCGACGCGCGCCTCGCGCGGGCAGGCGGGAAATGGGAAGCCGCTCCAGTTGGATTGATCCATCAGCGCGGTGAGATCGCGCCCGGTGATCGTCAGCGTCGAGTTCGATCCCTTATCGCCGGGAGAAATCTGGTTGTTCGTGATCACGCCGTCGATGAGAATGTTAGAGTTCCCGCTGACGGTGACGATGATGATGCACCGCATGAAAAGCAGCGGCAGACCGCCCGTCAGCAGAAAGAGAATTTGCAGCGGCGACTGCTTGTCGATACTAAAGATGAGTTGAAATCCGCTCGCGCCAATGTCGTCGACGGTAACTTCGACCGACGATAGTGCATCGAGCACTGCACGCGGCGGCGTCAGTGGGATGACCGGCCCGATCATCAGGCTCAGCTGAACGCTCTTAAGCACCGATGCCGCCCGGTACGCCTTGCGGCGTGGTGATTGCGATCGTGCGGCCAGGGGTGGCAACCAGTTCGTCGGGTTGCATCGCACCGTTGGCGTCGCAGATTAGCCACGACATCAGCGGATCGCCAAGATATTTCGCCGCAATCAAGTCGAGGCGATCGTCTTGCTTCACCGTGTAGCTGTTGACCGTCACGTAGTTTGGTGCACCTGGTTGCGGCACGATGCGCCGCGCGAGATAGGCGATTACCTGACCGTCGGGCGCTGTGTATTGCAAAACCCTGAATCCGCAATACCGGCTATCGGTCGGAAACGTGACCGGAGGGATGACGCCCAGTTGCGCCATGGCCAGCAACGGATAGGTCACGGCAAGCCTCCCAAGCCAAGAACCGTCAGCGCTGCAGACGTCGCTTGTGCCGCAAGGGATTCTTTCTTCGTGAGGTACGCCATGAAGAGCCGTCCGCCGGGATGCTCGAAGCCGAGATCGTCGACGCTCAGCACGCGCATGCCGAGGCTCACCTTGACGCGGATCGGATTGAGATTTGGATCGAACGCTTCCTCCGTGATCGAGAACTCTGTCAAACGAACGGGAACAACGCGGGTGCTGCTCCACACAAAGAGCGTGAGCGGCTGCTCCAGCGGAATGATTTCCAGCGTTCCTGCGTTGGCCATTGAATCATCGGCCATCAGCGTCTCAACGGTGGGATTGACCAGCATCTCTAGCTGCGCGAGCTGCGGATGCAGTCCGTACTCGACCGCAAGCGGATACTGCGTTGGAAACTCGAGCTGATCCGTCGCGTCGAGCTCCGCTTCGACTTTGATCGTCTCGACCGCCGGCCCGCGCAGCCGCAGCGCATCGACGACCACGCCGTCGTGCCCACCAGGCGTCGATTGAATCTGCAGCGTTCGCGAAAGCGAATCGGGATTGTATTGCAGCGCGATAACACTCTGCAGCACCGACGTATCGGGGTCCAGCGTAACTATTCCGCCCTTGACGAGCCGCGGAGAGAGTGGAGAGCTGTTCATTTACCAGGCGGTCCCTTCATCATGACGAAACCAAGTCCGGGCTGCCATTCGAAGCCAATATCAGTTAGAGCCTTACGAACGGCTACTGCATCCGGCCCCTTGTCCTCGGAAATTATTCGCCGGGTCTCAGCATTGATCGCTTTTTTGAGCTCCGCAGGCGACAGTTGCGCCTTATTCTTGATTGATTTAACCGCTTTATCGAATATTTTCTGCAACTCGTGAACTTCGCTGAACCGCCTTTTAACAAGAGCGTGGGGATCCGACGAAACGGAAATGGGCGGCAGCTCGCCGCGCACATTCCGAGCTTCTCGTGGGTCTATCCCTAAATGCTTCGAGCGCCTATTCGTGGCGGGGTCTAACAGTTGTCTGTTATAAGCGTCGAGCGCCCGGGCCCTCGCTTCCCCCTTGGTGATGCCTTTTTCGCCGACGGGTAACACTTCGTCGATGTCAAACGTTAGAGGGCGATCGCCGACAAAATCCTCACTCGCCCGAAGCTTTTTCTGCGTCTTTTTGCCGATGTCCAATTCGAATTCGCGGCCTTCAGAAGACACGTGACCTGTCTCAGCAAGGGCTTCGCCTAAGACTTCGGGGCCCTTCTTCACTGCGGGCTCTTCGTAAGGGGCCGGTTTCGGGCGCCCTGCGTGGGCCTTGAGGATTTCAAGCGCCTTGATAAAACGCACTGCTTCTTGTGCTGCTCGTTCGGGATCTGTCTTCCGCGTTTGTTGAAGCTCCTCGTAGCGCTTCTTTGCCCATGGGTTCGCTTCGAGCTCCTTCGCGTATTCAACATGGATCACTGGACAAGGCGACGGACTGCACTTGGCGACACCGTGCTCCGTGACGACCACCTCGTGCCCCTCCCCGGTCGGCGCTTTAGCGATCGCATCTTCCTTCAGGACCACCGGCGCATCGCTCGTTTTGGCTACCGTCTTCTGTTGCTCTAGAAGTTTTTCAGTTGGTGACTTCGGCGGCGTTTCAGCGGGCGCTGCAACGGCGCTCTTTTCAGCGGGCGCTGCAACGGCGCTCTTTTCAGCCGGCTTCTCGTTGCGAGCCACGTTCTGAGATTCGGCCTGCGCCTTCTGAGCTTTCTGAGCTTTTGCGTGCTCGGTCCCGGCATGGCCACGCGCTACTGCTACCGACGTAAGCGTGCTTTGCACCGCGGCGAAGCGTGCTTCTTCATCGCTCTGTCCCGCTAAGCGAGCGTCGGCATAAGCGAGGCTCGCTCCGACCGCGTGTTCCGTGACCTTGCTTCCGATCGGACCGAGTTTTGCAACGGGGACGCCTAAGGCGCCACTCACGCAGCCCACCAAAGCAGAGCGAGCCGGCGCGGGCACTAAAGCTTTTCTTTCCTGGTTGGCACCCGTCGAAGGAATCGCTTTGTCAAGCAATTCGCTTGTGACCTCGCCGGCAACATTGACGCTAGCTTCCGTTAGGCATTTTTTCAGCATTTGCTGAACGATGGGTGCTCCAAGCTTGCCGGTTGCTGCGGCGGCACTTCCAAGGCCGGCGGTTAGCCCCGTAACGGCGCCCTCTTTGAAGCCTTTACCAGCTTCCTCCCAAGCAGCTTTCTTGTCGACTTTTCCCGTGGCCGCGTAACTTGCAAGTGCGGTAGAGCCACCCCGCAAGACGGCTCCTCCAGCTCCAGTGACCGTAGCTGTTCCAACCGCGGTCGCGGCAGTTCCCAGGGCGCTCGTTCCCGCGACGGCTGCGATCGCTGGCGCAGCGACCGCTGCCCCGGCGGCTAACGCAATCGCAAACGAGACGTCGCGGACAGTCTCAAGATTGCTAACTACTCCCTCAGCACCGCCGATGGTTGCTTCTCTATATGCGTTCCACTCGTGCATTGCGTCGCGGTACTGCTGATCGGCGAGCTGGAGGTTTCGCGCGGCCTCGACTAGATCGCCACGGTCGAGCGCAGACAAACCGAGCTCGACTGCGTGCTTAGGATGTCCCCACATGCCGATATACGGGGGAGTAACGCCCGCCTTCATATCTGCGGCAATACCAATTAGCGCTTTCGGCTTGTGAAAGATATCTGAAAGACTCTCAACTCCGCCGTGATACTCGTTTAGCAGCGACTCCTGACTCTGACGACCATTATCCGCAAGGCCCGCCGTCAGATTCAAATCGCTTCGCAGCTTGGCAGTCGTGCGGTTTTTATAACCAGCGAACTCGCCTGGAGTAAGGCGCTTGGTTCCGTCCGGGAATTTTACTTCAATCAACGCTTCAGATGAGGGCGCGGCGTCCCGCGCGAGTCCGATGCCGGATCGTCCGTGAACGTTAAGCGTCGCGCCACTATCCTCGATTTGTCCCGACACGCCACCCGCGTCTTGTTCGAGATGAGAGTTTTGGGTTGTCGGTACGGGCGTACCGCCCGGTGATTGTTGGACAACATGAGTTAACTCATGGGCTATCAGCCTACGACCGCTCGCCGAGTCGGGCGCAAACTTCCCGGGCCCAAAGACGACGTTCTCGCCAACCGTGTAAGCATTGGCGGAAACACTTTGAGCGGAAAACGCCGCGGCATCGTCGGTATGAATCCGGACCCGGCTGAAGTCGTGGCCGAATCGCGACTCCATGAACGCGCGAGTTCCAGGGTCCAGCCGCCGACCAGGGGAGCGCAAAACGTTGTGCACGCTCTCCGGAGCAGTGTGTAGGGAGGGTTGACCATTGGAGCTCCGCTGTAGAAGCTGGTCGGTCTGACACGAATCGCAAGCGCCGCCGCACGAGCAGCTGCGTTGTAAGGGTCGCGGCACGGAGATTTGCGACAGCGAGAATGACGGCACAAAATTACCGGCGTTAACGGAATCCGCCACTCGATCTGCTTCGCGCTCGTACGAATCGTGTGGCCGGTTGATGCGGAGGGAACCGCGCTGGAGACTAGTCTTACAGCCGGTAACTGCATCATTCTCATACGCCAATGCGGATCGGCTCATCGCTTAATCCCCTTTGCGATCGAGCGCGCGATGCTGGTGCCGAGATTGCGCGCTCCTGCTTGACCCGATTGCATCGGCATCTTTCCAAGACGCAGCACCGGCGTCTGGCGCGCCGCCAACTGCATCTGCGGATCGGCGAGCGCGCGTGACAGTTCGTCGCTCAGGCCGCTCGCCAATGCTTGCCGATCGCCCGGGTCGAATCCGCGCAATACGACGTGGTCGATGCGAACGTCGGTGCGTCTCATACGGCCCACCCGCGGACTTCGCGTTCCGAAAGCGGCCGATCGATTTTTACGGCCTCGGACTGCGCCGCCCGTAGTACGTGGCTCATCGCAACGGCACCGCCGTCGCTCGCGGCGAGAAACGCCGCATTCAACGCAATGTTCCGGATGTTGCCGCCGGTCATGTTGAGCATTGCTAAACGGCTTGGTAGAAGGCTTTGCGTCGGCGTTTGCGCGGGGAAGATACGAGCCCAAATCGCCTCGCGCTGCGTCGCGTCGGGGAACGGAAAATCCACGATGAATCGCAGACGCCGTTGGAAGGCTGGGTCCAGCGCCGATTTTTGATTGCTGGTAAGAATGGAAAGGCCCTGGAAGCTCTCCATTCGCTGCAACAGATAGCTCACTTCGATATTGGCATACCGGTCGTGGCTGTCTTTAACTTCGGAACGCTTGCCGAAGAGCGCATCCGCTTCGTCGAAGAGCAGCAGTACGCCGCCGCTTTCCGCCGCGTCGAAAACCTTGCGAAGGTTCTCTTCGGTTTCGCCGATGTATTTGCTCACAACCGCCGAGAGATCGATCCGGTAGAGGTCGACGTTGAGCTCGTTCGCCAGCACCTCGGCCGCGTAGGTCTTACCCGTACCACTGCGGCCGCTAAAGAGCGCGCTAACGCCAAGACCGCGGCGGCCCTTTGCCGCAAACCCCCAATCCTCGTAGACCGTCATGCGATGGCGCGTCTGCGCCGCAAGTTCGCGTAGCATCTGCTTCTGGAGTTCCGGCAATACGAGATCGTCCCAGCGCGCGATGGGCACGATCCGCTCGGCCAAACCCTCGAGCCGCGGGCGCGAGACCGTGCGACAAGCGTTCCACAATCGAGAAACGAAGCTGTCGCCGTCCACGACGAGTTCTCCCGAAATCGTCCCTGCACCGATCGCCGCAACCGTCTCGGCACTCAAACGGAAATGCTCGGAGACCTCATCGACGACCGGCGGTACGCGATCGAGGGCGTCCTCGAAAGCGGCTTGCCACAGGCGCTTTTGCCCCCTCGGTCCCACCTTATTCGCTTCAAACTGGCTGAACGACCGCGAAAAGCGCAGCGGATCTCGGCTCGCGATCATTAAGGGAACCGGCAATCTCTCGGCGAGCTGGCGCGCGGCTCCGCTCGGCGCGCCCTCACTCCATTGCAGCAGCAAAAACGCGGGCATCAATAGCGACTCTCGCATCCAGAGGTGGATGAACCGTTCCATGTCGGGTCCGGCGGTCGGCGTCTCTTCGGACCGCAACACAAAGAGCCGGCGGCCCGCGCGCTGCGCGATGAGGGCAGCAATGCTTTCGTGGCCGGCGGGATCGTCGCCGAAGAAATGCAATACCGTCGCCGACGGAAGTTCACCCGCGTTGGGTTGCATTCTCTCGGTGACCAACAGCCGATGAGCCTCGGCCATGTGCTCCGTGGGCGCCTTTGCGGTCAGCATGCTTTCAAGGCGCGGATCGAGCTCATTGACGCCCGCTAAATAATGAAGAACGCGCTCGTCGATGCGCAGCGGGGCGGACGTGACTCCTTGGTCGGAATCCATTTCGACGAGCCGATAGCGCCGCAACGGTGACGACGGAGCGATTGCGCTCCAATGCGGATCGGTCAACAGCGACAACGCCAGCGAGAACGTGACCGCGCTACGTAACGGCCGGCCGCTTAGCTCGACACAACGCTGTGCCAGTTCGGAATCCATTTCAACTCCCGCGCAAAGCAGCACGACCTCGCGTTCGAAGCGGCTCAGCCCGAAAACATGCGCCAGCACGTCGATGGCCGGCGGCGGAACGAACCCGCTCGCTGCCCCGTGCCATGGTTCGACCGACTCGTCGCCCAATCGGCGTCGCAGCGCGGCAAACTCCCGCACCAGGTGCATTTGGTTTGCCTCGATCCACGTTGATAACCCGGTGCTCATATGGTCACCATTGGTCCGCTGAACGTCGGCGGGAAAACGTTTGGGGTTACTTGGACTTGGCTCGGCACGCTATCGACGATCAAACGCCCAAGCAATGGTCCGGAGGGCAGCGTCGAGGGAAACTGAAAACTCAACGCCCCAACGTTGCCGGTGAAGGTTTGGGCCGGAGCGGAACAAGTGAAGACCGCGGTGCCGGGGGGCGGCGGAATAGGGCCGCTCAGCACCAGCGAGACCGTTTGCCCCTCGCGTACGTTCGGGCTCATCGTAACCTTCACTAACTTGCCTTGCGGATTCGGCGTGACGATTGCCGTTTGCGCCGGTAGCGTCGGTGCAATGGCGAAATCGATTGGCAACGTCGACTGCAAAATGTGATGCTGGGCATCGAGCACTTGAGCGGTAAGAGTATACAGACCGGCCGGGTTCGTGAAGCCGGCATTTGGAATGAACGTAAACGTCGTATTACCGGCGTCGGTCACAGCAATTGGGTCGTCAATCTCGAAACGGGAGTTCGTCAGGCGTACCTGGCCGATACCGCTAAGGAACTCGCCGATTACGGAGACGGTATCGGTCGAAGCGGCGGCTTGGCCGCTTGGAGCACTGACGCTCAGGATCCGAGCGGGTTGTATCGGTAGAGCTGTAACGCCGCGGGAGAGCACCGGCAACGCCAAGCTGGTCTGTTGTTGCGGCTGCATCAGCACAACAGTGACTTGGAATGGAAAGGTCGGCCGATAGTCGGCCTTGAGCGCGGTCCACAACCAGGCCATCTCTTCACGGCCCAATGTTTCAGGCGTGATCTTGAGCATCTCGACCTGATCGGCCAGCCCACAGCTGTCGAGAAGCTTGGCGATCGGATTGCTCGCGCCGTATTTACCGGAGGCTGCCGCCAGCGCGTTGGTAATATCGCTGCGCGTGAGAACGGGGATCTCGTGCAGCATCATCAGCGCGTAGCCCAAGAGCGCTTCGGCCTGCCAGGACTCCGAGCCGTAGACCGTAAGCAAATAATGTAAATCGAGTGCGAGCGGCGGACTCTGCAGCTGCGTCTTGCCGTCGGAAGCCAACCATGGCAGATCGACATTGCGCCAACCCGGGTTGTGCGTCACCTGATGCAAGAACAGGTTGACCCGGTTTTCGGGATTATTGAGGTCACCAAAGCTGCTCTGCACCTGGTCGGGTGCGATGCTCGTCACGTTTACGCCGGTAAACGGCGAACTCGGGTCGCCGTAAAGATTGACCAACGAGTTGTGCAGCAAGTAGCTGACGCCCGCAATCGCGAGACCGTTGCTCACCGCGAGCGCCCTCCGCGACGCTGCAGATACTCATCGAGACTCAGCGACTTGCGCGCCGGAACGGCGATTGGGCGCGGACTCGCAGGCGGCACGGCAACGACTTCGATCCGGCCGATATGGATCTGAATATCGTCGGTGCGGCGCTCCCGAGCTGCCCGCGGCGAAGCTGACGGCCCTCGATCGATTCTGACCGCTTCGTTCGGATTCGCAGCGATCGGACGGCGCCGCGGCTCGCTTCGAACCGGCGGCTCCGAGGGAATGGTTTCATCCGCAACCGCCGGTTTCGGCAGCAGCGGCACAACGACGGGCGCTCGCAGCGCCGGCGCATTTCCGGCAGTTTGCGGCGACGTCGCGCGCACCGTTACTTCGGCGCGCGTTCGATCGCCGCGAAGACTCCGCACGGCTGGGCGTGCGCTTTGACCGCGCTCGCCTAGCGGGGGTTGCTCAAAGGCTTCGCGCGTGATGGTTCGGTCGATCAACGGGACGAACGTTTCGATCGGTGCAAGCTCCACGATTTCTGACGGCTCGCGGGGATCTTGCGGCGCCGCTTTGCGACGCCGAGAACGCACGGCGTCCGCGCTTGCACGCCCACCGCGTTCCTCGGAACTCGCGGTGACTTCATCGATGAGCTCGAGCGACGCAGACGGGTCGCTACGCAAAATCGGATCGCGATGCGGCGATCGAAGAGGTTCACCGAGCATCGATCCCATTAATGGGCGCACTCGAGAATCCTCCCTGATCGCGCTCGTTGCGAGACGTTGTAGATAACCGCTCATGCGCGGATCATCTCGACGTATGACTCGCGTCGCGCCGGGGTCAGCGCAAGGATTTCGTGCTCGCTCCAGCCGTAGGCGGACGCGAGCGTGTGAACATCGCGCAGCAGCTGATTCGCGCGGCCCCGTACCTCCGCCCAGACGAATTCCGGAAGGTCGAGGCTTTCGTCAAAGACTGCACCGCATTCGGGGCAGTCGAAGTGAAATATCGTTTCAGCGAGCGGATCGGCGCCGGCCATCCGTTCGCCGATCGCATCGAGATCCTCATAAGACAGTCTGCTCTCGCCGCTCACGAGGCAACGCTCGGCCAGCTGAAGTGCTGCTTTATCGGCATCCTCCGCGCCGGCAATGTTCGCCACGTCGCGACTGGTCGGCAACCGAAAGACCCTTGCGCCCACGACGGTCGGATTGTCTTCGACCAGCGGCGTCGTTGCCAGCGCCTCGGCAGCGACTTCGAACTCGAGCATTTCCTGGCACCGCGGGCACGCAACCCAGCAACGCAGCGTCGGCCCAAAGGCGAGGCTGAGAAGCTCCAGCAGAGCACGGTTGCGACGACCCAGCGGCCAATCAGCGATGCTCTCACTCCGCGCTTCGGGCGACGCGGTATGAATCGCGAGCAAGCCGATATCGAGCGGATGAAGCGTGCACCCGTGCTCCGACAAAGCGAGAAAATCCGCTTCGCTCAGGGCACGCATGTCTTACGTCACCACGGAGCCCAAGGTCGGTTCGGCGGCCGGGACGACACTCGTATCTCGGGCCCATCCTTCATTTTCGAGTTTGATGTGCTCGATCGCGACTGCGTTCGCATTGGCGTCCAGATCGGGCATCGCCTGATATTCGGAGACCCAGCAGCGATAGATGTTATAGGCAATCACGAGCTGCCCGGCTTCGTTGTAAAACTCGAGGTATATGTTCTTGCGAAAGTTTGCGAGCGATACTTCGGTGCCTAACGCCGATCCATAGTTCCACACGAGGCCGGCCCAGTCGTGAAAATTCATGTCGAGCGTGAGTCCGCGTTCGAGGGTGATCGGTTCGTATTTGGTCCGTCCCGGTGACTTGTGCGACGTCGATGGATCGCCCCCGCTGCGGTGCTCCACGACCTCGGTCGTGCGCTTCAGTGCGCTCATTTTGCTCACCGCGGCCACGTATTGCCCATCCCACTTCAAGCGAAACTTGAAGTTCTTGTACGGATCCAACCGTTGAGGGTTAGTCGGGAACATCGGCATGTGCGCTCTCCTGCTTACTGGCTTTGACCGGCGATTTGCTGAATCTGAATAACGACGAACTCGGCCGGATAGAGTGGTGCGAAACCGACGAGAATGTTGACGATCCCAAGCGCAACGCTCGCGTCGGGGTTGTTCTCCGCGTCGCATTTAACGAAATAAGCTTGCTGCGGCGTCGTTCCGGCGAACGCGCCTTGTAAAAAGAGCCCCTGCATGAACGCGCCGACGTTCAGACGGATTTGGCTCCAGAGCCGCTCGTCGTTCGGCTCGAAGACGACCCATTGCGTGCCGTCGTAGAGACTCGATTCCAGGAATAATGCTAGGCGGCGGATCGGAATGTACTTCCATTGCGAACCCGTCTGATCGTTACCCGCCAGCGTACGCGCTCCCCAGAGGACCTCGCCATACACCTTGAAGTGCCGCAGACAATTGATAGCCTGCGGATTGAGGCTTCCGTTTTCGAGATCGGTAAGATTATATTGCAGCCCTGCATCGCCGGTCAGGCTAGCATCGATCCCGGCCGGCGCCTTCCAGACTCCCTGATTCGTGTCGGTTGCGGCATAGATACCGGCGACGAAACCACACGGCGGAAAGAGCGTCGGCCGATTGCCGGCAAGGGGATCGGGAGCGAGCACCCATGGAAAGTAGTAGGCGGAGTTGATCGCATTCGCGCCGGTGATGCTGCCGGGTGTGCCGCCGCCGGCCGCCGTTCCAACCGGACCGCTGGAGTTGAGGCCAGCAACCGTGCTCAACGCCGGAGCATCGACGATGAAGAACGCGCGTTTCCCATAGCAGTACCCCTGCAGCGTCGAGATCGTCGCTGCATCGGTTTCACCGGGAACGCAAAGCAGGTTGAAAATGTCGACGCGGTCGAGGAGGAAGATGCCGCCGGCGGGTTTGCTGGTAAGCGCGATCTCAAAATTCTGGTCGCTCGCCGGGACCAGCACGGCGCCGTCGGCTCCTTGGGTGAACGCGACGGGAGACGGCGTGCTTGCCGTAGGCGTCGCTTCAGTCGGTGGAACCGCCCCAGTCGAAGGATTGGTAAAGCTAATGTAGCTCGAGTCGTTGTCGATCACTGCCACCGCATACTGCGGATCGGTCGATGACATCGAAAGGTTGGCGAAGCTCTCCAACGTTTGAAGCTGTCCGCTCCTTCCGACGATCTGCACCAAGATGCTAAAGTGATCGCTGTTTGGGGGGGGTTGTACGGTAACGCTAAGACGCAGATTGTTGCCCCATGCACCGGGATTCGCCGCAAAGAGCGTCAGCGAGCCGCCAGTGCCAATGGCATCAACTAGCCCCTTATTAGTGGTTGTATTAACTCTTGCAATGTTCGTATTGGAGCTCATCCAATTGGAGCTCGTCGTGACGTCGCTGGGGCCGGATCCGTCGCTGAATGTAGCCGTTGCTTTAAGCTGCGCCGTCTGACCGCTGGGAATCGACGTCATGGAAGGACCAATCGTCAGAGACAGCGGGATTGCCGCAGTGACGGTCACCGTTGCCGGTGCCGAGCTAGTACCCATCCACTTTGCGGTGACGGTGATCGGGCCGGCAGAGTTGCTTTTCACGATGCCGCCCGGACCAGCGCCGGTCCAGTTAGCGAACTGGGTCAAATCGACGGACGTTCCATCGGTGAACACTCCGGTCGCGGTCAGTTGCACCGGCACGCCGGCCGGAGTCGAAACTTGAGGGGGCGTGATAGTTACCGAGTTCAGCGTGGCTGACTTAACAACCAAAGTCGCGGACGCAGAGATGGTGTAGTTTGGAGTGAGCGACTTGTCCGTGAACGCTGCCGTAATGGTCGTCGATCCGGGACCCGCCGCCGTTAGTTTTCCAGTATTGTCGATCGTCGCAACCGATAAGTCGCTGGAGTTCCAAAGCAGAGCTGATTGCGCTGGAAGTGGTGGAAATGTTGACTGCGTGCCGTTCGAATAAGTTGCCAACACGGCATACGTGAAGCTCGCACTTGTCGAGAGGACCGCATTGGCTGGCGTCACTGTCATCGCGGTAACCACCTGCGTGGTCACCGTCAGCGTCGTCGGTGGGCTGCCCGCCTGGCTTGGAGACCACGGCGTGGTCGCGCTGATCTGCACTCCTGTGTCCGTCGTCGATGCGAGCGCTAATCCGGGTGTAGTCGGAAAAGTGACGCTGGCCTTACTACTCTTCCAAACGGCGATCGTCGTTATGTCATGCGATGTGCCGTCCTGGTATTGTGCGCTTGCCGCGTATTGCAACGTTTCTCCGACGGCTATTTGGCTGCTCGAGGGAGTGACCACAATCTGCGAGACGGGCGCCGGCGTCACGCTGATGGTGATCGTGGCGGATATCAGACCCGAAGTCGCGGTCACGGTTGCGGTTCCCTGACTCACTGCGGTCACCAGACCACCCGAGGGAGTGACCGAGAGGGCGGAACTGTTCGATGCCCACAGTACACTCGCCAGCCCCGACGTGCTGCCGTCCGAGAGTATGCCGGCAGCCGAGAGTTGCAGTGATGTGCCGGGGGGTAGGGGAGGGATCTGTAAGGTGGTTCCGGCAGGTAGCGATAGACCGGAGATGCCGATCGCGATGCTCTCGAGCACCGGCGCTCCGATTCCGACGGTCATACTGCCGGTCACAGACTGGAACGACGCCTGAATCTCCGCGCTCCCATAGCCGATCCCGGTTGCGACAGCCGTGCTGCAGACCGCTGGATTGGTGGAGGGCGATGCGGTTAAAGTTACGTCCCAAACTAGGCGGACGATATAACATTGCTGTCCGCCGTTGGAAAAGAACTGGTTGACTGCATGACCGAGCTTACTGCGCGAATCGAGCCCACCAAAAATAGTCGCGTATTCGGCGAAGCTTTGCACGAGGGTCGCCTCGGAGACCGGGCCCTGTGGCGCCCAGCCGACGAACGCCGCAATCGACGTCGCGACCCCGGTGATCGTGTGAACTCCGCTCGAAATCTCTTCGATGTAGACTCCGGGATACGTCAGAGATGCTGGCATTTCGTTACTCTCCAGTCGGCAGTAGTCGGCACTATTGGCCTAGGCTCGGCTCCCGCGTAGCCATCAGACCGAGCTTCTCGCCGAGCGCAATGAGGGAATCGTTGCCTTGCACGTAGCTCGTCAGGCCGCTCTCAATGTGGTCGAAACGCGCCCGTACAACGGAATCGCCTTCACGCCACGCAGTCATCAGCACCGTCGTGCTGCGCGCGCGCAGCGCGACCCCCGCAGCGAGTGGGCGGATGGTCACGTCAAGGCCGCCGTGTCCACCGCCTTCGATTGTTAAACTTAGCGAGAACCGTTGACTCACCAAGTCATCCGCTCTTGCATTCTCCGCACTCTGACATGGCGGGCTCGGAGGTTCTGCTGAGGACGTTCCGCCGCCGCTCTCGAAGCGCTCTCGATTTCCTCGCCGAGCGTTCTGAAACGGCTCGCGCCTTAATGAGCGCAAGCTTGACGGCTCGAGCAGGCGAGTGGTAAGCTCGTGGCCTCCCAATTCCAGTCAATTTGGCTAGTACACGACGGGGAGCCCGCGCATGGAATCGATGGGTCCCGGAGAGAGCGCTCAACGCGCGACGATTGAGTTCCGCTGCTTGGGGCTCTTTGCGTTTCGTGCTCCCGATGGACCCTGGCAAAAGGCGCCGTCGCGCGCCGGCGGCGGGCAGTTTCTTCGCTATCTCGCAAACCATACCGCGGCTTCGGTCGCTTGCGAGTCCTTAGCCGACGCCCTCTGGCCGGAGCTCGATGCGGCGCAAAGCGCGCATCGTCTCCATATCGCCGCAAGCGGCGCGCGTACGGCTCTTCGGCCCCTAGCGCCGAACGTCAATCCAATCGTCTACTCGCACTCGACATACGGCTGGAACCCGCGGTTGCAAATTCTGCGCGACATCGACGTCCTCGAGCGATACTTCGAGGACGGCTCGACCAGCGCGTATCTGAAGGGCGCACAGGTTTACGCCGGTGCTTTTCTGAGCGGCGACAACGCCGACTGGGTGGTCCCGCTGCGCGTACGGTTCGAGCATATGTACGCGACAATGCTCGAATCGCTAGCCACGACGGCGCTGGAAGCGCACGACTATGCCCGTGCAAACTCGTTTGCACTCGAGCTCGTGGCAGTCGATCGGGCGAACGAACGTGCGACGCAGCTGGCGATGCTGTCGTTCGCGCGAACGGGTCGCCGCGCGCAGGCACTCGCCGAGTACGATGATTTGGAGCGCTATCTCCGCAAATGGCTCAACGTCTCGCCGACCTCAGAGACCACAAGCTTACGAACGAGGATCGTCGAAGGCGGCCCATATTGACGCTTCGTAGTGCCGTTGTCAAGGCGCTAAGAGCCCTGGTCGATCGCGACCAAAATCATTTCGTAGGGAAGATTCCAATCGCGGGCATTCGGGTGCGTGGCGCGGTATCGGACTAGACTCAGATCGACTCGCGGAATTCCCCAAACCACGAGGGAGTCGCCATTATGCATGCTCGATATCCGAGTGGCAATCTCGCTGCCGGGCGCCGCGATCATCCGCACCTCGTTGGCAATAAGGTCGCCGGCGTCGGGATCTTCGACTTGTGCGAAAAACTCGATGCCGCCATCTGCTGTCTTGCGTGGAACGGACTGATCGGTGAGTGCCAAACGGTAACGGACATAGTTGTATCCCACCATGTCGGTTGTTATGGTCGTCGTATTCGCGTCGCCTGTGATCTTGCACGACGTTCTATCGTACGCCTGAAATGCGTCTAGCGCATTTTTGGGTTGGTAGTCGGCTATCGGCATCAAGGAGGACTGAAGCGAGAATCCATCGATCGAAAGGATTGGATGAATTTCAAACACATGGGGAGGGTTCGTATTATCGATGGGCGCCACGGTTCCACCTTGAGTAAAATCATTTCCGGTGCCGCCGTGCTCGGGCCAAATTCGCCAGTAGCCCGTGATTGAGACATTCTTACCGACGGAGTTCTCCAAATCGCCTACGCCGGAACCTTCGTCGGTCAAGTTGGCGTTCATGATTTCGACAACCGCGGCTAAACCGATAGCATCGGAAGTCCCCGCTGCATGCTCGTCGCCGTCCACATTGTTCGCGTGGGGTTTCGGGGCCGCCGCATCGATGTGGACGCTTGCGGTCATCGTCGCACGATTCGCGTATTCGTCAATGAATTTGTTGTTGAGGGTTATCGTGATCGCAGCACGAGCCGTACCAGGAACGCCAACCATCAAGACTGCGCTAAACAAGGCCGCGGAAATCACCCGAAGCGTTTGCGTGTTGCTCACAGTACTATCTCCTTGTTCAAAAGCGAATCGCTAGCTGTTGTCGTCGGGGACACAGCGGCAGTAATCGGCACAGGGTCGGATGTCCGGGCTGCCCGCGGAAAATCGCCGCGTTTTCAGGCTGGCACACCTTGCAGAGACGCCCTCCCTTTACCGCCGTGGGGCCGACAGAGCGGCCGAAAGTCAGGTTTAGTCCGAATGGCTACCTGCTCCTTGTAAAATCCGCCCGCAAGCAGGCAGGCGAGCAAGCCCTAGCGGCAAAAGCCGCCGAGGCCTTGCTATGGACTTTTGAGCGTGGTACATTTGCATGACCATTTTGGCCAGAGGGAAGTACAAGCGATCCTCTAGTTGTTAGCCTGATACGACTTCCTCGAGAAGGGACTACGATCGATGGCACGATTCGCGCAAGCCAAGTGGCGCGGGCCCGTACCCAACGTGAACAAGGGGGAAATGCTCTTCCCCGTGCACGGTCTCGTACCGTACGTTCAACAGGGGACCGAGGCCGGGGTTCAAGCGGCCGAGCAAATCGCCCAAGCCGCCAAATCCGCCAGTGGCTAGCCCTGCATTTCGTCCCGTTTCGACGGCATTTCGCGTGCGTTTCTGCGCATTCGTCGCTGTAGCTCTTCTGATTGCTGCGTGCGCGCCGCCGATCGACCTAACGAAGGTCGCGGAGTTTTCGAATGATACGGCACAAGCCTCGAAGAGCTTCGATAGCCTCTCTGCGGACTACTACGACTCGTGTGCGAGGAGCGCCGAGTATCGGACACTGAACGACTATGCGAAAACCTTGCCTGGGCCGGGCGCTCCCCCGGCGATCGAACAGGCGCCGATCGTCTCGCCCACCTTCGTGCCGCTAAATCAACTGCCGGCGGTAACGCCGCCGACCCCGATGCCGGCGGCCAGTCCGGCAATCGCGCCTGCCTCGTCGCCCGAACCGCTTCCGCCGGGTCCCTGCGCAAAGGCCGCCGCGATCTCTCAAGCGTGGAAGGCGTCCAACGATATCGTCGTCGGATACGTCGAGGCGCTCGGTGCCATAGCCGGTGCTCAGACGCAGACCGAAAACTACGGCTTCGACAAACTTACTGGAGAGCTCAAGGGCCTCAAGCCAGCCCAGCAACAAGGAATAGCGAGTCTCGCCACGACGATCGCGAACGACTTTACTGCCGCGAAGGCACGGGGCGATATCGCGACTTTCGTCTTGCAGGCGGACGATTCGCTGCACTATGCGGTCGCCACGCTGCAAAACGAGATCGACCAAGCATATCTGCAGCAACTCAGCTTCGAACGTGGATACGAGGCGGACGCCATTCGCGCGCAGTTGTCGGGTGGGCCGAGTGCGTATCGCGTGGCTGCGGTCCGGTCGAAATGGGCGAACCAATTGACGAAACTCGGGCAGCGCCAGCAGGCGGCGTTGGCATACCGCTCGGCGCTGCAAACGATTTTGACTTCACAAGAGGCGCTCAAGAAGGCCGCTGAGGACAAGTCGCTCTCGAGGCAAGCTCTAGCGACCATCGCGGGTGACGCCGGCTCCTCACTGCTCGACGACGTTTCCACAATAGAAAAAGCATTTAATCGGTAAAAACCAACGAGGAGACGGCTTTGAAAACTCTGAGCGCGGCCGATCAGCTCTACCTCGCGGGCGAGCTCGGACAGCTTGCCGACTGTTTGGACGCCTATGCGAACGACCCAAAATGCGGCCCCGAAGACGCGGCCAAACTTCGAGATAGCGCCGATCGCATACGGAGAGTCGGGCAACAAATCAACGACGACGGGGCATTGGCCGCGTTCGCAGACGCAAGCGCGGCGTTTGCCAAGCTCAGCGACATCACGCAGAAGGCGAACGAAGCGGCCCACGATCTTGCAAAGGAGCGCGCGGCGATCGCGCACTTCACGTCGCTCGCTACGGCAGCAGTTTCGTTCGGGTTGGCGCTCGCAAAGGGCGGCGACGTTTGGGGAGCGGCGTCGAAGTTGTTAGCAGCGATTCAGGATTCGAATAAAGCGACTCTAGGCAGCGGCGCCAGGAAACATAAACACCCTTGATCGCGCTCCTGCTATGGCAAGTTCTCGACAAGCCTTAGCGCATCGCCGGACAGGAGGATCAGATGGTCGTCTCGCGCGTAATCGATACCGGGCTCATTTTGGCGGCGGTCTATCTTGGGCTCAGCCTCATCGTGTCCAACATCAACGAACAGATCGCGGCGGTCCTAAAATGGCGCGGCAAGACACTGTACAGCGGCGTGCTGAACCTTCTCAGCGGCAGCACTGGGCTTGTCGAGGCCCTCTTCCGGCATCCCCTGCTCGCATCGGCACAGTGCGATGCGGACGGAAAGCCTAAATCCACTGAGAAATACCGTCCTTCTTACATCGGCCCGAGGGATTTCTCGCTTGCCCTCTGGCAATCGATCGCAACAGCTCAGCGGCCCGCAAACCCGCCGCCGAACGCCGAACTCGACTACGTCCTAAACCAAGCTACGGCCGCGCCGACGACAATCATCACTAACCTTCAGACGCAGGTAGCTCTCATACCGGATGCAAATCTGCGGGCCAGCCTCTACGCACTGCTCGGCCAGTGCCAAGGGGATTATCAGAAACTGCTGCAGGTGACGGACGCATGGTTCAATCGGCAGATGGATCGCGTCGGCGGTTGGTACCGCCGCAGATCGCAGTCCGTCGTTATAGTCATCGCGGTGCTATTGGTCGCCATCCTGGGCGTCGATACAATCAGGATCGCCGCGCGGCTCTACACCGACGATGCAATGCGCAACGCGCTAACGACGTCGGTTGCCAGAGCAATTCCGACCGCGGGACCGTCAGTGTCTCCGGCGCAGCCATCGTCGGAACAGCAGCAGCGTTTTCTGCTGGCGCTCGATGATCCCGACTTCGTACGCTCCTTCGTGAGCGGTCCGGTTGTCGGCGCATCGTGGAGCCAGGGAAACGTCACCTTTTGGGGTTCGGACTGGATCCACTTTTTGGGAGTTCTGATCACGATCATCGCGTTGTCGCTTGGCGCGCCCTTCTGGTTCGACGCTTTGCAGTTTTTCAGCAATACGCGCCTCGCCGGCCCTAAGCCGCAGAGCTCCTCGACACCATCCGACACATCGAGTCAATCGGGCTCTGGCGCAACGAGTTCCTGAGATTGTAACGCCGTGGCCGCTAATACCGATGCCCACGACTCCCTAGCATCGATCTTGGCGTCAGCACGAGATTTAGCTTTTGTTTTCGCCATCTTTGCCTTCTTTGCTGGTGCAGAGTATCGCTACTGGTTTTATCGTGACTTGGGGATTCCGGTTTCTTCGTTTTCAATTGTAAATTCGCAGATAATCGCAGATTCATACTCGGTTTTTGCGCCTCACGCTAGAGACATCGCTCTATTTTTTGTTATTCTCGCGGCTCTTATCTTTGTCTCGCATTACATTGCAGCAAAAAGGAAGCTGTCGACCTACCGTAATCTCGTAATACTCTTCTTGTTAGTCGCTGCTTTACCACTATTAGAGTACTGGTCTAATCAGTCTGCCGCCGTCGCGTTTAGCAACGCTGTAAACATAGAAGGTGGAGTGCCGGACAGAGCGGTAATAATCGCTCCGGCCAAAGGTCAAACGCTGGATACTGGGCTCGGGGTGACGTGAGGTGGGGAAATAGCCTAAGTTGAAATTGTGAGTCCCGGCCCTTTGGCCAAGGAGACTCACGTGAAAAAGACCCGCTTCACCGAAGCGCAGATCGTCGGGATCCTCAAGGAGCTCGATG
>JBAUYZ010000052.1:0-34528 GCA_049585055.1 Candidatus Cybelea sp. | reverse complement strand
CCGGAGGAGCCGCCCGCACAGCCGGCTGCGGCCGCGGCCAGCAGAGCGAGAACGAGCGCGCGGCGATCGCTCAATGCCGCACCGCGACCGGGCAGCGCTCACACTCGAACTGGACCGTGACGTGCGCGATGCTGAAGTGCGCTTTCGCACAATCGGTGATCTCGCGCAACACGTTGGTAGCTTCGCTGAGGCGGCGATCGTCGAGCTGAACGTGGGCGGAGAGCGCGCGCGAACCGCTGCCGATCGACCAAACGTGCAGATCGTGGATGCCCGCGACGCCGGGAATTTCCGCGATGTGCTGCTCGAGATTTCCGGAGTCGACGTCGCCGGGAACGCTTTCGAGCAACACGTCCGTGGCGTCGCGCAGGACCCGCACGACGCCAAAAACGATGATCGCCGCAACGAAGAGCGAGAGCATCGGATCGATCCACGCCACGTGTGTGAGCGCGATCGCTACGCCGCCGAGAATAACCGCGCTCGCGCCGAGCGCGTCGCCCGCGATGTGGAAGAGCGCCGCGCGCACGTTGAGATCGCGCTTGCCGCGCAAGAGCAGGCCGACGGCGCCGTTGACGATGAGTCCGGCTGCGGCGACTGCCGTCATCAATGCGGCGCTGGGCTCGACGGGATTGGCGAAACGGCGTGCGGCTTCGTAGACGATCGCCAGCGTCGCGACGAGCAGGAGCGTTCCGTTGAGGAGCGCGCCGAGCACCTCGATGCGTCCGTATCCGAACGTGCGCCGGCTGTCCGCGGGACGCGCCGCACCGATGGCGGCGAGCAACGCGAGGCCCAGCGCCAAAACATCGGTGCAAACGTGCACGGCATCGGTCGTCAGCGCCAAACTATGCGAGACCGCGCCGCCCCAGAACTCCAGCAGCGCGACGAAGGCCGACGCGATCAACGCGATGGTCAGATGACGGCGTACCGGCATGAGGCCGTCTTAGCCGCGGCCCGCGCGCACCGCGAGGATGGCGAGCATCGCGCCGAAGAGCGCGAACGTCCTGCTCTCGGCCGTCAAGAGCGTCTCGGCGTGCCACTCGCCGTTGCCGTCGGGCATCGGATCGAGCTGCGGAACGATCCGCGGCACGCGCTCGCGATACTGCTCGAAGGCTTCGCCGAACTCAGAGCGCAGGAAGGCCTCTTCGTGCGGCACGATCGCCGCGTAGAGCGCGGCCATGACGCCGAGTGAGCCGCCGACGAGTGCGCAGCGCGCGACCGGCGAGTTCTTTCCGGTGAACGCGATCGCGTAGCCCGCCGCCGTAATGAAGTTGCCGAGGTAGAGCGGGTTACGGACGAATCCGTACGGACCGGCCGTAACGAGTTCGGGGGCAGTGACCGAATCGTGGCGCGTGGTCGCGCCGGCGTATCCTACCGCCCAGCAACGGATCAGCTCGCCGGCGATCGCGATTGGAACGCCGGCTGCGACGCTTCGGGCGCTCGGGCGCCCGCAGAGCGCGAGGATCCCCGCCGGTAGACTCAACAGCAGCCCGCGGTTCTTGAAGAGAAACGTTTGCAAGCTCACGGGACTGCCTCCACTGCGACCCGTTCGCGCGCCGCCTCGAAGAGGTCGCGCAGGCTACGCAGCAGCGGGATTTGCGGCACCCAGCCGGTGCGCGCCCGCAGCTTCTGCGGATCTCCGACCGAGAGCGGTATCTCCGACGCCCGCACGCGGGCCGGATCTTCGCGCACTTCGACCGGCACGCCCGCGATCGCGATCAGCTCGCGCAGCACGTCGCGAATCGCGATCGCCGCTCCGCTGCACACGTTATAGATTTCTCCGCGCTCGCCGCATTGCGCGAGCTCGATGTAGGCCTTGACGACGTCGCGAACGTCGAGAAAATCTCGCGCGGCCCGCAGGTTGCCGACGAGCAGCTGCGGCGGGCCGCCGGCGGCGATGCGCGCTAGCTGCGTCGCAAAGGAGACGGTGACGAAGCGCTCGCTCTGGCCGGGGCCGATCGTGTTGAAGGCGCGCGCGACGACCACGTCGAGGCCGAAGGCGCGGGCGTCGGCGAGCAGCATCATCTCCGCCGCAGCCTTGCTCGCACCGTACGGATTGCGCGGCCGCAGATCGAGCGATTCGCGCAGCGGATACTCATCCGCCGCGCGCGCGCCGTAGACTTCGGCCGAGCTGGCAAAGATGACTCGCGGCGGCGCGCCGTCGTAGGCTCGCACGGTGGCCGCCAACCGCGCGGTGCCGAGGGCGTTGATCTCATACGTTTCGATCGGTGACGCGAGCGATTCGGGAACGAAGGTCTGCGCGGCGAGGTGAAAGACGACGCTCGGGCGCGCCGCATCGAGCGCGGCCCCAAGCGTCTCGGGGCGCGTAAGATCGACGGTAAGCTCGGTGCCGTCGTGCGGACCGCCGCAGGGGAAGACCTGCGCCCCTTCCCGTCGCAGCGCGTCGACGAGGTGCTTGCCGACGAAACCGTTCGCACCGGTTACGAGCGCTCGCATCGTTTAATGTCCGATTCGACCATCATCGCGACGAGCTGCTCGAAATCCACCTCGGGCTCCCATCCGAGCTTCTCCTTCGCTTTGCTCGCGTCGCCGATGAGATGATCGACCTCGGCCGGACGCACGAAGCGCGGATCGATCGTCACGTATGGCTCGAACGAGCCCAAGCCGGCCGTTTCGAAGGCGATCCGAACGAAATCGCGGACGCTGTGCGACCGGCCCGTCGCGATCACGCAATCGTCCGGCGCACCTTGCTGGAGCATCAGCCACATCGCGCGCACGAAGTCGCCGGCGAATCCCCAATCGCGATGCGCGTCGAGGTTTCCCAACCGCAGCTCCTTGGCCAGCCCGAGCTTGATCCGCGCGACCCCATCGGAGATCTTGCGCGTGACGAACTCCTTGCCGCGACGTGGCGAGTTATGGATGACGAGCTCCCCGACGCCGGCATGAAAGCGCCCGGTCTCGGTGGTGAGATCGTAGAGCCAGCCGTCATAGTGCGGGTCCTCAACGATTCTTTTTACGACGCGAAGATCGGTTCGAAGGTGGGCGCCGAGACCGCGCGCGTTCGGCGAACGCAGATTGATCGAATAGAACGGTCCCGGTCGTTCGGCCGGCCCAACATCGACGTTGAGTACGCACTCTTGTCGAAGCGCCTTGCGCGACATCCACCACAAGCCCATAGCGAGAGTCGGTGAATTCGTCTTGAAGTTCTTGAACGGATGTGCTCCGCGTCCGGCCTTCAGGCCATCCGTTGCGTTGTAGCCTTCCAGGAACGCCCGCCAAGCTTCCTCGCCGGCATTGAGGACAACCCGTGGAACGCGCTTATAGCCGCTTGGGGTGTAACACTCTTCCCGCAACCACTCAACCATTCTTGGCGCTCCGTTGAGCGCCAATGCTCCGACGGTACGGCCCGGAACGAACCCTGACGACGTGGCGCTATAGGTCGTCGAGCCGAGCGTTTGACGTCGCCACATCTCTGAAAATCGGCCTCGCAACGCTTCGTTCGAGTTTGTGAATTTGGCGTGTGGGTGCCTGTCGGCATCGATGTAAGCGTTACCATCGCCGACGAACGCTCCCAGCATCCAGGCGAAGTCGCGGGTCATGTTTGAAAAATCCGGCGCCTCTGGGAAGTTCGACCGGTGCATTTTATCGCCGAAGAGCACGCCGCCCGCACGGCACTCTCCGTCAGACAAGAACATGACGTGATCGGCCGTCAACGACACGCTGCCGCAGCGCGCTTCGATTCGCCGAACGCCTTTGTTGTCGACGCTGGGCCGATGTCTATAAGCGGTTCCGTACCGCGCGCGCACAAAAGCCGCTCCATCCCAAACCTCAAGCGCCTCGCCTAGATCGAAGTTCTGAACGTTCGCGCCTTTCTCGCGGACCCGCAGTAGATCGCCGATCTCGACGATATCGATGATGCCGTTGCGGCGAATCATAACCGGCGTCGAGTGCGAAACGCTCTCGTGGTTAAACGAGATGCCGCTGCAGGCGTAGAGGCCGTACGACTCGCGATAGTTCACGGTAATCCAGTGACCGTAAACTTTTGCAACGCCGTAGGGACTGCGCGGATAGAACGGCGTCGTCTCGGTTTGCGGCGTCTCGACGACTTTTCCGAACATCTCCGAGCTCGACGCCTGGTAAAAACGGATCGCCGGATTCACCTGACGGACCGCTTCGAGAACGCGGGTCACGCCGAGCGCAGTGAACTCTCCGGTCAGCACCGGCTGGCTCCATGAGGCGGGCACGAACGACTGCGCCGCGAGATTGTAGATTTCGTCGGGCGCAACGGCGTCGACGATCGAGGTGATCGAGCTCTGATCGAGCAGGTCGCCCGAGAAGATCTCCACGTCGTCGACAATGTGCTCGATCCGTTCGTGCACCTCGGTGCTCGTGCGGCGCGTCATCCCGACGACGCGATACCCCTTCTCCAGTAGGAACTCGGCGAGATACGAGCCGTCTTGACCCGTAATTCCGGTAACGAGCGCGGTTTTGGGCACCGTTCGTGCGCCTTTAGCGGACGGCGTGGCGGAGGCGCTCGGCGAGCGCGACCGCGATGAAGGAAGCGACTTCGCTCGGCAGCGTTCCACGACCGAACCCGGCGTCGTAACCGAGCTCGCTTGCGAGGCGATTCGTCACGCGCGGTCCGCCGCAGATCAGGACGACGCGGTCACGCAATCCCTGCGCTTCTAGCAGTTCGCTCAGCGCGGTGAAGTTTTTAACGTCGCTTCCTTTCTGCGTAACGACCTGCGAGGCGAGCAGCGCGTCGATACGATGCTCTTGCGTGTACCGCACAAGCTCTTCGACTGCGACTTGACTCCCGAGGTTAAAGGTCTCGAACGTGTGGTAGCGCTCGAGACCGTAATCGCCTTTGTACCCCTTCATGTTGAGGATCGCATCGATCCCGACGGTATGCGCGTCGGTACCGATGCAAGCCCCGGCGACGCGAACCTTGCGGCCGATTCGCTCGGTGACGAAGGTATCGATCTCTTCCATCGACATTGCGTTGGCCTGTACGCTAGGCGCGTGGACCGTCTCAACGTCAATGCTTTGCGGCGTGCTCGCGTAGAGCACGAAGAACGAGAAGCCCGAGGCAATCCGCCGCCCGTCGACGACCTGCACCTCGGCGAAGCCCATCTTTCCCGCGAGCTGGCGCGCGGCTTCGTCGGCCGCCTCGCTCCATTCCAACGGCAACGTGAACGAAAGCTGAACTTTGCCGTCGTTCTGCGTGTCGCCGTAGGGTTTGACGAGCTTCGTCACGCTCGCACCGCCGCCGGCGCGAGCACTTCTTCGAAGGGATTATAATAGTCGGCGGCCCGCGCGAAGACGCCCTCGAAGCCGCGCCCGCCTTCGGGTGCGCGCGAAACGTCGGCGAAGGTTGCGGCCTCGATTGCGTGCATCAACCCAGCCGCAGCGACGCGTTCCAGCAGCGACTCACAGCCTTGCAGAACTTCGTGCGCTCGCCGTTCGATCGCTCCACCCGGCCGCGGCACGATCTCATCGCCGAAATGGCGCGCCGTGTTCATGATGTAACGCGCGTTTTCCAGCGCGAGCGCCCGGTCCCCCAAAAACGGCGTATGAATCGCTTCGGTCAGCATCCCGCAGAGGTGGATGCTCTGGTGCGTCATCACCGAGGTCAAGTTGAACATCGCGTCGATCAGATGGCCTTTGAAGACGTCGCCGGTCATGTGTTTGGTCGGCGGCATGTATTTGAGCGAAGCCTCGGGGAAGATTTCGCGTGCGAGCTGCGCCTGCGCAACCTGATAGAGAAAGCTGTCTTCGAGATCCGGATTGATCTCGTATGCGTCGCCCAAGCCGATCTGGGCGTCCGGCAGACCGGCGCGATGGGCGAACTCTTCGTTGATGAACTGCGACGCCAAGACGGCCGGGGCCTGATCGACGGCATCGGCAGTCGTTAGATAGTTGTCTTCGCCGGTATTGATGATGATTCCGGAGTAAGCGTTGAGCATGCGGCTGAAGTGCTGGTCGACGAAGGTGCGCTTCATGTTGATGTCGCGGAAGAGGATTCCGTACATCGAGTCGTTGAGCAGCATGTCGAGGCGCTCGAGCGCGGCCATGACCGCGATCTCCGGCATGCAGAGACCGCTGGCGTAGTTTGTAAGCATCACGTAGCGGCCGAGCCGCTCGCCGATCTCGTCGAGCGCGGCGCGCATGATCGCAAAATTCGCCTGCGTCGCATACGTGCCGCCAAAGCCTTCGGTCGTCGGACCGTAGGGCACGAAATCGAGCAGCGACTGGCCGGTGGATCGAATCACTGCTATGACCTGCGCGCCTGCCTCGGCTGCCGCGATTGCAGCGGTTCGGTCTTCGTAAATGTTGCCGCTCGCAACGATCACATAGAGCAGCGGCGGCGGGAGCTGCGCAAGACGCACCATTGCCTCGGCGCGCTCCACGCGCCGCGAGGCGATACGAGCGAGGGCTTTATCGACGTACGGGCGCAGCGCGCCGTGAGCCGCGCTCTCCGGCGTGCCCGTGAACTGCTCGAGCGTACGGCCTCCCGAGGTCAGCGCTTGCGCGAGCGCGAGCGGTTCGAGTCCGGTCTCGGCAAGGGCCTTTCCGAACTGAATCGCCGCCCCATGGCTGCGCGCGTCCAAGGCAATCGAATCGACCACGGCATTGGGAAGTGGAACTTCTTCGGCCGTGATGCCGTCGACGCCGAGCAGCCGCAACACCGCGCGTTCGACCGAGACGGTCGAGTGCGCCGCGATAAACGTCTCGACCGGGTCGGCGATGGCCGCAGCCAGCTTCCGGCAGCGTTCGACGCAGCTACGATCGATGCGCAGTTCCATGGTGAACCCTATCTTACTTGAAGATAGGCACTAATTCCGTCGCGCCACACGGGCATGGCGATGCCCAGACGGCCGAGCTTGGCGTTCTCGAGCGCCGAAAAGCGCGGCCGGGAGGCCCGAGTCTTTCGTTCTGAGGCCCGAATCGGGACGACCCGCGCATCGACGCCGGCCTGACGTATCGCCTCGACGGCAAAGTCGTACCAGCTCACCGGCCCGGCGTCGGCGGCGTGATAGAGTCCGTAGGAATCGGTCTCGACCAGGCGGCGCAGGGCGGCGGCGAGATCGCCGGCAAACGTCGGCGAGGCGACGACGTCGCTCACCACGCGCAGCGGCGCATCCTCCGGGCGCTGTGAGAGCATGCGCTCGATAAACGGCGTGCGCCCCCGCCTACCGGTCGCTCGTCCGTAGACGCCACACGTGCGCACCACGAATGCCCGCGAACCCAGCAACGCGACCAGTTGCTCGCCGGCGAGCTTCGAAACGCCGTAAACGGAGATCGGATGCGGCGCGCTATCTTCGGCGTACGGAACGTCCGTCTCACCATCGAAGACGTAATCGGTGCTGATCGTCGCGAAGACCGCGCCGCAATCTCTCGCGAGCGCGGCGGCGGCGCCGACCGCAGCGGCGTTGATCGCGAAGGCCCGCTCGGGGTCGTCCTCGCAGCGATCGACGTCGTGAAATGCCGCCGCGTTTACGAGCACGTCGGGACGGAAGCTTGCGACCGCGCTACGCATTGCGGCGCCGTCGGCGACATCGAGCTCCTCGCGCGGCGGCGCAGCGACGGTGCAATCGGTCCACGTCTGCGCGATAGCCGTTCCGAGCTGACCGGAGCCCCCGATCAAGAGGACCCGCTTCACACCGTCGACCGGCGTCCGGCCGTGTTGCGCTGCGCGATCAGCGAAACCGCGACCGTGACGGCCGCCACGGCGTTACCTGCGACGAGGATCTCGACGACGGTCGCAAGCGACGAATGAATTACGACGATCGTACCGAGGGTGCCGAGCGTGCAGACGAAGAGGGGCACGGTGAAGGCCAAGCGATGCGTCGCGATGCCGTAAGAGGTGAGCGCGTTCGTCAGCGCGAGCAAGACCATCGCCAAACCGTACGTCACCAGCAGCGGCGAAGCTGCATCGAAGGCACGGCCGACCAGTGCGTGGATCACGTCGACACCGAAGTACTTGAAGACGAAGAGCCCGCAGAGCGCGACCACGCCGAACATGAATAAGCTCCCGGCTAAGACCTCGCGCGTCTGTACGCCGCGCGCGTGCCGGTCGGCGGCCTGCGGGAGCAGCACGGTCGGAATGAACCCGACCAAATAGAGCAGGATCTTTCCGCCCAGCGAAGCGGCCGCGTAGAGTCCGGCGGAGTGCGGGTCGAAAAAGTGTTTGACTAAGACCACGTCGGCGGAGCCGATCAGCGCGAGCGAGATTGTTGCGGAGGCGGCTCCGGCACTCGCATTGAGGATGCGCCGCCAATCGTAGCGAATCGCGCGCGGCTCGACCGTTGCGTACCGGCGCCGCAACCGCGCTCCGAGATAGACGAGCGCAAAGAGCGGACCGACGAAGAACCCGACGATGCCTCCGCCGAGCTTGAGGCCCACGGCGAGCAGCGCGACGATCCCGCAAACCTTGGCGATTCCTTCGATCGAGTTGGAGAGTGCGTAGCCGGCGAAATCCTGCGTGCCCTGCGCGATCGCGCGCAGCGCGCTCAAGTAGAGCGCGAGGCCGGCGATCAGACCGACGAACTGCGCTGACCAGACGGGGACGTCGAGAAAGCGCGCAAAAGGAATTGCCGCGAACGCCGCGACGACCATGTAGAGCAGGCCGAGCCGCGCGAATCCGTCGCCGACCTGCTGCGTGAGACCGCGCATGTGACCGTCGTCGTGAAGCGCGCGAAACTCGGCTGCGAGCTGTGCGACGACGGGCGCGACGAAGGCAACCGGAAGCGCGGCGATCAGCGCCGCATTGATTAATGCGTAGAGCCCGCCGTAAACGGTGACGCCGAGCTCGCGGCTCGCGACGGCATGCGTGATGAAGTTGCAGAGATTGAGCACCATTCCCGCCGAAAAGACGAGCGCGCTCTGCCTGAGCATCGCGCTGGTGCGAAGGCGCTCGAGCCCACGCCGGAGCACGAACGTGCCGGGCGGACTCACGCTGCCGTTCATCGTAGACTCACTTCTCATGGAGATCGAGCAATTACCTCTCGCCGGAGCGCTGCTGCTGGCGCCGCGCGTCTTCGGCGACGAGCGCGGCTTCTTCGAGGAAACCTATTCGCTCGATCGTTATCGATCGTGCGGTATCGAGGATGCGTTCGTTCAGGACAACCTCTCGCTCTCGCACCGCGGCGTGCTGCGCGGCCTTCACGGCGCTTTGCGGATGGCGAAGCTCATCAACGTCGTGCGCGGCAGCGCGTTCGACGTGATCGTCGATTTGCGGATCGAGAGTCCGACGTATCTCCGCTGGTTCGGACGGACGCTCTCGGCTGCGGAAGGAAAGCAGGTCTACGTGCCGCGCGGATTTCTCCATGGCTTCCTCGCGTTGGAAGATGAAACTCTCGTAGCCTATAAGCAGAGCGCGCCGTACGACCCGGCGCGAGAGTTCGCGGTTGCTTGGGACGACCCCGAGATCGGTATCGAGTGGCCGCTACGCGGGGAGCGTCCGATGCTCTCCCGGCGCGATGCCGGAAATCCGCCGCTTGCCTCCCTTGTAACAAACGGCGGCGAGCCTAGGTAAGAGCGGCCAGAGGAACCGAATCGAGGGGAGATGGCATTCCATGATCAGAGCGACGAAGCTCTGGTGCATCGGGTGCGCTCCGGGGAACGGGAGGTCTTCGGCGTGCTCGTGGATCGCTACAAACGCGGGATCGCGAACTTCATCGGCGCTACCGTACGCAACTCGTCCGAAACGGCGGACCTGTCGCAGGAGACGTTTCTGCGCGCCTACGCACACCTGGCGACCTTCAATCCTCAGCTCGGGAAGTTCTCGACCTGGATTTATCAAATTGCTCGAAACGTGATTCGAACCTACCTCGCCAAATCGCTGCGCGCTCCGCAAGTACAGGAACTTCCGCAGGACCAATCGCTCGAAAGCGCCCTTCCGGATCTCTCGCCGCAGGCCGATCCGGCCGGCGGAGTCTTGCGCCAAGAGGCCGAGCGGGAGTTGCGGGCGGCGCTCGCCGAGCTCCCCGAACGCACGCGTGCGGTATTGGCGCTGCGTTATTTCGATAACATGGAGTACCAAACGATCGCGAGCACGCTGGGGCTCTCGCTAGGGAACGTGAAAACGCTGATTCATCGCGGGAAGATCGCGCTCACCAAGAAGATGCGCGAACGCGAAGTGCGCGCCGTCGAAGCGCTGCGCGTTCCACAGAAAGGGGGCATCAATGCGGTGCTCCTCGTGTGAACCGCTGCTCGACGCCTATCTCGAAGCGACGCTGCGCCCGCGCGACCTCCGCGCGGTCGGCACGCACGTGCGTTCCTGCGCTGCCTGCGCGACGCTCCTAGAGGAGTTGCGAGTCATCGACGCTTTGCTCGCGACCGCGCGGCCTCCCGGCGTCGCTCCCGATTTTACCGCCGCAGTCGTTTCGGCGACGCACGCAACGCGGACGCGGATGCCGCGTCGCATGCCGCTCGGAGCCGCACTTCTTCTTTATTTAGGGGTGGCGTGGGCGCTGGCCGCAATCGTCGCGCTACGGACGCCCGAGGCCGGCCAAATTCTCGGAGCGGCCTCGGCTTTCGCGCGAAGCAATCTGGCCGCGTTCGGCGCGGCGGCGCGCGTCATCGCTCCGGCCGCGCCGCTCGCCGCTGCGGCCGTGACCGGCATACTTTTGCTCGACCTGCTGCTGCTGGTCGCCCTCTTTTACGGGTACCGCCGCTTCCGCCCGTTGATCGCTCTCTATCTCGTTCGAGGAGAACGCACGTGATCGTACGGCTGGCCGCAATTCTCGGATTCACCCTCGTCGCGTTCGCGCTGCCGGCGGCGGCGCTCGCCGACGCACAAGCCATCTACCACGGCGGGACGTACTTCGGCTCCGTCGTCGTCGAGCCGGGTCAAGTCGTCGCAGGCGACCTCACGGTAATCTTCGGCGACGCGACGATTGCCGGCATCGTCGAAGGCGACGTCAACGTCGTGGGTGGCACGTACGATCCGCGCCCCGGCGGGGTCGTCACCGGGCAGATCAATCAGGTCGGCGGAGCCGTGACGCAGGCGGTCGTTCCGTGGGCACCGAGCGAGTCACCCTACAATCCGCTCGTGCCCGATCATCGTCTGCTCTGGCGCCTCTCCTGGAATCTGCTCGCACTGCTCGTCTTCCTCATCTTCCCGTTGCGCACGCGCATGGTGCTCGACCGCTTGGAAGGGCATCCCGGATTGAGCGCCGTCGTCGGCGTGCTCGGCTGCGTCGCGGTCGTTCCGCTCGCCGTCTTGCTGGCGATCACGATCCTGCTCATTCCGCTGATCTTGCTCGAGCTGGTCTTCCTGCTCGCCGGCGTCTTCCTGGGCACCGCCGCGCTCGCGCTCTTGATCGGTCGCCGCCTCTGCGAGTTGTTGAGTCCGGCGACCACGCCCTCGCCGCTCGTCGCCCTACTCGTCGGCCTCGCGCTCATCAGCGCAGCCGAGCTCGTTCCCGTCGTGGGCACCCTCGTGCTGATCTTCGTCGGACTCATCGGCTTGGGGGCGACGCTCCTCTCGTTCGCCGGAGACTCCGTCGCGGCACATCAGGCCCCAAGCGTCAGCGGGCCCCTAAGCGGACCCCCAATGCCCACCGCCTAAGTACAAGTGGCCCCAAAGGCCGAGACGTGTGGTGCCGCTGTCCGTTTGCGGGAATGGGATGCGAGGGAGCGATGAGAGATAACAGCAGCTTGCAGGCCGCTAAGTGAACACCATCTCGCGGGCGGCGCGGTTCGCGCAGCGTACGGCGCACTTGCGGGCCTCGACCATACGCGAGATGCTCAAAGTCACCCAGCAACCCGACGTCATCTCGTTCGGAGGCGGCCTTCCCGCGCCGGAACTCTTTCCGACGCAGGGCATCGCCGACGCGGCGCGCGCCGTTATGGAACGGGTCGGACCGGCGGCCCTTCAGTACAGCGTGACCGAGGGAATCCCCGAGATGCGGATTTGGGTCGCGGAACGGCTGACGCGCCGTTTCGGCCGCATCTTCGACGCCGAGAGCGTTACGATCGTGAACGGCTCGCAGCAAGGGCTCGACCTGGTCGGCAAAATCTTTCTCGATCCCGGCGATCACGTCGCGCTCGAGGATCCGTCCTATCTCGGTGCAATTCAAGCGTTCGATGCCTATCAGACGCGGTACGTAACGGTCGACACCGACGAGGAGGGCTTGATACCCGATTCGCTCGAGCGCGTGCTCGAACGCGCGGATCCGTTTCCGAAGTTTCTCTACCTCGTTCCGAACTTTCAAAACCCGACCGGACGTACGCTCTCGCGCCGCCGGCGAGAGGTCGTCGTCGGCATCTGCGAGCACTTCGGACTCCCGATCGTCGAGGACGATCCGTACGGCGAGTTGCGGTTTGAAGGCAACGATCTGCCCTCGCTGATCTCGTACGAAACGACCGCGCCGATCATCTACTCGGGCACCGGCAGTAAGATCCTGGCGCCCGGCATGCGGATCGCGTGGCTCGTCATCGCCGACGAAGAGATTCGCGAGAAGATCGTGCTGGCAAAACAAGGCGCCGACCTGCACAGCGGAACGTTCTCGCAGTACGTCTTCCACGAGTACGCGAGCGACGGGAACGCGTTCGACTCACACGTCCGGCGCATCGCCGAAACCTACGCGCGCCGCTGCATTGTGATGGCGGAGGCGCTCGCCGAGTTCATGCCGGAAGGGGTGCGATTCACGCGACCCTCCGGCGGAATGTTCTTATGGGTTACGGTGCCGGAGGTCGATACGGCGAAGCTCTTGCGCATCTCGGCCGAATCGAAAGTGGTCTTCGTTCCGGGCGTCAACTTCTATCCCGCGCGCAACGTGCACGACGGCATGCGCCTCAACTTTTCGAACGCCTCCGAAAAGAATATCCGATTGGGCGTCGAACGGCTTGGCCACGCCCTCAGGCTATACGAAGGCTGAAGTTCAAGAACTTTCAAAAGGAGTCCGAACGCGTGGCAGGTTTAGTCGTCGGCATCTTTCCCGACTCGGACGCAAAGGCGCTGGAGAGTGCGCTTTCGGCGCAGCAAATCGACCTGACGATGGTGAAGGTCGTCACCGCGACCCCGCCCATCGAAGACGACGAGCCGTACCAGATCGAGTTCGTCGACGTTATCGTCGGCATGGAATCGAACTCGCTCTCCGACGACATGACCAAGCGCGTCGGCGTATGGGATGAAACCGGGACGGACGTGCCGGGGCTCGGCGGATCTGGAGTAACGGTCCGCGATTTTACGCATCACGTCGATCCGACGCGGCGCTATCTAGCCGGCTTCGACATCCCGTCGGACGAAGTCGACAACTTCGGCGACGCCGTGGCCGAGGGGCGCTCGGTCGTGCTCTATCCCGATGCCGGTGCGCAGGCGGAGGTAGTCTCCGCCGCGTTTAAAGCGGCCGGTTTGCGCAACGTCCGCGCGTTCTAATCTTACGCGCCTCGCCGCAGGCGCATTCGTCGCGTTGACGTCCTGCAGGCCCGCGACTCATTACGACTACGCGCATCTTCCGTCCGGCTATCACTGGCGCGCCGTTTACGACCGGTCGACCAATGCGATCGTCTTCTACGGACAGGATCCGCTCACGCTTGAAACCGTCTACGTCGGCCCCGATAGCCGGTTCTTCATTTTTCGTCATCCCGGGCCGATCGGCCCGAAGGATTTGAGAGAGCGTTGGGAGCCCCACGATGTCCGCTGACGCTTCGCGGCCTTTCGTCCGTCGCATCATGATTACCGCCGCCGGCACGGTGACGGCGCAATCGGTCATCAAAGCCTTGCGCGAGGACGGGCGAGCCACGTTCGTCGCCGCGGGCGACATGAGTCCGCTCAATGCGACGCGCGCCTTCGTCGACGAGTTCGTCGCACTTCCGCCGGCCGGTTCGCCTGAGTTCGCGCGCCGCTGTTTCGAGGCGGCGCAGCACTTGCAGATCGACTTGCTCGTGCCGCTCATCGTCGAGAGCGAGTTCCTCCCGCTCGACGACGCCCGCGCGCTCTTCGAGTCGATCGGATGCCGGCTCGCGCTTCCCGCACGCGAGATCGTGCTGCGCACCGGCGACAAACTGGAGTTTGCGAGGTTTCTGTACGAGATCGGCGTGCCGGGACCGTCGACGCAACCGTATTGCGAAAGCATCGCCGTTGGTAGATTCCCGGTCTATCTCAAGCCGCAGCGCGGCTCGGGATCGGTCGGTACGGCGCGCATCGAGTCGCTTTACTCGCTACACGAAGCCGCGCGGGGTCGCAGCGATCTCATCGTGCAAGAAGCGATCGACGGAACCGAGTTCACCGTCGACTGCTTCGCCGCGGCGCCGGGCCGCGTCGTCGCGGCCGTTCCGCGCGAACGCATTGCGATCAAGGCCGGCGTCTCGGTGAAAGGGCGTACGTATCGCCATCCGCAGATCGAGAAGATCGCGCGCAACGTCGTCGAGCGCAGCGGCCTCACGGGGCCCGCCAACGTTCAAGGCATGTTGCGGACCGATGGCAACTTTTCAATCATCGAGATGAATCCGCGTTTTTCGGGAACGCTGGCGTTGACTACGGCCGCAGGAATCAACTTCGCTTCGCTTTTGATCGATACGATCGAGGGGCGGCCGATCCCGGATCTACTCGGCCGTCACGAGGACGGCCTCGTCATGATGCGTTACTGGAGCGAGGTCTTCGAGAAGCGCGACGGCACGATGCGCTTAGGCACGCCGCTGCAGGCGTTGCGCCGCCACGATGCCGGCTTGGCGCCAAAACTCGAAACCGAAGGCAGCGCTCACGAAGGGATGGTAGAGCCACTCGGGGCGCCGGTCGCGGATCAATCCGGTCACGGCGGCGACCGCGGGCAAGGCGAAGCTCACGGAGTAGAACGGCCAAAGGTAGGCTCGTAGACGCTGCGCGCGACGCGACGCGCGCAGACGCCCCCACACCGGATATCCGGCGTCGGTCATGCGCGCCCGAAAACGCGGACCGAACTTGCGCAGCGCATCGCCGATTCCCGCGACGGTATGATGCTCGAGCTGGGCGCCCTCGACGTACGCGATCTCGGCGCCGGAGGCGAGCAGCATTTCGACCGGAGCGACGTCGTCTTCGTCGGTATCCGGCGGCTTGCGATAGGGAAGGCGAATCGTGAATCCTTGCGCGAGCGCGATCAGCGCGCGCGGTCCCTTCGCGAAGTCGTAGACGACGTAATCGCCGGTGCGCCGTTTGACGCGATAGGTTCGGTGGTACGAAGCGGGCGACGTACCCCCGCCATAAATAAAGTGATTGAACGGGTCGCTGAACGCGTTGAAGTATCGCGTGGTCCCACCGTCCTGGGGCGTGCTCACCAGACTCGGAAACGCCGCTAGAATCTGCGGGTCGGCGAACGGACGTGCCATCAGTTCGAGGAATCGCTCGCCGGCAAACGCGTTGTCGGCAGCGAGCCACATCGCAACGTCGCCGGTCGCCCGCTCCAGCAGCATTCCGGCGCCGGGCTCCGCGCGCCGGATCGGATTGTGAATGACGCGCGCCCCGAAAGCTTGCGCGATGGCGACCGTATCGTCGGTCGACCCGCCGTCGGCAACGAGCAGCTCTACCTGTTCGGCCGGGTAGCGCTGACGCCGAATCGACTCGAGAATCGCCGGTAGCCGTGCCGCTTCGTTCAGCGTTGGGAGCATCAGCGAGAACCGGATCGGCGCTTGCGCGCTCACACCTCGACCTTCGCGCCGTCCAGCTCCGCCGAGCGTAACGCCGCCTCGATCACTCGCACGACGCCTGCGCCAAAGGCACCGTCGGAGCGCGTTGCCGCACCATTGCCGATTGCGGATGCAAAGTCGGCGACGAGTTTGCCGAGCGCTTCGCGATTGTCGACCAGGGGCACGTGCAAATCGCCCAAACGATACGAGACCATCTGCTGCTGCAGCGTCGAGCTCGACGGATCGAGCACGACACCCTTGTCGTAGATGTAGATTTTTTCCGTCGGCTCGACGTCGTCCCAGACTGCCATCTTCCGGCTCCCCGAGATCATCGTTCGCCGCATCTTCACCGGCGAGAGCCAGCTCAGATGTACGTGCGCCAGGCACCCGCCCGGATACCACATCGTGAGGAACGCGACGTCCGGAACCTTCGCGTGAACGCACGCTCCCAGCGCAAGGGCTACCGAAACGGGAAGCTCGTCTAAGATGTAGTTGAGAATCGAGACGTCATGCGGCGCGAGGTCCCATACGACGTTGCTCTGCTGAAAGAGCCCGAGGTTGACGCGAATCGAGTCGATGTAGTAAATGCTCCCGAGCTCGCCGGACTCGCGCAGGGCACGCAGCTTCTCGACCGAGCCGGTGTAAAGAAACGTATGATCGGTCATGAGACGAACGCCGGCGCGCCGTGCGCGCAGGCAAAGATCTTCGGCGTCGCGATACGATTCCGCGAGCGGCTTCTCCACGAGGACGTGCTTGCCGGCCTCGATCGCGCGCGCCGCCAGCTCGTGATGCGTGCGGGGCGGCGTTGCCAGCGCTATCGCATCGACGCCGGGATCGGCGAGCGCGGCTTCGATCGATGCTTGGCCTTCGATCGTCGGATAGAATCGCAGCAACCGCTCGAGCCGGTCGCGGTCGCGTTCCACCACGCAGCGAACCGACCACTGGTCGGAAGCGTAGAAGTTCCGGACGAGATTCGGTCCCCAGTAGCCCGCTCCAACGACGGCTACGCCGAGCGATCTCTTCGCCATCGCGCCGCGTGTCAGGCGAAGCGGCTACGCGACGACGAGCGGCTGCGCGCTCGCGAGCGCATCGGCAACGAGCTCGATCTGCTCGTCGGTGAGCTCGGGGAACATCGGAAGCGAGAGCACGCGCTCGGCGCTGCGCTCGGTTCGCGGAAACGCGCCGCGACCGAGTCCCAACTCGGCGTAGGCGGGCTGCAGATGAATCGGTATCGGATAGTGGATTCCGGTCGCGATGCCGCGCTCGCGCAGCATCGTCGCGACCCGTTCGCGGTGCTCGACCTCGATCACGTACAGATGGTAAACGTGGGACTCCTCGGCGAGACGCACCGGCGGCTTGATGCCGATCTTCGAGAGACGCGCGTCGTACGCGGCGGCATGCCTGCGCCGCGCCTCGTTCCATGCGTCGAGCCGGCGCAGTTTGACGTCGAGCACGGCGGCCTGAATCGAATCGAGCCGGCAGTTTCCTCCCTTGATGAGGTGTTCGTACTTCTTGCGCTGGCCGAAATCGCGCAAGAGTCGCAGCCGTTGCGCGAGCGCCGCGTCGGAAGTAACGATCGCACCTCCGTCGCCGTAGGCGCCGAGGTTCTTGCCCGGATAGAAACTAAAAGCGGCGACGTCGCCGAAGCTGCCGGCGCGGCGACCGTTCCAGCGCGCGCCGTGCGCCTGACACGCATCCTCAATCACGAAGAGTCCGTGGCGCCGCGCGAACTCCAGGATCGGCTCCATCGGCACGACCTGGCCGTAGAGGTGGACCGGCATGATCGCCTTGGTGCGCGGGGTCAACGCCGCCTCGAGCAGCGCGGGATCGATCAAGTAGTTGCTATCGGCGTCGACGAGTACCGGGCGCGCACCGACCGCGGAGACGGCGAGTGCCGACGCGATGTAGGTATTCGCCGGAACGATCACGTCGTCGCCCGCGCCGATGCCGAGGACCTCGAGCGCGAACTGCACCGCGGCGGTCCCGGATTCGAGGCCGACGCAATGATCGACGCCGATGTACGCCGCAAAGTTCTCCTCGAAGGCCGCGACGTCGGGCCCAAGGACAAACGTCGCATCCTCCATCACCCGGTTGATGCGCGGAAGAACTTCGGCGCGCAGCGCGCGAAACTGAGCCTTCAAATCGACAAACGGAACGAGCGTCGTCATCGTCACTTAGACGCGCTTCGTCGGCTCGCGCGCGAGCGCCTTCAGCAATCCGATCGCGCAAAGAATGCCGGCAATCTCGGCGATCGCTTGCACGAGCGCGGTCGTTTGCACGAGAATCACCGTTCGCGGTACCGCTTCAAGAAGCCAACCGTTTACCGAAAGATCGATGCGAACGTGCCGCAACGCTCGTCCGCCGCCGAAGGCGAGCCATCCGGGATCGTATCGTTCGTTGAAGCGTAAGACCGGTGCCGGCCTTGCAGGCGCGCCGACGACGTAAAGCCACGGTGAGATTCGGCGAAACGCCATGGGGCGCGGCAAAACCTCAGGCGCGGGCGGCGCGGGCGGCGCAAGCCTCGGAAGCTGCGGCGTTTGCGCGACGAGCTCGCAGACTCCGGCGCACTGCACCGACGTCACGCCGCGAGGCATCCAGAACCATCCGAACCCATCGGCTCGTGTCGCGATCGTCGAGCCGTCGGCAGCGCGTAGCGCTCCGCGCACGTAGGCCAGCAGCCACGAGTTCGGCTCGACGTTTTGCGGAACCGCCGATTGCGTGAGCGCACCGCCGATTGCCTGCGCGAGTGCGGGATACTCCGCAAACGCGAGCCGCGCGTCGATCCATGCCTCGCGCGGATCGATCGAATCGCTCGGCGCGCCGATCGGTTTCACCGATGCATAACCTGGCGCGTCGCCAAAGAAGAGGTCGCACGCATCGAGGCGCTGCGCGAGCGTGACGACCGTCAGCGCCGCGCACTCGGAAATCAACGGCATCGCCTTCTGGAGGCCTTGCGCCGATGACGCCGCGCTATTGCGCGAACGCGGTTCGAGCGATGTCGCTGCAAGTCCGATCCCGCCGCGCGTCTTTGAAACGAGCCACGGTCGCGGCACGATCGCCGTCACGCCGAGCGCGCGCAGCGCGCCGGCATCGTTCGACTGTTCGTAGCGCGCGAGCGCCACATCGACCGGATAAGTCGGGAAGTACTCGTTGAGCGTCGCGACGTCGCCGGGATAAACGTAGACGTCGGGATCGGCGCCGTCGCCTTCGCCGCCGCGCAGCGCGAGCGGTTGAAAGGCGGGCAATAACGCGACCCGCGTGAAGGGCGCCGCGGCGACCGCGGGATGCGGATAGGCGTTCGATCCAATCCAGAGATCGCTCGGCGGCCGAATCAGCCACGCGACGGGTAACGCGATTCCGGCCGCGAGCGCGGCATATCCGAGCGCGCGGAAGCGCGCGGCCGCGGCGCAGGCAAGCAGCGCGATCGACGCCGCAAAGATGCCCGCCAAATCGTAGAGTTCGCGAAAGACGCCGCTCTCCGGAACGTTACGCACGATCCAGGCGTACGGCGCGGCAAGGGGCCCGTGCACGCCCAGCACGCCGATGAAGATAACCGCTGCGCTAATCGCCGCCGCGATTAGCGCGCGCGAGCGCCGCCCTGCGATCGTGCCGGCAACCGCGAGAGCGAGAACGGCCCAAACGGCGATCGACGCCGCGATGCCGAGACGGTCGGCATAACCGGGAAAGTAGCCGCCGAGTCCTAGCAGGGGCACGGGGAATACCGATTGGTTCGTCTGCCACTCCACGCCGTACGGAATCCGCAAGAGGGTCGCGCGGTCGGCAGCGAGCCCGACGATCGACGGCAGCGCGAAGATCGCGCCCAAGACCGGCGGCAGCCATTTACGCGTCGCAAAGGCAAATATGACCAGCGCGAACATTGCGAGAATAAAGAACTGCAGCTGCGCTTCGATCAACGCGATCCAGAGTGCGAGGCGCACCCACGATGCCTCGCGGCCGCGCAGCATTTCCGCACAGAGGCCGATGAAACCGGCGTACGCGAGGACCATCACCAAATGTCCGGCGACGACCTCGTTGTAGACCCACGGGTTGAAGAGCGCGAAGAGACCGATCCCGATCGCGGCCGGCGCGCCTGCGCGCAAGCGCGCGGCTGCGGCGCCGACGGTACGCATGCAGGCAAATCCGACGATCGCAGCGAGCAGCGCGAGGGCCGCAAGCGGCCCCGCGGCCCACATCGCTGCCGCAATCGGCGGCCCGATGAGATAGTTCGTCGGATGGGGGTTCGGTGTTCCGAAACCCGACGCGACCCAACCGTTGATCGAGTCGCTGAGGAACGAAGCGATCGCCGTGCGATCGATCGGCCACGTCCAGTCGTGACGAAGCGTCGGTACTCCCTTCGCGACGACGAAGGCCGCGAAGAACGCGGCGGCGGCGAGCGAAGTGAGGCGCGTTAGGAGCGCAATCGCCGGCATTCCATGCCCACGCCGACTGCGGCGCAAGCCGCGGCCACGTAAGCCGCAATCGCAAAGGGTTCGGAGTATGGCGCGGGGAGGACGCTGGTGGTAACGATTGCGGCGACGGCCACCGTGGCCGCAACGAGCGTTCCCTGGTCGAAGAACGCCGTCACGCTCTGCCAGATCGTACGGCCCCAATCACCCGCGCCCGTCGGAGCGAGCAGCGACGCCGCGACAAAGAAGCCGGCGAGGAGCATGAGGCGATAGGCGCCCCTGACGATGCTCTCGGCGGCCTCGCCTCCGGCGATCGCCGCGAGCGCGAGCGCGAGGACGCCGATAAACGCGGCGTAGCGCGAAGCGGCGATGAGAGCGCCGCCCCGCATTAGTGCCGAGTTGAAGGCGGCAAGCGCGCCGGAGCGCGCCAGGATCGTCGCGCAGATGAGCGCGGCGCCGGCGACGAGCGCAAACGTTTCGGCTCCCGGCAGCGAAACGAGCGCCGCGACGACGGTGACGAGAAACGTGATGCCGATCGCATAGGCGAGAAACGACGGAAATAACGGCGCCGCACTCTCGCTTGCGTTTTCGGCGGCAGGTGCGGGGAGCACGCGCGCAGCGGCTAACGCAAGCGCGGCAAAAATTGCGGCGAGGTATGCCGTCGTCGCAAAGCGCTCGGCCGCATCTCCGGCGAGCGTCGTCGCCAAAACCAACGCAACGACGCACGTACCGACGGCAAACCGAAGCGCACGCCCGAGCGCCCAATGGACGGCCGAACGCGTCATCGGTTCGTACTCTCTATCGGCCAGAGCTCGGGCGCCCAGGCCAAGACGATCATGATGAGCAGCGCGATCACCGAAAGGGCGCCGGCAATCAGGTAGTATGCTTGGCCGGCGAAGGTCATGACGATTCGTCCTCCCGAGGGAAGACTTGGAACGATCCAACCGTTTCCGACGCCGTTGACGATTACGTGGGGGAGCACGGCGCCGTCGAGCGTCGCCTTCCATTCCGGATGGAAAGCTTCGTTGAAGACGAGCAAGAAGGGAGCGGCGGTGCTGCGCGTCGTGACGTCAATCGTCGTCGGCGATCGCCGCTGCCAGACGAGTCCGAAGTCCTGCGTTCGCGGAAGCGTCACGGGTTCGAGCGTCAGCAAGCCGATCTTGAGCTGCGGATCGCCGCTCGCTACGTTGTGATACCCGCGTCTTAGGAAGATCGGCGCGTGGCTGACCGCTTTGCCGTCGACGACGAGCGGAAGATCTTCGAGCGAACCGGGTCGATGCAAGTTCGCGCCGGGAAGCGCGTGCACGGTGTAGTAAACGCCGCTGAACTTCGCGCCGCTCGCCCGCGAGACCAGCCAGATTCCGGCGAGACGTCGCGACGTGTCCTTCCAGTCGTTCGGAAACGCGTGCATGAAGTGGATGTCGAACGAACCGTCGCGTGCGATTGGAAAGTTGCGATAGACGACGCGCCCGTCGCGCACGAGCGCGACCGCGAGCGCGGCGCCGAGGCTTCCCGTATTCGCGACGCTTCCGATGATCTCGGGATCGCCGGCGAGACCGTTGGGCGGAGGCGAGACGACGAACGCGGCCATCGGTACTGCTGACGCGCGCCGCGCTGCCCGCGCCTCGCCGATGCGCGCGAACTCGAGATCCGGAGCGACCGCCGCCGAGATCACGTCCGCGCCGAGGTCGGGACGTTCGCTCCCGGTCGGGTGAAAGTCGAAGGCAATCTGGTTCCATCCGGGCCGTAAGTCGACTGCGAAATGCACGACCGCAGGAACCGGACCGTCGAGCCGCTCGATCGTATCGTAGGCCTGTCCGGCGGCGTCCTGACCGGGTAAGAGAATGCTTTGCGCAACTGTGCCGGCGACACTGACGGTCATTACGTCGGAGACTTGCAAACGGCTGACTCGCATCGAGGCGTGCGCGCGAACGCGGTCGGTTCCGGGAACGAAGACGCGAACCGTCGAGTGACGCGACAAGAGGAACCAGGAAATCGGATCGCCGCGCTGCCATTGGTAGGCGGCCGGATCGTCGCGATACCACTTCGCCGGCATCATCAGCTCCGACGTGCCGACCGCGCCGCGTCCTAAAACGTATGGCAGCGTCGACGCCAGCTTGCCGGGAAAACCGGCGCGGCGCACTTGTGTGCGCTCGAGACCATCGGGACCGAAGGGAGCTACGGCAGTCGCGCGGACGCGGTACCTTCCCGATGCGGCGACCGTAACGCCCGTTCGCGGCGCGTAGACGAGGCTAGCGGCGCTGAGATTCTTCGGCAGTGCGTGCGCGAGCGCGATGATTCTACTCTGCCAGGCTCGCAAGTCGTCGGCGCCAACGATTGCGACGACGAGATCGGGGTCGAGGTAGCCGTCCGAAACCCAGTGTTTCCCCGGCGTCAGCGCTACGGTTCCATATCCCGTCCACGCGCCCCCGGTCGTCTTGACGGAGAGATACTTTCCATCGACCACAACCGTCTGCGGGCCGGGCCGGTCGAAGAGCATCGACTGATCGAGCGCGAAGATCGAATAGACCCCGTTCGTCTTCACCTCGAAATGCGTCAACCAGGCCGCATCGGCCGAGGGCGCATGAACTCGAATGCCCCGCGCGAGCGCCTGGTTGACGGCGAGGTCGCGCATCTGGTCGGCGGAGCCCGGTAAGATCGGCGAGAGCGACTGCATCGCGCTCGTAAACTCGTCCGCCGATCGCGTCGGCGGATCGAACTGTGCGCGTCCCCTCGCCATCGCGCCGAGATCGCCGAGATAGGCGTCGGAGAAGGTCGGTAGCGTGCTGATCGCGGGATGCGTGACGCCATAAATCAGCGGCAGCGCGCCGCTCAAGGAGTAGACTCGCAACGGACCGTCGGAGCGTACCGGCTTCGCTTGAATCACGCGCTGCAATAAGTCGTGCGTGAGCGTCGTGCTATTGAAGCGCCATTCACCCGGCGAACTGAAATCGATCGCCGGAATGAAGTCGTCGCGTTGCAGCAGCGTGTCGACGCCCATGATGCGAAACATATCCGCCGAAAACGGCAAGCCTTCGCGCGTCGCGCGATATGCGCGGCGAACCCAGGTATCGGTTCCCTCCGACGGCTCGCTGCCGAGCAATCCATAGATCAGCGGGCGATTGACCAGCGAGTCCTCGATGTAGAACTGCGGGTTTCCCCAATCGAACTGTTCGAGAAACTGCGTCGGGAAGAGCGCGACGCGCTGCCGCTGGTCGGAGCCGACCAGCGCGCTCTCGCGAAACTCCCACGAAGGAAGCGACTGGCCCGGATAGTTCGTCTTCGAGACGACCACCGGAACGAAGATCACGATCGGCAGCGCGATCGCGATGGTCCTGGCTGCCGAAACGAGCCACGCCCGGTTGCGGCGTTCCGGCTCCGCGAGCTTGCCGATCTGGTCGCGTAACGCCGCGATCATCGCAAACGCGCCGAGCGCGTAGAGTCCGCTCATTCCGAACTCGACGCCGGCGACCCATTTGTACGAGAAGCGGAACATTTGAAAGCCGGGGAAGTTGCGGTAGAACTCGTCGTAGAGAGGCGTCGTTACCGCATCGCCGAGCGCGTCGTGATAGTAACCGACCACGATCGGAACCGATACGAGCGTCACGATCAGGAAGAAGAGTGTTGCGGGACGCTGGTTTCGCCGGAAGGCGATGCCGCCGAGGGCGACGATCGGAACGAACCAGAGCAGTGCGCCGAAGAGGCCCGACGCATACGCGGCCGCCCACGGGAAGTACGCCCGCCCCGCAAATGAGACGAAGGTCGCCCAGTGACCGAGTCCCCGCAGGACGTTGGCGAAGGAGGTTGCCGCGTTGTGCATCGATGGCGCCTCGCTCAGGACCCCGTTGAGCCAGACTCCGCGGAAGTAGTCGACGAAAGGGACGAGCCAGTAGAGGTTGATCGCGAGACTCGCAATCGCGGCCGCAGCGATGACCGGCAGCGTTCGGTTCAGCACCGCTGAAGGCTTCGCATCGAAAGCGACGGTAACGGCGACGAAGATCGCGAGGATGACGACGTTGATGGCTACGAGCGGCGGATTGACCCCGCCGCCGACGAGCACCAGCAGCGCGATCGCGAGCGAAGCTCGCCAGAGATTGATCTCGCCGCGAATCGCGCGGGCGGTAACGCCGACCATCGCGGGCAGGACGCCGTACGTCAGCAGCCAGACGATTTGCGCTTGCGAGTTGAGCGCGACGTACATGTTGAAAAGATAGGCGCACGAGCCGGCGATCCGCGCGATCTCGTCGAGCCACGGTGCGACGCTGCGCAGGCAGTAGTACATCGACCAGAGGCAGCCGAGATAGACGAAAAAGACCGCGGCGTGCTGAGCGAAATCCTGCGGAACGTGCAGGATCTGCGCGACTCCGTAGATCCACGAGTACGGCATCTGGTAGGGAACCCAGAAGCCGGTGTGGGTACCCATCGCGAGCAACGGATTCCATGCATGGAGGAGCCGGCCCAAGAATTCGAGTGGATTGATGTGTAGACCGGCTTGCCCGTCGTTGAGCTGGATGCCGCTTCCGTATCCGGTGGTAACGAGGAGTGCGAGAGCGACGAAAAGCGCCGGGACCAGCGCGCGCTGCAACGCCGCGGGCCGCTCTATCGTGAGCGCCCGAGGTTGCGCGGTCTCCTCTTTCACCGGTAAGCCTTTCCATAGAGTCTGAACGGACCTTCCAAGACGACGGGCTGCGCGACCGGAGGCGCCGCGAAGAGCGCATCGACGCGTTCGAGCACGTCCGCCGGCTCGATATCCTGCAGAATGCACCGATACTCGAGGCGCCGCACGCAGTCGAAACCGCGCAAGCCTTCATCGTGGCACGCCGGACAGAGCGACGGGCGCAAGGCGACGGCCGGTCCGATCGGAGCTCCTCGAATTTCGCTAGTCATGCCGTACAACGCGAGCGTCTTGACACCGAGACCGGAAGCGAGATGACTGAACCCGGCGTCGTTGCCGACGAAGACTTCGCACTCCGAAAGGCGTCGCGCAGCTTCTGCAAGAGGCTCGCGGATGATGCTGATTCCCTCGCTCTCTCGAAAATCTTCCTCGGCCCGCCGAGCTTCGGTGATTTCGTGCGGACCCAGAAAGAAGCGTACGCTTCGGCCGCGCGCAGCTTGCGCGCGCGCCAATCCAACGAATCGTTCATACGGCCAGCGCTTCACTTCGTTTCCTTTATATGCCATCGAACCCGGATGGAGGCCCAGGGTGCCCGGGCGCCGATCCGACTTCCACGCCGCCGGAAGCCAGTATTCGAGCTCGGCCGGGTCCGCCGGCAAGCCCGCGGCTCGCGCAAGCCGGAGGTTCTCAGCCAGCCGATGGCCGCCCCGCAGTGGGACGCGCACGTTGGCCGAGGTACGTGCGATGGCGCTGGCGGCACCACCGTACTCGTGCATCACCAAATGCTTCGCGCCGGCGCCGCGAGCGATCGCCGCGTACTGCCAGCGCGTCGCCGGAAAGGGAAGAATGCACGTTTCGTAGCGGCGGCGACGCAGCAGCGCTAGCGACGGCAGCACGTCGGCGAGGCGAGGACGCAACGGCAGCTCGACGACATCGCGCACGACGTCTAGCGCACGCAAATACTCGCTGACGGGGGGATGCATCGTCACCGCGTCGACCGTCCATCCCTCGCGGCTCAATCCGCGAAGAATCGGACCGGCGGCGAGCGCATCGCCGAGCCCCGGCAGCAAGAGTACCAGTGCGGTGTGCGAGCCCGCGTTTTGAGTAGTGGCCGGGACGGCCACTACTCTCCGACGATGACGGGGACGACGATTTCGTGCGACCCGGCCGGACGGTCGAGCTTTACCGCCAAACGCTCGGGCCGATCGTAATAGCGCAGAATGCGCATTCGATAGAAGATCGCCAGGGTGTCCACGAAGACGTTCCAGACTGCGGCCAGCCGAAGCCGGCTGCAAACGCGCTTGAAGTTCAGCGTCACCGGCGCCTCGGCGATTCGATAACCGAAGTGATGAACGTTCGCGAGCAGCTCGAGGTCGAAGGCAAATCGCTTGACCAAGATTCGGGGGAGCACGCGGTCGAGTACCTCGCGCTTGAAGAGTTTGATGCCGGTCTGCGTGTCGCGTACCGGGAGCCCGAAGAGCGCGCGCACCATCATGTAGTAAAAGAGGCTGTAGACCCGGCGCAACGGCGGGTACTCCAGCTTGGAGTCGGGATGGAATTTCGAACCGATCACCACGTCGGCGTGGCGCGACTCCATGATCGCGAAGAAGCTCTCGAGCTGTTCGGGGTGCAGGTCCATGTCGGCGTCGAGAAAGGCTACGTACGCGCCCTTCGAGTAGGACGCGCCGCAGATTAGGGCATTGCCCTTCCCCTCGTTACGATTGCAGCGCACCACTCGGACGAGGTCGGGAAAGGCTCGCAGCGCCGTGCTTGCCGCCGTATGTGTGCCGTCCATGCTTCCGTCGTCGATAACGACGATCTCGAAGTCGATGCCCAGCGCGCGCATCGTCTCCACGGTCTCGCACACGTTTTCGGCAATGGAATGCGCCTCGTTGTAAGCGGGCATGAGAATCGAGAGCATGTCGTTCAAAGGTTTGCCCCGGAGAAAAAGCTAGCCTGCCGATGGAGCCGTAATTCCGGCGTCCTATGCAATCGGCGCTTCGCGATTCTCCGGCGGGCTGACGAGGTTCCGCTCGAATTTCGCTACGATCGTGCGCCACGCAAGATTAAGCTCCTCGACGCCGAGCATGCGTGCGACCGCCACGAAGACGGTGCCCCCGATGGCGATCTGCCCGAAGAGGAACCACGCACGAGAGCCGAGCGTCGCCTCGGGCGTGACGCCGAGTGCGCCAATCCATCCCAGCGCCGCGAGCATCGCCAACGAGCACACGACCACCTTGCCTGAAGAGAGCAGCAACGCGCCCCAATCGATTCCCGAGACGAGGCGCGCGATAACCACCAGCAAGAGAACCGCTTGCATGCTTTGACTCAGCGAGTTCGCGAGCAGCAAGCCGCGGGCGCCGAGAGTCGGAAGCCAGACCATCGATAGCAGCACGTTGACGATCACCGTGACGACCGATATGGTGACCGGCCAGAGCGTCTCACGGCATGCGAAACAGCAGCGGGTCAGGACCACGTTGGCCGCGAGCGCGATCAGCCCGATCGCGGCATATGGGAGCAACGAGGCCGTCAAGTCTGTGGCGCTCGCCTGGAAGGTTCCGCGCTCGAAGAGGGCCTGAACCATCGGATGCGCGAGAACGATCAACGCGCAGACCGCCGGGATCGTAATGAAGTTCACGAGGCGCAAGCCGGTTACGACGCTGCGCGCGACGCCGCGCCGGTTCTCGCGCGCGAACTGCGCGGCGAGCAGCGGAAATATGACCGTGGCGATCGCGGCCGCGAAGACCTGCTGGGGAAAGTTCACCAGCTTCGTCGCGTAATTCATGCCGGCGATATAACCGGGTGCGAGCGTAGAGGCGAAGAAACGGTCGAAGAAGAGCGCGAGCTGTCCTGCCGCGGAGCCCACGATGATCGGCCCGAGCAGCGTCCAGATCTTACCCAGGCCGGGATGGTGAAGGTCGATGATCGGGCGATACCTCCCGATCGAGAGAAACGACGGAAGCTGCACGAGCATCTGCGCCGTCAGTCCCAAGACCGTCCCTACGACCAGCGCGTAGATTCCCATTCCGTGGCTGAGCAAAACGACGCAGGCGATCGTGACGACGTTCACCGCAACGCCGACGAGCGCCGCGGCGCGGAAGCGATGGTACGCGTTGAGCATCGCCGAAAGGACGCCGCTCAAACTGACCGCGACGATGCTCGGCATCAGCCAGCGCGTCATCCGGATAGCGACCCCCATCTGCGGGGCCGGGAAGCCGTGCGCGATGACCGGGACGTACCACCGGGCGGTAAAGAACCCGATTACCGCGCAGGTCGTTAAGACGATCGCGAGGATGTTGAGCACCGTGCTCGCTAAACGCCACGCTTCTTCTTCTTTGCGATGCGCTAGGTACTCGGAGAAGGTTGGGACGAGCGCGCTCACCAGGGCGCCGTTGAAGACGCCGAAGAGAATCGTCGGAATCGTCGCCGCGGCCAGGAAAGTGTCCATCTCCCAGCGCGTTCCATAATAGCGGGCGCTCGCGACCTCGCGTAAGAATCCGAGCAGCGTCGACGCAAAGGTCGCGCCCATGATAAAAAACGTCGAGCCCGCGATCGAAATGCGATGGCGCGGGCGAAGCTCCGGAACGACCCTGAGGTGCTGAGAGGACCTAATGCGCCCCGTTCCTCCGTAAGACGGCCGGAATCGTCTTCGCGACGATCAAGAGATCGCCCAGCGGCGTCCATTCGTCGACGTAGCGATTGTCGAGTTCCATCCAATGGTCGAACGAAACGTCGCTACGTCCGTTGATCTGCCAAAGGCACGTAATGCCCTGCGGAACGCTGAGCCGCCGGCAGGCGACGGCGTCGTAGTCCTCGACTTCGCTCGGCAACGCCGGACGCGGGCCGACCAGCGACATCTCACCTCGAACGACGTTGATGAGGTTGGGAAGCTCGTCGATGCTCGTGCGGCGCAAGAAACGTCCGAGCGGATGGAGCCGCGGGTCGTTGCGAATCTTGAAGACCGGGCCGTCGACCTCGTTGAGGTGCATCACGCTCTGGCGCATCGCGTGCGCGCCGTTGACCATCGTGCGCAACTTGAACATCTTAAAGCGGCGTCCGTGCATGCCGACGCGCTCCTGCGCGAAGAACGGCGTACCGCCGGTGACGCAGGTGATCGCCAGCGCCGCAATTCCAACGACCGGCGCCGCGACGGCGAGCAGCAGGCTGCCGACGACGACGTCGATACCACGTTTGGCGATGCGCCACGCTTCGGGGACGTCGCGCACGCCTTGCGCGGCGACCGAGATCCGAATCGCGCTCGAGTGCCTCACGATAGGAGTGCTTCTCTTACGGCACGTCCGACGGCATCGAGACCGTCGATCTCGCCGATCGCGCCGCCGACGGGGCCGAGATGGAGAAACGGCACGTACTCGCGGGTGTGGTCGGAGCCCGGCGCAGTAGGGTCGCATCCGTGGTCGGCGGTAAGAATCACCTCGTCTCCGTGGCGCAGCCGTGCCTCGAGGCCCGGCAGCATGCTATCGAGTTCTTCGAGCGCGCCGCCATACCCGCGTACGTCGCGGCGATGGCCGTACTTCGAGTCGAAGTCGTTGAGATTCGTGAAGACGAAGCCGCCGTCGATTCGGTCCAACAACTCGTACGTGCGCTCCATCGCGTCGCGGTTGTCGGTGACGCGAACCGACGACGATATGCCGCGACCACAGTATATATCGCCAATCTTGCCTACCGCGTGCACCTCGATATGCCCGGCTTGCAGCTCGTCGAGCAGATTTGGAGGCGGCTCGATTGCATAGTCCCGTCGATTCGGCGTCCGCCGAAAAGCCCCCGGTTTTCCGGCAAACGGCCGAGCGATGACCCGGTTCACATTGTGAGGAGGTTGCAGTACCTCCCGCATGCGGCCGCACCATTCGTAGAGGATCGCCGGCGGCACGATCTCCTCATGCGCGGCAATCTGCAAGACGGAGTCGGCCGACGTATAGAGGATTGGGCGGCCGCCGGCCAGATGCTCGGGACCGAGTTCTTCGATGATCTCGGTTCCCGATGCCGTCTTATTTCCCAGCGGTGCCTTCCCGGCGATCCGAGTCAGCGCGGCGACGATCTCCGGCGGAAATCCGTGCGGATACGTCGGAAAAGGGACGACGGTCAACACGCCCATCATCTCCCAGTGCCCGGTGATTGTATCTTTCCCGCGGCTGCGCTCCAGCAGACGTGCGACGCGCGCGATCGGTCGCGCGACCGGCGCCACGCCCGCGATATCCGTCAGGTGGCCGAGCCCCCACCGTTCGAAGTGCGGCAGACGCAGCGAGCCGAGCCGCCGCGAAACGTTGCCGATCGTGTTCGCTCCCGGCGCATCGCCGTAGCTCGCCGCGTCGGAGAGCGCGCCGACGCCGCCGGAGTCGATCACGATCGCGACCACGCGCCTCATCCAGTCGCTGCTTCCCTTCGCAACTCGGTTCCTACTCTCGCGAACCCCGCGATAGGAGTGGCGCTGCACCAACAAAAACGTTGCGACCGTGCCTCGCATCGTCTGCTCGACGGCGTTCGCAACGCTGATGCTCGTTCTTGCGTCCACCGCAGCCCGGGCCGCGGAGCCAACGCCCGCACCGACGGCGGCCCCCCCGAGGAGCGTGCTCTATTTGAACGCGACTCGCCTGGATTTCTATTACAATCGTTTTTTAATCGAAGCCGACGGGAACGTGCGCGTGCGGACCAGCGACGGCTTCACCGTCACCGGTGACGCATTTTCGATGGATCTCAAGCTCAACCGCTTCATGATCGCGGGGCACGTGACGATGCACGACGCGACGGGGACCGTGAGCGGCGCGGCGATCGCCGACTTCCTCGATTTTCGGCGCATCTACTTCGTTCCGGTGACCTCCGAGCCCGACCGCTGGACGTTCCTCAACGGCGATCTCGCGCATCCGGCCAAAGGACGCGAAATGCCGGGCGACGCCTTCTACTTTCCCGAGGTGAGCGAGCACCCGAGCATCACCGGCACGGGCGCCGTCATCGATACCAAGACCTACGTCCGCTTCATCAACGCACACACGTATTTTCTCAACGCCGGCATACCGCTGGGTACCTACGTCGTGAACTTCTCGTCGAATCAATATTTCGCGCAGAATACCCTCTCCGGCGCCAGTGTCGACCTGACGTGGACGATGGCCGGGAGCCCCAACGCGCTGACCGCGCTCCATTTACGCTACGATCCGACCTATAAGACGTATCTCTCCGTCGAACAGCATCTCGTCGGCGACCACGAGTACGCAATCTTCTCCGTCAACCCCGCGACCCGGGCGGAAAAATGGTGGAACCTGGCGCTCTACGAAAAGCTCGGCTCGCGATTCCAGATTCAGAGTTTTACGCAGTACTACGCGCAGCAAGCCTACTTACGAGAGCCCCAGGCTGCGCAGCAGACGACGTTCATCAACGCGACCTACGCCTTCCCGCACTCCTATGTGACGGCTAGCTCGCAATTGACGAACTACAGTCTGCTCGGGCCGGCAGCGCTCGTGCCGCACGGGACGCTCGCCGGCAGCCTCGATCACCCATCGCAACTGCAACTGAGCGCTTCCAGCTTTCAAAACAAAATCGGCAACCTGCCGCTCTACGAGCAAATCTACGAAGGCTACGGCTTCAACCACGATACGGTCGGCGGAAATCAGTACTTGCAGGGCTTCCCCGGATACGGCGCGCCGATCCCGACGCCGGGCCTCCAGGCGTACGGCGCCGCGTGCCCCGACCAGCACGGCGTCAAGCATCCACCGGTCTATTTCTGCCCTGTCTACACGACGATCTGGAATACGGTCTTAGGCTTCAACTTGTTCACCCCGTCGATCAAACTCAACCAGGCCGAGAGTCCCTACGAAACCTACTATTTCAACGCAAGCTTCAACAAGCAGTACCAGTGGAACTCGCTGCCGCACTGGATCAGCACGACCAACGAGAACTTCAGCATCAGCCGGCAGTTTACGCGCGCGCTCAACACCTATGTGGGCTATCAAATTCTCAACGTCGGCGATCACTACATCAACGGCGGCTACGCGACGTGCGCAACCTGCCCGCCGAGCTTCGCGTCGTTTCGCGGCGTCTCAACGCTGCGCACGACCAGCCTCGGCCTCAACGACGCTCCCAACCCCGAGTTCAACTTCTCGCTGCTGGTGCGCCACCACGACGACTTTCCGATTCCCGTACCCGGGCTCTTTGGAGTTCCGCCGAATAATATCATCGGCCAGCCGCTCTACACCTCGTACTTGGGTCAGGCTCCGTACGACGCAACCGGAGACGTGCGCTTCAAGCTCCTCTCGCACGCCATGCTCGACGTCTCGCGCACGTTCTACTGGTACGGAAACCCGTACCGCACGACGTTCTGGCAGCCAACGTTCGTAGTGCAGCTGCTGCCGATATGAGACGCATCGCTTTCACGCTTCCGGCGTTGTGGCTCGCGATCGTACTGCTCGCGGCTTCGGCTTCGAGTATCGTCGTCAGCGGGCAGCTATTGGCCTACCAGGACGGATACGTTTTCTTTACTACCGGAGACGGCTTTCACGTCGCGCAAGACGTCGTGATTCGCAACGCGAAAACCGGCGGCCCGACGGCGCTCCATCCGGGGCCGAGGATCTGGGCGCGCGCCACGTTCGATGCAACCGGAAGAGTTACCGAGCTCGATCTTTCGCGCGAGCCGCTACCCGCGCAGGGGAGCTTCGCCGACGTGGCGCGTTTTGCGGTCGCGCTCTCCTCGCCGGTTCCCAATCCAGATCTGCTTGCGGCGGTGATGACGCCGCCGCCCGGGCAAACCACGGTGGCGACCCAGCACTTCTCGGGCCGGTCGGTCCTGGTGACGTTTATCGTGCAGGTGCCGCCATATACGCCGTTCACGTCATCGATCTATATCGCGACCGATCAGAGCGGATGGAACGCGCAGGCCATTCCGATGGACCGCGTGGATGCACTGCACTACCAGATCACCCGGCGCTTCAACTCCGGCACCGTCTTCCGCTACCTCTACAACCGAGGCTCGCTGCAGACGCAGGAGATCGCCCAGAACGGCTTGGCGCGCGCGCCGCGCGCACTCGTCGTCACGGACGCCGACGTGCGGGTCTTGCGCGACACCGTTTACGCCTGGCAAGATGCCGCCCCCGGCGGCCTCAATCAGGTGCAGCCGCAGATCATGCCGACGCCCTACAACCCCGCACCGTTCCCGAACCTTCCGCCCGGGCTTCCGCCGCCGCAGCCGCCGGCGGGAAAACCTCCGCGCTGAGCGACCCGGCGGAGAACGACGATTCCGTCGCGTTGGGTTACGATCGCGTAGGTGTGATTCGCGAGCGCCTGCCGCACGGCAGGCCGATCGATTGCGTACCAATGCGGCGAATAATGCGTTGCGTCGTAGACGAACCATCGCTGGCCCGCAAAATCATTTGACGCGTTGGGGTTGAGGCCGAGATGGGCGAAGATTTCGTCTTCGGCCCCGACGTCGGCACACGCGGGCAGCCTTAGCAACGTTCTCTCGAGCAGCGCGTCGTGCGCGTTGGGCCGCCGATAGAGATAGTACCAATACTCCATCGGGCTGGCGAAAATGCCGATCCCGATCGATACCACCGCCGCGACCGCGACGACAGCCGCAATGAACCGCGGCCTCAAGCTGCTCAATCGCGAAGCGCCGTCGACGAATCCCGCCAACGCATAGCCCGTGAGCAGGGCGCTATAGTGCGCGCCCGGCATCAGCGTAACCGGCCGGTTCGAGGCAAGAATCTCGACCAATCCCGGGATCAGGAAAAGCCCATAGCGGGAAATGCATGGGAGAAAGGCGAGGGGCGCAAGGACGATCAAGACGTAAACTGCGCGGTGCGTCAGCGCATCGAACGCGAAGCTCTCCCCGGCGCGAGCACCGCGCCAGTCGAAGAATCCGAGTGACAGGTAGGGTGCGTGCGGATTCAATGCGTGGCGCACCGGTCCGAAGTAGAGCAACGAGATCGCGACTGCCACGCCCGCGATCGTCCATCCGATACGCCGCGCCGTGACGTCATCGCGGGTCGTCACCGCAAAGAGGATTCCGTTGAAGGCGAGGACGACGAACTGATCTTCCTTCGTACAACAAAGGAGCAACGCCGCAACGACGCTCAACGTCCAACGGCGACGGTCCAGCGCATAGACCAGCGTCGCCGAGAGGAGCGGTACGAACGCCATCTCGTGAAAGTCGCCGACGCCGTTTGCCCACAAGATTGGATAGAATGCGGCGACGGCAACGACGCCGAGCGCTGCGGTTCGGCCGAATCTGACCCGCGCCAAGGCCCATATCGGAACGAGCGTTGCCGCCACGAGGATTGCTTGAAAATATTGAAGCCCAATGGGACCGAAGGCGCGAACGAGCGGCCAGCCCGTTGCGACGATCGGAGACCAGTGAACGAGGATGTGGTTGGCACCGCCTTCCGCAGTGCTCGAAAACCCGTGGCCGAGACCCGCAATCACCTGCGCGAAGATTCCCAGATCGACGCCGTTGCGGAAAATAGCGTAACGCCACTGCGCGATCAGGCAGAGCGCCGCAGCGAACGCGAGGAATAACGCCGTCGTTACGGCATTACGGCGCATCGGCGCAAAGGTTAGCGGACGGTCAGCGGAATGTCGCGAGCGATTGCGGTTCCGCTAGTGTTGCGGGCAATGACCTGCATTGTAAAGTTTCCGTGAACGAACCACGGCAGTGCCCCGACCTTATATGTGAGCGCAAAGTGCCCCACCCCTATTTTGCGCAGCGAGACCGCGTAGCCGCCGATGCGTGCCTCGACGCTCGCCACGTTGCTGCTCGTGACGACGTTCCCCTGGACGCTGTCGCCGGGACTCACCACCGTCTCGCTGATCTGCACCTCCAGGATTTGCGGCGCCGCCTCGGGTCGCAGCCGCGGGACCTTCTTCGGCGGCGGCGGCAAGAGCGCGCCGGCTTTTTTTTCGCCGGACGCGGGCGCCGCCGCCGGCGTCACGACGGGGG
>JBAUYZ010000051.1:0-15913 GCA_049585055.1 Candidatus Cybelea sp. | reverse complement strand
CCGCAAGCGGCGAGCGGAGCTCGTGCGCCGCGTCGGCGGCAAAGACGCGCTCGCGCTGGCGCGCGGCCTCAAGTGGTGCGATCGTCGCTCGCGCTAGGAAGTACGAAGCGATGGCGACGGCTGCGACGATCGGCACGTCGAGCGCGGCGAGCGTCACTGCAACGCGGCGCATCGCCGCCGTCAGCGCGTGCGAACCTTCCGGCGTTCCGAGCGCGGGTGCAAGCAGCGATGCATACTCGCGCGCCATGAACGCGTACGCCCCGGCATTGAGCGCGAGGAGCACGCAGACGAAGATGACGAGATAGAGTGCCGCGGCGCGAAGAATCAACCGGTTTTTAGGCGGTATCCGACACCCCATACCGTTTCAATGACACCGCTCGCTCCCAGCACCTTGAGCTTTCGCCGAAGCTGGCTAACGTAGACGTCGACGATGTTGCTGGAACCTTCGAAGTCGTAATCCCAGATGCGCTCGACGATCTGCGTGCGCGAGAGCGCGATCCCGGTGTTACGCGCGAGAAACTCCAGAAGGCGGAACTCGGTCCCGCCTAAGACGACCGGTCGGCCGTCGTAGAGCACGTTGCGCCCGGCGAGATCGATGCGCAAGGCGCCGACCTCGACGATGCCGAGCATCGGCCGGTCCCCACGGCGCAGAATCGCGCCGATCCGCGCGACGAGCTCGTCCTCGACGAAGGGCTTGACGAGATAATCGTCGGCTCCGCACTCGAGCCCAGCGACGCGATCTTCGACGGCGTCGCGGGCCGTGAGCATAAGGATCGGTGTCTGGACGCCCTCCGCCCGAGCGCTGCGCGCGAGCGAGAAACCGTCCATGCCCGGCAACCCGACGTCGATGACGGCCGCATCGTAGCAGCGGCGCAGCAAATGGTCGAGTCCGGCTACCCCGTCCGCGACGACGTTCGCGGCGTACTTGCGCGCCTCGAGCATCGTTCGTATCGACTCGGCCACCGGAGCGTTATCTTCGACTACCAGAACTCTCATAGGTCCTTACGCTAGTTCTTCAACGGCCCCGGGATTGCTACTGTCAGCGCGGCACTAAAATACGGATGCTGGGCGGGTGGCTGGACCTCTTGAGCCAGAATGCGGAACGGCGCGATCTGGACCGCCGCGTAGTAGACGAAGTCGCGATTGATGAACGGATTGGCATAGGCGTCGTAGCGCAGGCCGAAGTATGCGTGCGGAATCGGATAGTACTTCAGCCGAACGTATCCGCCGGTCGAGTGCTGGTTGGTGAGAAAGCCGTCGGCGTCGTGGTCGTCGCCGTACCACTGCTCGGCCTGAAGGTCGAGGTTTCCGTACCCCGCGTGAGCGAGCAGCCCGTACCGCTCGTAGAGGTCCGCGAACGGAAGGCGCCCGGTCTCGAGAACGCCGAGCGTTCCGCCGAGCGCCGTGGCCCCGAGGTCGACTTCGCCTTTATTCTTTTGGTAGAGCGTATCGCGCAGCCAGATGCTCATCTCCGGACTCTTCATCCACGTGTACTCGCCGGTCGCCACCGGCTTGCCGCCGTACGCCGAACCGGCGTAGAAGCCAAAGTCGACGACGCCGTCCACGCGGAAGTTTCCAAAGGTTCGCTCTGCCATGATGCCCCACCGCGGCGACGAGAGCGGAAGGTTGTTCAGGGCGACGTGCGCTCCGTAGTAGCCGTACTGCTGTAAATCGTCGAGACGCTGACCCGGCGATTGCGCGAGCGGAAGCTCGAAGAGGCCTCCGCGAAAGAGCGTCTGGGTGTGCGCGTTATACCCGGCGGCAAAGAGCAAGTAGGTCGCCGCGGGGCCGCCGCCGGAGCCGAAGTTATAGTGAAGGTAGGCGGTGATCGGGCCGATGTTGCCGCTGCCGAGCAAGATGCCGCCCTGCGAGTAGCGCGGGCCGTCGGGCGCCGGCACTTTGTCGTATTCGAGCTGATAACGGAGGGCAAAAATCGTCGTACCGTGTTCGGGCAGCGGCAAGCGATAGCCGTGGGACCGGAAATAGTTTCCGAACGCGTTGAGCTCCGGCAAAACGCTGTGGCATTGGCCGCACTTAAAATGATAGCGCTGCGCGAAGATTGGAATCGCGCGCGCCGGCGCGTTGGTCAATGCGGCGAAGAGCAGCGCGAGAGCCGCGACCCGGAGTTTACTGCGCAACGATCGCGGCTCGCATTCCGGCGCCGTAGTGGAAGAAGCAGCCGAAAAGATACGTTCCCGGCCGATCGGCGGTAATGTTTTGCGACGACCCATTTGGCTGCAAGGCGCCGCTTGAAAATCCCCCCGAGAGCGTGGTTCCAGTCTGCTGCAACGCGCCGGCTTTGAACGGCGAGGTGCTGGGGAAGCTCGTTGCTCCCGGAATCGCGGTCGCGGTGTGCGCGAAGCTGTCGACGTTGACGAAGTGAATCTGCGTGCCGACCGAGACGGTTGTCACGGCGGGTGAGTAGCCGAGGCTCGTGCCGTACGGCGTTGGTGTTTGCGCGAACTGGGTGAGACTGACGTTAATGGTAACGCCTCCGCCTCCGCCCGACGACGACGGAACGCCGCCCGCCGTGCAAGCGGCGAGCACGAGCGCGAGCAGAGCGACAGGGCGCCGAATCATCGCGACGCCACCAGTTTTTTTGGATCGCGCACTGCATCGACGATCGAGTCGCTGAGCGCGCTCGACGCGAGCATCGTTTGCGCCAGCCGGCCGTTGCTGTTCATGACGTAGACGAACGTGGTGTGTTCGTCGTGATATCCTCGCTTACCCTCGACGGAGAGGACGCCGAACTCGCGCATGACCGTGTGGACGTTGCGAACCGAGCCGCCCGCGAGTAGCCAGTAGTGCGGATTTGCTTCCAAGCGTGAGGCGAGCTCGCGCATCGTACTCGGCGAATCGTGCTCGGGGTCGAGGGTTATCGTGAGGAGTCGTGCCGCGATATGGGCGCGCGCGATTCGGCGCGCGGCATCGGCGAACTGACCGTCGATCAGTGGGCAGGCGTCGGTGCAGTGCGCCGAAACGAACGTGATGACCAGCGGCTTGCCGCGCAGCGAAGCGAGTGTGAACGAGTCTCCGCGCTGATCGACCAGCGGTGGTTGCGGTGCGCTCGGGGCAGTCATTCGTGCCGCAGATCGCCGCTCCGCATAGCCGCCCGGTCCCGGCGATGCCGTCGGCCCGGGCGTTGCGCCGGCGACGACCTGGATCACGTCGCGCATGTTGTTCGATACGTAGTGAAAGGCGCAGCCGATGAGATACGTTCCGACCTTCGAGAGCGTCACCGTCACCGATGTGCCTGAATTGACGATGCCGCTTGCGTAGCCTACACCCAGTTTGCCGTTTCCGTTGGCATAGAACGATAGGCTTGGACTAGCCGGCCATTGCGGCGGTGGCCCGTTACTCGCCGCAATCACGTTGAGCGTGTGCGGCGTGTTCTTCGAAAGATTTGTGATCGTAATCTGCGAGCCCGGAGCAAACGCGAGAACTTGCGCGGTTTTCTCTTGCGTGTATCCGCTCACCGTGCCCCAGACGGGATCGTTCTCGACGCCGATCTTTCCGGTCGGTATGCCGAGGCCAATCGCCGACGAGGAGGGTAGCGGCGAAGGCGAACCTCCGCCTCCGCCGCCGATACTCCCCAAACCGCCGCCGTTCGTGCAAGCCGTAACCGCAGCGACTGCAAGCGCGCCGAGCCAGAATGCCGGGCTGCGAAGATTCATCGAGCCGGAGGGGTTGCCTGCGGTCCGGGCGTCGCGCCCGTTGCGATAACGATGACGTCTTGCATTCCCTCGTGATAGTGGAACGCGCAGCCGAACAAGTAGATTCCGGGTCTGCTTGCGGTGACGGTTACCGACGAACCCGGGTTGATGATGCCACTGGCATAGCCTTTCTTCAAGGGGCCGCCCGAAGCCATCATCGACAGCGTCGGACTGGTCGGAAATTTCGCCGGCGGTGCCTTGATCTTTTTGACGACGTTGAACGTGTGGTGAATGCTCTTCGAAATGTTCGTAATCGTCAGCTTCGTGCGGGGCGGGAAGCCCAGCGCTTGTGAAAATTGTTGCTGCGTGAAACCGCCGAGCGTAGCACTCCAGTTCGGATCCTTGATCGTGCCGAGGCCTTCCGCGGGAAGTTCCTCCATGGCCGAGCCCGTCGATCGGTCCGGAAGCGTGTAGGTGAGCTTGAGATCCGGCGTTCCGGGCAACGCGTACGCGCCGCTATTTGCGCCCGCGCCGCCGTAGTGACCCGCGCATGCCGCGAGTGCGGCGGCGGCCAGCGCCACCGCTACTGCCGCAAGTTTTCTAGACATATAACCTCCAGAGAGCGTAGGGATGTGGCTTAGGCTAGCGTTCGATGATGAAGAAAGTCTAAAGCACTACGGGGGCTTGATCGAATCGCGCATCGCGGCTGCGATATTCTGCAGCGCCGGATCGCCCGCTGCGTCGACCGTCGCTTGAGCGAATTCATTGCGTGCGGCGGTATGGTCTCCCTCTCGCAGGAGGACGACGCCGAGCGCGAACCGCGCGCGAGCGTACCCTGGGGCAAGCGAGAGTGCGGTGCGCAGTTCGCGTTCGGCCGCTTGATAGCGATCCAGGCGTTCTTCGGCGAGCGCGAGATCGTAGTGCGCGACCGCGTACGACGGATTTCCGTGCAGCAGCTTGCCGAAGTCGTCGCGCGCGGTCGCGGCATCGCCGTTTTGCAGCGCCACGATTCCGCGCGAATACAGCGCGCGTGCCGAGTCCGGTGCGAGCGTTACGTATCGATTGGCGATCCGCCGCGCTTCGGTGAGATCGCCGCGCGCGAGGTCGACCGAGATGAGATTCGCCATTGCGGCGAGGAAGCCCGAATCGAGCGCGAGCGCGGCGCGCAGCTCGCGTGCGGCATCGTCGTACCGCTTTAGGTTCGCGTAAGCGATCGCGAGATCGTAATGCGCCGTCGAGCCTTGCGGCTCGGGCGGCCGCAGTGCGACGATGCGCTCGAACTCAAGGCTCGCATTCGTCCAATCGCCGCGCGCCTCCGCATCGATGCCGATGACGAAACGCTCTTCGATCTCTCGTCGAACGGCCAGCGCCCGCAACTGCGGGACCGAAGTCGTTCGGGGTGCGGGACTCTGCGTCGAGTAGGTCTGTGCCAATCCGAACCCCGCCTCGACTTGGGTAAGAAGGGCGACGAGCAACAGAACCCGCATCGTTCACTGCGTGCCGTCGCGAGGCAATTCGGCGTCGTGCCAAGAGCCGGCCGCGGCAGCGCGCTCCGGTTTGCACTCCCATCCGACCCGCCCGGCAGCGGTGATCGGTCCGAGGAGCGCCGGCGCAGCCGACGGGGTCAGTGCCCCCGAGAGCAAGTCTTCGAGCGAAGCGGCGCTCGCTACGGCCACGCGGCCGCAGAGGAGCGCGCCGGCGAGAAGACCGGCCGCGAGTAGGCGTTGGAGCAGGGTTGTTGGCACTTACTCTCATCATAGCCGAAAGTCTAAAGAATCCGTGAATCGCGCGCTCACCGGCCTCTGGATGCTGATCTTGGCCGCGTTCGCGGCGTCGCCGGCGGGCGCTCAGACCCCGCTGGTGGTCGGATCGGTGCGTGATCAGCACGGGGCGGCGGTCGCCGGCGCCGGCGTAACGGGCTTGACCGCCGAGGGCCCCGGGCCGGCCTCCACGACCGACGCGGCAGGCACGTTCGCCCTTCACGGCTCCGGTATCGTCTCGGTCCGCATTACCTGCCGGTACTGTCTGCCAGCGCTCGTGGCCGTGAAGCCCGGCGAGCCGATCGTCGCCATTGTCCGGCGGTACGATGCGCTTGCGAGCGATTCGCCCTCGGCGGCCGATCTGACGAACCTGTCGTACGCCCACGTCGAATCCTCGGTAGCCCTCCATCCGTTTAGCCTCCTGGCGCAATCGACGACCCCCTACCCGGGCTCGACCCTGAGCGATCGGGGACTCGCGTCGAACGGCTCGCTGCTCGTCGACAACGGCGCGCCGAACTACGATATCGTCGATGGGGAATCGCCCTACTCGTTCATTCCCGCCTTTTACGAGCAGGGCGCCGTCCTGCGCGATGCTACCAACGCGTTTGCCTACGGCGATCAGGCTGGCGGCGGCGTCGTCCAGCTCGATCCGTTCGTCGCCGGCTCGAGCGCCGAAGTCGCGACCCTCGGCAGCGACGCGATCGCTCGGGGAGAGATTGGAACGGACTCGTCGTCGGTCGCGTTCGGGTCGTTCAGCAATAACGAAGAGTCGCGTCAACGCGGCGACCTTTTCGCGACGGTTCCGTTGGGAGCGGAGCAGTCGTTCAGCGTTGCCGGCGGCAGCGAGCAAGGCCGGGATTACGGGTCGCGCGCCTCCGACTTCGCGGGGAGCTTCTCGTTTGCGGACGCGGGCTTTAGCGATCCGCGCGCGCTCAACCTATCCCTCTCGGCGGTGATGGATCGCGGCAACTACGTTGCGAGTGCGTACCAGTGGCCGACGTCGACCGGTTGGTCGGACACCGGCTTCGATGCGGGTATTCACACCAGCGGTCCGGTCGTCGTGTTCGCCGATGCGGCGGTTCGTTCGTCGACCGGGTTTTACAACGCGCAGTCGCTCGGGCTGCCGCGCGTCGGAGCGTCGCTCGACCAGATGCGCTTCGATGCCGGCCTTACCGCAACTGGCACCGATTACGCTTTAACGGCGGGAATCGGGGCTTTCTGGTTCGATTATGGAGGCGGCACCTACGGCGTCTCGCAGCCGGCGCGAACGGCGCTGGCCGTGCCGTCGCTCGAAGCCCGGCTCTTTCCAAACGGCAAGTGGAGCCTCGACCTCCAAGGAAGCGGCTCTTTTACGCTCCCCACCTTCGTCGAGCAGTATCTCTACGCCGAAGCTATGCCGGCGCCGGTGCAGCTTTCGCGAAATTCATTGCAAGCGGCGATCTTGCGCTACACGGACGGCGCGCGCGTCCGGCTCGAGATCGAGGGGGCATCCGAGAACGTCAGTGGCGCCTCAAGCGGGAAGATCTCGTCGGTCGGGTTCTCAGCGGTGTGGCAGGTCGCGCCGGCGATCTCGTTGCGCACATGGACGATGCACGTCAACGACTCCGCGCCCAACTATGGAACGGTACTTCCTTACGGAGCCGCTCCGACGGTGAACGCGGTTTGGCTGACGTACGACACCGGCGCAGCGATCCGCGCCGATGCGATCTATCGCCGCGATCTGCTCAACGGTCTTCCATTCTATCATTTTGACGGCGCGATCTCCGGTCCGATCGGCAGCCGATTGCGCTGGTACGCGGGCGCGGAGGACCGGATGCGGCGCACGTTCGTGGACGCCGGGCTCCGTTTCTCCGCGCGCTGATCTTACAATCGTACCAGAGGCATCCGCGCGCTACGTCTCGTCGCGCCGAGCCTGCGGACGGCGGCGTCGCCGCGTCGGCGGTGCGCCCGGTCCTGCTGGTGCGCTGGATGTTGCCGGTGCGCTGGATGTTGCCGGTGCGGGTCCTGCCGGGGCTGGACTCGACTCTCGCACCTCGCGCGGGGCACGCGGACCGCGAGAGTCGCCGTTCCCCGATACTCCTCCTAGAAGCGCTTTTCGCGAGAGATTGATGCGTCCTTGACCGTCGATTTCCATCACCTTGACCGTGACCTCGTCACCGAGTTTGACGACGTCTTCGACCTTATCGACGCGGGTCGGTGCGAGCTGGCTGATGTGCACGAGCCCTTCTTTACCCGGGAGAATCTGGACGAAGGCGCCGATGCTGATGATCCGCGTCACGGTACCGATATACGTTTCTCCGACTCTGACCTCGCGGGTTAGGTTCTCGACGATCTCTTTCGCCTTGTCGCCGGATGCGCCGTCGAGCGAGGTGATAAAGACGCTGCCGTCGTCCTCGATGTCGATCTTCTGGACGCCAGTGTCGGCGATGATCTTGTTGATGATCTTGCCGCCGGGACCGATGACGTCCTTGATCTTGGCGGGGTCGATCTTGACGACGATCATCCGCGGTGCGAAGTCCGAGAGCTGCGCGCGCGGCTGCGCGATCGTTTCGACGAGCTTGTCGATGATCGCGTAACGCGACTTGCGCGCTTGCTCCATCGCTTCGCGCATTATTGCGATCGTGACGCCCTGCACCTTGATGTCCATCTGGATCGCGGTAATACCTTTCTTAGTGCCCGCGACTTTGAAGTCCATCTCGCCCAGCGCGTCCTCGAGGCCCTGAATATCGGTGAGGATCGCGTATTTACTACCCTTCAGGATGAGCCCCATCGCAACGCCGGCGACGTGTTCGCGAATCGGAACGCCGGCGTCCATGAGCGCGAGCGACGAACCGCAGACCGAGGCCATCGACGAGGAACCGTTCGATTCGAGCACCTCGCTGATCAAGCGTAGGGTATACGGAAACTCTTCCTTCGGCGGAAGAACCGGCACGAGCGCGCGCTCCGCGAGATAACCGTGGCCGATCTCCCGGCGTCCGGGACCGCGCATCGGTCGCGTCTCACCGACCGAGTACGGCGGAAAGTTGTAGAAGTGCATGTAGCGTTTGTTTTCGAGGGCAACGATGCCGTCGAGCCGCTGCGCGTCGCTCGTCGAACCGAGCGTGGCGGCGGTAAAGACCTGCGTCTGACCGCGGGTGAAGACGCCCGAACCGTGTACGCGAGGAACGTAGTGCACCTTGCACCAGATTGGACGAACCTCGTCGGGTTTGCGGCCGTCGGGCCGAATCTTCTCGTCGACGACCATGGTGCGAAGCTCGTCCTCCTCCATGGCCTTGATGATCTTGCCGAACTCTTTCGCGGTAGTCGGAACCTCGAGCAACGCCTTGACGTTCTCGTCCTTCTTGCCGCAGCGCACCAGCGCTTCTTCCACCGAGAGCGCGCCGAACGCGGTCTCGCGCTTCTGCTTATCGACGGTGCGCATGGCCTTGGCGACGTCTTTCGCGAAGGTCTTGCGTACCCAGCGGTCGAGATCCGCATCGACGGCGTTGACGGGGTACTCGCGCTTCGCTTTGCCGGCTTTTTTCGCGAGCTGTTCGATCGCTTTGACGATCTTACGAATCTCTGCGTGCGCGAACTCCACCGCGCCGAGGAAATCCTCTTCGCTGATTTCGTTCCCGCCGCCCTCGACCATCATGACGGCATCGGCGGTTCCGGCGATCACGATGTCCATTCCGCCGCTCGCGCTTTGCGGCAACGTCGGATTGCAGACGTACTCGCCACTCTCGTCACGACCGACGCGCACCGCGGCGACCGTTTTGTCGAAGGGGATGTCGCTCAACGCCAACGCCGCACCGGCGGCACAGACGCCGAGAACGTCGGCGTCGAGTTCGGGATCGATCGAAAGCACGGTGGCAACGATCTGAACGTCGTTGCGGAAACCGTCGGGAAAGAGCGGACGAATCGGACGGTCGATTTGACGCGAACTGATAATCGCGTGTTCGGGAGGACGCCCTTCACGCTTAATGTAGCCTCCGGGGATTTTTCCGGCAGCGTACATCTTCTCTTCGAAGTCGCAGGTGAGGGGAAAGAAGTCGATGCCTTCACGAGGTTTCTCGGAGGCAGCTACGGCGCAGAGCACGACATTTTGATCGCCATAACGAACCAACGCGGAGCCGTTTGCTTGCTTCGCCAGTTCGCCGGTTTCGATGGTCATCGTGCGCCCGCCGACCGTTAACGTTACGGAATCGGGCACATTTTCTCCTAAATTCGGACTATTTTTATGTTTTGATTTGCCTGGCCAGCATTCGGCAGGGTCGAGCCCCGACCTGCCCAAAACGCCCATTCCATGCCATCGCTTACCCCCGCAGGCTTGACGGAGCTCAAGCTCAAGGCAAATGACGTGCGCCAGGGCATCATTCGCGCGCTGCTCGCCGCGGGCTCCGGGCACTCCGCCGGCCCGCTCGACATGTCCGACATATTTGCCGCCCTCTACGGGCACCTGATGCGCCACGACCCCGCCAATCCCGAGTGGCCCGATCGCGATCGTCTGCTGCTCTCGTGCGGTCACATCGCGCCCGTTCGCTACTCCGCGATGGCAAACTTCGGATACTTTCCGCTCGAAGAGCTCTTGACGTTGCGCAAGTTCGGAACGCGGCTGCAGGGCCACCCCGAGCGCGTGCGTCTGCCGGGTGTCGAGACCACCTCCGGTCCGCTCGGTGAGGGCCTGGCGCAGGGCGTTGGAATGGCGTTCGGCGCGAAGCTCGACCGTAAGGCCTTTCGCGTCTGGGTCGTCACGTCCGACGCGGAGCATCAATGCGGACTCCATTGGGAAGCGGTGATGACGGGTGCGAAGTTCGCGTTGGATAATCTCACCGCGATCGTCGATCGCAATTTCATTCAGATCGACGGCAGCACCGAGGACGTCATGCCGCTCGAGCCGCTCGCCGATAAGTATCGTGCCTTCAACTGGGAGGTGCTCGAGTGCGACGGCAACGATCTCGCCGCGTTCGTCGAGACGGCCGAGCACGCGGCGCGCTGCACCGGCAAGCCGCAGGTGATCATCGCCAACACCGTTCCAGGCAAGGGCGTATCGTACATGGAAGGCGATTATACTTGGCACGGTAAGCCGCCCAACGCACAGCAGGCGGAACAAGCGCTGCGAGAGCTCGCGGCGGAGCGCGAGGGAATCGCAGCCGATGCATAGCGGTACGAACGTTGCCGACGCCGCGGCCGGCGCGATGCACTTGGTCGACTATCGCAACGGCGAGCTCAAGCAAGTCCCCACGCGCAATGGATTCGGCGAAGGCTTGATCGAGGCGGGCGCACGCGACCGCAACGTGCTCGGCATTTGCGCCGACCTTTCGGAATCGACGCGCTTCGAAGGCTTTAAAAAGGCCCACCCCGAGCAATATATCGAGATCGGCGTCTCCGAGCAGATGCTCGTGGCGATGGCCGGCGGTCTTGCGGCGGTCGGAAAGATTCCCTGGATCGCGAGCTATGCCATGTTCAACCCGGGGCGGTCGTGGGAGCAAGTCCGCACGATCATGGCGCTCAACGAAACGAACGTGAAGATCGCCGGCGCGCACGCCGGCGTCTCGGTCGGGCCCGACGGCGCGACGCATCAAGCGATCGAAGACATCGCGATCATGCGGGTCATTCCGCACATGATGGTCGTCGTTCCGTGCGACGCGGTGCAGACCAAGAAGGCGACGCTCGCGCTATCGGCGACCTGGGGCCCGGCCTATCTGCGATTCGGTCGCGAAAAATCCGCGGTGATTACGACCGACGAGACGCCCTTTGAAATCGGAAAGGCGCAGACGTTCCGCGAGGGCGGCGACGTCGCGATCGTTGCCTGCGGGATCTTAGTCTACAACGCGCTGCTCGCGGCCGACCGCCTCGCGCGCGACGGCATCGAGTGCCGCGTGGTTAACAATCACACCGTCAAGCCGATGGACGAAGGGGCGATTCTCGATGCCGCGGAGTCGTGCGGTACGATCGTAACGGTTGAAGAGCATCAGAAGCACGCCGGCATGGGCTCGCGCGTCGCCGAGATTCTCGCCCAGCATCGCCCGGTCCCGATAGAGTTCGTCGGCGTCGAGGATACGTTCGGACAGTCGGGTGATCCGGTCGAGTTGATCGAGTATTACGGCATGGGAGTCGGCGCAATCGAAGACGCCGCCCGCCGCGCCTTCAAACGAAAGAAAGCCCGGATTTAGCGCATCTCGTTGTCGCCTCGCCCTTCGTCCTTCGACTCCGTTCGCTGCGCTCACTACGCTCAGGACGACACGGCTTCGCGGCTGCGCTCAGGATGACACGAACGAAGTAAACTTCGGCCGTCGGCTCCTCGAGCTGCATCTAAATCGGGGCTTTCCGAAAAGCTGCATCTAAATCAAGGCTTTCCGTTAGGTGCGAAAATTAGTGCGTCGGGGTAGGCCTTTGCCGCCGGAATCGTGCGGATGATTTTGTTGGTGCCGGAGGCGTACTCTACGACCGTGCTCGAGCTCTGATTCGCGACGTACAAGTTTCCCTTGAGATCGTAGATCGGCGATGCCGGCGCCTGGAGGCCGCGGTCGATCGAGAGAATCGGCTTCCCGCCCCCGCCTTCGTAGACGACGACCTTCGGTGAATCGACGACGGTCAACTCGTCCGACGGACCGAAGACTGGACTTCCCGGGCCGCCACCGCCGGTGAGTCCGCGAGTAATGATGCGCGAAGGGTCGTCCTCGCCCGGCGGATAGACGGCGACGGACCCCCACGTTCTTCCGTCTCCACCGCGGGCATTCGTTACGTACAGATTGCCCGGCCGATCGATCGCGATTCCGTCGGGATAATCGATACGGCGCTCGATGGTGCGGCCCGGGGTCGAGCCGCCCGGCGGATAGACGACGACGTTGTTCGAGCCGACGTTCGCGACGTATAATTTGTCTGAAGCGTCGAGCGCGAGCGCGCACGGAAACGAAATGCCTTTGGAGATCGTGCGCAGCAATTTCTTGCTCGCGTGAGCGTAAACGGTGATCGGCGCGTTCTCGTACGGACATCCGCTCGCTACGTAAAGGTTCTGCGCTCGGTCGAATCCCAGCGAGTAGTTCGCTCCACGAACGCCGTTGACGATGGAGAGGAACGGTTTCGATTCACCGGGTCCGTAGACCGTAATGGTTCCGCCGACCTCGCTGCCGCCCTCGTTGCCGTAGACGTTGGCGACGTAGAGATTACCGGTTTGGTCGAACGCAAGCGCCGAGGGGCTGGCGATGCCTTTGACGATCGTGCGAAGCACGTCGCTGCTCCCGGGGGCGTAGACCGTAACCGTCGACTCGTACGTATTGGCCGCATACAGATTGCCGTCGCCGTCCAAGGCAAGAGCCTGCGGATTTTCCAGGCCGGTTGCGACGGTAATCGTTCGCGACGGCTCCAAACGGCCGGCCGGATAGACCGCGATGTCGTTGTGAGAAGAATTGGCTACGTATAAGTCGTTGTCCGTCGCGTCGATTGCGATCCCACCGGGGTTGTAGATTCCCTTCGTGATGGTGTAGGACGGCGTCGTCGCTCCAGGCGGAAAGACGAAGACCTGGCCCCCGCTGTTGTCGTACTTTCGCTGTGCCGAGTATAGGTTGCCGGCCGCGTCGAATTCGAGCCTGCCGGCGGCTCCGCTCAACGTGCGAAGGTGTCGCGTTCCGTGTTTCTCGTAGACGTTGATGGCGGGAGCGACGTCAACGTACGCATTCCCATTCGCGTCAAAGGCTATATCTCCGGGCAGATGGTACCCGGTTCGTATGGTGCGCAAGGGCTTCGCGCTTTTTGGCGCGTAGATCGTGATGGTATCGTAATGAAAGGGGTCGACGCAGCGGACGCAGTTCGACACGTAGAGATAACCTGAGTCGTCGACGGCAATCGCCAAGGCCGCGATGACGCCTTGAGCGATCGTACGGCCGATGGTTTTGCTTCCCGGCGCGTATTCGTAGACGGCGTTTCCGCGCAAGTTCGCAACGAAGAGATTGCCCGAGCGTCCGACCGCCATCAACGACAGCTCTGTGATCCGACTGGAGATCCGGCGCGACGGTTTCGTTGCGCCGGGCGCGTAGACGCTCACCCAGCCGTGTTTTCGATTCGGCGAGTTCGCAACGAAGAGATTGCCTGCAGTATCCTGCGCAAGCGCGATCGGCGCAGCGATACCGTCGAAGATCTTGCGCGACGGGCGATCGCTGCCCGGTTCGTAAACGAAGATCGAGTTGCCCCAACGATTCGCTACGTAGAGCGCGGTCGAGCCCGCGTGTTGCGGCGGCGCGGGAGCCGGCGGCGCCAGGGCCGGTGCGCCCCATCGGCCGGAACACGCCGCTGTCACGAGTGCCGCGCCGAGTGCGAACCGATGCAGGCGGGTCGACATCAGCGTTACCTTACGGGCGCCATCGTCGAAGCCCCGGCTAACGGCGTAGGCCGAGCGCCGAAATCAACGTGCGATAGCGTTCGAGATCTTTTGCGTGCAAGTAGTTCAAAAGACGGCGCCGTTGGCCGACCTGCAGCAGAAGTCCGCGGCGGCTGTGGTGGTCCTTCTTGTGAATCTTGAGATGCTCGGTGAGCTGCGTGATCGAGGTGGTTAGCATCGCAATCTGCACTTCGGCCGATCCGGTATCGTTCGATCCGCGGCCGAACTTGCCGGCGATGTCGGCCTTTTGTTCCTTGGTGAGCGGCACAATGAAAACTCCTTGAGCAGGATGGTCTCGCCTGGGTACAGGTTTTCTCTACCCGTCCCAGCGACCGGCATAGGATAACAAACGCGGCGGGTCGGCGCAAGGTTCCGTGCGGCCTGCGCAAAATCGGACCGATGCAGTGGATCTTGGAATTCGGGGCCGGACCGCGCTCGTCACCGGCGGCAGCGCCGGAATCGGCGAGGCGATCGCGCTCGCGCTCGCGGCCGAAGGCGTCAAGCTGGCGATCGCCGCTCGCAATCTAGAGAAAAGCGCCGCCGTCGCGGTCAAGGGAGAGGCGCTGGGCGCGACTGAGGCGCGCCCTTTCGCGGTCGATTTGGCCGATCCCGACTCGATTGCCGCGATGCTCGAGCGCGTACGCGCGGCATTCGGCGAGGTGGATATCGTGGTTCTCAACGGCGGCGGCCCCAAACCCGGCCGATTCAGCGAGATGACCGCCTCGGATTGGGACGTCGCCTATCGCCTCGTCATGCGGAGCATGCTCGTCTTGACGGAATCGCTCGTGCCGGCCATGCGTGCGCGGCGATGGGGGCGTATGGTCGCATTGACATCCACCTCGGTGAAGCAGCCAATCGATACGCTCGTCCTCTCGAATGCGTTTCGAACCGGGCTCGTTGCGGCGCTCCGTACGCTGGCGACCGAAGTGGCGCGCGACGGCGTCACCGTAAACTGCATTGCGACCGGGCGAATCGAGACCGGACGATTGCGCGCGCTCTACGGCGATGACGAGCAGAAGTTGCGCGAGGCCGCGAGCGAAGTCCCCATCGGGCGCATCGCGTCGCCGGAGGAGTTTGCGCCGATGGTTGCATTCCTTTGCAGCGAACCGGCGCGTTACGTTACCGGGCAAACCATCTCCGTGGACGGCGGACTCGTTCGAGGACTCTTCGGGTGATGCACCTGGCGGTCGTTCCAACGCTGCTCGGTGCGGGCGAGCAGCTCTTTGCCGGGACCGACCTGCCGGCGCTCGGCTACGCCGTTACCGAGACGCTCGCCGCGGAGCGTGCGACCGCGTCGTAGTAGCGAAGGTGCGCTAGGGACCGGCGCGAATGACCCGGCCGATGCAGGGAGTAGAAGGAAAGCGCGTTGCCGCTCTCGTCGGCGACGGGTTCGAAGAAATCGAGATGGCGGAGCCCCGCCGGGCCCTCGAAGAGGCCGGTGCGATCGTCACCGTCGTCGGTCTCGACGAGCGGGCGCGTCAACGCATTCGCGGTAAACGGGGCCTCGACGACGGCCAGAGTCTTCGCGCCGAAGAGCTCGTCGCCGATTGCACCGCCGAAGATTTCGACGCGCTTCTGATCCCCGGTGGATCGTCGCCCGACCGAATTCGAACCGATAAGGAAGTGCAGCGTTTCGTCCGTGAGTTCGACGCCGTCAAGAAGCCGATGTTCTCGATCGGCCACGGAGCGCAGGTCCTGATCTCCTCGCAGATCGTCCGCGGCCGCCAAGTCACGGGCGTCCATTCGATCGCCGACGACATTCGTAACGCGGGCGGCCTCTATCGCGATCAGCCCACGGTCGCCGACTCCAACTGGGTCTCCTCGCGCGGCAGTGACGATCTGCTGCAATTCAACCGGGCCATGCTGGAGAAGCTCGCGACCGCGATTCCCGCTCAAATCGGATCGTAACGGGCCAGCGCCTCGCCGTACTGGCGCAGCGCAAAGAACGCAACGACCCCGCAAAAGACGAGCTCGGCCGGAACCGAGCGCGCAGCCGCAACGAGCGCGTAAGCGATGACGCTCGCGGCGGCCGCGAAGACCACGTAAAGCGCGCGCGATCCGCCGCGCCGGATCGTCGCCGAGAGGGCGATCAGCGTAGCGGCGCCGACGGCGGCGATTGCAATCAGCAGCGTCAGCGGCAC
>JBAUYZ010000050.1:0-15743 GCA_049585055.1 Candidatus Cybelea sp. | reverse complement strand
TCGCATAACGTTGCGCGTGCTCGGAGTCGATGCCGCCGTCGAGCTGCGTCAGCAGCGCGTAGGCGCGCTCGCTCGACGTCAACGCGGCGGCGTACTCTCCAACCTCGATCCAATAGTGCGCCGGCATGTGCGCGAGATGTTCGGCTTGCGGCGGGAAGACGGCAGCGTCGAGGCGTTGCGTGCAGGAGAGGGCCGGAGTGCGGTCGGGCGCGAGATCGTAGAGATGGATGCAAAGATGATTGGCCATCACGCTCGAGGGGTCGTCGCGCAGCACGCCCTCGACGAGCGTCAGAGCTTGCTGCGACCGATCGTCTGCGAGCGTGCCGTTGCGCCACGCGAGGCCGCCGCCTTCCAGCAGCGCCTCCGCCGCTAAGAGCCGTGCGTTCTCTTCCCCCGACGATTGGGCAAGCGCGAGCATGGCGCTGCGGTACGCGTCGTCGTCGCGCGGCCAGTCCGCAAACGTGCCCCGGTAGCGTAGCGCCATGACCGCGACCAAGCGCTGCTCTTCGGAAGAGGCGCCCGGGGCGACCTCGCTGGCTTTCCGCATCGCTCGAGCCGCATCTTCGAAGCGAGCTTGCGTGAGCGGCGTGTTCAGATCGGGACCGTCGGCGAGCGCGGTTCCCCACAAGGCCAGCGCGAGCTGCGGGTCGAGTTTCGCGGCCTGCGCGAACGCCTTCGCCGCATCGCTTCCGTCGTACGCATAATAAAGGAAGAGGCCGCGATCGATTGCGGCCTGCGCTTGGGGCGAGCTCGTCGACGCCGGCAGATGCGCCGACGTGGCGGCCGATGCGATGGCGAAGACGACTGCGAGAAGAGGCACGCGACCGATTTCAACCGCTGCGGTCGTCACTCCGCGCTGGACAGCCCCGAAGGGGGTAGGGTAAGATACGGTTTTGTCCAAGGAGCCGTAACCGATATGGGCGCGTAGCTCAGCGGGAGAGCATCCGCTTCACACGCGGGGGGTCGCTGGTTCGATCCCAGCCGTGCCCACCACCACGAGTCGGAGGTATCGGTCTTGGCGCTGTAGCTCAGTTGGTTAGAGCGTCGCCCTGTCACGGCGAAGGTCGTGGGTTCGAGCCCCATCAGCGTCGCAATCTTGCGTCGATCGCACCGCAGCGAACCGGTGCGCTCGACGACGACCGAGCCAAGGTAGCTCAGTTGGTAGAGCACGCGCCTGAAAAGTGCGGTGTCGCCAGTTCGATTCTGGCCCTTGGCAGATTTCGCAGAAAAGAGGTCTCGCCGTTATGGCGAGACCTCGCGATATTGCGGGGTCCGTCGCTTGCTAGCGCAGCGTGCGGTCGAAGAAGTCGACGGTGCGCTGCCACGCCTCTTCCGCGTGGTCACGATCGTAATGGCCGAGGCCGCCCTCACCTGGTTCTCCCGTATTGTAAAAGCCGTGCTTGGCGTCGTAGCGGTGAAACTCGGGCTGTGCTCCCGCTGCTTGGAGCTTACGTTCGATCGCGTCGACTCCATCGATGGTGAAGAAGCCGTCGTCCAGCGCCCAATGCCCCTGAACCGGCACCGAGATCGCCCCGGGATCGCCGGCTTCGGCCGGCGGATAGCCGTACCAGATGCTCGCCGCAGCGAACTCGTCGCCGTGCATGACGCTCAGCATTGCCAATGCTCCGCCCATGCAGAAGCCCATAACGCCGACGCGCTTCGCACCGCGATCGCGAAGATATCGGGCGGCGCCCGTCGCGTCTTGGGTCGCGGCATCGCCGAAGTCGAGTCCCTGCATCAGATGGTTCGCTTCATCGCCGGTGGCTGCGCTGCGCCCGCGGTAGAGATCGGGAACGACGACGCTGAAGCCGTGCGAGGCGAGCCGATCCGCGGTCGCCTTGATGCGCTCGTCTAAGCCCCACCACTCCTCGAAAAGCACGACGCCGGGCGCGTTAGGCTCCGGCGCTTGCGAAGAATAACCCGGCGCCGATTTACCATCGGGCCGGGTAAAGTCGATCATCGATCCCATCAGCGCCGCTCCGCCGGAACCACCTCTTCGGCATCTTGGCGGTCGAGATTCTCTACTCGCTCCGTGACGAGCCACTCGTTGGCGCTTCGAACGTCTTGCGGACGCACGCGCTCCGCGAACCAGGCGAAGAGCTCGTCGTCGGTCGGATAGCGTTGCAGCGCCTCGTCGAACTCCGACGGCGCGATACGCCAGCGTTCCAGCATTCCTCGATCCATCGGACATGGATAGACGTAGTCGTAAATCGTCCCGGCTGCTGCGGCGCGGCCTTTGTCGGATGCACGCAGCAACCAAAGCGCGTCGCCGATCGCCTCGCGACCGCGGCGCGGAAAGGTTTTTCCATCGCGAAAATCAGTAGGCATGCGCCTCATAATGCACGCCAGCGCCAGCGGGTTGCGCGGGCGAGCCAGCGAACGGTGGGTCGTGATGCAGCAACCCTCGGGCCCGCGCCACGAACCTCGTTGGCACGCGTCGCTGGCGGTGCTCGGAGCGATGCTGCTCTATATCACGCTCCCTCCGCGCTTGACGATCGGTCCCGTCTGGGCGGCTCCGACGATTGTCTTGATCCTGCTCGTTCCCCTTTCGATCTTGGCTCCGCGGCGGCACAGGGAAACCCGCCGCACGCGTTTTTGGAGCATCATTCTGATCGCCATCGTCACATTCTTCAATCTCGTCTCGGTGTTGCTGCTCGTCGCCGCCTTCTTCCGACCCGAGAAAATAGCGCTGCATCAGCCCGGATACCTACTGCGAACCGGCGCGCAGATCTGGTTCACGAACATACTCGTTTACGCTCTGTGGTTCTGGGAGATCGACGGCGACGGGCCCGATGCGCGCGCACATGCCAACGCCGCGACGGAGTTCAGCAATGCCGATTTCCTCTTTCCGCAGATCCAGATGACGGTCGCAAGCGGCGGAGCCTCGTCGTGTGTCGACCCGCTCTGGAAGCCGCAGTTCTTCGATTACCTCTACCTGGCGTTCACCAACGCTACCGCGTTCAGCCCGGCCGACGTGATGCCGTTGAGCCGGCAAGCCAAGGGGCTCATGATGGCGGAGTCGCTCGTCTCGCTGATTACGGTCGCAATCGTGCTCGCCCGAGCGATCAGTCTGATCGCATAGGAGCGGGCCGAACCGAGCGCGCGCATCCCGTGTTGTAGGACGCAGTATGAACCGGCTCGAACCCGATGCGACGCCGTGGGCGGGTATGATGTAATGGCAGCCTGCGACCTTCCCAAGGTTGATGCGTGGGTTCGATTCCCACTACCCGCTCCAGCTCACTCAGGGCGACGTAGCCAAGTGGTAAGGCAGGGCTCTGCAAAAGCCCCATTCGGCAGTTCGAATCTGCCCGTCGCCTAGAGCCTTCCCGCAGTGAGACGCGTCGCGGTCGTGGGAGCCGGGGCCATCGGAGGATTTCTCGGGGCGGCGCTCGCCAAGGCGGGAATGCAGGTCGCGGTCGTCGCCCGCGGCCCCCACCTCGAGGCGATCAGGCGCGGCACCCTGCACGTCGATAGCGATCTCGGCAGTTGGGAGGCGCGCCTGGAAGCGAGCGACGACTTGCGCCGGCTTGGTGACTTCGACGCGCTGATCCTGACCTTCAAGGCGCATCAATGGCCGGCGTTTCGCGCACAGCTCGAGCCGTTTTCGCGGCGTACCGCGACCATCGTCACGATGCAGAACGGGCTTCCTTTTTGGTACGTCCGCAAGCCGCCGCTCGCGAGCGTCGATCCGGGTGGTGCGATCGGCAGGCTCTTCGGCGACGACCGCATCGTCGGAGGCGTCGTGCTCGTTTCGGGAAGAATCGTCGCGCCGGGCGTCGTGCGTCAGAGCGGCGGCCTGCGCTACGTTCTTGGCGATCCGCGGGGCGGGTCGAACGCGCGGGTAGAGGCGCTCGCCAAAGTCTTTCGGCGAGCCGGGCTGGCGCCCGAGGTCGACGCGAACGTTCGCGCGACCGTTTGGCTCAAACTCGTCAATAACTCGGGTCTCAATCCGGTTAGCGTCTTGCGCGGGATGACGATCAAGCCGATGCTCGCCGATCCGCAGGCACGCGCGCAGGTGCACGCGCTGATGACGCAGACGCTTGCGGTCGGGCAGGCGATGGGCGTCGTCGCCGGTGTCGACGTCGACGACCGCATTGCATATGCCGCGCGATTGGACGACGTGAAGACCTCGATGCTGCAAGATTACGAACTGGGCCGGGCGCTCGAACTCGAGCCGATTCTCGGCGCCGCCATCGAACTCGGTGAACGGTACGGCGTCGCCGTTCCCGCGCTACGTGACGCGTACGAGCGCCTACGCCGCTTGACCGCAACGGAATCGCCGTGAGCGCGCCGGCCGGCATCGCGTCGCTCAGTGGCGTCGGGCCGAAGACGGCCCCGCTCTTTCGCGACCTCGGAATCGATACGGCGGCGGCGCTCTTGGAGTATCTGCCGTTCCGGTACGACGACTTTCGCTTCCCCACGCCGGCCGCGCGGCTCGGCGAGAGTGGCGGCGAAGAGAATGCGGTGGGCCGCATCACGGGCCTGAAGGAACGACGCGTGCGCGGGCTCGAGATCGTCGAAGCGCGGCTCGCCGACGACGCGGGTGCTTCGTTTATTGCAAAGTGGATCGGGCGCAATCGCTACGTCTACGGCCGATTTCGGGAGGGCATGCGGCTATTCGTGCGCGGGCGAGTCGAACGACTACTCTCGGGGCCGGTGCTCAACGTCGGCCACTACGCTCAACTCGGCGATGACGAGAAGTATCGCGGCGAGCTCGTGCCGGTCTATCGCGCGTCGAAAGACCTCGCAAGCCGAAAGATCGCGGCGGTCATAAAGAAGAACCTGGAGCGTCTCATCGACGAAGCGCCGTTCGATCCGGTGCCGCCGGCACTGGCGAAGCAGCGTCGGTATGGCTCGCAGAGCGATGCCTATCGTGCGGTCCACGCACCGGGCACGCCGGAGGAAGCGCAACGCGCGCGCGAACGCTTCGTTTTCGGCGAGTTTCTCGGCCTCGCGACGGCGGCGCAGCTGCGGCGCAATGAGCGAGAACGCGACCACGATGCGCGTGCACTGCTCGTGCCGGCCGGCCTGCTCGAGCAGTTCGAGGCGACGCTCCCATTCGCGCTCACCAGCGCCCAGCGGCGGGTCGTCTTGGAGATTTGGCACGACATGAGCCGCGACGTTCCGATGAACCGCCTCCTGCAGGGCGACGTCGGGAGCGGAAAGACGCTCGTCGCAGCAGCGGCCATCGTGCTTGCAGCGCGCAACGGCATCCAGTCGGCCCTGATGGCGCCGACCGAGCTGCTTGCCTGGCAGCACGCGAGCAAACTCGCGCCGCTGCTCGTTCCATTCGGCGTGACGCTCGAGGCGGTCTTCGGCAGTCAGAGCGCGCGCTCGCGCAACGCGGCCCTTGAAAAACTCGGCGGCGGGGCGGCCTCCGTTGCCGTCGGCACGCATGCGCTCCTTACCGAAGGCGTCGATTTCGCGCGGCTCGGCTTGGCAATCATCGACGAGCAGCATCGCTTCGGCGTCGAGCAACGCGCTCGTCTACGCGCAAAGGGAGTCTCTCCGCACACGCTTCACATGACGGCGACGCCGATTCCGCGAACGCTCGCACAATCGGTTTACGCCGATCTCGACTCTTCGGTCATTGACGAGCTTCCGCCGGGGCGAACGCCGATCGAGACCTTTGCGGTGCGAACGAGCCGCCTGGGGCGGGTCTACGAGTTCGTGCGCAAGGTTGTCGCGGCCGGTCATCAAGCGTACGTCGTTACGCCCGTAATCGAAGAAGGAGAAGGGATGCTTGCGAGCGCCGTTGGCGAAGCGGAGCGGCTTAAGAACGAGGTATTTTCGGATCTGCGGCTCGGATTGTTGCACGGCCGGCTCGCCTCGCGGGGGAAAGAAGAAATCATGAGACGTTTCGTCCGTGGCGAGCTCGACGTGCTCGTTTCGACGACCGTGGTGGAAGTCGGCGTCGACGTTCCCAACGCCACGGCGATGGTGGTGCTCGACGCGCAGCGCTACGGCCTTGCACAGCTTCATCAACTGCGCGGCCGCGTCGGGCGCGGTGCGGCGAAGTCGCACTGCATCCTCGTCTATCCCGACGATGCCGGCGAGCGCGAGCGGCTCGAGATTTTGACCGAGTCTACCGACGGATTCCGAATTGCCGACGAAGATTTGCGTTTGCGCGGCCCGGGCCAGCTCTCCGGAACTCTGCAATCGGGCGCGGCCGAGACTCGCCTCGGCGACCTCGTGCGCGACGTCGACGTCTATCGCGCCGCAAAGCTCGCGGCCGAGAAGATCGTCGCCGAAGATCCGAACCTTGCCCGGTTCGAACATGCCGGCTTACGCGCGATGCTCGAGAGTCAGCCGCGCACGCGCGCGCTGGTGCTCTCCTCATGAGCGTCGCGGACGTGGTCCGTGGGGCGAGCCTGGCCGGGCTCGTTTGGTTTGCGTTGAGCGCAGCGGCGCAATCGGCACCGGCCGACGTGGCGCGTGCAACGCTCTCGAATGGCTTGCGCGTCGTCGTGGTGCGCAACACGCTCGCCCCGGTCGCGACCGCGATGATCAACTATCAGGTTGGTTCGGACGAGCAGTGGATTCCGGGATTGGCTCATGCTACGGAGCATATGATGTTCCGCGGCAGCGCTACGCTCTCGTCCTCCCAGCTCATGGAGTCGATGGGGATCACCGGGGGAGATTTCGACGCCGACACGACCAGCACGGTGACGCAGTACTTTTTCACGGTACCCTCGGCCTATCTCGGCATTGCACTGCGCGCCGAGCGCTCGCGCGCGACCGGTCTCTTGATGTCGCAGGATCAATGGGTGCAAGAGCGCGGTCCGATCACCCAGGAGGTACAGCAGGATAACAGCAGCGCGTTCTACCGGCTCTTCGTAAAGATGCAGGACCGGTTGATCGGCGGAACGCCGTACGCGAAGAACACGCTCGGCACGGTTTCAGATTTCGCTAAGCGCGTGGACGGCGCGCAGCTCATGAAGTTCTATGACACCTGGTATCATCCCAACAACGCGATCTACGTGATCGCGGGCGACGTCGATCCCGAGGCGACGATCGCGCAGGTGAAGGCGCTCTTCGGGGATGTTCGCGCGGCGAAACTCCCCACGCGAGCACCGTTTCGTCTCGGGCCGCTCAAGGGCGTGCTCTATCACGATACGTCCGATCAGGCCTTTACCGCCGTCGCGCTGGGCTATCGCTTCCCGGGTTACGAGAGTCCCGACTACGCGGCCGGCCAGATCCTCGGCGACGTCCTCTCCAATCAGCGCAGCACGTTTGGCGGCCTGGCGTACACCGGAAAGGCGCTCGCGACCCAGTTCGAGACGCAGATCTACCCGAAGATCGGAATCGGCGTCGCGATCGGCATCGTCCCGGTGACCACTGCGCCGCAGACGATCGACCGGGAGCTCCGTGGGCTACTCGAGGCGTATAAGAAGACCGGCATGCCGCCGGAGTTGGTCGCGGCGGCGAAGCTCCGCGAAATCTCGCAGCTCGAGTTCAACGCGAACTCGATCGAAGGTCTGGCGCAAGAATGGAGCGAGGCGGTCGCAGTGCAAGGGTTGCGCTCGCCCGACGACGTGATCGCGAAGTACGAACGGGTGAGCGTCGCCGACGTAAATCGGGTACTGCGCACGTATCTCGACGACAAGCATGCCGTCGTCGCGTACGCGGTGCCGAAGAACAGCGGTGCGATCTCCGCGGGCGGCGGGATGGCGAAGGAGAACAACGCTATTCCACCCTCCAAGCACGAACCGCTTCCCGATTGGGCACAGCACGTACTCGACAATCTGCGAGTTCCCGAGCAGACGATCGCGCCGTCGGATGTCACGCTCTCAAACGGGATTCGGTTGATCGTTCAGCCCGAAGGCGCCAGTCATACCGTCGTCGTCTCGGGCGAGATCGAGAACAATCCGGAGGTGCAGGTTCCGGCGGGCAAGGAGGGCGTCGACGACGTCACCGCATCGCTCTTCCCGTACGGTTCGACGTCGTACGCACGACTGGCGTTCGCGCGCGAGCTCGACGACATCGCGGCCAGCACGGAGGCCGGCACGGCGTTCGGTCTCACGGTGCTTTCATCGCACTTCGAGCGGGGCGTAGCGCTGCTCGCCGATCAAGAGCTGCATCCCGCCTTCAATCCCGGCGATTTCGCGATCGTACGCGAGCAGACGGCCGGCGAGCTCGTCGGCGAGATGACCTCGCCGGACCATCTCGCGGACATCGCGCTCAACAAAGCGCTCTACCCGGCCGGCGATCCGTCCCAGCGCTTCGCGACGCCAAAGAGTGTCGGCGCGCTGACGCTCGCCGACGTCAAGTCATGGTATTCCAGCGCCTATCGTCCCGATCTCACGACGATCGTCGTCATCGGCGATACCACACCCGAGGCAGCGAAGGCGATCTTCGAAAAGTACTTCGGCGATTGGAAGGCCTCAGGGTCAAAACCAAACGTCGAGTTTCCGGCGGTTCCCCCGAATGCTGCGAGTCAGACGCAGGTTCCGGCAACCGGGCGCGTGCAGTCGTCGGTCCAGCTCGTCGAAACGCTGCCGATCGTTCGCAGCGATCCCGCCTGGGCGCAGCTGCAGCTCGCAAATGCGGTCTTGACCGGGGGCTTCTACTCCTCGCTGCTCTATCACGACTTGCGGGAAGTGCACGGCTACGCATACGACGTGGAGAGCCGTGTTTCGGCAGGCCGCGTTCGCGCGACGTTCGGCATCGAGTACGGTTGCGACCCGAAGAACATTCTGCCGGCACAGGCACAAGCGACGGCGATTCTCAATCAACTTCAGGGATCGCCGATCGAATCGGACCGGTTGCTGCGATCGAAGGCACTCCTGATGGGCGAGGTGCCGATCCGCGAGTCGAGCTACGACGGCGTCGCGGGCGAACTGCTCCGCTACTCGTCGCTGGGGCTGCCGTTGAACCAGAACGTGATCGATGCCGGCGCGGAGCTCTCGGCGACGGCGGCGAGCGTTCAAGACGCGCTCGCGAAGTATATTCGGCCGAATGCCTTCGTCCGCATCGTCACGGGTCCGGCGCCTCCGTAGTTCGCGCGCAGGAGCCGCCTAGGAGCCTGTAGGGCTATGGCGCATTTCCGTCTCCGCGCCGCCTTTTGTCCGAATTACTTCGTTGCTCTTCGGTCACGAAGCTACGGCTTCGCTCCCTCATCGCGCCTCGTCTTCGAACAAAATTCGGCGACGAATCCGAAAACGGCCATAGCCCTACAGGCTCCTAGGGACGAGCGGCGCTTGGCGTCGAACGCGCCGGTCATGAGCGCGCTCCGCGGGATCGGTTTCGACCTCGATCACACCCTTGCGATCGACAACCAGCTGGAACGAGTCGCGCTGCTGCGTTTGCTCGAGATCGTGCTTGGAGAAGGAGGGCGTACCGTCGGAACCCTTGCTGACGAAATCGACAGCATCGACGATTTGCTCGCGCACCAGCGGCGCGGAGATTTCACGATCGATGAAGCCGTACGTCGTTTCGTCGCGGAACGCGCCGTCGAACCGACGGAGCGGCACGTCGAGACCTTCCGTCGTTGCGCCGTCGAGATGGTCGAGGAGTTCGTGGTCCCGCTGCCCGGCGTCAGATCGACGCTCGATGCGTTGCGCGAGCGCGACATCCCAGTCGCCGTTTTGAGCAACGGCTGGAATCCGCTGCAGGTACGTAAAGCCGAACGGGCCGGGTTTCGCGGACTCGTCTTGGTAAGTAGCGAGATCGGCGAGCGCAAACCAGCGCCGCGGGCGTTCGAATCGCTCCTGGGCGCGTTGGGAACGGACCCTGCGCAGACCTGGTACGTCGGCGACGATCCGGAGGGCGACGTGGCCGGCGCGCAAGCGATCGGTATGCAGAGCGTTTGGATCAACTGGGAGCGCAAGGAATATCCGTCGCAACTGCGACCGCCCGAACACACCATCGCGGAGTTCCCCCAGCTGCTCGAGCTCCTGCCCTTGCCGGCGCGGGTGCCGTGATGCGGGCCATGGCCGTTCTCGCCGCGTGTTGCGTGCTGCTCGGTGCGGCGCCGCCGCCGCCTTCCGATTACCAGCAGCGGCTCGAGCAGCTCGAGCGCAGCTACACGTACTGGTCGTTTAAAGAGAGTCCAACCTCTGCGACCGACGCGGGGATTCACACTTACGACGACCGGCTCGCCGATTATTCGCCTGCAACGGAAGCGGCCGAGATGGTGCAGCTGCGCAAGTATCGCAACGAGCTCGCCGCGCTCGAGCCGGCCGCCGCCGCGAGCCCGCACGCGCGCGTCGATTATCTCTTGGTTCGTTCGAACCTCGAAGGCGACTGGTGGGGTAGGACCGTTCTGCGCGGCTTGCAGCGCAACCCCAGCATCTACGAAGGGGAGTGCAGCAACGGCATCTTCTCGATCGTAAAGCGGCAGTACGCCAGCGATGAGGTGCGAATACACGCCGCGATTGCGCGATTGCGCGCCTGTCCGCGCGTCCTCGATCAAGGACGCGGGAACCTGACCCAAACCGTTCGCGAGTTTGCGCAGATCGCTTCGGAAGACATCCGTGACGGCGATTCACTCTACACCACGACGCTTGACGAGATCGCGCGCGACACGTCGCCGGCAACTCGAAGTCAGTTAGCCGCGGCCCAGTCGATCGCGCTCACGGCGCTCCACGCCTATCGCGCGTGGCTCGACCGGCATATGGCGAGTTTCCACGCGGGCGGGTTCGCCGTGGGACGCAAGCAGTACGACTGGTTTCTGCGGCGCGTCTTGATGCTGCCGTACGATTCGCAGCAAGTCGCGCACATCGGTCAGGTCGAGCTGGCACGCGATCGCGCACTGGAGATGTGGGAGGCGGCGCGCGACACGCAGCTGCCCTCGCCTTCGCCCGCGCCGACGTTCCCTTCGAAGACCGAGTTCCTGTCGTACTACGAGCAGAGCCTCGCGAAGCTCATCGCCTTTATCAACTCGCATCAGATCGTTACGATTCCCTCGTATATTGGTCCGTTCCACATCGTCGAAGTACCGAAGGCCCTCGCCGCGACCTATCCGGGCGGCTTCATGAATGCGCCGCCGATGTTCTCGACCGATCCGCAGGGCTTCTACTTCGTTCCCGATTTTGGCGCGAACAATCAGAGCTTCTTCGTCCAGCAAGCGCGCCAATCGGTCTTGCCGCTTCTCGGACACGAAGGCATCCCCGGACATTTTCTGCAGTTCTCGTGCGCCTACCACAACCCCGATTTCATCCGGCACGTGCAGGACGACGGCGTCTTCGCCGAAGGCTGGGCCTTCTACGGCGAGGAGATGCTGATGCGTGAAGGACTCTACGCCGACGATCCCGGCGCGCGTCGCCAAGTCATTCACCTCATGCGTCATCGGGCGACGCGAATCGGCGTCGACGTCGGTTTGGCGACCGGCACCATGACGCTTCCGCAAGCAATCGCGTACTTTCAGAGGAACGCCAACATCGACTACGATACCGCGCGGGGCGAGGCGACGCGCTTTGCGATGGGTCCCGGTCAGGCGATCGACTACCTCATCGGCAAAACGCAAATAGAAACCATGATCGGGCTGGTGCAAGATCGCCAAGGCAGCTCGTTCAACCAGCGGGCCTTCCACGACCGGCTGCTCTCCTACGGTACCGTGCCGTACTCGACGATCCGCTACGAATGGCTCGGCGACTCGGCGTGGCTTCGCCAATCACTCGCGCCGCTTGCACCGCAGGAGTTCTAAAGCACTATCATGGCGCCGAAGATCACGGGCGGGTCGCTCGGAAGCCGCAAGCTGCGCTCGCCGAAGGGTACCAACGTCCGCCCGACGCCCGGGCGCGTCAAAGAGTCGCTCTTCTCGATTCTGATACAGCGGCTGGAAGGCGCGCGCGTTCTCGATCTCTTTGCCGGCACCGGAGCGATCGGATTCGAGGCGGCATCGCGCGGTGCCGCGCGCGTCGTTTCTGTGGAGGCGCAGCGCGACGTCGCGCACGCCATCGAAGAGGCGGCGAAGAATCTCGGGGTCGACGACGTCGTAACGGTCTTTCAGGCGCCGGCGGAACGCGCGCTCTACCGCCTCGAAGGGCCCTTCGATATCGTCTACCTCGACCCGCCCTACGCCGATCCCGTGCCGGTCCAGCTCTTCAAGCTCATGCGCGAGCGCGAGCTGCTCGCGCCCGACGCGCTCGTCGTCTACGAACACGCGGCAAAGCGGATTCTCCCGGAAATACCCGGGTATCGCTCGGTGCGCGAAGAAGTCTACGGCGATGTCGCGCTCGCGTTTTTGGCGCCGGAATCTTGACGAACGGTAAGCCGATGCGCGCGACGCGCGCGGTCTATCCCGGGTCGTTCGACCCGCCGACGAACGGACACCTCGACGTCATCGCACGCGCGTCGCGTTGCTTCGGTGAGCTCCTCGTCGCGATCGTCGTGAATCCGCAGAAGCGCGCGCCGATGTTCTCGCTCGAGCAGCGCGAAGCCATGCTCAAAACCAGCGTCGCCGCACTGCCGAACGTACGCGTCGAGCACTTCCGCGGTCTACTCGCCGACTACGTGCGCGCGGCCCAGGCCGACGTCATCGTCAAAGGGCTGCGAGTCGTCTCCGACTTCGAGAGCGAGATGTCGGCCGCGTTGATGAACCGCTCGCTCTCCGACGTCGACACGCTCTTCTTGATGTCCGACCAGAAGTATTCGTTCGTGAGCTCGAGCCTCGTTAAAGAGGTATTCTTCCTCGGCGGCGACGTCGCCGCGCTCGTCCCGGAACCGGTACTCCGCGTCATGACGGAGAAGCGGACACTCTTGCAACGGAGGTAGCAATGTCGGTCTATCGCGTCTTGGATAAGCTCGAAACCTACGTCCACGAGGGAACGTGGCTGCCGGCCGGTTACCGGATTCTCTCGGAGGAACGGTTGCTGGAGCTGCTCGAGAAGATTCGCGCCTCGCTTCCGGAGGAGGTCGGACGCGCGAAGGTGATCGCTAAGGACCACGAGCGCATGCTGCGCGCTGCCCAGGAGAAGGCGCAGGCGATCGTCGACGAGGCGGCCAGCAAGCATGAGGAGCTCGTCGACGAGAACGAGATCGTTGCGCGCGCGCGCACGACGGCCGATGTCGTACTGCGCGAAGCCGAAGAACGGGCGCGGGTAATTCGTGAAGGCGCCGACCGCTACGCCGGCCAGGTGCTCGCCGAGATGGAGAATCGGCTCGCCGGTGCGATCGGCGCGGTCCGCAAGGGACGCGAAGTCCTCGAGAAGCCTCGCCAGGTTCCGGATCAGCCGCTCGCCGAGGCGGCCGCAAAGAGCAAGCGGGCGGCCTTCGACTCGCAGGTTGCGGCGGAGGAGACGGCGGCGCTCGAATCGGTATAAGCGGCCGCATTCTCGGGAATACTGAGGGCATGAAGCAGATAGCAATCATGCTCGCGCTCGCCGGCTCGTTCGCGCTGCCGGCCCTCGGGGAGAACCTCGGCGGGCTCTCGGGTACCGTCGTCGACGCGAAAACGGGGCAGCCGATTTCGCACGCGACGCTCTATTACTACCGTGCGCCCTATCTCGAAAAAGCGCCGAACCGCATCATGACGCTGCAAACCAACGCCCGCGGTTTCTTCAGCGACGTGACGCTCGATCCCGGACGGTACGTCATCATGGCACGCCTACCCGGCAAGGTCGAGGGATGCGCCATCGACGACGTAATGGGGGGCGAGGTCGCACGTGTCAAGATCGAGATCGGGCACGACGCGATCATGTGCACCGGGCCGCGCGTTCATCCGGCAATGATCGACCCGAATACCACGGCGGACGTCTATCGAATTCATTAGCTAGGGCCTAAACGTCTTCGGCGCCGCACAACTACACCGGCGGCGCCTCGACGTTATGCGCGAAGGCTTCGAGACGCGCGCGATCGATCGCTCGGACTCTCCCGCGATCGAGCTCGAGCGCGCCGGCGTTCTTGAGTCGCAACAGAGCGCGCGCAGCCATGTCGCGCACGGTGCCGGCCGCGGCTGCAATCTGGGCTTGCGAGAGATTCTCGACGCCGGGCAGGCCCCGCGCCATGCCGACCGACGTTCGGGCGTAGCCGAGCAAGAACTTGGCGACGCGCTGGAGCACGTGTGCGAAGGCGAGATCGGCGATCGTATCGATCGAGCGCCGGCGAGCTTGCGACGACGCGATGAGAAATCCGAGCGCGAGCTCGGCATCGCCGCGGGCGGCGTGAATCACCGCTTCGCTCGGCAGCGTAACGACCGTCGCGTCGGTCAGGGCTTCGGCGCGCGTCGTCGCGCCGCCACCGTCGAACGTGCCGCTTTCGTTGAGGGTGTCGTGCGTGAGCCGCTCGCCGATCGTGTGCGTTTTTCCGTCGGGAGAGAGCAGCGTATAGATGATTTTTCCGCTCTTGACGATGCCGAGATACGGCCAGACTTCCCCTTCGTCGAAGATTGTGTCGCCCGCCCGGTAGTTGCGCTCGCTCATCTGCGACGCAAGCTCTTTGATCGTGCCGCCCTTAGCGGACGTGAAGGCGGTGACGTGGGTCAGAAACGTTTCGCCGTCGGCGTGTTCGTCGATGCGCTCCAGCCGGATCGTCCAGCGGTTGCCGCCGAGGTTGCGAGCATCCCACGAGAAGCGTCCCGGCCGTAGCTGCGCCATCTCGTTGCGCAGCGCCCGCGGGTCGGTCTCTTCGTTGATCTCGAGCGTGCTTCCAATCTGCAGCTTGTCGAACGCCTCGAGGATCTGCTCCGTCTTGGTCGCGGGTTGAAGCGACCGGGCGTCGAGCGCGACCGCGGCGAGTCGATGAATCGGCATACGCCAGCCGTTTTAGGGAAGCCCTGCGGGCTCGCCTGCCAGGAGGCGCCCGCCGGGACGCGCATGCACGCGTGCGGAATACTCGGCGCGATATGAGTAGAGCGATACAAGATAACGACGTCGTCGTCATTGCCGGGGCTCGCACCCCGTTCGGAAATCTGGGCGGGGCTTTGGCCGATCTCACGGCTACCGACTTGGCAGTTGCGGCGGCCCAAGCCGCCCTCGCACGCAGCGGCGTACCCCGCGAATCGATCGACGAAGTCGTCTTCGGCAACGTCATCCAGACGAGCGCCGACGCCATCTACTTGGCGCGCCACGTCGGATTGCGGACCGGCCTGCCGGTTGGCGTCCCTGCCTTGAACGTCAACCGTCTCTGCGGTTCAGGGCTTCAGGCGATCCTCTCGGCCGCACAGTCACTCACGCTCGGCAGCGCAACCTACGCGCTCGCGGGCGGCACCGAGAACATGAGCCAGGCGCCGCACGTCGTGCGCGGTGCGCGCAAGGGTTTCCGCCTCGGTCAAAACGCCGCGTTCGAGGATTCGCTCTGGACGGCGCTGATCGATTCATACGGCAACACGCCGATGGCAATCACTGCCGAAAATCTCGCGAAGAAGTACGGAATCTCGCGCGAGGAGAGCGACGAGTTTGCGCTGACCAGCCAGCAGCGCGCCCTCGCCGCGCAGGATAGTGGGTACTTTGCCGAAGAGATCGTAGCCGTCGAGGTTCCCGGACCGAAAGGTACACCCGTGCGAGTCGAAAAGGACGAAGGTCCACGTCAGGGCCTGACGATGGAAAAACTCGGAAAGCTGCCGGCTCGCTTCGTCAAAGATGGCGTGGTCACGCCGGGGAACGCGAGCGGCATCACCGACGGCGCAGCAGCGGTCGTCTTGACGACCGCGAAGCGGGCGCGAGCCGACGGAATACCCTGGCTCGGGCGGCTCGTCTCCGGCAGCGTCGTCGGCGTCGATCCGGCGATCATGGGGATCGGTCCGGCTTTTTCGATCCCGAAGGCGTTGGAGCGTGCCGGCGTCGGCATGCACGATCTCGCCG
>JBAUYZ010000049.1:0-3596 GCA_049585055.1 Candidatus Cybelea sp. | reverse complement strand
GGGACGAAGAGCGGGCGCGGCTCGAGGCCGACCTCGCCCGCGTGCGGGACGAGATCGCCGCCGCCGAAACAGCGCAGAGTACGACCAACGCTCGTGGCGCCGAACTACGCGAGCGAGTCGCCGCCCTGACCGCCGAGCGCGACGCCGCCAAGGCGCGTCTCGCGATGCTCGATCAAGACCGCGAGCGGGGTGGATTGGCCCGCGAGGAGATGCTCGCACAGATCGCGGCGCTCGTTGAAGAGACGCGCAAAGGGCACGCTCACGTCGAAGGGCTTCGCTCCGGAATCGTGGAGCTCGACGGCGCGCTCGAAACGGCACGGCGCGAACGCGAAGACCTCGCCGCGAGTCAGGCACGGTTCGAAACGCAAGTGCGCGCCGCGGAACAGGCGGAACGCGATACGGCGACCGGCGGCGAGCGCGACCGCACGCGGCTGGCGCAACTCGAGGCGGAGCTCGGCATGCTGGTCTCGCAGTTCGCACAGAACCCGGCGACGAACGACGAGTGTGCGGACGTCGAGACCCGCTATCATAACGAGGTCGATTCGGTCGTCGACGAACTTCCCCGGCTGCGTGACGAGCTGGCACGCCTGCAAGCCAACGTCAACCTCAACGCCGAGGCGGAGCGCGACGAGGTCGCCGAGCGCGAGCAGTTTTTGAGGACGCAGATGGAGGATCTCGCCAAGGCGCGTGAGACGCTGCTCGAGTCGATTCGCGAGATCGAACAGGAGACGCAATCGCAGTTCAACGAGACGTTCGCGCGCGTCTCCGATGCCTTTGCGCAAATGTACGCGCGCCTCTTCGCGGGCGGCGAGGCGAAGATGTGGCAGACGCAGCCCGAGAATCTTTCGGAGACGGGCATCGAGATCGCGGTTCGCCCGCCCGGCAAGAAGGCGATGCCGCTCGCCGCGCTCTCCGGCGGTGAGCGTGCGATGACGGCGGCGGCCCTGATCTTCGCGCTCATCGCGACGAGACCGGCGCCCTTCTATCTCCTCGACGAAGTCGACGCCGCGCTCGACGACGCGAACATCGATCGTTTCTGCACGATGGTGCGGGAGTTTGCCGGCGAATCGCAGATGTTGATCGTGACGCACAACAAGAAGACGATGGAGATGGCCGACCGTATCTACGGCGTCACGACGCGCGACGCCGGCGTGAGCGTGATCGTCTCGGCGGAGCTCGTACGCGAAGCCGAGGAAATGCTTGCCTGAAGGCTCGACGCCGACCAACAAAGCGGCGCTCTTCTCACTCTCGGATAAGACCGGCGCCGCCGACCTGGCGCGCGCCCTGACGGAACGCGGGGTCGCGATCTATGCGACCGGCGGAACGCGTGCATTTCTCGACGATCGCAGCGTACCGGCTCGTGACGTCGAAGAACTGACCGGCTTTCCCTCGCTCTTCAGCGGACGCGTGAAGACCTTGCACCCAAAGGTCTTCGGGGCGATTCTCTACGATCGCGCCGACGCCGCGCACGCGTCGCAGGCGGAAAAGTACGCGATTCCGGAGATCGTGATGGTGGCCGTCAATCTCTACCCCTTCGAAGCCACGGTCGCGCGCAGCGGCACGACGCTCGAGGAAGCGATCGAGCAGATCGATATTGGCGGCGTCGCCTTGCTTCGCGCGGCGGCAAAGAATTTTGAACACGTTGCGGTGTTGACGCATCCGTCGCAGTATGCCGAGTACCGCGCAGCCTCGCAAGCCGGCGACGTACCGACGGCGCTGCGCCGCAAGCTTGCGATCGCGGCATTCGAACGAATCGCGGAGTACGACGCCGCGATCGCGCACTATCTCGCGACCTCCGGAGAGGTTTTGCCGAGCGATCTTCCAGGGGCGCTAGCCTTGACGCTTCCGCTCGCCAAGCGCCTGCGCTACGGAACCAATCCGCAAGCGCGTGCGGCCTTCTATCTCGATCGAGTGGAGCGTCTGCCCGAGCAACTCCACGGCAAGGCGCTCTCGTATAACAATCTGCTCGACCTCGACGCGACGTTGCGCGTACTCTCACGCGCGCCGTTCGGCGCGCAGTTTGGAAGCGAGCACGCGCGCTTCGTGCGCGCGGCGGTCGTAAAACATGCGGTCCCCTGCGGCGTCGCGCAGCGTTCGAGCGCCGGCGTGGCGGTGCGCGAGGCGCTCGGTGCCGATCCCGTCTCGGCATACGGCGGAATCGTTGCGGTGGACGCACCGCTCGATGGCGACGCGGCGTCCGCGCTGCGTGAGTTCTTTCTCGAGATCGTCGCCGCGCCGGGTTTCGACGAAGAAGCGCTCGCGACGCTTCGAGCGAAGAAGAATCTGCGAATCATGGAGTTCGCACCCGAGCTTCCCGACGAGCTTGCGCACGAGCTACGTCTTCGCAGCGCGCTCGGCGGCGTGCTCGCCGAAGACGACGATCCGGATGCGCCCGCCGAGCAGTGGCACGTGGTCAGCAGGCGACTACCCGACCCGCAGGAGTGGCACGACCTCGCCTTTGCGTGGGACGTCGTTCGGCACGTGAAGAGCAATGGGATCGTCATCGTCAACGGCGGAACGACGCGCGGCATCTGCGCCGGTCAGACTAATCGCGTGAGCGCCGTCGAGATCGCCGCGGCGCGCGCCGGCGCTCACGCGCAGGGCGCCGCTTGCGCGAGCGACGGATTCTTTCCCTTTGCCGACGGCATAGAGGCCGCGATCGATGGCGGGTGCACGGCGATCATCGCGCCGGGCGGGTCGATCCGCGACGAAGAAGTCATCGCGGCTGCGGATCGCGGCGGCGTCTCGCTCGTATTCTCGAACTATCGATACTTCCTGCATTGACGCTGTACTACTAATAGAGGTTTTCGATGCCGCGATTCTTGCACACCTCGATCTTCGTCAACGACATGAGTGAGTCGATCGACTTCTACACGCAGAAGCTGGGACTCAGACTGCTCGACGGGCCCCACCACTATCCGGGCAACGCCGACATGGCCTTCGTCGGAAGCGACTGGAACTCGTACATCGAGCTCGTCTACGATCTCGAAGACCATCCTCCCCACGAGCTCGGCAATCGCTACGAGCACCTCGCAATCGAAGCCGACGGCGACCTCGGCGAGTACGTGGATTCGCTCAAGCGCAAGGGCGTCCGAATTCTCAAAGACGTGTACAGATCGCCGAGCGGCACCCGCGCGATCGCTTTCGTCGAAGACCCCAACGGGATTCCGGTCGAGCTGCTCGAGCCGCGTAAGAAGCCGACACTTTCGTAAGGTACTACCGATAGAGAAACGGATCGGCCGGTGGCGCAACGCGCTCGGCGTGCTCGGTCACGAGCCGAAGATTCCCCGCATTCTGCGCGACGCGTCCCTCCACGCGCAGCCACGTTCCGTTCGGATAGGGTGGCGCCCGGTCGATGCGTACGGCGACCGGCGCCGCATCGGCGCGGCAACAGGTGATCGCGTACCGTACGACGGCACTCGACGATCCTTCGCGATCGAGCGCGCCCGTAAAGGTCAGCCGTTCGCCGGCGAAGAGGTCGGTCATCGTCGTCTCCGTCGCGTGGTACTCTGGCGCCGGGGCGCCGAGGATCGCTCCCGTGAGCATCAAAGCTGGTGCCGCTCGTCCCGCCGCGCAGCGCGCACGGCGGTGCGCGC
>JBAUYZ010000048.1:0-12383 GCA_049585055.1 Candidatus Cybelea sp. | reverse complement strand
GGCGACGGGGACGAGGCGGAGGAGCCGCAGGCGCGGCAATGCCCGAGCGTCACATCTTCGAGGTCTCCGGCGACGGAGCGGCACATCCCACCGGCATGACGGCTCCTCCCGAACCTTCGCGAGCGATCGCGCCGCGCAGCCGCACGTCCCCGCCGGCAGTCGAAGGACCGCCGCCGAGCCTCAGCGTGCCGGAAGAAGAGACGAAACGAACGAAGCCGACTCGCCGGCGTCGCGCGCCGCGCGCGGAGGTCGCCCCGGAGCTGGAAGGAACCGGGAGTGCGCTCGCACTCCCGCTGCCCGAACCAAAGCCGCGGCGGACGCGCAAGAAGGCGGAACCCGCGAGCGAAGCGACCGCCGTTGCGGTCCCCGCGGCGAAGCCAAAGGTGGTACGCAAGCGAAAGACCGCCGCGACGGCCTCCCGCAAGAAGCGGTCCTAGCCGCCGTTCTCCTGGCTCATGTGCGCGAGCTTATCGTCGAGATACTGTATCGCGCGCGTTAGCTGATCGTCTTTGGACGGCTGGCCGAACTGCGCGTGCTTGTTCTCGGTCACGACGATGTCGGGCATGATTCCGAGATGGTTGATGTCTCGGTTGCGCGGCGTCAGATAACGCGCCGTCGTGATCTTGATCGCGCTCTTATCCGGAAGGGGAATGATCGTTTGGACGACGCCTTTGCCGAAGGTCTTCGTGCCGATGATGGTTCCCACGCTGCTGTCCTGGATCGCCCCGGATGTAATCTCCGAGGCGGACGCGGTGTAACCGTTCACCAGCACGACGAGCGGCAGCGGCGTGATCGCCGTGTCGTCGGCGTCGAGCGTCGTGATGTTCGACGCGCGCGACTCGACCGAGACGATCGGCCCGCTCGGAATGAATTTCGAGCTGACGGCGACCGCGGCTTCGAGATATCCGCCGCCGTTGTCGCGCAGGTCGAGCACGAGCGCGCGCGCGCCCTCCTTCTGTAGGCGGTCGAGCGCGGCGTTGAGCTCATCGCCGGTGTCGCGACCGAAAACCGTCAGCGCGACGTAGCCGATCTTCCCCGGCAGCATCTTCTCGTAGACGCTCAGCTGATGAATCTTCGCACGCGTGATCGTGATCGGCGCGGCGGCCGCAGCGCTCTCGCGCTCGATCGTGAGCGTCACCTTCGTGCCTTCTTTGCCGCGAAGTTTTCCGCTCGCCTGCGGGAGGGTCATCCCCTTGGTCGAAACGCCGTCGATCGCCGTGATCAGATCGTCCTGTTGAATCCCGGCCTTGTCGGCAGGTCCGTCCGGAACGACGTTCTCGACCGAGATGTACTTCGTCTTGTCGTCGACCTGAATGACGATGCCCGTCCCACCGAAGTCTCCACCATCGAGGCCCTGATTGAGTCCGGCGAAGTCCTTGGGCGTCAAGAAAACGGTGTACCGGTCGTTCACCGACTTCATCATGCCGTCGAGCGCGACGTACGTAAGATCGTGGAGCGTGAACTTCGGCTTCGATTCCGCCGCGGCGCTCTCGACCTCGCGATCGATCGCGCGAACGTTCGCCGCCGCAGTATCTCCCGCGTGAATGACGGGAAGTTCGGCGTGCTTGACGCCGGCGGTCCGCATCGCTGCGAGCAGTTGCGCGCGTATCGCGTCGAGAACCGCTTGCTGATCGACCTTCTTATAGAAGTTGTCGGTCAAATAGCCGTAGCTGGTGGCGATTTCGCCGGCGTCGACCGACGACAAATGGCCGTTTTGCGCTGCCGAAGCGACCGAGAGCTGGATGAGGACCGCGCCGAGCGCGCCGGCCAAAAGAATCGAAAGGAAGCGTTTCATGGTCTCCACGTTAACGAATGGGGGCGAGGAATCGTGCCTTCGCCGCCGCGAGTTGCTTGTCGGCCGGCGTATCGATTAACGCCGGGTTCGCGTTCTGGTCTATAACGAGATCCGGCTCGATGCCGTGATGCTGGATGTCGCGCCCGGCCGGCGTCACGTACCGCGCAGTCGTGATCTTGAGCGCGCCTTCGTCGGGGAGCGGAAAGATGCTCTGAACGACGCCCTTGCCAAAGGTGCGCGTGCCGACCAGCGTCGCGAGATGATAATCTTGAAGTGCGCCCGCGGTGATCTCCGAAGCACTCGCGGTGTATTTGTTCACGAGCAGGACGAGCGGGTGAAGGCCACCGATCGCATCGCCGAGGGCCGATTGAGTCGTGCGCTGGCCGTCGCGCCGGATCGTCGATACGATCGTACCCTGCGGTATGAAGAAGCTGGAGATCTCGACCGCTGCGTCGAGCAAGCCACCACCGTTGTCGCGAAGGTCGAGAATGTAACCGCGCGCGCCGTGCGCGCGCCCGTCGAGCAGCGCCTTGCGGATCTCGTCGGCAGAAGTCGTACCGAAGTCGGAGAGACGAATATAATCGAGGCCGCCTTCCATCTTCGCGCGCACGGTCGGAACGTGAATGATGTCGCGCTGGATCGCATACGAACGCTCTACCGACGGCGCGTTGAATGCATGAACGCGGAGGTGAACGACGGTGCCGGCTTCGCCGCGAATCATCTCCTCGACGCGGTCGATGTTCAATCCCTTCACCGACTTGCCGTCGACGCTCTCGACGATGTCGCCCGGCTTCATTCCGGCGCGAGCAGCCGGCATTGATTCGATCGGCTGTACGATGATCCGGCCGTCTTTCAGCTGATAGATGTAGACGCCGATACCGCCGAAGTTGCCGCCGGAGAGGGACTCGTTCAATCCTTGAATCTCTCGCGGTGAGAGATAGACGGTATAGGGATCTCGTACGGAGTTCATCATTCCGCGCAGCGCCGCGTCGGTCAGATCGTCCCGCCCGTTCTGACCTACATCGGCCGCATAATGCTGCTGCGCGTACGCGAGCACGTCGGCCGCCCGCTCGCCGTCTTGACTCGGGTTCCCGCTTGCGTTGGCCGGCGGCAATGCGGCGCTGCCGACCTTCTTCTCGCTCAAAAGCGTGCGCAGACCCGCGACTTCGCCGGCGATCGGCGTCTGCGGATCGATCGGCTTGTAGTACTCGCTTTCGAGCTTGCGCAGCGCGAGATTGACGAGGATGGAACTCTGGGCTTCGTGCGCAGCGAAGAGATCGCGAAGATCGCCGGTGGTCGCGACCTCGAGCACCGATTGCCGAGCGATGAGGCCGGTTCGGTACCCGATGACGAGCGAGCTGACGCCGGCCAGCGCGACGACGAGCAGTAGGGTCAGCAAAAGACGTGCGAAGCGACTCATAAGTTCCTTATAGTCAATACCCGGCCGGACGGCCTTTGAGTTTCTCTACGATGAATCTTACTTCCGAAGTCTTAATGAAGGCGGGGGGCCGGGTCGACCGGCTTGCCCGCAATCCGGACTTCGAAGTGGAGGTGCGGTCCGGTCGACTGCCCGGTCGAGCCGACGGCGCCGATTGCTTGGCCGCGTTGTACCGATTGCCCCACCGAGACGTAGATCGCGGAGAGGTGCCCGTAGCCGGTCGAGTAGCTGCCGCCGTGGTCGATGAGGATGTAGTTGCCGTAGCCGCCGTACCACTGCGCCATAATAACGCTGCCGGCTGCCGCCGCCGTTACGGTGGTCCCGGACGGAGCCGCGATATCGAGTCCCTGGTGGAACTCCGGGCCGCCTCCGAAGGGGTTCGGCCGCCAGCCGAAAGGCGAGGTGATCGTCCCGGTCACTGGCCACGCGAAGCTGCCGAGCGATCCCTCACTCTCGACGCCGCCCTCGATCCCGGCGGCGCGCCGCTGGGCCGCAATCTCACGCTCGCGCTCGAGAATCAATCCTTCGAGCGCCGCTTCCTCGGAGGCTGAGAGACTCTCGATCTCCGCCACTTGCGATGCAACGCTGCGCCGTTGAACCGCCGCCAGCTCGACGAGATTCTGCCGCTCGCCGGCGAGGGAGCTGAGCTGGCTGCGGGCCTCTTCTTGGGCCGTTTCCTCTTGCTGTAACTCCATCCGCGTGCGTTCGAGGTCGGCCTCGATGGCGGCGACGCGCGCTTCGGCCGCCTTGCGCGCGCGCACGGTGCGCTGGTTGGACGCGATTAGCAGCCGTAGATCCTCCCAGCGCTCGACGAAGTCGCTGAACGAGTGCGCGGAGATCAGCGTGTTGATGTAGGTGAGATCGCCGTTTTCGTAGATGTCGACGAGCCGGCGTTTCAGCAACTCGTCGTGGAGGCGCAGCGAACGCCTGGCCGCGTCGAGTTGGATTCCGTTGAAGTCGATGCGGCGCTGCGTAGAGGCTCGTTGGTTGGCGAGAGCTTCGATGTGTACGCTCACCGTGCCGATTGCCGCATTGGTCTCGCCGAGCTGATGCTGCAGATCGTCGTAGTGCAGCGTTACCGCGTGCAGCTCCGCGCGCTTGGCGTGCAGGCGGGTCTGCGTCTGCTGCGCCTTCGCTCGCTGCGCGGAGATGCGCTGCTGGAGCGTCGATCCGGCGGCGATGACCGGGACGAGCGCGAGCGCTGCGGCGGCGAATGCTAAACGGGCGCGCATGGAACGAACTACGTCCGCAAATGCCGCCCGACGGAGACCCAGGATGCAAGGATCCCAATCGCCGCGCCGACGCCGAGCAGCTCGGCGGTCAAGACGCGGCCGTCGACCGGAACGACGGTGAGCTGCGCCCACGGGAGCGCTTCGAGCAGGCGCGGCCAGAGAGCGGCGCGCGCGGCGGCGAGAAGCGCTACGGCGACGAGCGCGCCTATCACTCCGTCCAATAGCCCTTCGCAGATAAACGGCAGCCGGATGTACGTGTTCGTCGCACCGACGAGCTGCATGATGGCGATCTCGCGCCGGCGCGCGAAGACCGTCAAGCGAATGGTGTTGGCGATGATGATGCCGGCGACGGCGAAGAAGACGACGATGACCGCGATGCTGATGCGCCGGAGCACCGCGCCGAGCTGCAGAAGGCGCTGCACGATCTTCTGTCCGTAAACGACGTTATCGACGCCGGTCAAACGACGAACGCTCGCCGCGATTGCCGGGACATCGTCGGCGACGCGCGCTTTGATGCGGAATTTGTCGGGGAGCGGGTTTTCGGTGAGCAGGGCGGTGTCGATCGTGCCCTTCGTGCGCTGGCGCAGCTCCGCCAATCCTTCTCTCTTGGGGACGTACTGCGCCGAGGCGACGCGGGGATCTTGTGCGAGAAAGTGCGCGATCGCCGTGACCTGCTGCGGCCTCGCATCGGTGCGGAGATACGCAGACACGGAGATCTCATCGAAGAGTTGTCGGCCGGCATCGGCGATCGCCGCGCGGACGAAGAGAAAGAGGCCGAGCAGAACGATGGTGATTGCCACCGTTCCGATTGCCGTGACCTGCATTCCGGCGTTGCGCGAAAAGTTGCGCAAGACCTCAGCCAGAAAGAACTTGACTTTCCCTGAGTCCAAGATAATAGTAGCCTCGCTCTTCGTCGGCTGCAATGCGCCCGTCTTCCAATCGCACCACGCGCCGCCGCATGCGGTCGACGACCGCCTGGTTATGCGTTGCGACGACAACGGTCGTGCCTTTGAGGTTGATGCGCTGCAGCAGTGCGGTGATCTCGGTGGTATTCGCGGGATCGAGGTTCCCGGTAGGCTCGTCGCAGAGCAGAATCTTTGGATTGTTGACGAGCGCGCGGGCGATCGCCGTTCGCTGCTGCTCGCCGCCGGAGAGTTCGCCGGGATACATCCTGCTCTTGTGAGAGAGCCCAACCAGATCGAGCGAGCGCGGCACCTGACGCATGACGTCGCGCGTGTGAGCTCCCGTCACTTGCATTGCGAAGGCGACGTTCTCCCATACTGTCTTGTCGACGAGTAGCTTGAAATCTTGGAAAACGACCCCGAGATGGCGGCGTAGTGCCGGGATGCGGCTGCGGCGCAAGCGGTCGACGCGGATCCCGTCGACGACGATCTCACCGCTGGTCGATTTGGCTTCGCGGTAGAGGAGGCGCAGCAGACTCGACTTACCGGTTCCGGAGTTGCCGACTAGGAAAACGAAGTCACCCTTCGCAATCTCTAGAGTGACGTTATCGAGGGCGCGTACTCCGTTGGGATAGACAAGCGAAACGCCGCGGAGGGAGATCATCGCTGAGAGAGGACTTTACGTGACGATCGGGGCTATACCTTCGACATGGACTTCGATTTAACCGACGAGCAAAAGGCTATCCAGGGCCTGGCGCGCGAGTTTGCGCGCGGCGAGGTACGGCCGCGCGCCGAAGAGATGGATCGCAACGAGCGATTCCCATACGAGTTGATCGCGAAGATGGCCGAGCTGGGCTTCATGGGGCTCCCATTTCCGGAAGAATACGGCGGCGCGGGCGCCGACACCGTCAGCTACGCGCTCGCCGTGATGGAGATCGCGCGCGCCGACGCTTCGACGGCGATCACGATGGCCGCGCATGTCTCGCTCGGGGCGACGCCCTTCTACCTGTTCGGCACCGAAGCGCAGAAGCAAACGTATCTCGTTCCGCTCGCGCGCGGCGAAATGTTGTGGGGTTTCGGTCTCACCGAGCCGAGTGCCGGGAGCGATGCCGGCAACGTGCAAACCAAGGCCGATTTGCGTGACGGCAAGTGGGTCATCAACGGCACCAAGGCCTTCATCACCAACTCCGGCACGGATATCACCGGTGGAACGACGATCACTGCCGTAACGGGCCGCCGGCCCGACGGCTCGCGCGAAATTTCGAACCTCATCGTTCCGCAGGCGACGTCCGGGTTCACACGCAGCCGCAAGTACGCCAAGATGGGCTGGCGCGCGTCCGATACGCGCGAGCTCTCTTTTGCGGACGCGGAGGTGCCGCAGGAGAACTTGCTCGGGCGCCAAGGCGAGGGCTATCGGCAGTTCCTCTCGATTCTCGACGGCGGACGCATCTCGGTGGCCGCGCTCTCGATCGGCTTGGCGATGGGCGCGTACGACGAGGCGCTTTCGTACGCGCGCGAGCGCCACGCCTTCGGTCAGCCGATCAGCAAGTTTCAGGCGATATCGTTCAAGCTCGTCGACATGCTCACCGAAATCGAGCATGCGAAGCTGATGATGTTGCGCGCCGCGTGGGAGAAGGACCAAGGGCGCGATTACGTGCAAGCTGCGAGCTTCGCGAAGCTCTTCGCGGGCGAGCTCTCGCACCGCGTCGTCAACGAGGCGCTGCAGATTCACGGCGGCTACGGCTTCATGGACGAGTATCCGATTTCGCGGATGTACCGCGATCAGAAGATCAACGAAATCGGGGAGGGGACCAACGAAGTGCAGCGCCTCATCCTCGCGCGATTAATGCGTTTGTAAAGTCCGAGGATCCGCACGTGAGCACCGAGCAAGCTTTTGCCAGCGCTTCAATCGCGGTCTCGCTGATCGCGCTGGGAATCTCTGCGGTCTTGCTTACGCGTCAGAACAAGCAGCTCGAACACGAGCGCAACGCGCTTGCGATTCTGGATTCGATCGGGCGGTTGACGGATCCGGCCATCGTCGCTGCGTTCGCTCAGCTCGAAGACATCGTTGAGCGTTACGCCGACGACGAAACGGTGCGCCGCGAATTCGACGGATCCCCGGACGACCGGGCGCTAGTGCTCGTGGCGCAGTACGTCGAGACAGTTGCCTGCTTGGCTCGGCGCAGAGTGCTCGACGCCACGCTGATCGTCGACGCGGTCGGGTTCATGCTGCGATCTCGCTGGAAGACGATCTGCCCCTTCGTCGAACGCTTGCGGCGCGTTGCCAATAACGAGTATCTTTTCGAGAACTTCGAATGGCTCGCGATGTATAGTACCTGGTGGAAGGATACGCCCAGGCCGCCCAACGACGCCAACTACGATCCCAAACAGTTCGCCGGCGTCGAGTTCAAAGTGTAAGAAAGGAACGACTTACGATGAATCGCCTGCTCTCTCTCTCGATCGCCGGGTTCGTGCTCGCAGCCGCGCTCTGCGTGCCGGCGGTGGCGGCTCTCTCGACCGGAAGCAAGGCACCGGATTTTACGCTCCAGGCGAGTCAAGGGGGCGACGTCTTTACGTTCAGCCTCGCTGCCGCGCTGAAAAAGGGCCCGGTCGTGCTCTATTTCTATCCCGCGGCGTTCACGACCGGGTGCACGATCGAGGCGCACGAGTTCGCCGACGCGATCGATCAGTATAAAGCGCTGGGTGCGACGGTGATCGGCGTCTCGCACGATCCGATCGATAAGCTGCAGAAATTCTCCGTGAGCGATTGCCGCAGCAAGTTCGCCGTTGCCGCCGACACGAATCAGACGGTGATGAAGTCGTACGATGCGGTGCTTCCGCAGCATCCCCAGTATGCAAACCGTACTTCGTACGTCATAGCGCCGGACGGCACGATCGTCTACACGTATACGAGCCTCGATCCGTCGCTCCACGTCCAGAACACGCTGACGGCGTTGAAGGCGTGGAAGGCCGACGCGAATCCAGCGCCGAGTCCCTAATAATTTTGGGGCTCCCCTAGACGGCGTCGTCCTTCGCGAATAGCTGCTGCGAGCGCGGCAGCCGCTTCGTGGTTGTGCCGGCGTCGAGCGCGGTGATGCTGCGCGGCACGACGTCAATCGGCGGAATCTCCGCGAGTTCGTCGCCGCCCAGCGACGCTTCGTCCTTGAGCTTACGGCCTTGCGGCAGCAGCTTGGATTCGTACGATCCGACCGCAACGTTGAAGGCGTTGACCGAACGCTCGAGGTGCCGGCGAAGCTCGACGAGATGTTCGGAGAATTTCAGCGCTCGTTCGTAGAGCACTTTTCCCAGCGTTGCGATGCGTTTGGCGTTCTCTTCCTGGCGTAGTGCCTGCCAGCCCATGGCGAAACTTCGAAGGAGGCAGATGAGCGCGAGAGGGCCGGTGACGAGAACGCCTTTGTCGAGCGCGTAGTCGATCAGCGCGGGGTCTTCGTTGCATGCCGACCCGAGGAAGGCTTCGCCAGCCACGAACATGACGACGAAATCCACGGAACCTTCGCCGGTCTGATAACCGCGTCGCGCGAGCGAATCGACGTGTTCGCGCAGCGCTCGTGCGTGCTGCTTGACGAGCCGCTTGCGCGCGGTCTCGTCGGTCGCTTCGAGTGCGGCTTGCATCGCATCGATCGGCGCCTTGGCGTCGACGAAGACGCAGCGGGCGCCGGGAAGGTTGACCGTCATATCGGGACGGACGCGCGCCTCTGCGAGAGCGACGGTCTGCTGTTCGAGAAAGTCGCAATAGGCCAGCATCCCGGCCTTCTCGACCACGTTGCGTAGCTGCATCTCCCCCCATTTGCCGCGCGAGGCGGGGTGGCGCAGCGCGGTCACCAGCGTCGAGGTCTGCGTGGTGAGATTGAGGGTCGCGCTTTCGAGCTGGTTGGTTCGTCCTAGGAGCTCGCCGAGAAGCCGGTCGAACTCGCCCAGCTTCTGCGCAACTGGCGAAACGAGCTCCCCCACGCGTTCGCTCGCGCGCATCGCGGTCGTCTCGCGCAACTCGTTCTTCGCGCGCTCGAGAAGCGCTTCGACCGTCTTTTCGCCGGCATGTTCTGCGTGCGCGAGGGCCGTCCGCAAAGCGGCGTTCTCGGAGCGCGCGACCAGCCAGACGATCGCAGCGCCGGCTGCGCCGCCGAAAATGAAGATCGCGAGCGCTTCGAGGACGATCACGGATTCGAGACCCGCAAATATTTCGAAAAACAGGCTGACGTCCGCGTCCACGCGTCGGCGGCGGCCGACGCAACGTACGACGGACGCTGATCGTCGAAAAACGCGTGTCCGGCTTCGTCGTAGATCTTGATGTCGTTGGGCACGGTTAGGGCGGCGGCGAACGCGCGAACGCCGTCGGCGGGAATGCCCGTATCGCGCGCTCCGTAGCTGCCGCAAACCGGAATGTGCATTGCTTTCGGGTCGATATCGGCGACGGCGCCGTAGAACGGCGCCACGACGGCGAAACTATCGCCCTCCTCCACCGCCGCGATGAGCGCGAGCTTTCCGCCCATGCAGAAGCCCGTGATCGCGGTCTTGGTACCGGGAAACTTCGCCGCCAGCCACTGCTGCGCGGAGCGCACGTCGCCGAGCCAAACCTCGCGGTCGAGGCGTTTCGCGTACGGCGAGAAGATCGTATAGTCGGTCACATCGTCGCCGCTCGGCGCGCCAAACCGCGCGTAGAGATCGGGAGCGATCGCCGCAAATCCCGCTTTTGCGTAGCGCCGCACGACGTCGCGAATCGAAGTATCGACACCCCAGATATGCATGATCACCACGACCGAGGGAGTCCCGCGACCCGCCGAAGCCGGCCACGCCGCGTAGGCGGGAAGCTCGATTCCGCGCCGGTCGAGCTTCACGTGCTCGACGGCGATCGCCGGGTCATTCTCGGCGACGAGCGGCGGGTGCGCCTGACCGAGCGTTTCCTCTTCGGAGCCGGCTGCGGTCGAAGCGGCGATGGTCGCCGCGGCGGAGATGCCGACGAAGACCCTGCGGTTCAAGCTCGGCGCCGGCGGTGTCGTCGGGTCGATCTCCGTTACGTCCATCGAATGAGAGTTTCGACCAGAGCGAGCGTCGATTCCTCGAACGCCTGTTTGGGCCGCCGATGACGGGAGCAAGCGATTGGACGTGGGAATATAGCCAGCCGTTTGCCGCCAAAAGGAAATTTACGTCACATTTGAATCGCAGAGGTTTCTTGGCGAGCACGGCGGCGTTGGCTTCGGCGCCGAGCGTCGCGGTCGCGCAGAGCGTTCCGGGCGGCGTCCATCGCGTAGAGCGGCGCGCCGACTTTGACGCGAAAGCATTTGCTTCGCTGGTCGGGCGCCCGTCGCAGGTCCGGCAGCTCTACGAGGCGACCTCCTTTGCGCCGGGCGTGCTCTCAAGCATCAAGAATTCGTTCAACGGCTTGCAGTTCGGCTTCGGTTATCCAGCCCAGGAGATTTGCATCGTACTCGCCGGACACGGGCCATCGGCGGTATACGGCTATAGCGAGTACGTGTGGAGCAAGTATCGCATCGGCGAGTTCTTCAAGCTCGCCGACGCGTCCGGCCGGCCGATTCAAACGAACGTCTACCTCGATTCGCACGCGCCGGTCGACCCCGCTGCAGACCCCGACGATGAACGGAGCATGTATCAAGACGCCTCGATCGCGATGCTGCAGCGCCGGGGACTCATCGTCCTGACCTGTCACACGGCGGTCGAAGAACAGGCGCGCGGCTTGGTGCAAAAGGGTTTCGCGCCGGCCGCAATGAGCCCAAGTGAGGTCGCCGCCGACATTCTCACGCACCTGATCGACGGCGCTCTCGTCGTGCCCTCGATGGTGGCGACGATCGCGGTGCTGCAAAACACCTACCGTTACGCTTATCTTACGCCGTTATGAAGCAATACGCATTTGCGGCCCTCTTTGCATTCGCGCTCGCCGCCTGTGCGAGCGGCGCGGCACGCAACGACGCGACGCTCTACGATCCGCACGCGCTTCCGTCGGGGCCAGTTGGGGAGTCGATTGCAAAAGGTCACACGCTCATCACGCAGACGCGCCGGCTCATGAAAGCGTACGTCGGCGCCGATCTGAACTGCTCCGACTGTCACGTCGCGGCGGGAACGCAAGCTCGAGGCGGCAGCTTCGCCGGTACGTACGCGCGCTTTCCGCAGTGGAACGGTCGTGCGCACCGCGTCATCACGCTGCACGACCGGATCGCGGAGTGCTTCCTCTACAGCATGAATGGGCGCGTACCCGCATACGACGGCAAGGCGATGGTCGCGATCGTCGCCTATATCGCCTGGCTTTCGCGCGGCACGCCGGTCGGCGCCCCGCAGGCCGCATCCGATCGATATCTCGAGCCGTTGCCGACGGCCTCACCCAAGGTCGGCAACGGCGCGAGAATCTATTCGGCAAAGTGTTCGGCCTGCCACGGCGCTTCCGGAGCGGGCGTCGCAAACGCCTTTCCACCGCTCTGGGGAAATACGTCGTTCAACAACGGCGCCGGCATGTCACATATCGATCGGATGACGGGCTTCGTCCGCTACAACATGCCGCAGAACGCACCAGGCTCGCTCTCGCTCGCTCAAGCCTACGACGTCGCCGCGTTCGTGCTCTCGCATCCCCGGCCGCACTTTCAAAAGAACGTACTTCAGCAGACGCCCGCGCTGCAAGCGAAGTACTTCTAGCCGTAGGCCCCCGGCTCTCAAAAAGATAAGATGAAGTCTGCTTTGGAACAGACGCTCGTCAGCGTGACGCTTCCCGAAATGGGCGAATCGGTCACAGAAGGCTCGGTCGTCGAGTGGCGCAAGCAGGTCGGCGAATTCGTCGGCGAGGGTGATCCGCTCGTCGAGGTGACGACCGATAAAGTCGACGTCGAGGTCCCCGCGACCGTTTCCGGCGTCGTTACGCGCATCCTTGCGCGCGAAGGCGAGACCGTCGCCGTCGGCTCGGTTCTCGCCGAGATCGATTCCTCGAAGAGCGACGGGGCGCCGGCCAAACCCGCAAAACCCGCGGTCCGCGGGAACGGCGCGTCTAGCGA
>JBAUYZ010000047.1:0-34244 GCA_049585055.1 Candidatus Cybelea sp. | reverse complement strand
GCCGCGCCGAGCCCGCCGGCGGAGCGGCGATCACGAGCGCCGCGATCGTCGCGACCGCGGCGGCCAAACGCGAGCGGCTAATACGCAACGAACGAAACGACATCGGCGTCGCCGAGCTTTTTGCGGCCGCCCAGCGCCGTGAGCTCGACTAAGAACGCAAAGGCTTCGACACGGGCGCCGAGGCGCTGGAGAAGCCTTCCCGTCGCCGCCGCGGTGCCGCCGGTCGCGAGCAAGTCGTCGACGACCAGCACGCGCTCACCCTGCCCAATCGCGTCGGAATGGATCTCCAGCGAGTTGGTGCCGTATTCGAGCGCGTACTCCTCGCTCAGCGTAGTGTGCGGCAACTTGCCGGGCTTACGCACCGGGATGAAACCGGCTCCGATGGCATAGGCAATCGGAGCTCCGAAGATATAACCACGCGACTCGATACCGACGACGTGCTCGATATCGCGGTCGCGAAAGCGGTCGACGAAAAGGTCGATCGAGCGCCGAAAGCCTTGCTTATCTTTCAACAACGGGGTAATGTCACGGAAAAGGATCCCTGGAATCGGAAAATCCGGGATCGCTCGAATTAAGGCCTCGATCTCCACGAAGTCCGGGTTGGAGCCGGGAGGTCGAATCGCCTGCAGAAAGGACGGACATGAAGAAACCGCAAGCCCTAGCTGCCGTGCTGACGGCAGCGCTTGCCGCAAGCATCGCCGCTCCCGCGCTTGCCGACGGTTCGGGCAGCACCAATACGATCATACTCGTAACCGCAGCCGCGGCGGCGTCGGTTCCGCTGGTCGTCAACTACAATCACAAGGTCCGCGAAAAACGGGCGGAGCAGCAAGAAGTGACGCGCCGGCAGGATGCGTATCGCGACTGGTTCTATCACAAGTACGGCTACTATCCGACCTACGATCAGTTCAAACAGTGGTACGTACAGACATACAACACCAGCCCTGAGTAAGCACCGCCTCGTTGACGCCGAGCCCTTCTCTACCGAACGGCTCGGCGTTTTCTTTGGAGCCTCGAACGGCAGGCGGCTTGCAGTAGCACTTGCGATCGCTATCGCGATACACGAGGTCGCCGCCGGCCTGGTTCCCATCAACCGCACCGCGCGCGAGTCCCGCGAGCAGATCGTCAGCCGGATGCAAGTCGCAAGTATAATCGTGCGCTCGACGCCCGCTCCGGTGCCGACCGCGATGCCGCCGACGCCGCGGCCGGCTGTTTCGATTTTGCCGCACAAAACGGCACTCGCTGCCGAGGGCCTGCACGGCAGTCCACCGCTTGCGCGTCGACCGGCCGTTGCGAAATTCGCGGCCGCGCGATCGAACGCGAGCCGCCCGATTTGGGACGCCGCATCGGCCGGCAAGGCGGTTACCGCAACTGCGGGAAGCGGTGCGAATGCGGGGCCGGGGGCGGGCGCCGGAGCGCAAGGCAGCGGTATCGGCGCCGCAAGCGGCACGCCGCCTTGCGGCTACGTTACATTCTCAGATCCGCACGGCTCGCATTACGATTCGCGAACGCACGGATTCTGGGTCGACATCCGCATGGCGGTTCATTTCGCCGACGGTTCGGCGCAGTCGATGCTGCTCGACTATCCTTGGTACTATCCGAGCGAAGCGGCAAACCCGTGGTCGGATCGCAACCTCAGCGACCCGACCTTTCCAACTCGGTTTCAGCCGCCGCCCGCGCAGAAAGCTAGCGAGGAGCCGCAGCTCGTGAAGTACGTCATGCAACACAGCACGTCCGACGGCGCGACGCTGCTCGACGATTGCCCGGGGGTGCCGGCCACGCCCGCGGCGCAACGTCAAAGGACGCTGTCGGGACTCACCGCGATCGGCCACTCGCCGTAAGTCGTGCCGCTGATTTTGGTCGTCAACGACGTGCCGTTGGGATAATCGAGCTGTTGCACGATGAACCCTCCGCTCACCTCGACGCTCGCGTAGAGTACCGTCTCGCTCTTATTGAGCGTGAGTGCGAACGCACTGCCGGCGGTAACCGAGACTTTTTTCGACGGCTGCGTCTGGCCCGCCGGGAATACGTCGATCGAGTTGGCCCCCTCATCGATCGCGATGATGTTCCCCGACTTATCGACCTCCAGCGCTCCTGGCGAGCTAATGTTCAGGTTGAGGTTTTTTCCAGTCGTCGATCCCGGCGCAAACTGGTAGACGGCGCTCCCCGAGGCGTACAAGTTGTCCTGCGCGTCGACCGCAAGATATTCTGCAAAAGTTGGAATCGTAAGAGACGGCGATGTCTGACCCTTCGAGTACTCGGTGATCGTATCGTTTCCGACATTGGCGCAGTAAACCGTACCAGCGGCGTCGACCGTCAGGCCGGTGGGAGTGCTCACACCGTCGCTGATCGTGAGAAACGGCGTGGTCGCGCCGCGCTTATACGCGGTGATCGTGTTATTGCCGAGATTCGTGGCGTAGACGTTGAGCGATTTGTCGACGAAGAGCCGCTCGGGGTTGGATAGACCCGTGGTAATCTGTCCTTTCTCGGGCGGGTCGGTGCCCTTGGCCGAAAAGACGTCGATCGTGCTTGCATCGTAACTGCCCCAATAAATGAGGGCCTTTTTCTTCTTCTTCGCGTCGGGCGCGATCCAGCCTGACGACTGAGCGCGGTGGCTCGAGACGGTACCGAATCCGCGTGAGAGCAGTTCGCTGCGGCGTAGGCTTGCGGCCGGCGATGTGCCGAGCGCAGCGTTGCTCGAGGGCGTCGAGGAAGAGTTCATGGAGCAGCCGGCGACAGCTGCACCGAGCAACACGGCGCAGCCGAACCGGCGCGCGCGCGACGGGAGGTAGTAAGGCAAGGTGGACTCCTTTACTGGCATGGAAGCCGCTAACGTACCACGCCTCGCCGCGAAGGCCTTGCCGAGTAAGCGACTGCGACGGTTAGACCCTTACGCCCTACCAAACCAGCGGCAGCAGCCGATATCGAACGCTTTGGCAATAATCCGCATAGCCACGCAAGTGCTCTGCAAGGAAACGCTCTTCATAACGAGTCCGGCATCCGATCACGAGCGCCATCGGAACGAGCACGAGCATGCCCCACAACGATCCGAGCGCAAGAGGAGTCGCGAAAAACCAGACGAGCAATCCTGAATAGTACGGATGGCGAACGATCGCGTACGGTCCCGTCGAGATGACCTTTTGACCGGCCTCCACTGCGATGTTTATGGCAGCAAACGTGTTCTCTCGGAAAGCCAAAAAAATGATGAGAAAAGAGCCGGCGACCAGGGCGTCTCCGGCAATCGTTGCGGAGGGTGGGAGTTGCGACCACGAAAAGAGATGATCGAGTGCAGAGATCAGGATCGTGCTCGAGGCTAAGATAACTGCGGCGAGTTGTAGCAGCTTCTGACTCGTCTTTTCTTCAGCCGCCGGACCCCGTAAGCGACGTTCGAGAAGTTTTGGATCGGCGCACAACAGGTACGTAACAATCGCGGCGGTCGCGGCGAAGCACACGACGAGGTAGACCCATGCCTCCCAATACCTCCCCACGCCCGCTACATTCCCCTCCGCGCCGCTCCCGCTTGGTCCATCGTCGAACGCTCACGCCAAACCGGACAGGGCCATTAGGATGCTGGTTCCGCGCGCTCTAGACCTTTAGCTCGACTTTTTCGAGCGCGCCCTTCGTCGAAACGACGTGGTGGTTGAGCCGAAGCTGGTCGGGCTCGAAGCCGAACGCCAAGCCGAGCAGCTGCGGCAGATGGAAGATCGGAACGTCGATATCTTGCTTGAGGACGCGCGCCGCGTCGGGCTGCTGTCCGTCGAGATTGAGATGGCAGAGCGGACACGGCGTAACGAGCAGATCCGCGCCCTTCTCCTTCGCCTCGATGATGTGATTGCCGCTCATCGCCAAGGCTTTGTCGCGATTGAAGGTGAGCATCGGAAATCCGCAGCACTTCGTCGCGCCGCGATACTCGACGGCCTCGGCGCCGACCAGCTCGATCAACTGATTGAGGTACGTCTTGCGCTCGGGGCGTTCGCGCAATCCCAACGCTTCGGTCGGCCGCAGGATGTAGCAGCCGTAGAACGGTGCGATCTTCAATCCGGTGAGCTTCCGTTTGACTGCGGCGGCAACCCGATCGATCCCGATGTCTTCAAAGAGCATCCAGAGCAGATGTTTGACCGTCGCCTTGCCGGCGTAGCTAAAACCTTGATCGGCGATCGTTGCATTGACCTTATCGCGACGCGACTCGTCCTTCTTGAGATGATAGTTGTGATCGGAGAGCACGCCCTGACAGGTGCTGCAGATCGTCATCAAGTCGGCGCCCTGGGCCTCGGCCATCGCCAGCGTCAGGCCGTTGAGCGCGTCGGCGAGATCGCGATTCTGCTCGCTCAGGACGCCCGCGCCGGTGCACGGCGCCGATTCCAGCTCGTGCAGCTCGAGACCGAGCGGCTCGGCGATGAGCCGCGCGGAGACGTAAAGCTCCGGACAAGCGCCCTTCGAGACGCAACCGGGATAGAACGCAACCTTCACTTGAACCTTCCTCCAACGCGCTCGAAAATTTTTCTGATGCGGTCCACTCCGGGAATCGCTTTGTGGATCAGCGGCGGCAGCTTGCCGGCACGCGCCATATTGATCGCGCTCGGCAGCGTCTTGAGCTGCCCGACGATGTTGAAGAGCCCGGTCGATTTCGGCATCAGCGTCAGCTCGTTGAGGCGCCCGCTGTGCTTGACCGATTCCGCGAACGCATCGGCGTGGCGCGTGCCGGGATTATGCGTGAATCCGGCGTCGACCGCCATCTTCCGCAGCTTGAGGATCTGGTCAAGGGGCGCGACGCCCTTGGGGCACTGCTGCACGCACTCGAAGCAGTGGGTGCAATCCCAGATGCCGCCGGGCTTGCTCAGCTCTCCGAGCCGCTCTTTCGTTTTGTCGTCGCGCGGGTCGCCGACGTAGCGATACGCCTGTGCGAGCGCCTGCGGGCCCAAGAAATCCGGATTGACCGCGAACGACTCGCAATCCATAACGCAGGCGCCGCAGCTAATGCAGCTCACCTCTTGAATCAGCTCTTCCATCGATGCGTTTGGAACGCGGTACTCTTGGTCGGGCGGCGGAATCGGCTGCTTGTTCTCCAGCCACGGCCGCACCGCCAGATGTTTATCCCAAAACGGCTTCATGTCGCAGACCAAATCCCGAATGATCGGCATCGAGGGCGGGGACTCGACACGCGTCTTTCCGTCTTTGGTGAAGGCGGCAAGTTTGCTCTTACACGCGAGGTTGGCATGTCCGTTGATCCACATCGCGCACGATCCGCAGATCGCGCTGCGGCACGCGCAGCGAACGGCAAGCGACGGATCTTGGTACTCGCGAATCGCGATGAGCGCGTCCAAAACGACGGCGTGCTCGGGAAGGTCGACGCTAAAGGTCTGATAACGTCGGACCGGCGACGCGTTCCACGGTGCCGGAAACGGCTCGCCCGGCTTAGCCGTTTCGGCGTAGCGCCCTTCGGAATTGTAGCGTCCGACTTCGATCGTAAACTGCATCAGTAGGTACGTACCTCGGGTTGCCAGCGAGTGATCGTCACGGGAACGTGCGAGATCTCGGGCTCCTCGCCATCATGGCGAAGCGTAAGGATCGTGTGCTTGAGCCACTCGCGGTCGTTGCGCTCGGGGTAGTCGACGTGCGTGTGCGCACCGCGACTCTCTTTGCGGACGAGCGCGTCGCGGATGATCGTCTCGCCGCAGTCGAGCAGATACTCAAGCTCGAGAACGAACGTGAGGGCTTGGTTGAAGATGCGGCCCTTGTCGCCGACGGCTACGTTTTCGTAGCGCTTTCGGAAACCGCGCAGCGCCTCGAGCGCTTCGTGCAGGCCGGCGTCGCTGCGATAGAGACCGACCTTTTGATCCATCATCGTCGCAAGCTCGAGCCGCAAACCGGCGCACGTTTCGCCCGTGTACGGACGTGCCAAGAGTTCTTCGAGGCGCCGCTGCTCCGAGCGAAGCAGCTCTTCGCCGCCCTGGCTCGGTAGCGTGCCCTTCGCATATCCGGCCGACGCGCGTCCTGAGCGCCGTCCGAAGATGATCGTATCGAGCAGGGAGTTCGCGCCGAGCCGGTTTCCACCGTGAACGCTGACGCAGGCGACTTCGCCCGCCGCGTACAGACCCGCGATCGCGGTCGCGCCCTCGACGTCGGTTCGAACGCCGCCCATTTGATAGTGCATGCCGGGGCGAACCGGTACCGGCTCCTCGATCATGTCGATGCCGAGATAGTCGAGCGCCATCTCGTGAATCTGCGGCAGCTTCTTGAGGATGACGTCGGGACCGAGATGGCGCAAATCGAGTAAGACGTTTCCGTCGATTCCGCGGCCTTGCGCAATCTCCGTCGCTTCCGCGCGCGAGGTCACGTCGCGCGCCGCCAGTTCCATCTTATTCGGCGCGTACGTCTTCATGAAGCGCTCGCCGAGCGAGTTCAGCAAGTAGGCGCCTTCGCCACGGGCCGCTTCGGTCATCAGGAAGCCGCTGCCGGCAAGCGTCGTTGGATGGTACTGCACCATCGCCATATCCATCAGCGGCGCGCCGGCCCGATAGGCGAGCGAGTACCCGTCGCCGGTACAGATCAACGCGTTCGTGCTCGGCTCGTAGAGCCTCCCCAGGCCGCCGCTCGCAACGACGACCGCTTTGGCACGCAGCAGGTGGAGTTCGCCGGTGACCATCTCGAGTACGACGGCGCCACGGCAGGCGCCGCCATCCATGTAGAGCTTCGTGGCGAACCACTCTTCGTAGACCTTCACGCCGGCCTTGAGAATCTGATCGTAGAGCGTCACGAGCAGCGCTTGCCCGGTGATATCGCCGACGAAATACGTGCGCGCTTGCGAGGCGCCGCCGAAGGCGCGGGTGCCGAGCCGGCCGTCTTCGTTGCGAAAAAAGATGACGCCCATGTGCTCGAACTCGAGGATGTCCTGCGGCGCTTCCCGGCACATCACCTCGACAGCGTCTTGATCGGCGAGATAATCGCTGCCCTTGATCGTGTCGAAAGCGTGCGACTCCCAGCTATCGGTCTCGCCGATCGCGGCGTTGATGCCGCCCTGCGCGGCACTCGAGTGGCTGCGAATCGGATGGACTTTGGTGACGATCGCAACATCCGCGCCCAGACGCGCGGCTTCGAGGGCGGCGCGCATGCCCGCAAGGCCGGCGCCGAGTACGATGACGTCGTGGTCGGCAATCATGAGTCGCGTGTACTTTCCCGAAAAGAGACGGCTACATTCCGAACGCTTGTTCGGCTGACCGGCCCGGGCGAGGTGCGGTAAATCACGGACCTTCCGAGCATAACGGGCGTCGCTGCGTGCGGATATGCGTTTCGTAGCCTTGACTGTTCGTAGCCTTGACTGGAGGGAGCGCGCGGCGTTCCAATGGATTAACCGAAGGAAAGGCTGGGGTGCGCAGTATGTGTACGTGCCGTTCTCATCGATGCTCGACGTTGTTCGGCCTTCCGCTGCGCGGGAGCGCCCATTCGTGCATGGCCGGAGCGCCGCCGATCCGGCGTCGCGACTGGATCTCGACCGTCGGCTCGGCGGCCGCGGTCGTCTGGGCATCGCCCGCCTTCGCCGCGGCTAAGCTCTATGGCACCGTTACGACGTACGACTTCGTCTCGTCGGGCGTCGTCAAGGGCTCGCAGACGACGCTCGCGATGCCCAACGGTACGCTCGACGTGCGTTTCGAGTACGTCGATCGCGGGCGCGGGCCTACGGTACGCAGCCGCATCGTCCTCGATCGAGCCGGGTTGATCGCCAACCTCCATACCACCGGATACAACTATCTGAAGGTGCCGGTCGACGAGCGATTCAGCGTCGAAAACGGGGAGGCGACCTGGAAGAACTCCGCCGAAAACCAGCGACATCCGAACTCCCCACCGCGCTTCTACGTGAGCATGGACGGAACGCCCGAAGAGGGAGCGATCCTGGCGCGCGCGGCCCTTCGCGCGCGCGGCGAGTCGATCGATCTTTGGCCGAGCGGTGTGACCAAGATCTCGTCGATCAAGACGCTCGCCGTGAGCAACGCGCGCGAGAGCAAACGCGTAACGATGTTCGAGGTGACGGGCCTCGACTTCACTCCGGGCGAGATCTGGCTTGACGAGAGCGGTGAGCTCTTCATGACGGGGGACACCTGGGGCGCGGTGATTCGCAGCGGCTGGAACTCGGTGCTCCCGCAGCTGATCGAAGCACAGAACGAACGCGTGACGGATCTTGGCCGCCAGATCGCTGCGACGCTTCCGCAACGCGCCGGTACGGCGATCGCGATCGCCAACGTCGCGCTCTTCGATTCAGAAGCCGGGAGCGTCGTGCCGAACTCGACGGTGATCTTCCACGATGACAGCGTTTCCGCGGTCGGCGGCGCCGATCTGCCCATTCCGAGCGACGCGCGCCGCATCGATGGCACCGGCAAGACGCTGCTGCCGGGGCTCTGGAACATGCACATGCATCTCTTGGCCGATTTCGGACCCCGCCTGCTTGCCGAGGGCGTCACGACGATCCGCGATCCCGGCAACAATCCGGAGTACATCGCCAAGACGAAGGCGCAGTACGCAAGCGGTGAACTAGTCGGCCCGCGCGTCATCATCGCGGGACTCATGGACGGGACCGGCAAGTATACCGCGCCGATCGGCACGACGACGAGCACCGTCGACGAAGCGATCGCGCAAGTGCGCGACTGGAAGAAGCTCGGCGCGGTGCAGATCAAGATCTACAGCTCGATGGATCCCAAACTCGTTCCCGCGATCGTGAAGGAGGCGCACGCGCAGGGGTTGCGCGTAAGCGGACACATTCCGGCCGGAATGCTCGCGCAAGACGCGGTGCACGCCGGCTTCGATGAAATTCAGCACGTGAACTTCCTCTTCCTGAACTTCATGCCCGATACCGAGGATCGCACCCAGACGCCAATTCGGCTCACGGCCACGGCGCAGCGGGCCGGAACGATCGATCTGCAGAGTCAAGCGGTCAAGGATTTCATCGCGCTGCTCAAATCGAAGGAGATCGTCAGCGATCCGACGGTCGGCATCTTCTACACCGATACCATGACGCGCACCGGCGACATCGCTTCGACGGGATTTGCCGAGGTTGCGGATTGGCTGCCGCCGCAGGTTCGGCGAACGCTCACGACGGGTGGGCTCCCGCTGGGTCCGGGGCTCGACGCAAAATATCGCGCCTCCGCGCAGGCCTATCTCGACATGATCGCGTTACTGCACTCCAACGGCATTCGCATCGTCGCGGGGACCGACGATATTCTACCCGGCTTCGACCTCATCCACGAGCTCGAGCTCTACGCGCAGGCCGGCATCCCAGCCCCGCAGGTCCTGCAAGCCGCGACGATCGTGCCGGCGCGCGTGATGCACATGGACGACGCGCTCGGTTCGTTGCGGGCGGGTAAGCTCGCCGACGCGATCTTAGTCAACGGCGACCCACTCGGCTCGATCGCGCGCCTTCGCAGCGTCGAAACGACCTTCAAGGGCGGCGTGATGTACGACACGCGCGCGCTCTACGCGAGCGCCGGCGTCAAAGCGCCGCCCGCGTAAGGTTATCGGCTAACGGCCGCTCCCTGTGCGGAGCACTCGCATGAAACCGTAAGCGTCGGCGAGTTCGAGCCCGGTGCTATCCCCGTGACGCTGGACTCACCGCTGGCTTGATAGATCGCGCCTTGCGGCGTCACGGCCATATACCCATAAGCCGGCACGTTGGAAATCACCCGCGACGGCTCGGTCTGCCCCGGCGCAAAGACCGAGACCGTCTCCGCTCCGCTGCTCGCGACGTAGATGTTACCGGCCTTATCGATGCCCATGCCTGGGCCGGTGATGTTATTACCGTCCAGATCGAGATTCATCGGCGTAACCGTGGAGGAACCCTTGGCGATCTTGACGATCTGCAGCTTCAGCTTTGCCTGCTCGGCCACAATCAGGTTCCCTTGTCGATCGAAGCCCATGCCGCCCGACTCGAACGCGTACCCGCCGATGCCGGTGTCGATCGAGCGTTGCGCAGTGTTGCTTCCCGGCGCGTAGACCTCCACAAAACCCTCGTTCTGGACCGACTCATTCACGTAGACGTTCTGCTGGTCGTCGACGGCGACTTATGGGGAATCGCGCGGGCCCCAGATTGCATCTGCGGTGCGCCGGCCCTGCCGCCCGGTACGACCGGCGACGGCGCGGTGCCCGAACAAGCCGCGAGCAGCCCGCTCCCGACTAAGATGACGCCTATCCGCGAAGACACGGCCATAATCACCCTCCCGTAAAGAAAACGCTCTGCTATCGAGCAGCCTAACCCACAGTCGTGAAAAGAATCTAAAAACGAGCCGGCATCGGCCCTAGCGGCCGGCAAGGCCCGTCGCAGTAGGCATCCGACATCGCTCGTCAGGAGGCTCCATGCTGCAGAACGTTACGGTAAACCCTTCCCGCCGGTCGCTCGAGTTCGGCATCTACCGCGACGGCGACAACAATCTCGACGCGATCCAAGAGTCGACGCTCTCGCAGGCGCTCCGCACGAGCGCGCGGGACGGACGAATCGAATACACGGTTGAGGATACCACGCATCTGCGCGCCGGCGGCGATGCGATCGTCAGAGGCCGCCTGCACACCGAGCGATACACGATCGCCGACGGTAACGTCGCCGGCGTTCAGACCGGCAAGGCCCTCGATATGAGCGATGAAGCGAACCTCGCGCACTTCGTCGCACGCACGCTCGACAGCGCCGAGGGCAGCGGCGCGAACCAGACCTGGATCGACCTCGTCGACCATGGCGGCGGCGACGGCGGCGGCCTGGAGACCGGCGACGGCTCCTGCATGTCGATGCCCGATATCGCGAAGGCAATCGCCGACGGGGTCGCGTTGCACGCGCAAGAGCATCCCGAAGATGCAGGTCGCGGCGTCGAGGGCGTGGTCGCGAACCAATGTCTCATGGACACCATGGGTTTCGCCGAGGGATACTACACAAGCCCCTCCAAACGTCCGGTCAAGCCGACCTGGCTATCGAGGGGGGAGATGATGCCGAAGCGCCCTGAGCTGAACTACCGTCAGCCCCAGAGCGTTGGCTAACCAGTCGTCGCTGCCCGCAGTTCCATCATGACCGCTCAAGGTGCGAATACCGACGTAGCGCAGAAAGGATCCCGTAAGGGATGTGCTTATTGAAAAAGATCGGACGACCGCGCGCACTGGCTCGCTGTTGAGCACGAGCGATAGATTCTGAGCTTCGTCCGCGTTTCCGCATGGAATTACATAAAGTTTGTGGTCCGGTATCGCCTCTCTTGAGCTAAGTCGCGCTGCGAGGAGATCGCTCGCGATTTCTCGCACAACGACTTTGTGTTCAGCAAGTACGGCAGCGGTAACTGAGTAAATTCCGAGCCAATCCTCACCTGTAGGATTGAAATTGCGGAAGCGCCTACGCCCGCGAAGAAAGCTTTCAAAGTGTTTCGCAAATGCTAGGGCTCGGGGAAAACGAAGTCTCGCTTCGGATTCGCTTAACGGTCTGCTAACGTGTTCCTCGTCATGAAAGAACAACAAACCCAAATTCGGCGTAACACGTTCCGCCGAGACATCTTCCCCGCGGATCAGCAAGCGCACAGCCTCGGGTTCGACTACAGCCTCAAGCTGCGGTACCGCTGAGAGCCGGCCACGCGCCGGCGCATTGCGGATGCGAACCCAGTCGTTCCCGCGTTCGAGGATGTCGACAAAGAATATTCCATTGGCGCCCCTCGTATGAATGCCGTTCCTTATCGCATCTGCGTAGGGCGAGGCTTTGCGCATCGGCAGGGTAGCTTCCAGTGCCTCCGGAGGCATTATAAGGAGTGGAGACCGCCGATCCAACGGGTCGATAGGCTCGGCCGCAATCGGCTCCCGTTCAATAATGCTCAACACTGCATCAAGCGGCTCGTCTGTGCGGATGGTCGCCCTTGTGGTAGGGCGCCACAGCACAGTAGGAATCCTTGGCGTCTGGGGATTGTGGCGATCCGCCATGAGGATTCCCGTGACATTAGCTGCATCATCGAAAACCTTCAAGCGGCTAAGATCTTCGATCTTGCAAAACGAGTACTCTGCATCCGGAGGCAGTTTACGGCCGCGAAATCCCCTACCAGCGAGCTCAGACTGGAACACGGAGGCGCTGATCAAGAAGACCAGCTGGCCAGTATCCTTCAGATAACGATCGATGCAGCGGGCTACAAACAGCATCGAAAGGTCAAGCGGCACCCGCCCCGTTCGCTGCCTCCTACCTGCTGGCATGTCCGGGTGTAGACCGTACAGCTGCCAGAGGTCTTCGTTTTCGCGGCGGTATTGTTCCGGTAGCGTTTCCCAGGAAACCCATGGCGGATTGCCCACAATGGCATCGAACCTTCCCTCGAAAGTAGGGGCTAAGGCATTCGTTATCAGGTTCCACCACATACCGTTTCGGTTTGAATTATGGATATTGGCCAGTTTGTCATATAGCTCGCAGATATAGTCGCGAAATGCGACCTTGGCCCAAGGCATTTCAGGAAGAGCGTCCTCCACCTCAGCGAGGACCGTGGCGCTGTCCTTCCCAGCTAGAACAGCTTGCGTAAAAATTCCGCCTACAGTCGCGAGGGTTGAGCCGTCCGCGATCTCTATCGGGATGCGCCACTCTCCTTCTGCGGTTCGCAACTTCAAGACATCGCGCTCCAATAGACCGCCGTGGCGGGGCGGCGATACGGAATCGGCCAAGAATACTGGCAGCGTCACCACTGCCCTGGCTTTGCGCATGAGCGGCGCGATAGCCAGCAAGTAATTTACTCTCGCAGCTTGGACCGCTAGCGGGCTCAGGTCAAAACCGACGACATTCCTTGTAATGCTTTCCAGAAGTTCGCCAGGGGCAGAATCTGATGACCGTTGCAATACTCGGCTTAACAACTCAACGAGAAAGGTGCCCGAACCACACGCGGGATCTAGCAATCGCGAGTGCTGACTGATTGGCTGCACATCGGTGTCAATCGCATTAATTACATGGGCAGCTAGCCAATCGGGCGTATAAAATTCGCCAAGTCGGTGTCTGATCGCGCGCGGTACTAGGCGCTGATATAGGCCCTTAAAGACATCTCTGGCAATCAAAGGCGTGATTTCAACAACTTCGGCCGAGTATTCCATAACCGCCTCAAGCAGCTGCTCAAGCGCTTCGCCCAGCTCGTCATTGCGTTCCGCAACATACCACGAAAAAATTCCTGGCTCGATGACGTTCGCGGCGTACGTTGAAGCTGTTAATGCGCCACGCTCAAGACGGTCAAGTGAATCCCAAAGCTCTTCGCCCCTCTTCAACTCCGCTACGAGCGGTTGGCCTGTTGCGCCCTCTAAAACCACGACGGCAAAGAGTCTCGCGACAAGAGCAAAGTAGGTTTGCAAAGCAAAAAGAACTAATGTGGAATTTCCCTCGTCTGCTGGAGCCCCTAAGGTGTTGCAGAGGTCTATCCATTCAGCGTAATCTGTGGTCGGTCCAAAGCCCGAAGCATTCCCTATGTCAAGTTTCCATTGTTCGAACAAAGCCTGTGCTCGCGGCGAAGGCCCCGCAGATAATACGCCGGTTAGCGCCTTTACTAAGCTCGACGCGACTATGCTGTCTCTGCCAAAGTCCTCCTCAAGGTTATCGATCGTAAGCCCGCGGCCCGCGGAAAGTGACTCCATCGTATCGACAAGGGCCTGCAACGCATCCAGATCTGCGCGGATTGGGCGTTGCACCTGCCACTCACCGTGGTGCGCAGTAACATAGATTATCCAGGTGCCGTCAAAAGCACATCCCGCAAGGCGTTCAATCGGAAGCCCGGATTCCTCTGAAACTCCGCGAAGATATTGTTGCACTTGGTTAACGGCGTGCCGAGTTCCTGAATGCATAACTGACGGCCGAAGCGCGCCGGGCGGCTCGAACTCTATGACGAAGCGGTTGAATACGGCGTCCAGTCTGCCGCGAGAAACGAGCGGGGCATCTAGAAATGCGGCCGTCGCTTCCGTCGGAACAATAAGTTGCACTTCGGCGCGTTTGCGCGCTCTTGCCCCGCGATCGTCAAGGGCGCGTTCCAGGGCTGGCTCTACGGCCTCGCGTAGGGCGGCTTCTGGCCGTCCCGCACTCTGGGCTGCGCTTGCAATCCCCTGTTGGACGGCAGAAAAGAGATGCTCGATCGCGGTCAGAGTAAGCTACGCCTCATCTTTTTGGTTGGCGGTCTTGAACTCCTCAAACGAGGTGAACACGGAGAGAAACACTGGAGCGCCAGTAAATGAGAGGGGAGAGATGGGTCCGGTAAGCATGAACGGATATTGCGACGGATGCATTGCCTGCGGGTCTACAAAGGATGTATACAAGTCAAGGGCGGCCTTTTCGCCAATCGTCTCCTGTAACCGCCGAAGTTCTGTACCGGATGTGAGGCCGTACCCGAAACATCGCACACGTAGCTGTGTGTAAATTCCTCGTCTAAGTGAACCGACCTCTTGAGTGATGAACATCCAGCCAAGGCCATACTTACGCGTGGTTCTAACGTAATCCACGAGCCTCTCAGAAAGTACGCGTTGGCTTTCAAACTCGGGCTCGTCACTCGCGAATCGATGCGCTTCGTCGAACGCGACTAACAAATTGAGGCGCTCTCCCCTCTTGTAGTGTTCCTCTGCGCGCCTATTTAATACTGAGCACACGATGTGGAGGATCCGCGCCTTGACACGGGCCGATTCTAACGATTCGTTGCCCGCCTGAGCGCCCGAAAAGTCGATGATCACAAAGGGCCGTACACCGTCGACCTTGAGCGCCTCGTCAACAACCGCATACAGCGAGTGGCGCTGTTGGCCTCCAGGCCCCCGCTGGGTGAACAGCGAGTGCAAAGGGGCAAACTCGGCAGCGGCAACGGCGAACTGGTCATTCGCGCCGAGTATCGACTGGATCATTAGGACTAGTCGAGCACGAGGTGGAGCAGAGGCATATATCCGAGCCAAAGCTTGTGCGTCATTGACAAGAGCGCCAAGGATGCTTCGCAAGACAACGTCGGCATCTGTATTTTCCCAGTTGGGAGTTGCCTGCAAGAGTCTACGAAATTCGGCAACCGCAGATTCACGAGGATCTTCACCTCGTATTGTTAGGATATCCTTGAAGAAGCGAGTCTCCTCCAATAAATCGCTTAAGAGAATCGCATCCTTTGGCAGTCTCAGGTCGCTGGCGATGCCATATGTCAGCACCTTCCGGCCTTGCTCCTCGGCCCACTCCTGAAGCGAAAATGGCAGCCCCTCCTCACTCGTAAACTGCCCCTGAGGATCGATGACCAACACGCCCATCTCTGGATGACGAAGCTGCGCCGCCATCACGTATGCTGCGAACACGGATTTCCCGCTACCAGTCATGCCAAAAATACCGGTGTGGTAGGCTTCGCCTGCCCCGCCGGCGTCTTTTGGCCCGAAGTGACGCAACGTAACCGGCATCTTTACTTCGGTTCGATAAATGTACCCGAGATATGTGATCTGATCGCGATGTCGCCTCAGGAGGTCGCGGAGAAAGTCGTCCGTAACGCGAGACACGGACGCGCCCGTCGTCGGTGACATGCTTAGCGAGCCAGCACTCTCCATTGGCGGCTCTCCCTTTGCGGGATCGGTGTCTTCTGCGAGATAGGCGGCTTGAACCAGCACGTCGGCCGTTCGAACATCCCCAACGCCACTTAGGTGAGGGAGGCTGCCGTAGTGCTTTAGTACGCCACGCATGTTAGGGTCTTCATGCCAGCGGTTCATCGTCTTAATATCTGTAACGGTACCTATAGCGATTAAGCATCGATTGTTTAACGGATGGGCCAGATATACCAGCTCACCACGTAGCGGGGCGCCCGTCGCGGGCTCTATGATATCTACAGTAACCTTTGTTGTCGTGCTTGGCGAACCAACGTTCCCAACACTACCCTCGTCAAAAGGCAAAGCTCCTACACCCCCTCTGTCCTATATGAATGAACTAGCAATTCCGCGATCTCAGGCTTACCCGATCTGCTTATCCCAAGCTGAACGGCTGTTTTTAGCGCGCCTAGTCCGAGGCCAACGGACTTAGCCATAACGTCTGCTAAGTATTGTGGATATGGCTCCTTCACGAAGGGGCCAGTGATCTGACCAGCAATCGTAGAGCATATTGCATCAAGCTCGCCAGAGCCAGTGTTGCTCTTGACTTCGATTCTAAACGCCGGAGAAAACTCGTCTGGTTTAAAATATGTGAATGCGATGTCGCGCCCACGTAATGGAGCGATGGCTTTCTCAAGGGCTTCCTGAATCTCTCGGTCTTGTTCGTCCCGAGCGTCGAAATGCAAACTCGCCCATGGATCGATCGCGACCCGTTGCGGTCTCACTAGTTCGCCCGGTTTCAGGAGGATGCCGAGTAGGTATTTATCGTCCCCGGGGATTTCCGTTCCCACCTGTGCTGAAACTAGATCGCAAATAGTCCGAGAAGAATCGTATTTAGGCATTGCTATGATTGAAGTATCGTTCGAGGCAATCGTAAGACATTCGGGCGTCTTGAGTCTATCCCAAATTCGCCTCACCTCGCGCCTTACGTCTTTTGAGAAGGTGGTAAGCGCGGAGTTCAGCTGAATAACTAGCGTTAAGTGAGACCCATCAAGAATCTTCAGTTGATGCGGGGCTTTGGCGATAATCGCCAACTCTTGTGCGACCATGGTACCGCGTGCTAGGCGCTCAACATCCGATCATGCGGAGCCGCGCGGGTAAACCACTCGTACTGTGTACCGCCCCAACCAGTTGTCGTAGTCGAAAGTCCTTCAACGCCGACCGCAACGCAGAGCACGATATCGATTGCGGCGGTCCTTTCGACTGCGAAGCCTCCGTCTATACCTGCAACGGTGAGGGGAGGAACAGGCGTAAAGCTTTGAATGAGATTCAGGCTCTCTAGCGCCGCGCGGAGGTCGTCCTTTTGTTCAAGAGCTGGGCCCAGCAGGGTATTTACCTGTGTAATCATATCCCCGGCATCGTGCAATAAGTCGCGGAGAAGGTCCTCAGGGAGGCGAGCGTAGCCCTCGGCAACGTGAGAATCGGACATTAGCTGACGTTCACTTAGGTGCCGGCCGTTCTTGTAACGGAAGGGACTTCAAAAAGTATTCCTCACTCAGAAAGCTGCGCCAGCGTTTATCGCGCGACGCTCTTGGAAGTGCCCAGCGGTTAGCCCAGTATTGCCCGTAGTCTCCCGCCTCGAAGCCTAGCCCAGGTCCGAAATCGCCGCCCGCCATACCTTGTCCAAGCTGAGCTACGAGCCTAAAGAGATATACTTCACGCTTAACGCCGTGTTCGAAGTAATACCGAGGGATTTTCAGGATGTCCAGGGCCCTCTTAAACAACTGCCACTTCTGTTTTGGACCTTGTCCGTAGCCGCCTAATACTAGTTCAGGATCGTAAGTGCGCAGTAAATCCAAAACGTGCATGTAAAGTGGCTCAAGATGAATCGTACCGGAGCCTTTTGTGAACCCAATTGGCTCGGCCAAGAGGCGATCTCCGTAGCGCAGCCGATTATAGATAGAGCTTCTACCAAACGCGCTAAGCGTTGTCACAGCGACCAGCGGCTGTTCAATACGCTTGCCCCTCATCAGCGTCTTGCGCCCCGCATATTCGCGCCAATAAGCCTGCTGCACTTCGTTGCTCGCGACAAGGCCGGCGACCAATTTTCCCCCGAGCAAATACGAGTAAGGCGGTACCGCACCTATCGTATATGCGTCCATCGTCCGATTTACTAGGTCGAGCTTGGTGCCGGGCTGATAATCAAACATTTCGTCCCGAGCTGGCAAGTCTAGCGGGGGGGACTGAAGCCCAATAATACCGATAACAGCGTGGTGATGGTCGTCCCAAACAACAAAGCGAAGACGCCGTCCGTAACCAGCGGAATACGGAATCGACCAAGTCCACCGCGCTACCTGAAATAGCTCCGCCAGATCGCTCCTTGGCTCCACGAATTTTAGCACGGGTAGGATCGCGGCTGGCTCAAGCCCCGCACCGTCAATGAAGCACCCCTTATGTTTCTTATATAACGATGCGGTTCGAATGCGCGAGACCTGGTTCAGGTTACGAGCGCGCAAATGCATTTCCTGGAGCGCCGACTTATCACCGAATTCAAGGGCATCCCAGAAGTCTTCAGTGGCGCTCATGATCAACTCGCGAAGGCGTCCCTTGCCGAAGCGGAAGCGCGCTACATTCGGGGTCGAACGAGCCCTCTTCTTGGGGGATGGTGCCTTGCGCGTCTGTCGCGAGACTGCCTGGCGCAATTTACGTCCGACGCCGACGTGACGTGCTAGAAAATAGCGAGCTCCGCCAAGTGTTCAATCTACATCCCACACTTGATGTCGATTCTGGGCTTGCTCGCTGGCACCTCGCAGTATGCGTCCCTCCGGGCCGCTTTCTGGGGACTGTCACCGTCATGTCCCTAAATCTCATAGGTCTCTACGCTCGGTTTTACTCCGGATGGGGGCCCCCGCCTTGGTCTAGTCGCCTACGCGTGGCACTTTGGTGGCACCTGTTTCGCTCGCGTTGTTACTACGATTAGACTGATGCCGGTACTCTTCCGCAACGCGATTGATTAGAGCAGCGGTGCCGCGACGAGGGTTGGATCGATGCTCTATGATGTCGCGCCACCTTCGTTCTGATATGTCGATCTCGTTGGCTACCTGTTCGCGCGGGAACGTTGCTAAGCACGCTATGTCTCCCGCCAGGTCGTCGCGCTCGTATTCGGTGGGCCGATCTGGTTCAAGCGAAGTACCCTCGTCCTCATCGAGCCGATCGACCTCCTTGCCGATCCGCGCAAGTTTTCGTGAGCGCATTGGCAATCGTCCGAGAAGTCCGACCGTATCGGGTCCAGCTCGGTTGCCGTCCCGGTCCGCAGCCTTGGCTTCGGGGTGCTGGTGGTATTGCTCGATGTATTCGTTCAAGCGCATCACCGGCAGTGTGCCGTCCATGTGGCTTTCATGCCAATCCAATCGAATCGGCTTGCCGGTATTGAAGTCGACCCATTCCAGCCGCTTCGACTTTGCAAGATCGGCTTCGAACGGCGCTATCGGCAAAGGATTCGTCGTTCCCGAGACCGTGGCGGGAATCACAGATTGCACGAAACCGAACGGCTTAACCCGATGATCGTAGGGTCGAGTTTTGTTGTAGGCTTCGAAGCGTTGCAGAATCGACGGTTGACTAATCGGGAATTTGCGCCGCAGGGGAACGTCGAAGTCGATCAGCGGCTTGGCGCGGCGCCGTTGCTTTGCATTGACCTTCAAGTGCTTCACCAGGATCGCAAGCCAGATCCGGCGTGCCAGCTTTGCGGTCGATTCGTTGCGCGATCGACCCATGATCGCACCCAGCGCACTCTCCGACGCTTTCACGATCGCGATGCGGCGTCCGGGCATCCAGCGATAGAGGACGTACCGTTTCGCGGAAACAGCGAAGCATCGTAAATCGGAAAGGTCTGCGTGCTCCACCTTGAGCAGGTGCGGCACCTTTGCCGGATCGTAGGGGTTGAGCGCGTCGAACGTCGCAACGATCTCCCCGATGGCGCCTTCCGGTACGCTCGGAATTCCCTCGGGACATCGCTCGCCGCTTACGATGGCGAGACTGTCGGTATCGCAGAAGGCAAACGCGCCGCCTCGCAGCGTGACCTCGCGTTCGAGCATCGCGAGCATCAGTCGCGCGCCGCCCGTAACGAGGCTGGCGATGATGGGATTCGTAAAGGCCCCGGCCCGTTCGTCATGCACCTTGGGCGACGGATAGCACGTATCCGAGTATACGTCGCCCGGCGTGTCGCCGTCCGTTCGGCCCGGCGTGACGTTGATCTCAGCATAGATGCCGTATGCGCCGCTGGCCGCCATCTGCTTGAGACCCAATTCAAGCGCCGCGAGATCGGGATCGTCCTTCGCTCCGCGCTTGGCGACCTGGCGCTGCTCCACGATCGTCACGAAGAACGGCTCGTTCGATCGCAGCGCGACGTCGCCGCGAAACAACGTGCTTCGCGCACGATGGCGCCCGCGGGGAATGAAGCGGATTGCGCGGCGGATCTTGGGCGCCGGGCCGCCCAGCAGCACGGAGGCGATTACGTCGGCCAGCGTATACCAGCGCCCCTCGCGCGTATGCAGCGGCGTGACGGCGATCGTGTACGGGTCTTTGTCATCTTGGCGAAAGCGGGCCGGTACGATCGCCCAGTTCGGGTCCACAAGGACGAGGCAGTTGAGCTTCGCCCAGGTCTGGGGGTCATACAGCATAGCCCATTGCGAGGCTTCTGAAGGGGAGAGGAGACCCTTCACCCAGGGGGTGACGACTTCGATGCCGATGGAGGGGGCTCCAAGCAGCCTGTGGAGCCGCTGAAGGCAAAAGATGGTGGCGTACATCGCCGTGAAGTCGAGCACACGCACCGGTATGTCCGTCTTACGCACGCGCACGTCGGCCCGGCCACCGAAGTACGCGGCGATCGCCTTGCCGACGTGCGCGAGGTTCAGGCGCGTGCGCTTACGTAACAGCGGCGTAATGCCGAGCAGCCGCAGGTATTGCTTGGCGATGCTCGCGCTCGAATACAGCTGCCCCATGTAGCGCCCGTGTTCGGGTCTACGTCGCTCGTTAGCAAACGTCGCGAACGGATGACGTACGTACTCTGCATGTAATGCACGGTACAGCGCCCACGTAGCGCGTACGTCCTGGCGCCCGTAGAGCAGCGAGCGCCGGTCGATGACGCCCAGATCCGGCACCCGCATCTTGCGCGTAAATGCGCGGAATGCTTTACCGGCGCTACGTAGCGAGTGGCGCGTGCCCGTGAACGCGTTGCTGAGCGTGCTCAGGTCCAGGAATCTGCCTGCAAAGAACGGCCGCTCCCACGCGTAGAGTTTCCGCTTGGGGACGAAGCCGATGAAGGCTGCACGGCCCGAGGCCGACTCGATACGTAGATCGTGCCACCGTAAGCGCCGCGAGAGTACGAGTCGGAACTTGCGGCGATTTTCGCCACGGCAGATCCCCGCGTGCACGGCGATCCTCGCGAGATCGAAGGGCAGGTTGAAGCCCACGCACAGGGTGCCACGCACGTAAACCTCGGGGTAGAAGACCTCTTCCACGAAGCGCTCCCGGCTGTAGATCGGCAGACGGCAACGTGCTGCGTATTCTGCGAGGGTCGTCATTTGCTCGTAGTCGAGCACGTCGGCCACGATCAGCCCTTCGAGGACCAGCCGGTCGTGCTCGTATAGCCGAAAGCAGCCGAATAATAGCCGTTGCGCAGCGTCAATAGTCGTCTCGACATCCACGACTAGGACGCGCTGCGCGTACCGCTGCGGGCGCCACGGAACCGGCCGCGCCTTCTGCGTGTGGCGCCGCGGCTTGCGCGGTTCAACCCAGGCTCGGATTGCCGTGCTGACCGCGAGTGACAGTCCTTGGCCTTGTAGACCGGGTATAGACCCAACCGCGCGATCGCGCGCGGTGCTAGTGTCGCGCCGCCGTCGCGCGGCGTCTCCAGCGGCTCGCATTGGCTGCGGCTGGCCGGTCGCGCGGCGGCTCATCCCGGCACCGGCGCGGGGATTGCGCGATCATAGCCTGCACCGAGTACGCCTTCGAAATACGAGTCGGCCGAAATGTTCCAGGCTGCCCACGCAAAGAGCAGCAGGGATGCGGTGCCTAAGAATATGCAGCGCGCCGTCTCGCCCTGCACGCCATCCCAGGCTGCAAACATCCCGAGCATCGCGCCAAGACCGAACTCAAAGGCTGCCTGCAGCAGCAAGGCCGATCGCTCGGGATCGCGCAGCCGCAGAGCTGCCATTGGCCCATGCTCGGCCATGTACGACTTGACCGCGTGATGATTCGCGCACAACGGCTCCGTGCTACCGCTGTTGGCAGCTCCCGCGAGGTGATCGCGCTCCAGAAGTTGCAGCGCTGCTTCGCCACACACGACGCATGCTGGCTGCTCGTAACCGTCAGCTGCAAACTGCCGCCGCTTGCGTGCTGCGGCAGCCGCCGAGAGCCGCTTTCGCCTTGCACGGCAGTTCTGGCATAAGATCTGGCCGCTGCCCCGAGCATCGCGCACGGAGCAGAGCAGCCTGAAGTCGTCAGTCTGGCATCTCGCACAGCGCGGCTGATCGGTGCCCAAGCGCAGCAGCTTCTTAGTGTCTCTGCGGTCGTCGGGCTCCTGATAGACAGGCCTCATGATTCGGACTCCGGCGCGTAGATCTCCGAGAAATGCACACTGCCAGCGCGGCCAAGCCGGTTAAGCGCGGCGGGGTTCGTAACAAACTCGTACCGCTTTCCGCCCGAACGGACTGCTTTACCGACGAATGGCTTGAGCGCCGTCGTCTTGCCGGTGGCATAAAACTCGCGCACCGCGTTGTTGTACCGGCTGATTCGAGAGGCAGTCTGCGAGCTCGTCGTTGGGATCGCGATCTCGCCCTTGTCAGTGAGCATCCGCATCCGCCGCTTAAGCCGATCGCTGCGCGTAACGTCGATTCGTCCGGATCGGACCTCGATCGCCGATGCGGCGTACTTGCGAACCGTCTTTATTGTGGTACCGCTCAGCTTTGCGGCTTTGGTAAACGACATCTTGGGATGTCGGCGTTTGAGCCCGATCGCATCGAGGGCGCGCCGGTACGCATCCTCGTGGTAAAACAGGTTGTGGATGCCGTAGTGCAGCTTGTCGATGCCCAGAAACACCCGTGATTTGGCCATGACTCTGGCCTCCTTCCTCACGGCCACTACACCGCCAAGGAGGGCGCGGAACCGACAACTTCACGCGGAGCCAAAAGCCGCCGTGCCGAATACCCTTGAGGTGGTTGATGGACCGCTTTTGAGCGAGGCCTTTGACCAGCTGCGGGCTGAGGGCTTCAGGATCGGGCCGGACAAGCTGCACCGGCTGCGCGTCTTTGGCATACACTCAACGCGCTGCGGTCGCGAGTACCGGATCTCTGACGCCGCGCTGACCGACCTACGGTACCTGTTGTCGATCGAGCGCAACATGCAGCTTGCTCGCGATCATGATGGCCTCTGCCTCGAACTCGCTTATCGCAACTACCACACGATTCCGTGGGACCGAGTGCATCAAGGTGCCCGCGATCGCGTTGAGGCGGCTCTTGCGAAGATCGACCGCGAACTCCATCGTGCGAACGACTGGGCCGGCCTCGGCTTTCATCCGCGCCGAATACAGCATCTCGCGCGACAGCTCGCGAACCACTTCGTGCCCAAGCGAACGATAAAAGCCGACCCGGCCTACCAACTGGCGCGAGACCTCACCGAGCAAGTCGCTTGCATGATACTTCCCGTAACCTACAACGATAGCACTTTCGCGGAGCGCGACGTTATTCGCTTAATTACGATGATGCGCGTTGCCGAGAGCGCGGCGATCGAGTTCGCACCCAAAGCGATGGTCTTGCTAGAACAAGTCACTCCTTGGCTTCGTCAAGGGCGGCATAGCCATTTTCAGATCGTTACGAGTGGAGATGCGCCCGAGGCCGAAGTTCGCGCTGCGGTTCAGACTATGCGGATTCAGGCGCTGCTCATTGCGCGTTTGGAAACGGCCGGCGTGCAAACGCCATTTCGTCCGGTGCCCAGCTATCCGATTGTCGAAGATGCGTCCGAATTCGGCGCGATGGACGCTGCGCTTCGCAGCCTCTCGTATGCTGGAGCATTCGAGGTTAGTCATGACCCGAGAGGCATAGCAAATATGGCGGCTTATCTCGCAGGTGACACACAGGGAATCGATACCGCAATCGACTCGCTTGCAACATCCTACAAACTCGTCCCGACAGTCATTGGAGTAGACCATGCAAAATGAGCGCATTCTCACGATTGAGGGCTACAACGCGCAACTGTTTGTCGAGCGCGGCCATCTCGTCACGCGCGACGGCTTCGCAAATGAAGGGAAGGTCCGGGAGATTCGGTTCCCGCGCGGGCGGTGCTCGGTCGAGCGGATCGTGATTCGCGCACCTGGTGGAACAGTCTCCATGGAGGCGATCGACTGGTGCGCTCGCATGGGGATCGCCATCTCGTTCGTGGCGTCGGACAGTACGCTGCTGAACTGCCTTGTCCCAGACGCGCCGCACGACGGTCCAGTGAAACGGGCACAGGCGGTCTCCGCGGTCACGGACGACGCCGTGAACTTGGCGCGGTACCTCCTGGGGAAAAAACTGGACTCACAGATTTCCGCGATCGAGCGAGACTTTCCGAGACTCGGAATCGCGAACGTCTCCGGGAAGTCCATGGCGGCCTCGGAAATCCACGCGTGCAAAGCGTCGCTGATGGAGACTACGACGCTTGTGGACTTCCTCGCGCTGGAGGGACGTGCCGCACAAGTCTACTGGAGTCTCCTCGTCGAGTCGCCGCTGCCGTGGCGACCGTGGGCACTCAAGCGGATACCGGCGCATTGGGCGGCGATTAGTCCACGCACGAATGGGAGACGCGAACGAGTTCGGGACGCGACCGATCCATTCAACGCGATCCTGAACTACTGCTACACGCTGCTCGAAGTGGAGACGCGGATCGCCTGCGAGGCCGTGGGGCTCGATCCCGATCTTGGCTTGCTCCACACGGACGATCGGCTGCGTGAGTCGTTCATCTACGATCTGCTCGAACCGCTGCGATCGAAGGCCGATGTCTGGGCGCTGGAACTGCTGCACAAGGAGAAACTGCACCCGGCAATGTTCCACGAACTGCACGACGGGATTGTGCGGCTCGATCCCGATCTGACGGGACTCCTCGCTTCGACGCTGATGCCGCGGTTCCGGAAAGCGGCGCTGGAGATCGCGAACGATTACGCCAAGCAGTTGCAGCGGATTACTGTGCCGAGGCGGTTGATTCGCGTAGCACCAAAGCCAATCGCGGCACGTCGTGGATCATGGGAACAGTCGGCCTGCGGGTACTGTGGTGAACCGCTACCAAAGAAAGGGCTAAGGTTCTGCGGGCGCCACTGCTATCTGCGTTATAGCGTAGAAATCACGAAGCCGATCGAAAAGGCGCAGGCGAGACTCAGCGAGATGCGCGCAGCCGGATTGACACCGGGCCACGGGGGCGAAGCCGCGAAGAAGCGTGGCATGGCAGTCGCCGAAAGCAACCGGCGCCGTCGCGGGGAAAAGCGCGCAACGCTCGAAAGTGCAGGCTAGGCTAGAGGCATCCCCAAATGAACGTTAAACGGCCCATAGCCTGTTTGCGCCACCTGTCACTGCAGCAGAAAACTTGGAGACCTCATGCCTAAGCCTACTGATGACACAGAGCTAGACGCCGTGCAATCGATCCTTGCAACGTTGTCGAGGTTTGATCACAACGTGCGCCGCAAAATTTTGCGCACCGTCAACGCGTTCTTCGGCGCAGATCACGGAGACGACGCGGCACCACTCACTTTGCCAAGTGTATCGAGTAAGTTCTTCCAACAACGCCCTATGTCGGCAAGGCAGTTTTCAAGTGGAAAGCAACCGAAGACGGCTATTGAACGTCTCGTTACGCTGGCCTATTTCCTTGAAGAGTCGCGCGGCGCCCACGACTACACAGCGCAAGACTTAATTAGCGCCAGCAAAGAAGCGGCTCTTCCTTCCAGGCCGAGCATCACCAGTGCAATCGAAAAAGCCAAAGCCGAGCAACTTATAGCTCCAAATGTTCTGGGCAGGTACCATCTTACTCCGACAGGACGCGCATATGCAGAGGCTCTCCCCAATCGAGATCGCGCACAACAACTCCTAATAGCGCTGCCAACTCTGAAACAAGGAAAGTCGCGCCGCAAGATCAGAAAGCGATCAAATTGAGCAGTCTCGCCTTCGAGGCAGCTATGCCTCGTCACAGGGCGACCCGTCTTGCACTTTTCAACCACAAGGGCGGCGTAGGCAAGACGACACTCACGCTTAACATCGCATCCGCGTTGGCACAGTTAGGCAATAAGGTCCTACTGATTGATTCTGATCCTCAGTGTAATCTAACGTCCTACTACCTTACCGATTCTGCGGTTGACAGATTGCTGAGTGAATCGGACTCCGAGCTGGGGCGTACGATCTGGTCGGCCCTACAGCCAGTCTTTGAAAAGTCAGATAGTCCCCGCAACGTCGTGCCTACTCCGACAACTGTAGAAAACGTTTTGCTCATTCCTGGCGATATTCAGCTGTCCAAGTTTGAAACGGAGCTTGTTGATCGCTGGGATGAGTGCTTCCAAAGAAAGGCGCGGGGCTTTAACGCAACAGTGGCCCTCAGCAAGCTAGTAAACGCGGTCGCGGCGGCCTACGACGTCGACTTCGTATTTTACGACTGCGGACCTAACGTAGGAGCGCTAAACCGCGCAATCCTGCTCGACGTTGATCACTTCATCGTACCTGGAGCGTGCGACACATTCTCGATCCGCGCGCTAACTACGTTGGGAATCGCCCTAAGCAGCTGGATCACTGACTGGAAGACCGTGAGACTTCTTATCCCGCCGGGTGCCTACAATATGCCGGGTCATAGCCGCCTCCTGGGCTACATTCTGCAACGCTTCCGAATCTACCGTGAAATCATGGCTGCGCAGTACAAGCGTTACGCGGACGGATTTGCCGCCGAACTGAAAGCGAATGTCTATGACGTTCTTCGCAAGCTCGACTCAAAGCTCACTCCGACGCCCCCAGAGAAGCTCAGGCTAGGAGCCATTAAGGACTTCGGCCGACTTGCGCTCGAAGCACAAGAGCAAGGGTGGCCCCTTGACGCAGTGGGCAACCGCTATGAAAGAACTTACGCTCAGAAAACATTTCGTGCTCTCGCACGTCGAATTCTTGAAACCCTTGCGGAAGGTGAATAGCGTTGCCACGTGTGCTGTGTAGGGCGAAGTCAGAGGCTATCAATAGGGGACCTCGTAGGACTTCGCAGCCGTCAAGCCATGGTCCAAACTGTTGGGGCTCGGTTTTGAACGATGAAGATTAAGCACCGGTGCGAGACCTAAAGCCCAGGGAAAGTAAGACCGTCGATAAGCTCATGACCTTCTATCGGTCACGAGCGATGGTTCTAAAGGCTGGCGCGGCTGCAATGCAGCTTGTCGTTCTGGACGAAACGATTGAACCATTTGTGCATTCAACACGCGTTAGAATTAAGTCGGAAGAGTCCATGCGACACAAGCTTGCGCGTAAGATTATCTCAGCTGGTGACTCGGGCGCGCCATTTGATATTACGGATGCGAACTTCTTTGAGCAAATAACGGATGCTATCGGTGCTCGAATTCTGCATCTCAGCTTCGCTGAGTTTGCAGAGCTGCATCCACGCCTTTTACAATTATTCCAATCCGCCCAGCTGGACGTCGTTGAAAACATGGCGTATACCTGGGATCCCGAGTACTCCGAGGCATTCCGCGCACTAGGCATCACTCCTGACCTAAATCAGCGGTACTACACGAGCGTACACTACGTCGTAGGTCAACAAACTTGGAGCGCTGAGCTACAAGTCAGAAACCTGGCCGAGGAGGTCTGGGGTGAAGTCGACCACAAGTTCAATTATCCAGATCAGCACCCTAGCTATGCGTGCCGAGAACAAATCAAGGTCCTGGCGCATCAGGTAATGAGTTGCTCGCGTCTTGTCGATGCAATATATCGGACTGTTGAGGAAAGCAAGAAGCCTGATTCTCAGGGCGGCGGTAAGGGCTCCGGCGAAAAGCCAACGGAATTATTGCGCGCTGTTAGAGCAGCGCAGCGAGCTCGCGGCAGTCAGAAGGCGATTGGACGTAGGAAGAAATCGGCTAAAGTAAAGAGCGTGGGCCGTCGTAAGAAAAAAGCTAGATAGCGTGAAGGCTAGATGCTGCGTTACTCGTCAGCAGCTCTACGATCTAGTTTGGCAGCGCCCAATGTGGAAGGTGGCGCCGGAGTTTGGACTCTCCGGCAATGGCCTAGCCAAGTTATGCCGACGCGAAGCTATCCCAGTCCCGGAACGCGGGTATTGGGCGAAGCTAGCCCATGGTAAGCGCGTCAGGAAACCAGCATTGCCACGCGCTGCAGATGGCCGAGAGACGCTGACCATCGAAGCTACTCCCTCAAAGCGCACCGCTTTAGAAGGCACGATGCCGGAACCGCTCGCAGCGCTATTGCAGGCGGAGCGCGAGGCGAGCGAGCCAATTACAGTTCCCAAGTCGCCGAAGCCGCACGACCTGGTCGAAGGATGGCCAACGCCACAGAAGCCGTCGTACGGTGCGCCATGGTTCACTGCGGAGGGTGAATCGCGTCGTCGGCGCATCGCGTCGGTGCTGCTGCGGGAGATCGAACGGCGCGGTGGCACCGTTACTCCGAACAAAGAACGACCTTCTGACTACCACCGATTCGACGTTAAGCTCCTCAACGAGACGATAGAGGTATCGTTCCGTGAAAGACTTACAATGGTTAAAGTGCCTCCCGATCCGAAGCGATCGTATAGTTACGAGAGCACCGAGTGGCATCCAACAGGTCTCCTGCGGCTGCGGTTCGAGAACTACCTCGACGTTCCAATTCGACGCGAATGGAATGACACTCAAAACAAGCGCATTGAAGAGCGTCTTCGGGAGATACTTATCGCCCTTTACGTTGCGGTAGAAGCAGAGCGGCTGAGGAACGAGCGCTTCCGCCAAGAAGCGGCGCGCCGAGCAGAAGAGCAGCAACGCCGCTGGGAGCGCGAGGAACAAGAGCGCCGTCAGCGCGAGGCGGTTCAAAGCCTGCTAAAGGAGGTGAAGGCTTGGGAAGACGCCACGCGCATTCGGAACTATGTGACTGCAACTAGCGAGCAAGCAGCTAAATCTCCAGCATGGATTAAATGGGCTCTCGACGTCGCCGACAGGCTTGACGAAGCGTCGTTACAACAAGAGGACAAAGAGTAAAATGGAGACGCTTACGGTTGTAGTTGAGCTTGAATTAACTACGCTCAGCAGACTTGAAGACGAAGAACGTGCCGAGATCGTGAGTATGGTCGCGAAGCAAGTCGTTCCGATCCCGATGCTGCCGTACGGAGTAACGGCCCGACTCAAATTGGTCGCCTTTCGATGACGACGTTTGGCTCTGCATCTTAGGCAGCCTTTCGCCGAACTGGACTCGACCGGACGTTTGATAGCCCTTATGTAGTATCCCATGGGTTTCGCCGACGCGCTCTCGCACGCCGGCGTGCGCTATCTCGCGGCCAGTCCGGAGACGATGCTCGCGCCCGGCGTCCCGAGTAACGTCGCGCACGCGATTGCAGAGCACGAAAACGATCCCGATGCGCTGGCCAAGTCGGTCGTTAGTGAGGTGATGCGCACGAAGTACGCTCGCGAGCGACGGCCGGCTCGACGAGCGGCTGCGCGGCGACGCTCGTCAGGCCAGCGCCGACGTGCATAACCTCGTTCTCGCCCATCGCGAGAGCGACGACTTCGAACCATTCGGCGGCGCGGATTATTCCGATGCGGTCGGGCCAACGGTGCACCTTCCCACGTCGCGAGGCGAGATCGATCCGTGGGCCTCGTCCGGAGTCACCGAGACCGACAACGAGTTCTACAAGAAGGTCGATGAAGCGGCGATGACGAGCGTGCTCGCGTAGCGGTCCGAACTCCGGATTCTCCGCGTTTAGCGGCGCAACGCCACTCCCGACGGATAGATCGGCCGGTTGATGATGCGCTCGAGCGTCGTCGCCGACGCGGTAAGCGCAATCTCGGCGAAGCGCGCGAAGGCCTCGCGCGTCGCTTCGCCCTCGGCATACCGTTCGTTGCTTTCCATCTCGACCCGTCCGCGCACGGGTAATAGCCGGATATACCGTCCGTCGTCGTCCTCGCCGACTTCGACGAGTTCGCAGTCGCTAAAGATCCGCAGCGCGGCGCTTACCGTGCGATCGCGAACGCGGTCGATCTCCAGCGTTCCGGCGATATCCGCATCGCCACCGCGTACGATCTCATCGCGTGCCAACCCGCGTAGGCCGCGGTAGACCTCGCGCAACAGCGGCAACGGCGGCGCATCCAAGTCGATGAGAAACTCGTTGAGCCCGCGATCCTTCTTTCCGTAGAGCAAGTGAATGCGCGCGGGAGCTCCATCGCGGCCGGCTCTTCCCGCCTGCTGGTTGAACTCGCCGAAGTCGAAGTTGAGATGGTAGAGCACTACGTTGTAGATGTCGGGCAGATCGATCCCCTCACCGAACGCCGACGTCGCGACGATGACGCGCAGGCCGCCTTCGCGAAAGAGCCATTCGACCTCAAGCCGCTCGCGGTTGGGCATCTTCGCGTGGTAGAACATAACCTCGTCGCCAAGCGCGCGACGCAGGCGCCGCGCGACGCTGGTCGCCTCAGACCGCGAATTGCAGTAGACGATTCCTTTCTCGTGGTTACCGTCCGATTTACCCGCAAAGAGCTCGACCAAATATCCATGCTTGTCGCGCCGCTCGCGCGCGTCGACGACTTGGAGGTTTTCGCGCACCGTCGGATCGATCACCCACGCATCGATGCGCAGTTCTTCGACGACGCGCCGGAAGGTTTCGTCGCTCGCGGTCGCGGTAAGCGCAAGCACTTGTGGATCGCCGAGGCTTGCGATCGTCGAACTCAGTCGCGCGTAGGCCGGGCGGTGGCGCGATTCTTGGAGGTGATGCGCCTCGTCGATTACGGCGAAGGCGGGCGCACTCGGGCCGCGCAGCGCGTCGCGATGAAACTCGAGAAACTCGGGCGTCGCGAGCACCAGATCCCACGCGCCCTCGCGCAAGGCGGTGAAGAGCTCCTCGCGTTGGTCGTTGTCGATCGAACCGTTCGCGCGAAAGCAGCGCAGGCCGAGCGGATCGAGCGTACGGCGAAGCGCTTCGTACTGATCGTTGGCCAGCGCGCGCAGCGGATAGACGACGAGCGTCTTACCAGCGCCGGCGAACGCGCGCAATGCCGCCGAATACTGAAAGCAAAACGATTTGCCGCGCCCCGTCCCCATCACCGCGAGCGTGCTTTTCCCGGCGGCGAGCCGCTCGAGCACGGCATGCTGCGCTTCGTGAGGCTGCGACGTACCGATCAGCGCGCCCCGCACGCGCTCGGCGACGTCGTCGGCGTCGAGGCCGCGCTCGGAAGGCGCGCCCGCGCGAGCGCGTGACGAGAGCGCCGTGCCGCCGTCGCGTTCGACGAAAATATTGACGCCGCGATGCTTTTCATCCGGTCCGGCGCCCGTCGAACGGCCGGTGAGGGACGCAATATGCACCACGTACCGCGCGCCCGCGTCGATCAGCGGCGCAATATGGGCGGCCAGCCGCTTGTTGAAGAATCCGAGCTGAAGGTTGCCGTAGTGAACGGCGATTGCGTTGCCGTCGTAGGGATTGTTGGGTTGACGGTGGAGCTGCAGCGGCGCGCCGGCGCGTAGGCCGGCGATGAGATCTTGGCGCCCCTCAAACGAGACGCCCGCGATCTTCGTATGGAAGTGCGGCGCGTCGTCGATCGTCGAGTAGAAATCGTGCAGATACTCGTCGCTCTTGGCAAAGACGCGATCGACGAATGCACTCGTCGTATCGTCTAATGCACTCGCTGCGGCGTCGACCGCGCCGAACGCGCGGAGCGCCGCCTCGAAGGCGGCTTCCGACGGCGTCGGCGGCGGGAGCTCTTTAGTGCGCGGAGCCTTCTTCGCTACGCTCAGCCTGCCCTGAGACAACCCGGGCGGGGTCGAGGGGCGAGGGGAGGTCGTCGAGGTTGAGCGCGATCTCCTCGTGGCCTTGCTCGAGTGCTTCATCGTGCAATCCCGCTTGCTGCGCGTCGAGCGGATCGATCACCTCTTCGCCCCCATACGGTTGCGCTGCGCTCGCTTCTTCGCTCGCATAGGATTCTTCGACGGCGACGCCGCTCTCCGCATCGGTGCGCTTCTTGCGATAGCGCGCGGGTGTGATCGGCGCGGTCGTGCGCGCCGTCTTTGCTTTCTGCCGGCGCTCGCGCCGTGCCGCTACGATATCCTCGCGCGCCACGCCGCTGCGGCTCTGCAATGCCGCCGAGTCGGCGCGCGATCGCGCGGTGACCGTACGATCCTGCGCGAGTCCCGCGCGGCGGCGTTTCGTGGCTGCTTCGAGCTGGCGCTTGCGAAAGACGAGGACGAGCGGCGCCGAGTAGAAGATCGAGTGGTAGCCGCCCGAGCAGATACCGACGAGCAGCGCGAAGGCAAAGTTCTTCAAGCTCCCACCGCCGAGCGCGAGTAGCGCCACCAGCGTGATCACGACCGTCGCGAGGGTGTTGAAGGAGCGCGTCATCGTCTGCTTGATCGACTCGTTGACGATCGTCGAGTACGGCGCGCCCGCCATCAGCTTGGTGTTCTCGCGGATTCGGTCGAGGATCACGATCGTATCCATGACCGAGTAACCGATGACGGTCAAGACTGCGGCCAGAAAGGCATCGTCGGCGCGCCGGTCGGCAAGTGCGTAAATGCCGATCATCATCGCCGCGTCGCGGACGAGCGCGATGACCGTCACCAAGCCGAAGATATAGTTCCAGCCGAACCGGAAGGCGATGTAGAGGAACTGGATGCTCAGCGCGATGACGAGCGCCCAGAGTGCCTTGGTGAGATACTCCCGGCCGAGCGACGGACCGACCGAGGTGATCTGCGAGGCGGCGCGATCGATCGGCGCCACGGTATTGAGCGCGGCCCAGACCGGCGCCGAGTTATTCGCGTACGCGGTCTGCGTTTGAATGATGAAGCCCTTGCCGTCGGTCCCCGCGGTCGTCACGGACTCCTCGCTCATGCCTAGCCCCGAGAGCGCCTGTCTTACTTTGTCGGCGGTCGTCGGCGCGGTAAACTGCACCGAGATGTCGGTGCCGCCGGTAAACGAGAGGCCGAGCCGCAGCATGCGGTTGGCGTGGAAGCCGTCGCCCCCAGCGAAGCCGTGGTAGATCATCGACCCGACGCCGAGCGCGATAACGAGGTACGAGATCGCGGAGACGATCTTGAACCATCCGACGATATTCCAGTTGAGGCGGCGGAAGAGCATCGCTTACGCTCCCGCCCCCGACCCGGCGGTCTTGGCGAAGACGCCGATCTCGGAACGCTTGACGCCGTAGAGCTCGGGCGTCGTCAGAATCTCGTTGTCGACGAGCGCATCGACAAAGAATCGCGTGATGAAGACGGCGGTCACCAGCGAGACCACGGTTCCCCAGAAGAGCGTGAAGGCAAAGCCCTTGACCGTTCCGGTGCCGAGCATGTAGAGCACGCCGGCGCCGACGATCGTCGTAAAGTGGCTATCGAAGACCGCCGAGAAGGCGCGCTGGAATCCAACCCGCACTGCGGCGCGCATCGTCTTGCCGTTCCAGAGCTCCTCTTTGATGCGCTCGAAGATCAGGACGTTCGCGTCGACGGCCATTCCGATCGAGAGCACGAAGCCCGCGATGCCCGGCAGCGTCAGCGTCGCGTGTGAGAGGGCGAGAATCGCCATCATCACGAGCACGTAGATCGCGAGTGCCAGGTCGGCGAGAAGTCCGGGCAAACGGTAGACGAGGATCATGAAGATCAAGACGAGACCGAGCCCCAGCGCCGCCGCGCGCATCGACTGAATCAGGTCGATTTTGCCGAGCGTCGGGCCGATCGTCTCCTTCTCGATGACGGTGATGCTGACCGGAAGGGCGCCGGCGTTGAGCTCGTTGGCGAGCGTGACCGTTGCCTCTTCCGTGAACGTTCCGGTGATTTGGCCGTTATCGTAGATCGGACTTTGAATGATCGGCGCCGAGAGATAGCGATGGTCGAGGAAGATGCCCAGCGGCTTCTGGAGATTGGCCGACGTGAGCTTGCCGAATCTCGCGGGATCCTTTGTTTGGAAGAGGATATCGGGGCGGCCGGCTTGGTCGTAGCTCGCTTGCGCGGCCTTTAAATCTTTGCCGGAATAGACCACGTTGCCGCTCTTCTCGTAGGCGGTTTTCGAAACGTAGAGCTCCGCGGCGGCCTTCTCTTTCGGCGAGACGTTGGGCTGCAGCAGCACCGCATTCGCCGCGTCGGCCTTTTGCATCACGTCGAAGGGCACGATCTTATAATCGAGCACCGCGGCCTGCTTGAGCAGCTTCTCCGCTTCGTCGGGATCCTTGACGGCCGGCAGCTCGACGAGGATGCGGTCGGTCCCGACGTTGCTGATCGACGGCTCGGCGACGCCGAGACCGTTGATGCGCCGGTCGATGACCTCGCGCGTCTGCGCTTGAACCTCGGAGGTAACGCGCGGCACCTCGGCGGTCGGCGATAGCTGCAGCAAAAGCCGCGCGCCGCCCTGCAGGTCGAGGCCGAGATGAATGGTCTTCTGGATCGGCCAGACGGACCAGATCGAGATCGCGCAAACAGCGACGATGACCAGCGCCTTGAACGGCGCCTTCAGATTATTCCAGTTCATTAAGAGCCGGTGGAGCTTAGCCTTCGGCGGGCGCCGGGCCTGCCGCGGGGCGCCACAAGCGCCGTCCGATTACCAGG
>JBAUYZ010000046.1:0-36716 GCA_049585055.1 Candidatus Cybelea sp. | reverse complement strand
AGCTCGCTCCAATACGAAGCGGGGTGCGAGCCGGAAATCTTTTTGAACTTGCGCGGCTTCTGCGAGAAATCGAACGCCGCGGAATCGCTTGCGGGATCGGTCGCGCGCGCGTCGCTCTTGTTGAGCTGCGCGAGGCCGAAGGCATCCTCGATGAACCGCAGCACGCTGGTGGTCTCGTATTGTACGTGGGTCACCGAGCCTTGCTTGGCATACGGCGAGACCATGATGAGCGGCACGCGGAAACCGAGACCATCGTAATCTTCGTAGATCGGCTTGACCGGATCGAACATGCCGCCCCAGTCGTCCCACATGATGAAGATCGCCGTCGAGTTCCAATACCTGCTCGTGCCGATTGCATCGACAATGCTTGCAATCCACGCCGGCCCTTGGGTTGCGTCCGCGCCCGGATGATCGGAGACCGCATCGGTCGGGGTGATCCAGGTGATGCTCGCGAACTTGCCGTTCTCGATGTCGGTGAGAAACTGCGAAGGCGGATTGACGACGTCGGTCTTCCAATCGGGACCATTGTAGATCGCGCGATCGGCTTGATACGACGACCACAGTCCGCCGTCGCTGCCGACGCCGCCCGTATAGAAGCGCCAGCTCACGCCCTTCGCGTCGGCCTCCGACGCGATCGTCGGGATGGTGAAGCAGACGACGATGCTCGGACCGATCTTGCGCCCCTTTTCGATCGTCGCAATCGTATCGGTTTTTCCGCCCTCACATCCCCACGGCCCAGCCGGATAGTCGTAGGCATGGCCGGCGTACGCCGCGACGGCGTATTGATGCGCGATGAAGCTGCCGTCGAGGTTGGAAGAGAAAGTCTCGTCGGCGAGCACGTACTGCTTCGCAATGGTCCAATACGGCGCGATGTCTTTCTGCGCGACGAACGTGTACTGCGGATTTGGGGGATGCGTTCCGATGGCTCGCTCCTTGTTCCAGCCGTCCATCTTGCAATCGGTGCCGGGAATCTCTCCGGTGCCGTCGCAGGCCGCATAGAAGGCTTCGGCAGAGTGACCGACGTCCCACACGACACCGAGGTCGGTGCTCTGCAGTGCGACCCTGTTGCCCGTCGAGTCGTAGCCGTACTTCGCCGTCGTCGCGCCCGGAAAACCGAGGAAGAGGTTGTTGAACGAACGGTTCTCTTGAACGACGAAAACGACGTGCTTGATCGGGGAAGCAGTCCTTCGCCCTTCGCCCCTCGACTTCGCGCCTGCGGCGCTGCGCTCAGGGTGACACGTTGTGATGCTGCGCTCAGGATGACATATGGTTTGCGCGCTTCGCGCAGGCGCAAAGGAAGGGCCGCTCTGACACCCTGCGAGCAGCGCTGTGGCGACGGCAAATGCAAGGGCGAGGAAGGCTCGACTCGTCACGCTCGGGTCTTATCCGGAAGGAGACCGAACTCTTTGGCCGCATTGAAGCTAGCACGGCCACCCTTGGACGGTCCCCCGCCTTTACAACCGAGCCAAAAGGAGTCTATTTTGCGTAATACCGTGCTTCTCGCGAGTGGCGCACTCGCTGTCGGCCTTATGCTGGCGGCTTGCTCGAGCGGCGGCAACTCCTCAGCCCTCCCCGGTGCCCTTCGACAAGCTCAGGGTGACACGTTATCGGCGGCCCATCGTGCGGCCGGGATTCACGCGGTGGCCCTCAAACCGGCCGTCCGGAACACCTGCCCTCCGTCGAAGTTCAGTTTCTGCGTAACGATCTCGAAGTCGAGTGATGGTCCCTACTGGGATTGGTGCGGAGGTCCCAGCTGCTCGGGTTCGCAGTTCGATCTCGTGGCGATCGATTCAATCGCCATGACCAAGAGTGGGCGGAATATGGACCGCCAGCTTCACTCGTGGTTTGCGCCGAGCCCCGGCAACCCGACGGAGAACTATATCCACGAGCAAAAAGTGTTCGCTCCGGGTCCGCATATGATGCCGAAGTTCACCGAAACCGCCAATGCGTGCTTCTACTATTACCCGAGCGAGTGCAGCACGGTCGTCGTCGGCCTGATCCCCGGCTCGTAGGGCGCGTTCTAGTCGTCACCAATTATGCTCGCCGGCCCCCGTGCCGGCGAGCGTTCCATGTTCTGCCAAAACCATAGCGGCTTCGCGCCGGCGATCTTCTTGAACTTGCGCGGCGACTGCGCGTAATCGAAGACGGCGGGGTCGTTCGCCGGATCGTTCGCACGCGCGTCGCTCTTGGCCATCTGCGCAAGACCGAAGTTATCCTCGATGAAGCGCAGCACGCTCGACGTTTCGTATTGGGTATGCGTCACGGAGCCGTTCTTTGCATACGGCGAGACGATCAGCAGCGGCACGCGGAAGCCCAGCCCGTCGTAATCTTCGTAGACCGGCGGCACCGGATCGAACCAGCCGCCCCAGTCGTCCCACATGATGAAGATCGCCGTCGACTTCCAGAACTTGCTCTTGCCGACGGCGTCGACGAGCGAGGCGACCCAAGCCGGTCCGCCGCTCGATTGCAGCCCCGCGTGGTCGGAGTTCGGATAGGTCGGCGTGATCCAGGTGACGTTCGCGAGCTCGCCCTTGCCGACGTCGGTTATGAACTGCGAGCTCGGGCTGATGACGTCGGCGTTCCAATCGGGGCCGTTGTAGATCTTGTCGTCGGCTTGAAACGACGACCAGATGCCGCCGTAATCGTAGATGCCCTCGGCATAGAACCGCCAGCTCACGCCGGCCGCATCGGCCTCGCCGGCGAGCGTCGGGAAGTCGAAACACGTGACGACGCGATTCTTGCTGACGGTGCGCTTCTTGGTCAAAAGCGCCGTGGTGTCGGGTTCTCCGCCCTCGCAGCCCCACGGTCCCGCGGGGCCGTTGACCGTGCGATCGGCAAACGCAGCAACGGCGTACTGATGCGCGACGAAGCTCGTATCGAGATTCGAAGCAAAGGTATGGTCGGAGAGTACGTACTTCTTGGCGAGCGCCCAATACGGCGCGATTTCGCTCTGCGGCACGTACGCGTACGGCGCATTCGGCGGAGCGTGGAGCGTCGCTTTCTCGCCGTTCCAGCCGTCCATCTTGCAGTTCGTTCCGGGCAGCTGCCCCGTTCCGTCGCACGCGGTGAAGAAGTCCTCCGAGTTGTGGCTGATATCCCACTGCGTCGAGAGATCGACGGCCTGCAGCGCGATCTTATCGCCCTTGGTGTCGTACCCGTAGCTCTGCGTCGTCGCGCCGGGATAGCCCATGAAGAGGTTGTTGAACGAGCGGTTCTCCTGAATGATGAAGACCACGTGCTTAATGGGAGTGCTGCCGGTCAGCCGCCCTTCGCCCTTCGCCCTTCGACTACGCGCCTGCGGCGCTACGCTCAGGATGACACGCTGCGATGCTCCGCTGGGGATGGCGCGCGGCGATGCGCTGCTCTGGCACCCAACGATCACTGCGGCGAGTGCGAGGAGCGCGAGCGGTCTAATCGTCACCGATGATCGTCCCCGGCACCCCGTGGAACCGCGAGTTGCGCTCGAGTCGGATCCAGTACGAGAGCGGCTTCGAACCGGCGATCTTCTTGAACGTCCGCGGCGGCTGGCTGTAGTCGAGGACCGTCGGATCGACGGCCGGATCGTTTGCGCGCGCATCGCTCTGCGCTAGCTGCGGGAGACCGAAGTTGTCTTCCATGTAGCGCAGCACGCTCGCCGTTTCGTACTGCGTGTGCGTCACCGAGCCTTGCTTGGCGTACGGCGAAATGACGAGCAGCGGCACGCGAAAGCCCAGGCCGTCGTAATCTTCGTAGACGGGCGGGACCGGATCGAACCATCCGCCCCAATCGTCCCACATGATGAAGATTGCGGTCGAGTCCCAGAACTTGCTCGCGCCGATCGCGTCGACGAGCGAGGCGACCCACGCCGGTCCTTGGTTCGAGCTGAATCCGGCGTGATCGGAGGCTTCGTACGTCGGAGTGATCCAGGTAACGTTCGCGAGCTTTCCGGCGGCGACGTCGGTGAGGAACTGCGACTGCGGAGTGATGACGTCGTTTTTCCAATCGGGACCCTTGTAGATCTTCCCGTCGGCTTGGTAGGCCGACCAGAGTCCGCCGTCGCTGTAAATCGGACTCGTATAGTAGCGCCAGCTCACGCCGGCTTTATCGGCCTTGCTCCCGATCGTCGGATAATCGAAGCAGGCAGCGATGCGCGGGCCGAAGGTTCGGGCGTTCGTGAGCGTGCCGATCGTGTTCGTCTTTCCACCTTCGCAGCCCCAGCGGAAACCCGGGCTGTCGACGGCACGGCTCGCGTATGCCGCGATCGCGTACTGATGCGCGATAAAGCTACCGTCGAGGTTCGAGGCGAACATCTGATCGGCGATTACGTATTGATTTGCGATATCCCAATACGGCTGGACTTCTTTCTTCGGCGTATACCCGTAAGCAGGTTTCGGCGGATGCTTGAATCCGGCGCCCTCGGTATCCCACCCGTCCATCTTGCAATCGGTTCCGGGCAGACTTCCTTGACCGTCGCAGACGTTGAAGAAATTCTGCGCTGAATGATCGAGATCCCACGAAGTGTCGAGACCTTGCGCGTGCAGCGCGATCTTCTTGCCCTTCGAGTTGTAGCCGTAGTTCTGCGTGGTCGCGCCGGGATAGCCCATGAAGAGGTTGTTGAACGAGCGGTTCTCCTGAATGATGAAGACCACGTGCTCAATGGGGGAAGTGCTCGTCCTTCGTCCTTCGACTCCGCGCTCCGCGCTGCGCTCAGGGTGACACAGCTGCGCTCGCTGCTCAGGATGACACATGGATTGCTGCGCTTCAAACGTGTCACCCCGGGAGCGCGCCGCCGGTAACACGCCATGCTCGGCGGAGCTCCCCACCGTGTCACCCTGAGCCTGTCGAAGGGCGAAGGACGAGCACGACGCAAGCACTGCAGCGACTGCGAGCGGAAGAAGACGTTTAATCGTCACCGATGATCGCCTTCGGTTTGCCGCGCTGCGTCGAGTTGCGTTCGAGCCGGAACCAATACGAGGCCGGCTTCGCGCCGTGAATCTTCTTGAACGCTCGCGGGGACTGGCCGTAGTTAAAGACCGCTGGATCGGCCGCGGGGTCCTTCGCGCGCGCGTCGCTCTTGGCCATCGGTGGAAGGTTGAAGTTGTCTTCGATAAATCGCAACACGCTCGAGGTCTCGTACTGCGTGTGCGTCACCGAACCTTGTTTGGCATAGGGTGAGACGACGATCAGCGGCACGCGGAATCCGAGGCCGTCGTAATCTTTATAGACGGGCTTGACGGGATCGAACCATCCGCCCCAATCGTCCCACATGATGAAGATCGCGGTCGAATCCCAGAACTGGCTCTGCCCGATCGCATCGACCAGGCTCGCCACCCAAGCCGGCCCGCCGCTTGCGTTGAGCCCAGGATGGTCGGAGGTTGAATAGTTCGGAGTTATCCAGGTGACGTTCGCAAGCTGTCCGTTCCCGATGTCGGTAAGAAACTGCGCCGGCGGGTTGATGACGTCGGTGCTCCAGTCGGCCTTGTTGTACACCGAACTAATCGCCTGGTAGGACGACCAAAGACCGCCGTCGGAGTAGATGCCGCCCGTGTAGAAGCGCCAGGAGACTCCGGCGGAATCGGCGTTGGTGCCGATCGTCGGGTTGTTGAAGCAGGTGACGATCGACGCCCCGATCGTGCGTTTTTTCGTCAGCGTTCCGATGGTGTCGGTCTTTCCGCCCTCGCAACCCCAGGCGCTGAGTGGACCGTCGACCGCGTGGCTTGCGTACGCGGCAACCGCGTACTGGTGCGCGATGAAGCTGCCGTCGAGATTCGATGCGAACGTCTTGTCGGCGAGCACGTACTGCTTCGCCATGCTCCAGTACGGCGCAATCTCGCTCTGCGGCGTGTACGCGTACGCGAAGTTCTTCGGGGCACCGAACCCCACTTGCTCGTTGTTCCAGCCGTCCATTTTGCAGTGCGTGCCGGGCAGGCCCTTCGTGCCGTCGCAAGCCTTGAAGAAGGCGGGCGAGAAGTGGTCGATGTCCCAAGTCGTCGCGAGGTCTTGCGAGTGGAGCGAAACCTTGTTGCCCGCGGTGTCGTAGCCGTAGTTCTGCGTCGTCGCGCCCGGATAGCCCATGAAGAAATTGTTGAACGAACGGTTCTCCTGAATGATGAAGACCACGTGCTGAATGGGGGATGCGGTCCTTCGCCCTTCGACTCCGCGCTCCGCGCTGCGCTCAGGGTGACACAGCTGCGCTCGCTGCTCAGGATGACACGTGGATTGCTGCGCTTCAAACGTGTCACCCCGGGAGCGCGCCGCCGGTAACACGCCATGCTCGGCGGAGCTCCCCACCGTGTCACCCTGAGCTTGTCGAAGGGCGAAGGGCGCGCACGACGCAAGCGCCGCAGCGACTGCGAGGGGAAGAAGACGTTTAATCGTCACCGATGATCGCTCCGGGTTTGCCGTGCCGCGCAGAGCGTTCGAGGCGGAACCAATACGAGGCTGGTTTCGCGCCGCGAATCTTCTTGAACGGTCGCGGCGACTGGCCGTAGTCGAAGACCGTGGGATCGGCTGCGGGGTCTTTCGCGCGCGCGTCGCTCTTGGCCATCTGCGGAAGATTGAAATTGTCTTCGATGAATCGCAGCACGCTCGAGGTCTCGTACTGCGTGTGCGTCACCGAGCCTTGCTTGGCATAGGGCGAGATCACGATCAGCGGCACGCGGAATCCGAGGCCATCGTAATCTTTATAGACGGGTTTGACGGGATCGAACCATCCGCCCCAGTCGTCCGAGATGATGAAGATCGCGGTCGAACCCCAGAACTTGCTTTTGCCGATCGCATCGACGAGGCTGGCAACCCAGGCAGGTCCATCTTTCGCATTGAGCCCAGGATGATCCGAGGCCTTGAGCGTGGGCGTTACCCAGGTGACGTTCGCGAGCTCGCCGTTCGCGACGTCGGTTAAGAACTGCGCCGGCGGATCGATGACGTCGGTGCTCCAGTCAGGGCCGTGGTAGACGGGGCGGATTGCCTGATAGGCCGACCAGATACCTTCGCTTGAATGTATGCTGCCCGTATAATAGCGCCAGCTCACGCCGGCGGCGTCGGCGTTGGTGCCGATCGTGGAATTGTCGAAGCAGGCGACGATCGACGGACCGACCGCGCGTGTCTTCGTCAGCGTTGCAATCGTGTCGCGCTTGCCGCCCTGGCAACCCCATTGGATGAGCGGGCTGTCGACGGCGTGGCTGGCGTACGCGGCGATCGCGTACTGGTGCGCGATGAAGCTGCCGTCAAGATTCGAAGCGAACATCGCGTCGGCGAGCACGTACTGCTTCGCCATGCTCCAGTACGGCGCGATCTCATTCTGCGGCACGTACGCGTATGCGAAGTTCATAGGGTGATTGATTCCCGCATGCTCGTTATTCCAGCCGTCCATCTTGCAGTGCGTGCCGGGCAGGCCTTTCGCGCTGTCGCAAGCCTTGAAGAAGGCGTTCGAGAAGTGCTCGATGTCCCAACTGGTCGCGAGGTCTACCGATTGCAGCGGAACCTTCTCGCCGTTGGTGTCGTAACCGTAGTTCTGCGTCGTCGCGCCCGGATAGCCCATGAAGAAATTGTTGAACGATCGGTTCTCTTGAATGATGAAGACCACGTGCTGAATGGGGGAGGTGCTCGCCCTTCGTCCTTCGACTCCGCGCTCCGCGCTACGCTCAGGATGACACAGCTGCGCTCGCTGCTCAGGATGACATATGGATTGCTGCGCTTCAAACGTGTCACCCTTGTGGAGCGCCGTCGGCAGCGTGTCACCCTGAGCTTGTCGAAGGGCGAGGGACGAGCATGCTGCAACGGAGAGCACCACTGCCGCCGCTGCAATCGATCGCAGCGCGTTCTTCACGAACATCGGCCTAGAACGCGGCGATGCCGTTGGGCGTGCCCCATCCGGCGGGACTCGAGTACGTCTCGAACTGATTCGTGCCGGCGGTGCAGAGATAGGTGCCTTGTAAGCTTGGCGGACAGTTTGCGATTTGGCCGCTCATGACGTAGTGCAAATCGTGCCTCCGCGTGCGCCGCAGGTGCCAGAACTTTCGTCCGCCCTCCTGCGCCGACGCATCGCCGGCGAGCGCGAAGACCGACGCAATGATCGGCGCCGAGACGCTCGTGCCGTCGGCGGTGCCCCATCCATCGAGCCCGTAGGTGTCGTAAAATGCGACGTTCGATGCGACCGCCGAGACGTCGTTTCCGGTGCGATACGTGCACCTGGGATCGTGCTGCCATCGCGGTTTTGGGATGTCGGAACAGCCGCCGCCGGTGTCTTCCCAGACGGTCTCGCTGTACTTCCCGGCGTTCTTCGAGAGAACCGTGCCGCCGACCGAGACCACCGTAACGTAAGCGGCGGGTTCTTGCATGCCGTATCCCCCGTCGCCGGCGCTGGCGACATAGGTAATGCCGGGTACGTCGAAGGCCCCGTTCGACGGATAGTCGTTGTAGCCGCCCCAGCTATTGCTGATGATCGACGCGCCGAGCTTCGTGGCGGTCTTTTCGGCCTCGTAGAGGTTGCGCTGCGTGTTCGTCCGCGCCTCGATCAGATAAATCGTACAGTTCGGACAGATGGCCGAGACCATCTCGATGTCGAGATCGATCTCTTGACCCCATCCTTTGTTCTTCGACGGATAGTTGCTCTGCTTTCCGTCTTGATTATACTTTGCGAACGTGGCGGGCGGAATCTTGAAATACTTGCGATATGCCGCGAGGTCGCTTGCAACTTTCGGATTGTCGAATGCATCGACGATTGCGATGATCTGACCGGTGCCTTTACGCGTTGACGGCAGATCGTAGGCCGCTCGCAAGTTCGCCGGTGTCCAGCCCGCAAGATCGGGACGGACGCCCGTCTTCTCGACCAAGAGGTCGCACTGAGCCTGACCGGCGCGGCTTCCGGGACAGGATGGCGTCGCAGGGAAGGCTCGACCGCTGGTAAGGGGCAGATCCGACGAGCCGCCGCATGCCGCCACCGCGAGCGCCACAAGAAGCGGCACCGCAAGCTTTGAGGGTAGATTCAAGGTAGCTCTCTTTCGGAAGAAACCTCGGGGCTTGCGATGGCTTCCCGGCGCGAGCGCCAATAACCTAGGCGTGAAGCCTCAGCTCATCCGTGTAGCGGCGGCCCTCATCGTCGTTGCGAGCACCGGCTGCGCCGGGAATCCGCTGCCCTCGCAATCGGCGCCCGTGCCGGCAAGCCCATCCACGCGATGGACGAAGAGCGGGCAACTGCTCTATGCCGCCACCATCGAAGGCCACGCCTTCGTCTTTTCGTACCCGCACGGCGGCATCGTGGGAACCTTCACGATCGGCACCGGCGATCAAGTCTGGGGCGCTTGCGCCGACTCCAACGGCAACGTCTACTTCACGGTCGAGCAAAACGCGACGTCGTCCCTGATCGAGGAGTACGCGCACGGCGGCACCACGCCGATTGCGACCCTGCACGATGACGGCTACGTGGCGTCCGATTGCTCGAGCGATCCGCTGACGGGCGATCTCGCCGTCACGAGCTACGATCAAGGCACGAACGGCTCCAACAACGTGGCGATATACAGGCACGCGCGCGGCACGCCGAAGCGCTACTTCGATTCTCAGATGAGCGTCGCGTTCTGTGGTTACGACGGGAGCGGGAACCTCTTCGTCGACGGAAGCGGCTCGTATCAGCTCGCCGAACTCGCGAAAGGATCCGCCGCGCTGACGAACTTCTCGCTGAGCCCGCCGCTCGTGCGTCCCGGCGGCGTGGAATGGGACGGAACGAATCTTGCGATCGAGGATAGCGGTTTCGCGCGCCGCTTCGCCGCGATCGATCGCGTGCAGATCTCGCGCAGCGGCGCCTCGATTCTCGGCACGACGCATCTCAAAGGGCTTGCGAACCGCGGCGTGACGTTTTGGATTTCCGGCGGCGACGTCGTCACTACCGCCGGACAGCAAGATACGCTGATCGGGCGCTGGCAATATCCCGCGGGCGGCAAACCGGTGAAGATTTTTCGCGCTCACGGAATCCGCGGTGAAGAACTCTACGCGGTCGCGATTAGCGCCGCGCCAAATGCTCCATAGCGGATTCCGTTAACGAGCGCGCTTAGTAGGCCTTGAGCCCGAGGGGCGTTCCCCACCCGCCGGGGCCGGAGTAGGTTCCGAACTGGTTCGTGCCGGCTTGGCAGAGATACTCGCCGCTACACGAACCGTCGTTGCCGCTGCTGATGTAGTTGAGCTGCAGGTTCCGCCGCTTCGTCTTCTCGTGCCAGAACTTGCGTCCGGCATCGCGATGCTCGGCGTTTCCGGCAAGCCCGTAAACCGCAGCGGTCAACGGTGAAGCGACGCTCGTGCCGCCGACCGTAAACCATCCGCTGTAGCCGTAGGTGTCGTACTCGGCGACGTTCCAGGCGACCGCCGAGACGTCGGAGTCGGTGCGCGAGGTGCAATCCGGGTCGTGTTGCCACGTGGGCTTCGTTACGCCCGTCGCGCAGCCGCCGCCGGCGCCGCTCCAGATACTCTCGGTATACGACGAGCCGCTCTTTGCGAGCACCGTGCCGCCGACTGAAACAACGTTTGCCAGCGCTTCGGGCGCGCCGTTCTGGTTATAGCCGGCATCGCCGGACGCAGCGAGATAGAGCACCTGCGGCGTTTCGAAATACGACGAATCGACGCAGCTCACCGAACCGTAGCAGATCCAGCTATTGCTGACGATGTGCGCGCCGAGCGTCACGGCTTGCGATTCGGCCGCCTCCAGATCGCTCGTATCGGCGCCGTTCGCTTCGATCAGATAAATCGTGCACTTCGGACAGGCTGCCGAAACCATTTGCACGTCGAGGTCGATCTCGACGCCCCATCCGACGCTGCCCGATGGGTAATTGCTCTGCTCGCCGTACTGATTGTATTTATGGAAGTTGCCCGTTCCGAGATTAAACTCGGTACGGTAAGCCGCCATATCCGAGGCGACGTTCGGGTTGTCGTAGGCATCGACGATCGCGACGATCTGTCCCGATCCGTTCGTCCCGGACGGCAAGTGATAGCGCGTCTGAAAATCGATCGGCGCCCAGCCGGAAACGGTCCGGCTGATGCCGCTCTTCGATTCAATCAGCGCCAAACAGGTTGGCTTGCCGATGACTTGCGGACACGCAGGCTTTGCGAGGTTCTTCGCGATCCACTGCGGGGTCGGACCGTGAAGCGGAAACTGCACCTGCGAGGTGGACGACGACGTGCCGGTCGATCCCGGAACGCTGGGAGAACCGCTCGAATTACACGCAGCGATCGCGAGCGCTGCGGCGAGCGGCACTACGAGTTTGACTGGTGCTTTCACGATATGCTCCTTTTGGGTTCGAGCTGGGGGAAGGCTAGTTCCGGGCCGGTATCGCAGCACTCCTGGTGAAAAATCCGCGCTGGGCTCTTTCGCTGCTCGTCGCCGCACTTAGCGCCTGCTCGTCGGGCCTGCAGGCGTCGCCTCCCGCGGGTGGTGACGCGCCCCGCTCTCCGACGGGACGCGGGAAAATCGAGCACGTCGTTTACGTGGTGCAAGAGAACCGCAGCTTCAACGATCTCTTCTACGAATATCCCGGCGCCTACACCGTCTCGCGCGGAAAAGACTCCGCTGGAAAGACGGTCGTGCTACAGCCGGTTCGTCTGCGCTTCAAATACGAGATCGATCACTCGGCGATCGCGATGTTCACGGCGTGCAATGGAACCGGAAAACTTCCGGGGACGCACTGCCGGATGAACGGCTTCGATAAGGAACGGACCGCCGACCCGCCGTCCTACGTGAAGTACGCGCAGTACGTCTACGTGCCGCACAAAGACTCCCAGCCGTACTTCGACATGGCGCACGAGTGGGTGCTCGCCGACCGGATGTTCCAATCGCAGATCGACGAGAGCTTCGTCGCGCACCAATACGTCATCGCCGCGCAGGCGCAGACGAGCGTCGATCTTCCATACGGCCCGTGGGGCTGTCTGCCGGGCCCGAGCGATTTCGTAAAGACGATCCGCAAGAACCGCACGTACGGCCCGAACCAGTTGCCGTGCTTCGACTATCAAACGCTCGGCGACGAGCTCGACCGCGCGGGGCTCTCGTGGAAGTTCTATTCGAGTGAGTACGACACGCCGTCGAGCGGATTCGGGGGCGTCTGGTCGAGCTATCAGGCGGTAAAACACATCTACGAAGGCCCGGATTGGACGAAGAACGTCATTACGCCGCAGAAGACGTTTCTCATCGACGTTCCCAAAGGCAAGCTCGCGAACTTTACGTGGATTACCCCGATCTGCGCGAACTCCGATCACATTAACTGCGGCGGCGGCTTCGGTCCTTCGTGGGTCGCGGCAATCGTCAACGCAGTCGGCAAGAGCAAGTTCTGGGATTCGACTGCGATCTTCGTGCAATGGGACGATTGGGGCGGCCTCTACGATCCGGTTTCGCCGCCCTTTGAGGATTACGACGGTCTCGGCTTCCGCGTTCCGTTGCTCGTGATCTCACCGTACGCGAAGAGCAACTACGTTTCGCACGTGCAGTACGAGACGGCGAGCGTACTGCGCTTCGCCGAAGATCTCTTCGGATTGCCGCAGCTCGCGGCCGCCGATGCGCGCGCAACCTCGCCGGCCGCGGATTGCTTCGATTTCAATGCGCCGCCGCACGCGTTCGTGCCGATCCACGCGCCGAAGGGACGGGACTTCTTCCTTCATCAGCAGCACGGAGACCGGCGCATTCCCGATCAGGAATGACGAGAGGCGGCGCGATGCGCCGCCTCTCTTTTTTGCTTCCGGGGTCTCTAGATTAGAAGGCCTTGATGCCTTTGGGCGTTCCCCAACCCGTCGGTCCGTCATAGCCCACTCCGCCGTGGCAGAGGTAGGCCTGGCTCCCGCTGCACGAACCGTTGGTACCGGTCGTGATGTCGTTGAACCAGTGCTTGTGATGCTTCTTCCGGAGGCTCCAGAGCTTCTTCGCGGCGTCTTGGGCGCTGGCGTTGCCGGCCAGACCGTAGACCGCTCCGATGAGCGGCGACGCCGCGCTGGTGCCGCCGACCGTGAACCAACCACTGTAGCCGTAGGTGTCATACTCGGCAACCTGCCAGGCGACCGAGGAGACGTCGGCAGCGGTGCGTCCGGTGCAACCCGCGTCGTGCTGCCACGACGGCTTCGATTGACTCGGCGAGCAACCCGAACCCGCACCGTTCCAAACCGTTTCGCTGTAGGTCGAACCGCTCTTGGAGAGCACGGTGCCGCCGACCGCGACGACCGTCGGGAACCACATCGGCGGGCCGTTGTTGTTGTAACCGGCGTCGCCCGAAGCTGCTAGATAGAGCACGCCCGGCGTATCGAAGTACGTTTCGGATGTGCCGCAGGACGAGTCGTAGCAGATCCAGCTGTTGCTGATGATGTGCGCACCGAGCGTCACCGCTTCGGCTTCAGCCGTTTGGAGATCGCTGGTGCTGTTGGTGTTTGCTTCGATCAGATAGATCGTGCAGTTGGGACAGGCGGCCGAGACCATGTCGACGTCGAGGTCGATCTCGACGCCCCAACCGACGCTTCCGCTCGGGTAGTTACTCTGCTGGCCGAGCTGGTTGTACTTGTGGAAGTTGGCCGTTGGGAGTCCGAACTGGCTGCGATAGGCCGCGACATCCGTTGCAACGTTCGGATTGTCGTAGGCATCGACGATCGCGACGATCTGTCCCGATCCCTTCGTCGACGACGGTAGATGGTAACGTGCCTGGAAGTCCGCGGGAGCCCAGCCGGCAACGTCGGGGCTGATGCCGCTCTTGGATTGGATGAGCGCTAAGCACGTCGCTTTGCCGGTGACTTGCGGACAGGCCGGCTTCGCGAGACCCTTGGCCTGCCAATCCGGTACGAGCGTATGCGATTGCGCTTGGGTGGCCGTGCCGGTTGATCCCGGCACGCTCGAGGAACCGCCCGCGTTACAAGCGGCGAGTGCGAGTGCCGCTACGAACGGCACCGCGAGTTTAATGGTTGCGTTCACTAATGCTCCTCTCTAGAACGCCTTGACGCCCTTGGGGGTGCCCCAACCGGTCGGTCCATCGTAGCCCTTGCCCGCGGTGCAGAGATAGCTGCCGCCGCACGAGCCGTTGTTGCCGGTGGTGATGTCGTTGAGGGACCGATGGCGAGCCTTTTTCTTGAGGGTATAGAACTTCTTGGCTGCATCCAGCGAGCTGGCGTTGCCCGCCAGACCGAAGACGCCGCCGAGAAGCGGCGATGCGACGCTCGTTCCGCCGACCGTGAACCAGCCGCCGTATCCGTAGGTATCGTACTCAGCGGCTTGCCACGCGAGCGCGGCAATGTCGTTCTCGGTACGCGAGGAACAGCCGGTGTCGTGCTGCCACGACGGCTTGGTGACGCCGGCGGCGCATCCGGCACCGCTGCCGTTCCAGGTGGTCTCACTATAGGTCGAGCCGCTCAGCGAGAGTACGGTTCCGCCGACCGCAACGACGCTCGCGAGCGCCGCCGGGGCCTGCGCTCCGGACGAGTAACCGCTGTCGCCGGCCGATGCGAGATAGACGACGCCGGGCGTGGAGAAGTACGAGCTGCTGACGCAGGCGTCCGAGCCAGGGCATCCCCAGCTGTTGCTGACGACGTGCGCGCCGAGCGTCACCGCTTGGGCTTCCGCCGTCTGGAGATCGTTGGTGTCGGCGCCGTTCGCTTCGACCAGATAGATCGTGCATTTGGGGCAGGCGGCCGAGACCATCTCGATGTCGAGGTCTTCCTCGAGGCCCCAGTTTTTGTTGCCGCTGGGATAGTTGCTCTGCTGTCCGTTCTGGTTGTACTTGGCAAAGTTGGCCGTGCCAAGTCCGAACTCGGTACGATAGGCCGCGATGTCGGTCGCCGCGTTCGGATTATCGTACGCGTCGACGATCGCGACGATCTGCCCCGAACCCTGGGTGATGGGCAGATGGTAGCGCGTCTGGATGTCGAGGGGCTTCCATCCCGCGACGTCGTGTCCGACTTTGCCGCCGCCGTTGACGATCAACGCGTCGCAGCGCGCTACGCCGCGCGGGACGTCGCCGCAGGCGCGCGTGGCTAAGCCCTTGGCCTGCCAGTCCGGGACCGTGTGACTTTGGGAAATGCTTTGGCCGGGCGACCCCGGCAAGTTCGAAGTGCCGCCGGCATTACATGCGGCGAATGCGAGTGTCGCAAGCAGCGGCACCGCTAGTTTCAAGGGTGCGTTCACAGATGCTCCTTTTTATTGTGGGCCCACTAAATCTGGGAGAGAGGTGAGTTAGGTTCGGTCGGGCTGCCTACCTCCCCGGAGGCGGGCAATTAAGGAACGCGCAACCAGCCGAAAAGCTCTCAAGGCGGATAGCGGACGCCTGCTCTGCTTGGTCGAATCGCGAAGGGAACGTGCCCGTCCTTGGGGCATTTGCCAGCATGATGGGGCGGCTTTTTTCCGTCGCGGCGGTATCGGCCGCAGTTTTTGTGCTTTCCGCGTGCAACGCGTCGAACGGCCCCGGTTTACCCGCGACCGACGGCGGGGCGAGTCTGCAAACGATGCTCTCCAGCGGTGCGGGAAAGATCCAGCACGTCGTCTGGATCGTTCAAGAGAACCGCAGCTTCGACGACATGTTTGCGGGATATCCGGGCGCCGACACCGTTTCGACCGGCAAGGATTCCCATGGCGACAAGATTCCGCTCCAGCCGATCTCGTTGAAGGACGCCTACGAGATCGATCATTCGGCCCACGGCATGTTCTTGGCGTGCAACGGTACGGGGAAACTGCCGGGCACGAAGTGCCGGATGAACGGCTTCGACAAGGAGCACATCTACGGCACTCACTATTACGGCCAATACGCGTACGTTCCGCACGACGAGTCGAAGCCGTACTTCGATATGGCGCACCAGTTCGTGTTGTCGGATAGAACGTTCGCCTCGCAGCTCGACGAGAGTTTCGTCGCGCATCAGTACATCATCGCGGCGCAGGCCGCCTCAACCGTCGACGTTCCGGATCTCTACTGGGGCTGTGGGGGCGGGCGAGCCGACTCCGTATCGACGATCTCGCGCGATCGCAGTTACGGCAACTCGGTCGTGCCATGCTTCAAGTACCGAACGCTCGGCGACGAGCTCGACAAAGCCGGTTTGGAGTGGCGCTTCTACACGAGCAAATATACGGTACCGTATGGCGGCTTCTGGTCGAGCTATCAAGCCGTGAAGCATATCTTCTACGGACCCGATTGGAAGAAAGACATCATCACGCCGCAGAGCCGGTTTCTCAAAGACGTCGCAGGGCCCAACGGACATCTCGCCAGCTTCACCTGGATCACGCCGACCTGCCCCGACTCCGATCATTCGGACTGTGGCGGCGGGCTCGGTCCGTCGTGGGTGACCTCGGTCGTCAATGCGGTCGGAAAGAGCAAGTTCTGGAATTCGACCGTCGTCTTCGTGCAGTGGGACGACTGGGGCGGCCTCTACGATCACGTTCCGCCGCCATTTAAGGATTACGACGGGCTCGGCTTCCGCGTACCGCTCATCATCATCTCACCGTACTCGAAGAAGAACTACGTCTCGCACGTGCAGTACGAGACGGCGAGCGTTCTACGCTACGCCGAGGACCTCTTCGGGCTCGGTCAGCTCTCGGCGGCCGATACGCGTGCGGTCTCGCCCGCGAAAGACTGCCTCAACTTCAATCAGAAACCGCGCAAGTTCGTGCCGATCAAAGCACCGAAGGACGCGGTGTTCTTCTTAAACCAGCCCGTCGACCCGCGCATTCCCGACGAACAATGATACGCGCAGCGCCGGTTGCCGTCGCCATCGCCCTCGCCGGCTGCACCGCCCCGTCATCGATGCCGTATATGCAGAGCGCTTCTGCACTGCGCGGGCTCGATTCCACCGGTGCGGGGAAGATCGCGCACGTCGTCTACGTCGTTCAAGAGAACCGCAGTTTCAACGATCTCTTCGAGGGCTATCCCGGCGCCGAGACGGTCTCGAAAGGCAAGACTTCGAAGGGGCGCACAATTCGGCTGCAGCGGATCTCACTCAAAACCCAGTACGACATCGATCATTCGGCCGGCGCGATGTTCCGCGCCTGCGACGGAACGGGCAGCCTGCCGGGAACGAAGTGCACGAACCACGGGTTCAATCTCGAAACCATCCTCAACGGTCCGAATAACGGCCAGTACGCCTACGTGCCGCACGTGGAGACCAAGCCGTATTTCGACATGGCTCACGAATTCGTATTAGCGGATCAGATGTTTACCTCGCAGGTCGACGAGAGCTTCGTCGCCCACCAATACATCATCGCCGCGCAGGCGCAGTCGAGCGTGAACGTTCCCACCGGGTTTCCATGGGGGTGTGCCGGCGGGAAGGCTGAGAGCGTCTTCACGCTTACATCGCAACGCACGATCGGTCCGACGCAGTCCCCGTGTTTCGACTACCAAACGCTCGGCGACGAGCTGGACGCCGCGCACTTGCCTTGGCGCTTTTACACGAGCAAGTATTTCGCGCCGACTAGCGGATATTGGTCGAGCTATCAGGCGGTAAAGCATATCTTCAACGGACCCGATTGGAAGAACGTCATCACGCCGCAGAAACGCTTTCTCAAAGACGTCAAGGCGGGCGAGCTCGCGAGCTTCACCTGGATCACGCCGAGCTGTCCCGACTCCGATCACCCGGCGTGCGGCACCGGTTTGGGTCCGTCGTGGGTCACGTCGGTCGTCAATGCGGTCGGCAAGAGCAAGTTCTGGGACTCGACCGTGATCTTCGTGCAATGGGACGACTGGGGCGGCTTCTACGATCCGGTCCCGCCGCCGTTTGAAGATTACGACGGGCTCGGCTTCCGCGTACCGCTCATCGTCATATCGCCGTACGCGAAGCAGAACTACGTCTCGCACGTGCAGTACGAGACGGCGAGCGTGCTGCGCTACGCCGAGAACCTGTTCGGTCTCGCCCAGCTCTCGGTCGCCGATGCGCGCGCGACCTCTCCCGCGAAAGATTGTCTCGACTTCAATCAAAAGCCGCGCAAGTTCGTGCCGATCAAAGCACCGAAGAACGAGGCGTTCTTTTGGAATCAGCCTCCAGATCCGCGCATTCCGGATGAGGACCTATGAAGCGTTTAGCATCGATCGCCGCCGCACTCGCGCTCGCCGGCTGCCAGAGCGGCCCTTCCTTTGGGCCTGCGCGAAGCGCAGTCCTGAGCGAGGCCCAGGGGGCCGAGTCGAAGGGTCAGGATGACACGGGGGCGTTGCCGTACATGCGGGGTGGTGCGGCGGTTCGCGCGCTCGATACGACGGGCGCGGGGAAGATCTCACACGTCGTCTTCATCGTGCAGGAGAATCGCAGCTTCGACAATTTGTTTCAGGGTTATCCGGGCGCCGACACGGTGGCGAGCGGCAAAGACTCCAAGGGCGAGACCCTGCAACTCAAGCCAAAGGGCCTCGGCTACAAAGTCTCGATCGATCATTCGGCCGAAGCGATGTTCGAGTCGTGCGACGGCACCGGCAAACTCCCCGGCACCGATTGCAAGATGGACGGCTTCGATCTCGAGCAATCATTCCCGTCGCCCTTTAACCATCCGCAGTATGATTACGTTCCTCAGACCGATTCGAAACCGTACTTCGACATGGCGCACGAATGGGTTCTCGCGGATAAGACCTTTGCGTCGGAGCTCGACGAAAGCTTCGTTGCGCATCAGTACTTGATCGCCGGACAGGCGGCGTGGAGCGTCAATCTGCCCACCAATCAGTGGTGGGGCTGCGGCGGCGGCCGATTCAACTGGATCGAAACGATTACAAAAGACCGCAACACGAGCGGTGGCAAGATCAAGCCGTGCTACGAGTATCAGACGCTCGGCGACGAGCTCGACAAGGCAAAGCTTTCGTGGCGATTCTACGCGGCCGCCTTCGGGAAAGACTCGAATACGGCGGGCGGAACGTGGTCGGCCTATCGTGCCGTCAAACACATCTATGACGGTCCCGATTGGAAGAACGACGTGATCTCGCCAAACTGGAAGTTCATTACCGACGTTCGCGCCGGCACGCTCGCAAACGTCACATGGATTACGCCGGTCTGCCCGGATTCGGATCACACCAACTGCGGCGGCGGCCGTGGCCCCTCATGGGTTGCAGCGCTGGTGAACACGATCGGCAAGAGCAAGTTCTGGAAATCGACCGCGATCTTCGTGATCTGGGACGATTGGGGCGGGCTCTACGATCACGTTCCGCCGCCCTACGCCGACCGCGACGGCCTGGGATTCCGCGTTCCGCTGCTCGTGATTTCGCCGTATGCAAAGCACGGTCACGTCTCGCACGTGCCGTACGAGACCGCGAGCCTGCCGCGTTTCGCCGAGGATCTATTCGGTCTGAGCCCGCTCGCCGCGGCGGACAAGCGCGCGAACTCTCCCGCGAAAGATTGCTTCGACTTCTCGCAGCAGCCGCGACCATTCGTCAAGATCGCGGCGCCGCTTGCGCCGCGATTCTTCATGCACAAGCACAACGATGACTACTTCATTCCGGATTATGAATAGACGGCTCATTGCGCTCGCTGCGGCTTCGCTGCTCGCAGCGTGTCAGAGCGGCCCGTCCTTTGCGCCTGCGCGAAGCGCAGTCCTGAGCGAGGCCCAGAGGGCCGAGTCGAAGGGTCAGGGTGACAGCGGAGTAATGCCCTACATGCGGAGCGAGGGCGCGCTGCGTACGCTCGGTGGAACGGGCGCCGGAAAGATCTCGCACGTCGTCTTCATCGTGCAGGAAAACCGCAGCTTCGATAATCTCTTTCAAGGCTATCCTGGCGCCGATACGGTCTCCAGCGGCAAGACGTCGACGGGCAAGACGATCAAGCTCAAAGCCGTCAGCCTGACCGACCGGTACGATATCGATCACTCCGCAACCGCGATGTTCGATGCCTGCCACGGAACCGGCAAGCTCCCCGGAACCGATTGCAAGATGGACGGCTTCGACCGCGAGAAGGAGTACAACGGTCCGTTGAACGGCCAGTACGTGTACGTGCCGCAGAAGGAGTCGAAGCCGTACTTCGACATGGCGCACGAATGGGTGCTCGGCGATCGCATGTTCCAGTCGCAGCTCGACGAGAGCTTCGTCGCGCATCAGTACATTATCGCGGCTCAAGCGAACTGGAGCGTGAATTTGCCGATCGGTTCTTGGGGCTGCGACGGCAGAGGGTACGATTACGTCCGTACCATCACCAAAGACCGCAATCCGAATGGTCCGAAGCTTGCGCCTTGCTACGATTACGACACGCTCGGCGACGAGCTCGACAAGGCGAAGCTCTCGTGGCGATTCTACGCGAGCAAGTTCGGCAGCCAGTCGAGCGGACAGGGGGCCGAGTGGTCGAGCTATCAGGCCGTCCAGCACATCCGCTCCGGCCCCGATTGGAAGAAGGATGTCATCTCGCCGAACTGGCGATTCATCACCGACGTGCGGCAAGGAAAGCTCGCGAGCTTTACGTGGATTACGCCGGTTTGCAGCGACTCCGACCACACGAACTGCGGTGGAGGGAACGGACCGTCGTGGGTCGCGGCGCTCGTCAACACCGTCGGCAAGAGCAAGTTCTGGGATTCGACCTCGATCTTCGTGATCTGGGACGATTGGGGCGGCCTCTACGATCACGTCGCACCGGCCTATTTAGACCGCGACAGTCTCGGTTTCCGCGTTCCGCTGCTCGTGATTTCGCCATACGCCAAGAAAAATCACGTCTCGCACGTGCATTACGAGACCGCGAGCGTGCTGCGCTTCGCCGAGGATCTCTTCGGGCTGCCCCAGCTCGCGCCGGCAGATACCCGCGCAAAGTCGCCCGCCGGCGATTGCTTCAACTTCTCGCAGAAACCGCGCCCCTTCGTGAAGATCGCGGCGCCGAAGCCGCCGAGTTTCTTCATGCACCAAGACGGCGAGTACCAAGTACCGGATTATGAATAAGCGATTCGCATCGCTCGCGGCGGCCACACTGCTCGCAGGGTGCGCCCCTTCCTTTGCGCCTGCGCGAAGCGCAGTCCTGAGCGAGGCCTGGAGGGCCGAGTCGAAGGGTCAGGATGACACGGGGGTGCTGCCCTACATGCGGAGCAAGAGCGCACTGCGCGCGCTCGATCAAACGGGTGCGGGGAAGATCGAGCATGTCGTTTTCATCGTGCAGGAGAACCGCAGCTTCGATAACCTCTTCCAGGGATATTCGGGTGCCGACACCGTTTCGAGCGGCAAGAACTCGCGCGGCAAGACGATCGCGCTGCAACCGGTCAGCCTCAACGCCTTCTACGACATCGATCACTCGGCGCAAGCGATGTACGCCGCCTGTCACGGCACCGGCAAACTCAAAGGCACCCACTGCCGCATGGACGGCTTCGACCTCGAGCAGTCCGGCGGGGGGCCGCCGAATCCCCAGTATGTCTACGTGCCGCACAAGGAGTCGCAGCCATACTTCGACATGGCGCACGAATGGGTGCTCGGCGATAGAATGTTCCAATCGCAACTCGACGAGAGCTTCGTCGCGCATCAGTACGTCATTGCGGCGCAAGCAGCCGACAGCGTCGACATCCCGACCGGCGCGTGGGGTTGCGGCGATGGCAAGACCGATACGGTCGGCACGCTCAAGATCGACCGCAGTCCGTACGGGCCGCCGATCCATCCTTGCTTCGACTATAAGACGCTGGGCGACGAGCTCGACGCCGCGAAGCTCTCCTGGCGCTTCTATGCCAGCACGTACGGTAGCGCATCGAGCGGACACGCCGCGGCGTGGTCGAGCTATCAGGCCGTCAAGCACATTCGCTACGGCCCCGACTGGAAGAACGTCATCTCGCCGAACTGGAAGTTCATCACCGACGTGCGCGCTGGCAAGCTTGCGAACTTCACCTGGATCACGCCGGTATGCAACGACTCCGATCACGTCAACTGCCCGGGCGGGAACGGACCGTCGTGGGTCGCCGCGCTCGTCAACACCGTCGGCAAGAGCAAGTTCTGGAATTCGACGGCGATCTTCGTGATCTGGGACGATTGGGGCGGGCTCTACGATCACGTTCCGCCGCCCTACGCCGACCGCGACGGCCTCGGCTTTCGCGTTCCGCTGCTCGCGATCTCGCCCTACGCAAAGAAAGATTACGTCTCGCACGTGCGCTACGAAACGGCGAGCGTGCTACGCTTCGCCGAGGATCTCTTCGGTTTGGCTGAGCTAGCCGCGGCCGACACGCGCGCGAACTCGCCGGCCGCCGATTGTTTCGACTTCTCGCAGAAGCCGCGCCTGTTCGTGAAGATCGACGCCCCGCACGACCCGCGATATTTTATGAACCGCCATGAAGACGATTATTTTGCACCCGATTATGAGTAGACGATTCGCAGCGCTTGCCGCAGCCGTAGCGCTTGCCGGGTGTTCGACGACCCTTCGACAAGCTCAGGGTGACACGATGTTGCCGTACATGCAGAGCGGGAGAACGCTGCGCGCGCTCGGCGAGACCGGAGCGGGGAAGATCAAGCACGTCGTCTTCATCGTGCAGGAGAATCGCAGCCTCGATAATCTCTTCATGGGCTATCCCGGCGCCGACACGGTAACCAAGGGAAAGAACTTCGCGGGGCAGACGATTAGGCTGCAGCCGGCGAGCCTCGCCAACAAATATCAAATCGACCACTCCGCGACCGCGATGTTCGTAGCATGCGACGGGCGGCAGGTGATGCCCGGAGTCGACTGCCGCATGGACGGCTTCGATCGCGAAGGGCACTTCGGCGGACCCAAAAACGACCAGTACGTCTACGTGCCGCGTAAAGAGTCGAAGCCGTATTGGGACATGGCGGCGGAAGGCGTGCTCGCCGACCAGACGTTTCAGTCGCAGCTCGACGAGAGCTACGTGGCGCACCAGTACATCATCGCGGCGCAGGCGGCGTCGAGTGTGAACCTTCCCGCCTTCCAATGGGGGTGCGGCGGCGGAAAGGATAACGTCGTCCTCACCATTACCAAGAATCGCGATCCGTGGGGGCCGAAAATCCATCCCTGTTACGACTATCAAACCCTCGGCGACGAACTCGATAATGCCAAACTCTCGTGGCGATTTTACGCCAGCAGTTACGGCAGCGGTTCGAGCGGCGCCGGATCCGAGTGGTCCGGCTATCGAGCCGTCAAACACATTCGCTTCGGTCCCGACTGGAAAAAAGACGTCATCTCACCGAACTGGAAATTCATCACCGACGTCCGTGGCGGCAACCTCGCGAACTTCACGTGGATTACCCCGGTCTGTGACGACTCCGATCACATCAATTGCGGCGGCGGTTATGGACCCTCGTGGGTTGCGGCGCTCGTCAATACGGTGGGCGAGAGCAAGTTCTGGGACTCGACCGCGATTTTCGTGATCTGGGACGATTGGGGCGGCCTGTACGACCACGTGCCGCCGCCTTACGCCGATTACGACGGGCTCGGTTTTCGCGTGCCGTTGATCGTCATCTCCCCATACGCGAAGCGCGGCGCCGTCTCGCACCTGCAGTACGAGACCGCGAGCGTGCTCCGCTTCGCCGAAGACCTCTTCGGGTTGGGCCAACTCGCCGCGGCCGACCAGCGTGCGCTCTCGCCGGCACGCGATTGCTTCGATTTCAGGCAGAAGCCGCTGCCCTTCGTGCAGATCGCCGCGCCGAAGCCGCCGAAATTCTTCATGCACAACTTCGCCGACGACTACTTCGCACCCGACTATGAATAAGCGCTTTGTATCGCTTGCCGCCGCGGTCGCACTTGCCGGTTGCCAGAGCGGCCCTTCCTTTGCGCCTGCGCGAAGCGCAGTCCTGAGCGAGGCCCGGAGGGCCGAGTCGAAGGGTCAGGGTGACACGGGGGTAGTGCCATACATGCGCAGCGACTCGGCACTGCGGGCGCTCGATGGGACGGGTGCCGGGAAGATTTCGCACGTGGTGTTTATCGTGCAGGAGAACCGCAGCTTCGATAATCTCTTCCAAGGCTATCCAGGTGCAGACACGGTTTCGAGCGGAAAGAACTCGAAGGGAAAGACGATAAGGCTGGAGCCCTATCCGCTCAGCGGTAAGCCCTATGACGTCGACCATACCGCGCAGGCAATGTTCGCGGCGTGCAATGGCACGGGTACGGTGCCCGGAACGAGTTGCAAGATGGACGGCTTCGATCAAGAGCAATCGTTGGGCGGTCCGAAGAACCCCGAATACGTTTACGCATCGCATCGCACGGTGAAGCCGTACTGGGCGATGGCGAACGAAGGCGTGCTTGCCGACCGGATGTTCCAATCGCAGATCGACGAGAGCTTCGTCGCGCATCAATACGCCATCGCGGCGCAGGCCAAGGAGAGCGTTAACTTGCCGACCCGCCAGTGGGGCTGTGGAGGCGGCAAGCTCGACAAAATTCATACGATCGTGGGTAATCGCAATCCAAACGGCCCGAGGATCTCGCCGTGCTTCGATTATCAAACGCTCGGCGACGAACTGGACAAGGCAAAGCTATCCTGGCGCTTTTACGCCGCCGGCTACGGCAGCAGCTCGGGCGGGGGCGGTGGATCGTGGTCGAGTTACCGGGCCGTGCGGCACATCCGCTACGGGCCCGATTGGAAGAACGTGATCTCGCCGAACTGGAAGTTCATCACCGACGTGCGCGCCGGCAAACTCGCGAGCTTCACCTGGATCACGCCGGTCTGCAGCGATTCGGATCACATGGCTTGTCCCGGCGGCTACGGCCCGTCGTGGGTCGCGGCACTCGTCAACACGGTCGGCAAGAGCAAGTTTTGGAATTCGACGGCGATCTTCGTGATTTGGGACGACTGGGGCGGCCTCTACGACCACGTTGCGCCGCCGTATCTCGACATCGACAGTCTCGGATTCCGCGTTCCTCTGCTCGTCATCTCGCCCTACGCACGGGAAGGGCGCGTTTCGCACGTCCAGTACGAGACGGCAAGCGTGCTGAAGTTTGCGGAGAATCTCTTCGGCCTCGACCAACTCGCGGCGGCCGATAAGCGCGCGAACTCGCCCGCCAAGGATTGCTTCGACTTCTCGCAAAAACCGCGTCCGTTCGTCAAGATCGACGCGCCGTACCCGCCGAAATTCTTCATGCAGCACCTGCCCGGCGGCGATTTGGCGCCCGACAATGAATAGGCGCTTTGTATCGCTTGCGGCTGCCGCGCTGCTTGCAGGCTGCGCGTCCTTCGACTCCGCTCCCTTCGCTCGCTACGCTCAGGATGACACAGCCATACCCTATATGCGTGGCTCGTCTGCGATGCGCGCGCTCGATCAGACGGGGGCCGGCAAGATCGAGCACGTCGTCTTCATCGTGCAAGAGAATCGCAGCTTCGACAATCTCTTCCAAGGCTATCCCGGCGCCGATACCGTGGCGAGCGGCAAGAACTCCAAGGGTCGAAAGATCGAGCTCAAACCCGTGAGCCTTGGCGTCGTCTACGACGTCGGCCATACCGCGCAGGATATGTTCGCGGCGTGCAACGGGACCGGATCGCTGCCCGGCACCGAGTGCCGTATGAACGGATTCGATCGGGAAGCGAATCCGAAGGGCGTCAAGAACCCCGCCTACACCTACGTGCCGCAGAACGAGTCGCAGCCGTACTTCGATATGGCGCGCGAGTGGGTGCTCGCAGACAACGCCTTTCAATCGCAGCTCGACGAAAGCTTCGTTGCCCATCAGTACGTGATCGCCGCCCAGGCTAAGTCGAGCGTCAACATTCCGCTGCTCAACTGGGGTTGCAGCGGCGGTCCGAACGACAAGGTCGGCACGATTACGAAGGAGCGCTCCCCCAACGGGCCGATGATTCCGGCGTGCTTCAACTACCGGACGCTCGGCGATGAGCTCGACAAGGCAAAACTGCCGTGGAAGTTCTATTCGAGCAGCTTTCAATCGGGTGGCCAGGCGTGGGACTGGTCCGGCTATCAGGCCGTGCGGCACATCGTAAACGGCCCCGATTGGAAGAACGTCATCACGCCGAACTGGAAGTTCATCACCGACGTCCGGGCCGGCACGCTTGCAAGCTTCACGTGGATCACACCGGTCTGCGACGACTCCGATCATACGAGTTGCGGCGGCGGCTACGGCCCGTCGTGGGTCGCCGCGCTCGTCAACACCGTTGGGAAGAGCAAGTTCTGGAATTCGACGGCGATCTTCGTGATCTGGGACGACTGGGGCGGCCTCTACGATCACGTCCGGCCGCCGCATGAAGATTACGACGGTTTGGGCTTCCGCGTCCCGCTGCTGGTGATCTCACCCTATGCGAAGAAGAACCACGTCTCGCACGTGCAGTATGAGACGACGAGCGTGTTGCGTTTCGCCGAGGATTTGTTCGGATTAGACCGGCTCGCGGCCGCGGACAAGCGCGCGACCTCGCCGGCCGCCGATTGCTTCGACTTCACGCAGAAGCCGCGCCCGTTTATTGCGATCAAGGCGCCGAAAGGACCGAAGTTTTTCATGCAGCAGCTCCCCGGCGACGATCGGGTTCCCGATAGTGAATAGACGCGTCGCATCGCTCGTTGCGGTGCTCTCGCTCATGGCGTGCGCCCTTCGACAGGGTCAGGGTGACACTGGGGTCGTGCCATACATGCGGAGCGATTCGGCGCTGCGGGCGCTTAATACGACGGGCGCCGGAAAGATCCAGCACATCATTTATATCGTGCAGGAGAACCGCAGCTTCGACAACCTTTTCCACGGTTATCCCGGCGCTGATACCGTCTCGAGCGGCAAAGACTCCTCGGGAAAGACGATCCAACTGCGTCCCTATCCGCTCGGGCACCCCTACGAGATCGACCACTCTGTAAAAGCAATGTTCCTCGCATGCGACGGAACCGGAAAGCTGCAGGGCACCGATTGCAAGATGGACGGATTCGATAAAGAGTTTAGTTTCGCCGGTCCCAAGCACCCCGAATACGTTTACGCGCCCTACAAGCAGGTGAAGCCGTACTGGGATATGGCGCACGAGTGGGTGGTGGCCGACCGCATGTTCCAGTCGCAGCTCGACGAGAGCTTCGTGGCGCACCAATACGTCATCGCGGCGCAGGCGGCTTTCAGCGCCGATCTGCCGCTCGGCAAGTGGGGGTGCGGCGGCGGAAAGTCCGACGTCCTCGACACGATCACCAAAGACCGCACGATCGATTACCGGTCGATCCGTCCATGCTTCGATTACCAGACGCTCGGCGACGAGCTCGACAAAGCAAAGCTCACCTGGCGCTTCTACTCGAGCAAATACGGGAGCAATGGGAGCGACGGCGGCACCGAGTGGTCGAGCTACCAGGCGATCAAACACATTCGCTACGGACCCGACTGGAAGAAGGTCGTCTCGCCGAACTGGCAGTTCATCGTCGACGTCCGGAACGGTCAGCTCGCGAACTTCACGTGGATCACGCCGGTCTGCGACGATTCCGACCACGTCAACTGCCCGGGAACGTTCGGACCGTCGTGGGTCAGCGCGCTCGTCAACACGGTCGGACAGAGCAAGTTCTGGGACTCGACGGCGATTTTCGTGACCTGGGACGACTGGGGCGGACTCTACGATCACGTTCCGCCCCCGTACGAAGGGCGCGACGGACTCGGTTTCCGCGTACCCCTACTGATCATCTCGCCGTACGCGCGGCAGCGCGTGACGCACGTTCAGTACGAAACGGCGAGCGTCTTACGCTTCGCCGAGAATCTCTTCGGCTTGGGTCAGCTCGCGGATGCCGACCGGCGGGCGAACGCCCCGGCCACGGATTCCTTCGACTTCTCGCAGAAGCCGCGTCCGTTCGTTAAGATCGACGCACCGCACCCGCCGAAGTTTTTCATGCACCCGCTCCCCGACGATTACTTTGCTCCTGACTATGAGTAAACGAACTATGAATAAGCGATTCGCCGCGCTCGCGGGTGCCGCGCTGCTCGCAGGGTGCCAGAGCGCCCCTTCCTTTACGCCTGCGCGAAGCGCAGTCTTGCCATACATGCGCGGCGGCGTGCCGATCGAAGCGCTGAACGAGACGGGTGCCGGCAAGATACAGCACGTCGTTTGGGTCGTTCAAGAGAACCGCAGCTTCAACGATATGTTCCAAGGGTATCCGGGGGCGCACACCGTTTCGAAAGGCCAGGATTCCTACGGCAAGACGATTGCGCTGCGGGCGGTAAGCCTCAAGACGATTTACGAAGTCGGGCACGGCGCGTCGGATATGTTCGCGGCCTGCAACGGCTCGGGCACCCTTCCGGGGACGAAATGCCGGATGAACGGCTTTAACAAAGAGGGCGGCGTCGGGGGCCCGTCCGACCGCGCGTACGTCTACGTTCCGCAGTCGGAATCGAAGCCGTATTGGGATATGGCGCACGAGTGGGTGCTCGCCGACAAGATGTTCCAATCGCAGCTCGACGAGAGTTTCGTGGCGCACCAATACATCATCGCGGCGCAGGCGCACGCGAGCGTCAACGTGCCCGACGGATGGTGGGGCTGCGAAGGCGGCCAGGCCGACCCCGAATTGACGATCACGATGAATCGCAAGTACGGCAAGACTCAGCCTCCGTGCTTCGATTACACCACCCTCGGCGACGAGCTCGACAAGGCGGGATTAAAGTGGCGCTTCTATACGGCCCAGTACATGAAGCCGTATAGCGGACTCTGGTCGGGGTATCAGGCGGTCAAACATATCTTCCACGGTCCGGATTGGAAAACGGACGTGATTACGCCACAGCACCGGTTTCTCAAAGACGTCGCAAAAGGCAAACTCGCGGCCTTCACTTGGGTGACCCCGCTCTGCCCCGATTCCGATCACCTCGATTGCGGCGGCGGATTCGGTCCGTCGTGGGTCGCATCGGTCGTCAACGCGGTCGGTAAGAGCAGGTTCTGGGACTCGACCGTGATCTTCGTGCAGTGGGACGACTGGGGCGGCCTCTACGATCCCGTCGCGCCGCCGTTCAAAGATTACGACGGTTTGGGTTTCCGCGTTCCGCTGATCGTGATCTCGCCGTATGCGAAGAAAAATTACGTCTCGCACGTGCAGTACGAGACTGCGAGCGTGCTTCGCTACGCCGAGGATCTCTTCGGTCTCGCTCAGCTATCGGCCGCCGATGCGCGCGCGACCTCTCCCGCAAAAGATTGCCTGGACTTCAACCAGAAGCCGCGCAAGTTCGTGCCGATCAAGGCGCCGCTGGACGAGAACTTCTTCCTGAATCAGCCCAACGACGGCCAAATCCCCGACGAAGAGTAGCGCCGGGTCCGCGCAAAAACTTCGGGCCCCGATCGGCACTCTATTGGATGCCGCAAGGGGCCCGCTGTCCTGGCCTTCCCAGGTAGACGCAGCTAGTATACCACTCCTCACCTATACTTGGTCCGCGAGCCGTCCAAGACCGAGCGCATGGAGCACGGCCTGACGGACGGCGCGAAAATCTCGTGCAGTCAGCGAAACCGTTGGAATAAATTGTTGCCGAATTCTCACCCTGTCGAGCCGATCGTAGCGAACGTGCGACATGAGATCCGCCTTGACCCAAACCTCGGGTAAACCGTTGAAGCAGCCGTATGTACGCTCCCCTTCAAGCTGGACATGAATCGGTAATATGACCCTTGGCTTGACCGTGCTGACCGGAACCACGAGCGCTAGTCGTGCGCCCGAATGTTGTGGTGAGACGACTACTACGCGGCGAGTCTTGATGATCTCCGGTTCCACGTAGCCGGAGAAATCGCAAACGAAGACCTCGCCCGGCTTTGGTACGATCCCTCGCAGCAGTGGCACCGTATGGCCGATAGTAACATGCCATTGGTGTCGGCCTCGTTGCCGTTTCTAGGCCGCGCCGTTACTCGGTGTCGACTGGTAAGCCGGACGGCTTCTGGCGGGCGAAGTAGGCGCGCGAGTAGCGTGCCTCGATCTTCTGAAACTTGCGCGGCTTCTGGTTGTAGTCGAACATGTTGCCGATGCTGGCGCAGGTCGCGTCGGTCGTTCCGAGGCGACCAAGTTTGAACGTGTCTTCGATGAAGCGAACGATGCTGCCGAACTCGTAGACCGTGTGCGAAACGTAGCCCGGCTTTCCGCCGCTTCCCAGGCGCACGTATGGCGAAGCGACGATCATCGCGACGCGAAAGCCCGGGCCGCCTTCATTATCCTGCGGCGGCGGCGCGACCGAGTCGTAGAATCCACCCCAGTCGTCCCAGACGACGATGACCGCCGTCGTGTTCCAGTACTGGCTCTGGCCGACGGCGTTGACGACCGACGCGACCCATGACGGACCGGTATCGTGCGCCGCATAGCCTGGATGGTCGGAGTTCGCAGCGTCGGGAATCACCCACGACACTGCGGGAAGCTTGCCGTGCTGGATGTCGGAAATGACGTTCGTCTCCGGCGACGAGATGTTCGTCGTCCATTCGCTGCCGTAGCGAACCTCGGCGACGAGGTCGAAGGCGTTCCAGAGACCGTTGGGCTGCGAATGTTCGAACGGCGGCGCGTAATACTTCCATGAGAGCGACTTTGCGTCGAGCAGATCGCGCAACGTTTTGTAACCGCCCGAACCGTACCCGGGAAAGTCTTTCGTGCACGGGAAGGGTCCGGCGTTGTGAAGGTATTTGAGGTCGGTTGTGATGAGCTGCGTCTTCGATCCGGGCGACGAATCGCAGCCCCAGGCTTCGGGTGCGGTCGGCGGATCGATGAGGCTCTCCGTCGCGTTGATAAAAGTACCGCCGCGAATCAGATCCTGATGGGCGGTGAAGCTGTCGCTGCCTTGCGTCTGAAACATCTCGTCGGCGAGGCCCCACTGCGCCGCCATCGTCCGGTACGGCCCGATCTGCGCGGGATCGACGTATTGGTACGGCGCCATGCCCTCCGGCTGCCCGTTGCGGACGTACTTGATCAGGTTGAAGCCGTCCATGCCGCCCTTCTGCCAGGCCGTGAGAAATGCGTCGTAGAGATGGGTGACGTTGCCCTTGAACGTGAGGCCGGCTTTGGTAAGATTGACCTTTTTCTTGACATAGCCGTTGCCTTGCTTAACGAGCTGCTCGCCGGTGAGCGAACTCTTTGCGTTCGGAAAACCCGCGAAAAGATTGTTGAAGGTGCGGTTCTCCTGAATCATCAGCACGATGTGCTTGATCTTCGGCCCCGGGCTCGCCGGCGGAGATTGAAACGGGGCGCCCGCGCTGGGTATTGAGGATCCGCCGCCGCCGCCGCAGCCGCTCAACGCGAAGCCCGCGGCAATCAGCCCGAGCGTCCAGCGATGTGTGAGGCGCATCGCCGTTACTCGGTGTCGACCGGCAAGTTCGACGGCTTCTCGCGCAGGAAGTACTCTTTGGAGTACTTCGACGGAATCTGTTGGAACGTGCGCGGCGACTGGCCCAAGTCGAACATGTCGGCCATGCTGGTGGAGGTGGAATCGGTCGTTCCGAGCCGCCCCAAACCAAATGTATCTTCGACGAACCGCAGGATGCTGCCGAACTCGTAGACCGTGTGTGAGACGTAGCCGCCCTTGCTGCCGCTTCCGAGCTTGACGTACGGCGAGACGACGATCATCGGAACGCGGAAGCCGGGACCGCCCTGATTATCCTGCGGCGGAGGCGCGACCGGATCGTAGAATCCGCCCCAGTCGTCCCAAACGACGATGACCGCCGTCGAGTTCCAATATTGGCTACCGCCGATCGCGTTGACGATGTCGGCGACCCACGATGGTCCGGTATCCTTGCGCGCGTACCCCGGATGGTCGGAGTTCGCGGCGTCGGGAATCACCCACGACATCGAGGGGAGCGTCCCGTTCTGGATGTCGGAAATGACGTTCGTCTCCGGCGACGAGATGTTGGTCGTCCATTCGGGACCGTACCGGACCGGCGCGATGACGTCGAAGGCGTTCCACATGCCGTTGGGCGTTTTGTGCTCGAACTGCGGCGTATAGTACTTCCACGTGAGCGCCTTTGCGTCGAGCAGGTCGCGCAACGTCTTATAGCCGTCCGATCCGTAGTTCGGAAAATCTTTCGAGCACGGGAACGGCCCCTTGTTCGTCTCGAGTTTGAGTGCCGTCGTGATCACCGTCGTTTTGGAGCCGGGGCCCGAATCGCAGCCCCACGTGTAAGGCGCGGTCGGCGGATCGATCAGACTCTGCGTGGCGTTGATAAACGTGCCGCCGCGAATGAGGTCCTGGTGCGCGGTGAAGCTGTCGCTGCCTTGGGTCTGAAACATCTCGTCGGCGAGTCCCCACTGCGTAGCCATCGTTCGATAGGGCACGATCTGGGCGGGATCGACGTACTGATACGGCGTCTTGCCCTCGGGTTGGCCGGTGCGAACGTACTTGACGAGGCTGAAGCCGTCCATCGCGCCCTTCTGCCACGCGACCAGAAAGGCTCTATAGAGATGCGCGATGTTCTGCTTGTCGGTCAGCTTGGTCTTGCTGAGATCGATCTGTTGCTCGACGTACCCGCTGCCTTGCTTCACCAGCTCTTCGCCGGTGAGCGAACTGGTCGCGCCTGGAAAGCCGGCAAAGAGATTGTTGAAGGTGCGGTTCTCCTGGACGATCAGGACGACGTGCTGGATCGGCGAAGCCGTGCGGTGATGGCGGCTCGGAGGCTGCGTCGAGAGCGGCGGCGTCGCGTTCGATGCGCCGCCGCAGCCACTCAGCGCGATGCTAGCGGCAATCGCCCAGGAGCAGAGAGCGCCGGCGCGACACGTCACGACGGAACAACGCCGACTCTTTGCGCGATCGCGGCGACGTCGTAGTCGAAGCGCTTCGCTACCGCGGACGTGCTCGCGATGATCTCGTCCATGACGCCGGCAGTAAACGTCGGCTTGTAATAGTCGGGGAAGGAGAGCTTCTCGCTATACTTTGCGCGCGACGCCGCGAAGCTCGGCGCGTCGAGGCCGGCGTGCGCAAGGATTCGGTCGATCGTCGCCGGCGAGTCGTTGCAGAGATCTTCGTAGCGCACGATGCAGACGCTGCGCGCCAGCTCGGGGTCTGCGTCGAGCTGGTCGATGACGAACCCGTAGGCGTACGCCCAGTAGCGCGCGCGGGATTGGGCCCACTGCCCCTCGTCGAAGAGCCTGCGGATCTCGCGCAAGGTCTCCGGGTGGCCGACGTTGGCCATGACCTGACGCGTGCCGAACTCGTGATGCCCGGTCAGCTCGATGATCTCGATTTGGCGTGGATCGCTGCGCTCGAGCTCCGCCCAGATGCGATCCTGTTTGATCAGCGAGGCGACGTGATCGATCGGGTTGCGAACGTAGAGCAGGAAACGCGCATCGGGGAAGATCTTTCGCAAGTACTGCATCCGCAGGACGCAAAGGATTGCTTTGCTGACGTAGCGGTTTCGCCCGCGCACCATTGCGAGCTTGCGGAGATGTTCGCTGTAGAAGCGTTCGAAGGCCGGATTCGACGTCGAGCCGTCGAGAACGCTGTACTTCGATTCGTCATGGATGTGCGGAAAGAAGTGCTCCCACAGGATCTCCTCGCCCATCTCGGCGCTGTCGCGGGTGACCTCGATGCGATCGCGATGGATCCGCGGAACCGGCTTACGCATCGCGTCGACCGGAATGCGTGGGAAGACGTTGTTCCAAACCCACGGCATGTACGGCATCAGGAAGTCGGCGTACTTGTGCGTGACGACGTCGGGATGCTCGCTGAGCATTTGGAGCGTAATCGTCGTGCCGGCTCGCGGGAGACCGCAGATGTAGAGCGGGCGGTCGACCCGTTGCGCGGCCAAGCTGCGCGAGAGCATGAGGGACTCGAGGTTCCCCAGACCTACGAAGAGCGGAGCGGCCGCGTGAACGGTCCGCACGCTCCAATAGAAGGGGCTCGGCACGGAGAATTTCTGCGGTGTCTTAGTGTCGGTCGTAGCCATCGGCCCCTATACTTTCTCGAAGAGTGCGCCTATAACGGTCAAACCGGGTCCGAATGCCATGCTGATGACCTTCGACCCGCTGGGAATCGAGGGCGATTCCACGATGTGCTGCCAGATGTGCGGAGCGGTCGCCGATGCCATGTTGCCGTGCTCGTAGAGAACGCGGCGGCTGAGGGCGACGGCCGGCTCCTCGATGCCGAGCCGGCCGCGGATTTGGTTGAGGATCGCCGGGCCGCCGGGATGGATCGCAAAGATCATCGAGCCCTTCTCGCGCTCGAAATCGAGACCGACCTGAGCGCAGATCGAGCGCACGAAATCGGCGATCGAGTCGCGGATCATGAACGGCACGCGCTTGGAGAGCGACATGTCGAACTGCAGCGGACCGGGGCGCAGCGTCATCTCGGGAAGCGAGTCGGGAAGTATGTGCTCGTCGATCGCCAGAATCTTCAATCCGCTGCGGCCCTGTTGGGCGAAGTCCTCCTCGGGGTAGGCCGCATATTTGATGAAGCCGTCGGCGAAGAGCGTCGAGGTAACGAAGTTGTCGGCCTCCTCGCCGAGCAGATCGAAGTGCAGCGAGAGAAACTCGGTGTGAACGAGATCGACGCGCCGCTTGCGCTTCGGAAGCGATACGTACGACGACCCAACGAGACCCAGCGCAGTGCGGATCGCCGGAAACGCGCCGTAGCATCCCATGTGATAGGAGTGCGTGACGCCGACGTTGAGCCAGCCGCGGCGCGAGAGAAACGTCTGAACCGGACTCGGCGAAACGTACCCCGAGCAGCTCACGTGCACGATGTCGTCGGGCGCGGGCGCGTTGCGATCGCGATAGACGCGCTCGAATACGTCGCAAGCGATCTCTTCGAAGAGGTTCATTCGCTCGTCGAGCGTCTCGCCGGTCGGCGCGCGGAGGTCGCCGTAGCGGCGCACGAGTTCCGAGGCACTGCTCGGATCGGGTGTGACGAAGCGCGACGTAAGCACGCTGACCTGGCGCTGCGCGATGTACTCCGACGACGTGCCGTAGCGCGCCATTCGATCGCGCACGTTCGTCGCGAGGCGTTCGCGTCCGCCGGCATCGGCGATCCCGTGCGCGGCCGACTGCGCGATCGTCATGAAGTGCGCCTGGATCTGTTTGAGCTCGTCTTGCGCGACGGGCTCGGTCACTTCTATCCGCTCGAAATCGGATAGGACGACCGGCACCGCCTGCAGTCGCGCCTTGGGGGCAATTGCGCCCCACGATCTCTCTAAAATATGCATATTGAACTCTTGTGAGGATTCGCCGTCTGCTCCGGTCTTCCATTTGATTGCAGCGCTGCGGCGTAATGGTTGATATACGTCAGTAATCTTGGTCACCTTTATTCGTTGTCCACCGGCTCGTTCGACGGCGGCTGCTTGAGGAGGTACGATTTGGAGTAGGGCGTTTGAATCGGCACGTAGGTGCGCGGCTGCTGCGTGAAATCGAAGAAGTCGTTCACGAAGTCGGCCGATTGCGTGTCGGTCGTCCCAAGGCGTCCCAGCTTCCAGTTGTCCTCGACAAAGCGTATGATGCTACCGAACTCGTACTGCTGGTGGGCGATGTAACCCGCCTTTGCAAACGGTGCGACGGCGATGAGCGGAACGCGAAAGCCCAACCCGCCGAACTTCCGCTCGCCAGGCGGCGCAACGTGATCGTACCATCCGCCCCAGTCGTCCCAGACGACGACGATCGCCGTCGTCTTCCACGCCGGACTCTTGCCGATCGCATTGACGACTTGCGCGACCCACGAAGGTCCGGTGTCAAAACCCTTGCCGGGGTGATCGGAGTTGCGGAGGTCGGGAATCACCCACGACATGGCGGGCAGCGTGTTGCGCGCGATGTCGGTAAAGATTTGCGTCTCGGGCGAAACCACGTTCGCCGACCATTGCGGACCGTTGCGAACCGCTGCGATCGCATCGAATGCGTTCCAAAGGTTTCCCGCAAAGCCGCCGACCGACGGAGTGTAGTAGCGCCAGGAGATGCCGGCACCGTCGAGCAGATCGCGCAGCGTGCTATAGCTCAGGCACGGATAGGGTCCCTGGAGAAACTGGTATTGATTCGCGGCGGTGATGAGCGACGTTCTCGTTCCCGTGGGCGAATCGCATCCCCATGGCGCGGAGCTTGGAAAATCGACCAGGCTCTGCGTTGCGTTGATCTGCGTGCCGCCGCGAATGAGATCCTGGTGTGCCGTAAAACTGCCGCTGCCCTGGGTTTGAAACGTGTGGTCGGCAAGAACGTACTGAGCCGCGAGCTCCCAGTACGAGCGAATTTGCGCCGGATCGACGTACTCGTAGACGTACGTCCCGGGCGTCTTGCCGATCGGAACGGTATCGAAACCGTTCATCTTTCCGTTATTCCAGTCTTGTTTCCAATAGTTGTAGCCGTTGTTCGGCGAGATCGGGCTGCCGAGGTCGGCTTTGCGCAACGCGAGCGTTCCACCGTTATGCGTCTTGCCGCGTCTCGCGCCGTCGGCGCCCGGAAACGTCGCGAAGAGATTATCGAACGTGCGGTTTTCTTGAATGAGGATCACGATGTGTGTGAAGTACTTACCCTTTTTCGCCGGGGGCGGCGGCGGAAGCGGCCCCGACGTTGACGGGGTCGAGCCGCCGCCACCGCTGCAACCGCCGAGCAGTCCGGGGAGGATAACCGCGAATACGAGCGTGACGCGCGCCAAAAGCCGCATTTAAAGGTATCGTCCGGGAGCGGGCGTCATCCCTTCCTCGTGGCGATCTTGCCGGCAGATCCGCAGAACGTCGCGCGAGCGGGCGATGCGTTGCGTTGCGGCGGCGTCGTCGCTTTCCCGACCGAGACGGTTTATGGCTTAGGAGCGCTTGCTTTTAATCGCGCTGCGGTCGCGCGGGTCTTCGAGATCAAGCGGCGACCCCGCTTCGACCCATTGATCGTGCACGTGCTCGATCGCGAAATGCTCTCGGCGGTCGTCGCCGCGATGCCGCGCTCGGCGGAGCAACTCGTCGATCGTTTCTGGCCCGGTCCGCTCACCCTATTGCTCGAGAAGAGCGCTGCGGTTCCCGAGCTGGTGACCGCGGGATCGAGCCACGTCGCGGTACGCATGCCGTCGCATCC